>CAYURT010000012.1:16472-63468 GCA_964447215.1 uncultured Mycobacterium sp.
GGAAGTCTGGAAACTATAGGTCCCACCGGATGAGCACATCGAGGAACACGTGACCGAACTGCGCTTGATGGCGGTTCATGCCCACCCCGACGACGAGTCCAGCAAGGGTGCGGCCACCCTGGCCCGCTATGTCGACCAGGGACACCGGGTCATGGTCGTGACCCTGACCGGTGGCGAACGCGGGGACATCCTCAATCCGGCGATGGACCTTCCCGAGGTCCGCCGGCGTATCGCCGAGGTCCGTCGGGACGAGATGGCGCGGGCCGCGGAGATTCTCGGCGTCGAACACTGCTGGCTGGGCTTCGTCGACTCCGGTCTGCCCGAGGGTGATCCCCTTCCGCCGCTCCCGGAGGACTGTTTCGCGGCGATCCCGCTCAGCGAACCGGTCGCCAGGCTGGTGAAGCTCATCCGTGAGTTCCGGCCCCACGTCATGACCACCTACGACGAGAACGGCGGGTATCCGCACCCAGACCACATCCGCTGCCATCAGGTGTCGGTGGCCGCCTACGAGGCGGCCGCCGACCACCGCCTGCACTCCGGCGCCGGCCGGCCATGGTCGGTCAGCAAGCTCTATTACAACCACGGTTTCCTGCGCAAGCGGATGCAGACGCTGCAGGACGAGTTCGCCCGCAACGGCCAGGAAGGCCCCTTCGCCCAATGGCTGGAGAACTGGGATCCCCGGCACGATCCGCACGTCAACCGGGTCACCACCCGGGTGCACTGCGCCGACTACTTCCACCTCCGCGACGAGGCTCTGCGCGCGCACGCCACCCAGATTGATCCCGACGGCTTCTTCTTCGCCACCCCCCTAGAGTGGCAGCAGCGTCTCTGGCCGACCGAGGAGTTCGAACTGGCCCGGTCGCGAGTGCCGGCCGCCCTGCCGGAAGACGACTTGTTCGCCGGAATCGAGGTCTCTGAATGACATATCTGATGGCCGGGATGCTGTTGGCCGAGGAGGTGAACCGGGGTCCGGACTACGGCAAGGCGAGCCCGGTCGGCCTGCTCGTCGTGGTGCTGCTGCTGCTCGGCCTGTTCGCGCTGGTCCGGTCGATGAACCGGCATCTCAAGAGGGTGCCGGCGTCGTTCGACAAGCAGGAGACCGCGCCCGGCGCGGCGCCCGACGATGACACCGGGGGGCCACCGCGTGACCCCAGTGGGTAACACGCTGGCCGGGGCCACCAGCCCCTACCTGCGACAGCACGCCGGCAATCCGGTGCATTGGCAGCAGTGGACTGCCGAGGCGCTCGCGCAGGCACGCGACCGGGACGTCCCGATCCTGCTTTCGGTCGGTTACGCGGCCTGCCACTGGTGCCATGTCATGGCCCACGAGTCCTTCGAGGACGACCAGGTGGCGGCGGCGATGAACGAGTTCGTCTGTATCAAGGTCGACCGTGAGGAGCGGCCCGACCTCGACGCGATCTACATGAACGCCACCGTGGCGATGACCGGCCAGGGCGGCTGGCCGATGACCTGCTTCCTCACCCCCGACGGGCGGCCGTTCTTCTGCGGCACCTACTACCCCAAGGCTCAGTTCCTCCAACTCCTCGCCGCCGTGGCCGAAACGTGGCGGGAACGCCGGGTTGAGGTCGAACGGGCCTCCGACCAGATCGCGGCCGACCTCACGAGGATGACCGCCGGGCTGCCCGGTGGCGGGCCGGAGATCGCCCCCGGCCTGTGCGACGCCGCGGTCGCCGCGGTGCTCAGGGAAGAGGACGCCGTGCGGGGCGGCTTCGGCGGGGCCCCGAAGTTCCCGCCGTCTGCCCTGTTGGAGGCATTGCTGCGGACCCACGAACGGACGTCCTCGCCCGTTCCGCTGTCGGCCGTGCGGCGCACCTGCACGGCGATGGCCAGGGGCGGTATCTACGACCAGCTCGCCGGCGGTTTCGCGCGCTACAGCGTGGACGCCGATTGGGTCGTGCCGCACTTCGAGAAGATGCTCTACGACAACGCGCTGCTGCTGCGGGCCTATGCGCACTGGGCCCGGCGCACCGGCGACCCGCTGGCCCGCAGGGTGGCCGCCGAAACCGCCGCCTTCCTGATCAACGACCTCACCGACGGCGGCATGTTCACCTCCGCGCTGGACGCCGACGCCGCCGGCAGCGAGGGCTCGACATACGTCTGGACGCCGGCGCAGCTACGGGCCGTCCTCGGCGAGGACGATGGGGCATGGGCGGCCGAACTGTTCGCGGTCACCGACGAGGGCACCTTTGAGCACGGATCGTCGGTCCTGCAGCTACCGCGCGACCCGGAGGACGCCGGACGGTACGAGCGGGTTCGCGAAGCGCTGCTGGAGGCCCGGCGGGGCCGGCCCCAGCCACCCCGCGACGACAAGATCGTCACTGCGTGGAACGGCCTTGCCGTCACCGCTCTGGCGGAGGCGGCAGTGGCACTGGACGATCCCGCCCTGCTGCGGGCCGCGGAGCGGTGCGCCGACTCCGTACTGGCGCTGCACCTGGTCGACGGCCGGCTGCGGCGGGCCAGCCTCGGCGGCCGGGTCGGCGCCAGCGCCGCGGTGCTCGAGGATCACGCGATGCTGGCCACCGGCCTGCTGGCTCTCTACCAGCAGACCGCCCGGCGCGACCGGCTCGACAGCGCGACCGGGATCATCGACCTGGCGCTCGCTCATTTCGCCGATCCCGATCGCCCGGGGCGCTGGTTCGACTCCGCCGACGACGCCGAGCGCCTGCTGGTGCGGCCGGCCGACCCGGCCGACGGGGCGACGCCGTCGGGGGCCTCCTCGATGGCCGAGGCGCTGCTTACCGCGGCCCATCTGGTCGACGACGATCGGGCCTCCCGGTACGCGGAGGCCGCCGCGGACACCCTGCTGGCGCACTCCGCTCTGCTGGCCCGGGCGGCCCGCGCGGCGGGGCACTGGCTGGCCGTCGCCGAGGCCGCGGTGCGCGGTCCGCTGCAGGTCGCCGTCGCGACCGGCGACCCGGCGGACTCCGCCCTGCTGGCCGAGGCGCGGCGCATCGCTCCCGGCGGCACCGTCGTCGTCGGCGGTCCGGTGGACTCGATGCCGCTGCTGGCCGGGCGGGACCGGGTCGGCGGGGCCGACGCCGCCTACATCTGCCGGGGACGGGTGTGCGACCTGCCGGTGACCGGCGCCGCCGAACTCGCCGGGGCGCTGGGGGTTCCCGGGTAGCGTGGCGCCCATGCCCACCGCCGAGCACATCGAGTCCACGGTCAAGCGCTATCTCGATCTGGTCGCCACCGGGACCGCCGAACAGATCGCCGACCTCTACGCCGATGACGCGACCGTCGAGGATCCGGTGGGCGGCGGCGAGGTCCACATCGGCCGCCAGGCCATCACCGGTTTCTACCGGAACATCGAAAACGTCGAGCGGACAACGGAGTTGATCGCGCTGCGGGTGGCCGGACACGAAGCGGCCTTCATGTTCGCGATCACCGTCGGGTCCGGCGAGCACCGGATGCGCATTCAGCCCATCGACGTGATGGTGTTCAACGGTGACGGCACCATCGCGTCGATGAAGGCCTACTGGTCGAGCGCCGATGCCGGGCCGGCCTGACCCGGCCCCGCCGGGCGTGGGCTAGAAGACCGCGAACCACATGGCGATGTAGTGACAGGTCGCCGCTACTGCCGTGCAGGCATGGAAGAACTCGTGGTGGCCGAAGGTCTCCGGCCAAGGATTTGGCCATTTGAGCGCATAGAGCACGCCGCCCACGCTGTAGAGCACGCCGCCGACGATCAGCAGCACCAGCGCCGCGATCCCCGCCCCGTGCATGATCGGCCCGACGAACCACGCCGCCACCCAGCCCAGCAGCAGATACAGCGGCACCCCTACCCAACGGGGCGCCGACGGCCAGCACATCTTGAGCAGCACCCCGGCCAGCGCCCCGCCCCAGACGATCCAGAACAGCACCCATCCATCGCGTTCGGGCAGGGCCAGCAGTGCGAACGGGGTGTAACTGCCGGCGATGAACACGAAGATCATCGAATGGTCGAGGCGCTTCATCCATTTACGCGCGGTGGGCGAGGTCCAGTGCACCCTGTGGTAGGTGCCGCTGACGGCGAACATCGCCACGATCGTCAGCGTGTAGATCAGGGTGGCGATCCCGGCGCGGGTGGAGTCCACCGCCCACGAGACCGCCACCAGTGCGGCGCCGGCGACGGTGGCGACGAAAGCCGCGTAGACGTGGATCCAGCCGCGTGCCCGCGGCTTGTGCAGGAACTGCGCAACCCCGTCGACAACCGCCTCGGGGAAGTCCTCGGCATGGCTGGCGGGCGGGCCCTGCGGGCGTGGTCGTGTGGTGTCGATCGACACGGCACCACAGTAGTCTGATTCCCCGTGGAGGTCATTCCGCAACGCCTCAAAGAGCCGGCCTACCGGCTCTATGAGATGCGGCTGCGGCAGGAACTCGCCCACTCCAGATCCGAGCTGCCCCGCCACATCGCGGTGCTGTGCGACGGCAACCGGCGGTGGGCCCGCGACGCCGGCCACGACGACGTCAGCTACGGCTACCGGGTCGGCGCGGACAAGATCGCCGAGATGCTGCGCTGGTGCGCCGACGCGGGTATCGAGATGGCCACCGTCTACCTGCTGTCCACCGAGAACCTGCGCCGGGAGCAGGGCGAGTTGAGCTGCCTGATCGACATCATCACCGAGGTCGTCGAGGAGATCTGCGCACCGGTCAACCGGTGGAGCGTGCGCACCGTGGGCGACCTGGAACTGCTCGGCGGCGACACCGCGCGACGGTTGCGGGACGCCGTTGACTCGACGTCGTCGTCGCCGGCCGCTTTCCACGTCAACGTCGCCGTCGCCTACGGGGGCCGGCAGGAGATCGTCGATGCCGTGCGCACCTTGCTGGGCAAGGAACTGGCCGAGGGCGCCACGGCCGAGCAGTTGGTCGAGGCCGTCACCAGCGAGGGCATCTCGGAGAACCTCTACACCTCCGGCCAGCCTGACCCGGACCTGGTGATCCGGACCTCGGGGGAGCAGCGCCTGTCGGGTTTCCTGCTCTGGCAGAGCGCCTACTCGGAGATGTGGTTCACCGAGGCGCACTGGCCGGCGTTTCGGCGGGTGGACTTCCTGCGGGCGCTGCGCGACTACACCCGTCGCCATCGCCGCTACGGCGTTTGACCCCGGCGCCGGGCGCTACAGCTTGCGCAGCCGCAGCCGGTTGATCGAGTGGTCGGCGTCCTTGCGCAGCACCAGCGTCGCCCGGGGGCGGGTGGGCAGGATGTTCTCGATCAGGTTGGGCAGGTTGATCGAATGCCAGATCTCCCGGGCCGCCCTCTCCGCCCGGGCATCGGTCAGTCCGGAGTAGTGGTGAAAGTGCGACGCCGGGTCGGCGAAGGCCCCGGCGCGCAGCGCCAGGAACCGGTCGACGTACCACCGCTCGATGTCCTCGATGCGGGCGTCGACGTAGACCGAGAAGTCGAACAGGTCGGAGACCATCAGCCGCGGCCCGGTCTGCAGCACGTTGAGGCCCTCGAGGATCAGGATGTCCGGGTGGGTGGTGACGTGCTTCTCGCCGGGAATGATGTCGTAGATCAGGTGGGAGTAGACCGGCGCGCAGACGTGATCGGATCCGGACTTCACCGCCGTGACGAACCGCATCAACGCGCGCCTGTCGTAGCTCTCCGGAAATCCCTTGCGGTGCATCAGGTCGCGCCTGTCGAGCTCCGCGTTCGGGTAGAGAAAGCCGTCGGTGGTCACCAGGTCGACACGGGGATGGTCGTCCCAGCGCGACAACAGCGCCTGCAGCACGCGCGCGGTCGTCGACTTGCCGACCGCCACGCTGCCGGCGACCCCGATGATGAACGGCACCGGTCGGTCCGGGTTCTGGCGCGGTTCGCCGAGGAACTCCGCGGTGGCGGCGAACAGGCCCTGGCGGGCGGCGACCTGAAGGTTGATCAACCGCGCCAGCGGAAGGTAGACCTCCTCGACCTCCAGCAGGTCGATCTGCTCACCCAGGCCGCGCAGGCCGACGAGTTCCTCCTCGGTGAGTTTCAGCGGAGTCGACATCCGCAGGTCGCGCCAGCCACCGCGGTCGAACTCCACGTACGGGCTCGTCTCGTTCAGCCGCGCCATGGCCACAAGTCTTGCAGCTAGCGTTGACCGGGTGACGGCCGACCGATTGATTCGCGAATACCTGATGCTCGGTCTCCGGTTCGACCGGATCGAGGAGGGCTACGTCGACTCGTTCACCGGGGATCCGGCGTTGCGCCGCGCGGTGGCCGACGAGCCCGCCCCCGATCCGGCCCGGCTGGCAGCCGAGGCCGACCGGCTGCTCGGTGAGCTGCCGGCCGGCCTGCCCGCTCAGCGGGCCGAGTTCATCGGGGCCCACCTGCGCGCGCTGCGCTGCGCGGCGCGCAAGTTCGCCGGAGCCGACGTGGGTTTCGTCGAGGAGGTCGCCGCCTACTTCGACGTAGAGATCGGCCGGGGCGATCCGGAGCGATACCGGCTGGCCCACGCCCGCATGGACGAGGCGCTCGGCGGGGACGGACCGCTGGCCCGCCGGATCGAGGCCCATCGTCGTGCCGAGGAGATACCGCCGGATCGGTTGGCGGACTGCATCCACGCGTTCTCCAGCGCCCTGCGCGACATCGTGCGCGCCACCTATCCGCTGCCGGAGGACGAGACCGTCGTCTACGAGGTGGTCACCGACAAGCCGTGGTCGGGCTTCAACTACTACGAAGGCGGCTGCCGCTCGCGGGTGGCGGTCAACGCCGACCTCCGCCAGCAGATGGCCAACCTGCCGCGGCTGGTCGCCCACGAGTCCTATCCCGGCCATCACACCGAGCACTGCCGCAAGGAGGCCGGTCTCGTCGATGCACTCGGACAGGCCGAACAGACGATATTTCTGGTCAACACCCCCCAATGCCTGATGGCCGAGGGGCTGGCCGACCTGGCTCTGCACGCGGCGGTGGGTCCGGGCTGGGGCCCCTGGGCGGCTGAGATCTACGCCGATCTGGGCCTGCGTTTCGACGGAGAGCGCGCCGAGGCGCTGGCCGAGGCGGCCGCCGGGCTGGCCGGGGTACGCCAGGACGCCGCGCTGATGCTGCACGACGAGCACCGCGACGCCGATGAAGTGGCGGCCTATCTGCGGCAGTGGTTGCTGGTCGACGACACCAGGGCCCGGCAGATGCTGCGGTTCCTGTCCTCGCCGCTGTGGCGGGCCTACACCAGCACCTATGTCGAGGGCTACCGCCTGCTGCGGGCCTGGCTGGACGACCGGCCCGCCGGTGTGGGGCTGACCGAGCGGTTCGGCCGGCTGCTCGACGAACCGCTGATCCCGTCCGCGCTGCGCTGAGCCCCGCGGCGGTGCGGTGTCATCCGCGAAACACCGCGGCGGCCGGATAGCAGCGCACACCCGAGGAGCCGGGAGCGCCCGGCGAGGCCGCCGACTAGGCTTTGCCCCATGACCACTGACTCCACCCTGTCCGCCGCCGCCCCTGGCGCCGACTACGCGGAGACCGCCAGTGCGGCCTACCGGGCCGCGCTGAGCGTCATCGAGACCGTCGAGCCGCGGATCGCCGCGGCGACGACGAGGGAGCTTGCCGACCAGCGGGCCTCGCTGAAGCTGATCGCCAGCGAGAACTACGCGTCCCCGGCCGTCCTGCTGACGATGGGCACCTGGCTGTCGGACAAGTACGCCGAGGGCACCGTGGGCCACCGCTTCTACGCCGGCTGCCAGAACGTCGACGACATCGAGTCCATCGCGGCCGAACACGCCCGCGAGCTGTTCGGCGCCCCGTACGCCTACGTGCAGCCGCACTCCGGGATCGACGCCAACCTGGTGGCGTTCTGGGCGATCCTGGCCACCCGCGTCGAGGCCCCCGCCCTCGGCGAGGCCGGCGTCCGCAACGTCAACGACCTTTCCGAGGCCGAGTGGGAGCGGCTGCGCGCCAAGCTCGGCAGCCAGCGGCTGATGGGGATGTCGCTGGACGCCGGCGGTCACCTGACCCACGGATTCCGGCCCAACATCTCCGGAAAGATGTTCCACCAGCGCAGCTACGGCACCGATCCGCAGACCGGCCTGCTGGACTACGACGCCGTCGCCGCGGCCGCGCGGGAGTTCAAACCGCTGATCCTGGTCGCCGGCTACTCGGCCTATCCCCGCCGGGTGAACTTCGCCCGGATGCGCGAGATCGCCGACGAGGTCGGCGCCACCTTCATGGTCGACATGGCCCATTTCTCCGGCCTGGTCGCCGGCAAGGTCCTCACCGGCGACGAGGATCCGGTGCCGCACGCCCACGTCGTCACCACCACCACGCACAAGTCGCTGCGCGGTCCCCGTGGCGGGCTGGTGCTGGCCACCGCCGAGTACTCCGACGCCGTGGACAAGGGCTGCCCGATGGTGCTCGGCGGGCCACTGGCGCATGTGATGGCCGCCAAGGCGGTCGCCTTCGCCGAGGCCCGCCAGCCGTCGTTCCGGGCCTATGCCCAGCGGGTGGCCGACAACGCCCAGGCCTTCGCTGAGGGGCTGATGCGGCGCGGCGCCCGTCTGGTCACCGGCGGCACCGACAACCACATCGTCCTGCTCGACGTCCAGTCCTTCGGCCTGACCGGCCGCCAGGCCGAATCGGCGCTGCTGGACTCCGGGATCGTGACCAACCGCAACTCCATCCCCGCCGACCCCAACGGCGCCTGGTACACCAGCGGTATCCGGTTCGGGACCCCGGCGCTGACGACACGGGGGTTCGGCTCCGCGGAGTTCGATCGGGTCGCCGAACTCGTGGTCGAGGTGCTGTCCAACACCTCCCCGGAGGGCACCTCCAAAGCCAGGTACCGGCTCGCCGACAACACCGCGGACTGGGCGCGGGCGGCCGCCGCCGAGATGCTCGACGCCAACCCGCTCTATCCCGGACTGACCCTCTAGGCCCGCCCCGCCCACGGGCGTGGGAGATTTCGGGACACCCGTTAACCTCGGTTACAGTTACCGCATGGCACAGAAACCTGCTGCGAACGCGCTGACCCTTGAGCTCGAACCCGTCGTCGCCGACAATCTGGCCCGCTTCCTGCAGACCGCCGACGAGTGGTACGCCCATGACTTCGTGCCCTTCGACCAGGGCGAGAACTTCGCGTTCCTCGGTGGCCGGGACTGGGAGCCCTCGCAGGCCAGCCTGCCCAAGGACGTCGTCGACGCCCTCGAGGTGCTGCTGATCACCAAGGACAACCTCGCCGGATACCACCGCGAGCTCGTCGAGCACTTCATCCTCGAGGACAAGTGGGGCCGCTGGCTGGGGCGGTGGACCGCCGAGGAGAATCTGCATGCCATCGCGCTGCGCGAGTATCTGATCGTCACCCGGAACTTCGACCCGGCCGCCGACGAGCGGGTCCGGGTCGCCCACGTGATGCGCGGCTACCGCGGCGACAGCTACACCCAGATCGAGACGCTGGTTTTCATGGCCCTCTACGAGCGGGCTCACGCGGTCTACCTGCGCAACCTCGAGGCCAGGATCGACGAACCGGTGCTCAAGGGCCTCGTCGGAAGGATCGCCGCCGACGAGGAACGCCACGAGGAGTTCTTCGCCAACCTGGTGGCGCACTGTCTGGAGCATCACCGGGATCAGACGCTCTCCGCGATCGCGCGCCGCGCGCCGGGGCTGGAGGCGGTCGGTGGGGACATCCTGGAGTACCGCGACTCCAAGCTGCGCACCGTCGCCGAGGCCGGGATCTTCGACCAGGCCGCCGCCGACCGGGTGGTCTCCGACCGGATCTCCGCCTGGGGTCTGGCCGAGGAGCCGATCCTGAAGAAATTCGTTCTCGCGTAACCTGCCGGCGGCGCGCCGCACCGGCAAGCCACCGTCGACGGGAGTAGCGTCGGTGGGCGATGGCCAGTGAGCACGAGGGAGCGCCCGTGACCGATCCGCACTCGCCCACACGGACGTATGTGCTCGACACCTCGGTGCTGTTGTCGGACCCGTGGGCGTGCACGCGGTTCGCCGAGCATGAAGTGGTCATCCCACTGGTGGTCATCAGCGAGCTGGAGGCCAAGCGCCACCATCACGAGTTGGGGTGGTTCGCCCGGCAGGCGCTGCGGCTGTTCGACGACCTGCGTCTGGAGCACGGCCGGCTCGATCAGCCCATTCCGGTCGGCACCCAGGGCGGGACCCTGCACGTCGAACTCAACCACAGCGACCCGACGGTTCTGCCTGCCGGCTTCCGCACCGACACCAACGACGCCCGCATCCTGACCTGCGCGGCCAACCTCGCCGCCGAGGGCAAGCGGGTGACGCTGGTCAGCAAGGACATTCCACTGCGGGTCAAGGCCGGTGCGGTGGGTCTGCCCGCCGACGAGTACCACGCCCAGGACGTCATAACCTCCGGCTGGACCGGGATGACCGAACTGGAAGTCACCGCCGCCGACGTCGACACCATCTTCGCTGAGGGCGAGGTCGACCTTGCCGAGGCCCGGGACCTGCCCTGCCACACCGGGATCCGGCTGCTCGGCGGCACCTCTCACGCTCTGGGGCGGGTCAACAACGACAAGCGGGTCCAGCTGGTGCGCGGCGACCGGGAGGTGTTCGGCCTGCGCGGGCGCTCGGCTGAGCAGCGCGTCGCTCTGGATCTCCTGCTCGACGAGTCGGTCGGGATCGTTTCTCTCGGCGGGAAGGCCGGCACCGGCAAGTCCGCGCTGGCGCTGTGCGCGGGCCTGGAGGCGGTTCTGGAACGTCGCAGTCAGCGCAAGGTGGTGGTCTTCCGGCCGCTCTACGCCGTCGGCGGGCAGGAACTGGGATATCTGCCCGGCAGCGAGAGCGACAAGATGGGTCCCTGGGCGCAGGCGGTCTTCGACACCCTGGAAGGCCTGGCCAGCCCGGCGGTGCTCGAAGAGGTGCTGTCGCGGGGAATGCTGGAGGTGCTGCCGCTGACCCACATCCGCGGCCGGTCGCTGCACGACTCGTTCGTGATCGTCGACGAGGCGCAGTCGCTGGAGCGCAACGTCCTGCTGACCGTGCTGTCCCGGCTGGGCGCGGGTTCGCGGGTGGTGCTCACCCACGACGTTGCCCAGCGTGACAACCTCCGCGTCGGCCGGCACGACGGGGTCGCCGCCGTCATCGAGAAACTCAAGGGCCATCCGCTGTTCGCCCACATCACCCTGACGCGCAGCGAACGCTCCCAGATCGCCGCACTGGTCACCGAGATGCTCGAGGAGATCAGCCCGGGCGCACTGCCCTGACCCCGGCGGTCGGAGGCTAAACTCAGCCGATGCCCGCCGCCGCGATCCCCGACGGCAGTTGATGCACACCACCACCTCGCTGGCCCTCGCCGTTCTGGTCTTGGGCTACGCGCTGATCTCCCAGCGGGTCGAGCGCAACTACCTGGCCCCGGCCCTGGTATTCCTCGCGCTGGGGATTGCGCTGGGCCCCTTCGGTTTCCACCTGCTCGACGCCGGCCCGCGCACCGAGGGCTACACCGTACTGGCGCAGCTGGCGCTGACGATGATCCTGTTCGTGCAGGCCGCCAAGATCCGCCCCGACCGGATCCGCGAGGATCGGGTGGTCAGCCTGCGGCTGCTGGTCATCGGGTTCCCGCTGACCCTGCTGCTCGGTGCGCTCACCGCGGTGGTGGTCCTGCCGGTGCTGCCCTGGTGGGAAGCGGTCTGCCTGGCCGCGATCGTGGCGCCCACCGAGGTGGCCCTGATCAACGCGCTGCTGGAGGACCGCCGGATCCCGGAGTCGCTGCGTCACGCGATGTCGGTGGAGACCGGCCTCTACGACGGCCTGGCCCTGGCGGCGCTGCTGCTCGCCCTGGCATTCGCCTCTCAGCGCACCGATCCCAGCGCGGGCCACTGGGTCTGGTTCATCCTCAGCACCGAGGTCCTCTCGCTGCTGATCGGGGTGGCGGTCGGCGGCATCGGCGGACTGCTGGTGAAGTGGTCGCGCGGACGCTCCTGGATGAGCGACACCTGGGCGCAGTTGGCGATGATGGCCCTGGCGTTCATCTGCTTCCAACTCGGTGAGTGGACCCACGCCAGTGGTTTCGTGGCCGCCTTCACCGGCGGCCTGGCCTTCTCCTTCGCTTCCCGGAGGACCGCGGGCGAGGAACTGCCCACCCAGGTTCCCGACGCCGCGGCTCAGTTGCTCGAACTGGCGGTCTTCGCGATGTTCGGCGCTTTCGCGGTGGTGGACGGATGGCGCAACGCCGACTGGCGGGTGGTGTTGTTCGCGGTCCTGGCGTTGTTCGTGGTGCGCGTTG
Source organism: uncultured Mycobacterium sp. (assembly GCA_964447215.1). Classification (GTDB taxonomy): domain Bacteria; phylum Actinomycetota; class Actinomycetes; order Mycobacteriales; family Mycobacteriaceae; genus Mycobacterium. The sequence continues at coordinate 28,640 of CAYURT010000012.1, forward strand.
CCGCGGTCATGCTGGCGTTGGCGGGCACTGGGCTGTCGACACCTGAGCGGCTGTTCGTCGGCTGGTTCGGTCCGCGCGGGATCGGCACCGTGGTGCTGGGCCTGCTGGTGATCGACCGCGGCCAGATCCAGAACGCCGACCTGATCGTGGTCGTAGTGGTGGTGACGGTGACGTTGAGCCTGGTGCTGCACAGCCTGACCGCGCGGCCGGGCATAGGGTGGCTGGCGGCCAGCGCCACCAGACGCGCCTGAGCGCGCCCCGCTCCGCTACCGGCGGCCCTCCTCGTCCACTTTCGCCATCGCCAGCACATCCAGGCGCCGGTCCAGCTCCTCCTCGGACAGCTTGTCCCCGATCAGTCCCCGGTCGATCACCGTCTGGCGGATCGTCTTGTGCTCCTTGAGCGCCTGCTTGGCCACCGCGGCGGCTTCCTCGTAACCGATGGCGGAGTTCAGCGGGGTGACGATCGACGGCGAGGACTCCGCCAGCCGGCGCAACCGGTCCTCGTCGGCCACGAGGCCGTCGATGCAGCGCTGGGCGAACAGCTTCGAGACATTCGCCAGCAGGGTGAAGGATTCCAGGAGGTTGCGCGCCATCATCGGGATGTAGACGTTGAGCTCGAAGGCGCCTGACAGGCCGCCGACGGTGATCGCCGCGTCGTTGCCGATCACCTGCGCGGCCACCTGCGTTACGGCTTCGGGGATCACCGGGTTGACCTTCCCCGGCATGATCGAGGACCCGGGCTGCAGATCCGGCAGGTGCAACTCGGCCAGGCCGGTCAGCGGACCCGAACCCATCCATCGGATGTCGTTGGCGATCTTGGTGAGCGAGACCGCGATGGTCTTCAGCGCGCCGGAAGCCTCGACCAGCCCGTCCCGGGCGGCTTGAGCCTCGAAAGAGTCGGTAGCGGTGCGCAATTCGGCCAAACCGGTCTGGGCGACCAGGACTTCGACCACCTTGGCGCCGAAGCCGTCCGGCGCGTTGAGGCCGGTGCCGACCGCGGTTCCGCCGATGGCCAGTTCGCCCAGGCGGGGCAGACAGGCGCGTACCCGCTCGATGCCGGCCGCCACCTGTCGGGCGTAGCCGCCGAACTCCTGGCCCAGGGTGACCGGAACGGCGTCCATCAGGTGGGTGCGCCCGGACTTGACCACCGTCCGCCACTGGCGGGCCTTGGTCTCCAGTGCCTCGTGCAGGATTTCCAGGGCCGGGATCAGCTGGCGCACAGCGGCTTCGGTCGCTGCGATATGCGTCGCGGTCGGGAAGGTGTCATTCGACGACTGGGACATGTTGACATCGTCGTTGGGATGCACGGCCACCCCGTTGTGCGCGCAGATCGAGGCGATCACCTCGTTGGCGTTCATGTTGGAACTGGTGCCCGAACCGGTCTGGAACACGTCGATGGGGAACTGGTCGTCATGCAGCCCGTCGGCGATCTCCCCGGCCGCGGCGATGATCGCGTCGGCCTTGTCGGCGGGCAGCTTGCCCAGGTCGGAGTTGACCTGCGCACAAGCCGCCTTCAGCAGGCCCAGGGCCCGGATCTGGGTGCGTTCGAGTCCGCGGCCCGAGATCGGGAAGTTCTCCACCGCGCGCTGCGTCTGTGCGCGCCACAGGGCGGTGGCCGGAACCCGGACCTCCCCCATCGTGTCGTGCTCGATCCGGTACTCGCCGTCGCCGGTGGTGGTCATCTGGTGCCTTTCTTAGGGGAGGGGATAGGCGGCGGCGGCGTCCCCGGTGAAGTCGACCGCCGAGTACTCGCTGAGCTTGGACAACCGGTGGTAGGCCTCCACCATGCGCACCGTTCCGGACTTCGACCGCATCACTATGGACTGGGTGGTGCACCCGCCGCCGTAGAAGCGGACACCTTTGAGCAGGTCACCGTCGGTGACCCCGGTGGCGCAGAAGAACACGTTCTCCCCGGAGACCAGGTCCTCGGTGCGCAGAACCCGGGCGAGGTCGTGACCGCGGTCGATGGCCTTCTGCCGTTCGGCGTCGTCGGTGGGTGCCAACTGCGCCTGGATCGCCCCGCCCATGCAGCGGATCGCGGCCGCGGCGATGATGCCCTCGGGAGTCCCGCCGATCCCGGCGAGCATGTCGGTTCCCGAGCCCGGACGGCAGGCCGAGATCGCACCGGCGACGTCCCCGTCGGAGATCAGCCGGATCCGGGCGCCGGCGGCGCGCACGTCGGCGATGAGCTGGCTGTGCCGCGGACGGTCGAGTATGCACACCGTCAGATCGGCGACCGAGGACTGTTTGGCCTTGGCCACCCGCCGCACGTTCTCGCCGATCGGCGCGGTGATGTCGATGGCGTCGACGGCGTCGGGGCCGACGGCCACCTTGTTCATGTAGAACACCGCCGACGGATCGAACATCGCATGACGCTCGGCCACGGCGAGCACCGAGATCGCGTTGGGCATGCCCTTGCTCATCAGCGTGGTCCCGTCGACCGGGTCCACCGCGAAGTCGCAGTCGGGGCCGTCGCCGTCGCCGACCTCCTCGCCGTTGTAGAGCATCGGCGCGTTGTCCTTCTCGCCCTCGCCGATGACCACGACCCCGCGCATCGACACCGAGTTGACCAGCTGGCGCATCGCGTCCACGGCTGCGCCGTCGCCGCCCTCCTTGTCTCCGCGGCCCACCCAGCGTCCGGCGGCCATCGCCCCCGCTTCGGTGACTCGCACCAACTCCATGGCGAGGTTGCGGTCGGGTGCCTCGCGGCGGCTCTCGGGCATGGCGTGATTGTTCCAGAACCGGCTCGCCGGGCCAGACCTGGGATACTGGTGGCCGTGAGCACACCCACCGGACCCGAGGAACCAGGCCCCGCGGCGCCTGAGCCCAAGCCGAGGCTGCTGCAGGACGGCCGGGACATGTTCTGGTCGCTGGCCCCTCTGGTGGTGGCGTGTCTGGTGCTGGCCGGACTGGTCGGGATGTGCTCGTTCCGGCCCGCCGGAACCGCTGAGGACGTCGTTCCCGAGTACGACGCCGCTGCGGCGTTGCAGGCCGACGCCGCAGCGCTGAGCTTCCCGGTCCGTCTGCCCAGGCTGCCGGAGGGGTGGCAGGCCAACTCCGGGGCGCGTGGCGGCATCGAAGCCGGCCGCACCGACCCGGCGACCGGGCAGCGGTCGCGGGCGGTGACCACGCGGGTGGGCTACATCGCCCCGTCGAAGATGTACGTCAGCCTCACCCAGAGCGATGCCGACGAGACCGCGCTGGTGCAGTCCATCCACCGTTCGGTGTATCCCACCGGGGTGGAGGACGTCGACGGTGTCAAGTGGGTGGTCTACCAGGGCGGGGAGGACACCGAGCCGGTGTGGACGACCCGGCTGGAAAGCCAGGCCGGCCCGGCCCAGCTGGCCATCACCGGAGCGGGCAGCAGCGTGGACTTCCGCACGCTGGCGGCGGCAACCCAAACCCAGCCGCCGCTGGAGCGCGGTTAGATGGACACGTGACCGCACCCAAAAGCGCACCCGAGGCCGACCTGACCGGCTGGGTCTGTGAACCGTTCACCGCCGCCGGCTTCACCCACGACGTGTACCGGAAGGGTTCCGGGCCTGGAGTGGTGCTGATCCCGGAGATGCCCGGCGTGCATCCGGGCGTCCTCGCGCTGGGAAACCATCTGGTGGACAACGGCTTCACCGTGGCGATTCCCTCGCTGTACGGCACGCCGGGTGCGCCCGCGATCAGTCCGGGCATGGTTCCGGTGCTGCTGCGCGGCTGCGTGGCCAAGGAGTTCGCGGCGCTGGCCACCAACCGGGAGCGCCCGGTGGCGAGCTACCTGCGTGCGCTGGCCCGTGACCTGAACGCCTCGACACCCGGCAAAGGTGTCGGCGTCATCGGTCAGTGCTTCTCCGGCGGGTTCGCCCTGGCCGCCGCGGTCGACGACAGTGTGCTGGCCCCGGTGCTCAGCCAGCCTTCGGTTCCGCTGTCGCTGACCCCCCGGCACAAGCGGGACCCCGGCCTCTCCGAGCGCGAGTTGGCCGTCGTCGAGCGGCGCGCCGCCGAGGAGGGGCTGTGCGCGCTCGGCTTGCGCTTCAGCGCCGACCCGCTGGCCCCGGCGGAGCGGTTCAGGACTCTCAAGGACCGGCTCGGCGACGCTTTCGAGGTCATCGAAATCGACTCCGGCCCGGGAAATCCCGACGGATTCGGCCGGACGGCCCATTCGGTGCTGACCCAGGAGGTGCGCGAGGTCGACGGTCAGCCCGCCTATGAGGCGCGCAAGCGGGTGGTCGAGTTCCTCAGGGAGCGTTTGACCTAGTTTGGGTTGTCGTCGGCGCTGACGCCGGCGCTGTCGTCGGCTGCGAAGCCGGCTCCGTAGTAGTCGATGCAGTCGTCGACGTCGTCGGCGCCGCCGCCTTCGGTGGGCGGGATTTCTTCCGGCGCAGTAGTTTACGCTTCGGTTGCGCCGCCTCCTGGCTCTCCATCTCGACGCCTTTGTAGACGGCCAGATACACCGCGATGGTGGTGACGATCAGGATCATCAGCACAGGGCCCAGGATGATGCCGAAGAACCCGAACATGGTGATGCCGGAGAACACCGCAAGCAGCATCAGGGCGGGATCCAGCCTGGCCTCCCTGGGCACCAGGATCGGCCGGAGGAAGTTGTCGACATTGGTGATGACGATGATGTGGAACAGCACGATGAACAGTCCACCGGGAACGTGTCCGAAGAACATCATCCCGATGCCGAACGGGATGGTCACGATGCCGCTGCCCAACGGGATCACCGACAGGGCGGTCAGGAAGATGACGAAGATGAAGAAGCCCTCGTGGAATCCGGCGATGTAGATCGAGATCGCCCCCAGCACTCCCTGGATCAGCGCGATGATGAACTGGCCCTTCACCGTTCCCTTGACCATCGCCCCCATTTTGGTGAAGTAGAGGTCGCTGACCTCGTCGCCGAGCGGATTCAGGCGGCGGATCAGGGTGAGCACCGCCTGTTGGTTGCTGAGCAGGGAGATGAGCACGTAGAGGAAGATGATGACCGAGGTGATGAAGCCGACGGCGCCGCCGGCGGCGTCACTGAGGGTGCGCAGCAGCCACTCGCCGATGGTCTGGGCCACCCTGCCGAGCTGCTGGCCCAGCGAGTCCGCCGACACCTTGGGGGTCTGGAACGGCAGTTTGGCCAGCAGGTCGTTGATCATGGCGACGACGCGCTGACCGAGAGCGTTGAGGTCGGCGGTCCTGGCCCACGCGGTCACCCCGGTCAGCATCTGGGAGATCTGGAAGGTGGCCAGGGTGATGAGCAGGGTGATCGGGATGACGACGGTGCCCAGCGCGGCGAGCACGGTCAGGGTGGTCGCCACACCGGCGTTGGCTCTGGCCCGCAACCGGTTGTAGAGCGGAGTGAACAGGTAGGCCACGATGGCCGCGATCACGATGAGCATGAAATAGCGGCGCAGGAAATAAGCGCCGAACAGCAGCGCGATGATGGTGATGACCGCCAGCGCGCGCTTCTGGGTGAGCGTGAACTCGGTTTTCATGCCTGCATCACTCCGGCTCCATCATTTTGCTCAAGTGTGCGTGGATGTCCGGGTAGCGCTTGAGGTGGGCGCCGCCGTTGAGGTCGAGGATCTCGCCGGTCAGCCAGGAGGCCTGGGGCGAGCACAGGAACGCCACCGCGGCCGCGACGTCCTCGGGTGTCCCGGGCCGGCCCAGCACGGTGTTGTCGACGTAGTCGTCGACGACACCGGGGATCGCCGCCGCCGCCTCGGTCAGCGGGGTGTGGACGAATCCCGGCGCCACCGCGTTGACCCGGATCCCGCGTGGGCCCAGCTCCAGGGCGGCCACCTGGGTCAGCATCGACAAGCCGGCCTTGGCCGCACAGTAGGCGCTCATCCCGATCGCGGGCTGGCGGGCGTTCAGCGACGTCAGCGACACCAGCGCGCCGCCGTCGCCGAGATGGCGGCCGGCATGTTTGATCACCAGGAACCCCCCGGTGAGGCAGACGTCGACCACCGACCGGAACTGCTCTGCCGCCATGTCGGTGATCAGTCCGAAACCGCTGAAACCCGCGCAGTTGACCACGACGTCCAGGCCGCCCTCCCGGGCCGCCACCTGGTCGAACAGCCGCGCCACACTGTCCTCGTCGGTGACCTCGACCGCGGCCCAGGTGTGGGCCCCGCCGAGAGCCGCGGCGCGCTGCTGGGCCAGTTCGGCGTTGCGGTCGGCGACGGTGACCCGGCAGCTCTCACCGGCCAGCGCCTGCGCGGTGGACCAGCCGATGCCGGACGCGCCGCCGACGACCACCGCGATTCGCTGGGTGTTCACCTCATGCTCCTGTCTGCCTCGGGCGCCCCCCATTTGCGGCGCACCGCCTCCCAGGGGTCGGCATACCGACCGGGCTGACGGTAGTAGGCCGACCGGCCGCGAAGGAACCGGCGCGCCAACGGCGCCATCGCACGCAGGGGATAGCGCCGCCACCCGGTCCGCCGCGCGGTCTCGGCCAGCATCTGCGGCCAGGAGTGGTGCTGATGGCCGAGCGCCTCCTGGGCGGGCGCGGTGTCCATCCAGTCGGTGGCGAACCAGGCCGCGTCGTCGTCGGGATCGCCCGTGCGGCCGGCCGGGATGGCGCCGGCCAGGCCGATGGCCGCCGCGGTGGCCGCGGCGATCTCGCCCTGGACCAACCGGTGGGTGTCGTCGCCGCCGACCAGGAGGGTCCGGCCGGTCACGGCGGCGGTGGTCGCCGCGGCGCAGGCATGGGCGACGTCGCGCACGTCGACGGTCTGCAGGCGGCCGTCGACCGGCAGCAGGCTTTCGAAGTAGAGCATGTCGGCACCGGCGGCCGGGTTGTTGGCGGTTCGGCCCAGATCGACGGTCAGGACCCCGCCCAGGCGCAGGATCACCCAGTCCAGGGCCGACTCCCGGACGATCCGCTCGGCCTCCGCTTTGTGGCCGCCGTAGAGGTCGTAGGGGCGGACCGGGGTGTCGGCGGTCAGAAGGCCGCCGGTGGTGTGCGGGTTGCGCGGGCCGTACACGGCGATGCTGGAGGCCTGCACGAATCGCGGTGCGCACGGCTGCCTGGCGGCGGCGTCGACCAGGTGGGCGGTCGCGTCGACGTTGACCCTGCGAGCCAGCGCGGGATTTCGGTAGCACAGCGGCGGGATGACCGCGGCAAGGTGGATGATCGCCGCCGGCCGGGTCGCGGTGAGCAGTTCGGTGACCTGGTCGGGGTCGGTGAGATCAGCCCAGCTGACCCGCACTCCGGCGGGCAGTGCGCCCGCGGCCCGACGGTTGGGCGCAGTGGCCAGATCGGTGGCGATCACCCGCCGCCCCTGCCCGGCCAGGTGTACGACGGTGGAACGACCGACCAGCCCGAAGGCGCCGGTCACCAGAACGGCGTCATCGGCCATCGGGCACCCTTTCCTCCGGACCCATCATGGTGCCTGCCCGCCACCGCGTCCACGTCGCCGCACCCGGGCCGGTCAGCCGCGCACCGCCTTGGCCACCGCCACGCAGGTTGTCAGCCAGTTCCGGTCGGTCTCCGGGCCGAGCATCGCCGCGTTGTGCACCATTCGGACCAGAACCCATGCCCGGGCCCGGTCTTCGTCCAGTCCGGCGGTCTCCACCAGTGCCCGCAGCCGTCGGTGCACCCCGGTGCGGACGTCGCCGGCGATCTCGGACCAGCGGTTCCACAGCATCGGCGCGATCTCGTAGTGCGGATCGCCGTTGAGCGGCTTGGGATCGATCACCAGCCACGGCTCCCGCCGAGACGCCAGCACGTTGGCGTAGTGCAGGTCCCCGTGCAGCATGCGGGCCTCGTCATCACCCTCGGCGGCCAGATCGGCCCCGAGGCCGATGGCCTGCTCGACCAGCCGGCGTGGAATCGGGGTGCTGCGGGCAAGCCGCGCCAGTTCGTCGGTGCGGCGGCTCAGCAGCCCCGCCAGCGAGCGCAGCGGCGCCACCGGGGGTGTGTGCAGACGGGGATAGAGACCAGCGACGATCCGGCAGGCCTCGACGTCGGGGACGTTCGTCAGGTCGGTGCGCTCGAGGCGTTCGAGAAGCAGTGCCCGCAGGTGCGGGTCGGCCGAGAGCAGCCGGGCCGCGCCGTTGCCGCCCCAGTGCCGCAGCGCGAGGTGCTCGTGCAGGGACTCCTCGTCGGGGAAGCCGATCTTGAGCAGTGCGGGGGCACCGGTGGCGGTGCGCACCGGCAACGCCAGCGAGCAGTGGCCGTGGGCCGCGCCGCCGTCGGGCTGCAGCCGCCACCGTCCGATGAGTTCGGTCAGGGTAGAGGGCAGCCGCTCCACCCACGCGGCCCAGGCCGCGCCGCGTCCGCTCATGGCGGTGACCGCGGACGGAATCGCCGGGCTCCCGCCGGGCGGCGGTGTCAGCTGTCGTCGCCCTGGTCGGCGGACAGCGCCCGCTCGATGCGGGCCTGCGCGCCGGCGAGGTGCTCATCGCAGCGCTTCGCCAGTTCCTCCCCGCGCTCCCAGAGCCTCAGCGACGCGTCGAGGTCAAGGCCGCCCTGTTCCAGAAGTCGGACCACCTCGATCAGTTCGTCGCGGCACTGCTCGTAGCCCAGTTCTCCTACCGGGATGGACTCGTTCGTGGACTCCTGCCCGCTCAACGGTTCCCGTCCTCCCCCCCGGTGCTGACCGCACCGATCGCGCCATCGGAAAGCCTGATCCGCAGCCGGGCGCCGTCGGGCGCGTCGGCGACCGAACGTAACACCGCGCCATCGGTGCGCTGCACCACCGCGTACCCACGCGCCAGTGTGGCCGCCGGGCCCAGCGTGGCCAGCCGGGCGCGCAGGTGCCCGATCCGGTCGGACTCGGCGGCCACCCGGCGGTTGATGTCGCGCCGGGCCGATGTCCGGGCGCGCAGCACCTCGGCGGCACGGTCGTCGACCATGCGCATCGGCTCGGCCAGCGCCGGCCGGCTGCGAACCTGGGCCAGGGTGCGCTGTTCGCGGGTCACCCAGTCGCGCAGCGCGCGGGCGCTGCGCTGCCGCAACTCGGCCAGCCGGGCCCGTTCGGCGGCGGCGTCGGGAACGATCCGTTTCGCCGCGTCGGTGGGTGTCGCGGCGCGCAGGTCGGCCACCAGGTCGCACAGCGGGTTGTCCGGCTCGTGGCCCACCGCGCTGACCACCGGTGTCCGGCAGGCCGAGATCGCCCGGCACAGCGTCTCGTCGGAGAACGGCAGCAGGTCCTCCACGCTGCCCCCGCCGCGGGCGATCACGATGACGTCGACGTCGGGGTGACCGTCGAGGTCCTCCAGTGCGGCCACGATCTGCGCCACCGCGCCGGTGCCCTGCACGGCGGTGTTGCGGATCGCGAAACGCACCGCCGGCCAGCGCGCCCTGGCCACGGTGGTCACGTCGTGCTCCGCCGCCCCGGCCCGCCCGGTGATCAGCCCGACCATGCCCGGCAGGAACGGCAGTGGCCTCTTCAGTTGCGCCTCGAAGAGGCCCTCGGCCTCGAGCAGCCGCCGCAGCCTTTCGATTCGAGCCAGCAGCTCGCCAAGGCCCACGGCGCGAATAGCGCTGAGCCGCAACGAGAACGAGCCGCGCCGGGTGTTGAACTGCGGCCGGCCGCACACCACCACCTGAGTGCCCTCGGTGAGTTTGACCGGCGCCGACCGCACCAGGTCGCCGGGGGCGGTGACGCTGACCGACATGTCCGCCGACGGGTCGCGCAGCACCATGAAAGCCGTCGAATTTCGGATCCTGATCTCGGTGAGCTGCCCTTCCACCCAGACGGTGCCCAACCTGTCGATCCACCGAGCCACCCGGACGGCGACCGCACGTACGGGGAAGGGGTTGTCCGCCGAACCGTCCGGGCCGTCCCCCGCCGTGCCGGTCACTTCGCGGTCGCGCGGGTGATCCTGTTGGCCAGCAGCGTCTGGAACGGGGCCCGGCCCTTGCCGGCGTCCTCGTAGGCCAGCAGCGCGCGAAGGTCGGCGACGGACAGCGACGTCATCCTGGCCCTCAGCTGCGCCAGGGTCAGCGAGTCGTAGTCGAGCTCGGCGGCGATCGGGGGCGCGTCGGTCCGCTGGGCCCTGGCTTCTGGGGCTTCCGAGGTCTTCGCGGTCGGCTTGCGGGTCCGGCGCGGCTTGGGCGCCGGGTCTTTCGGCTGCGCCGCGCCGCCCCCGGGTTCCTCGCCGACCGAGTAGAGGGCGAACCTGCCCTCGGTGCGGCGGGTCTGCGGCGGGGCCGGCGTCTCGGGGTCGCCGAGATCCTCGTCGAAGGTCGCCCATTCGGGTTGCTCGTCCTTGGGCGGGAACAGGCTGTCCAGCGTCTCGTCGCCCCTGATCGCCAGATCGGCGAGGTCCTGCTGCACCTTCATCACGATCTGCGCCACGGTGCTGGCGACCGTCATCGGATACATCAGGATGGTCTGGGGCAGCTTGCGGGTTTCCTCGATGGCGGTCACGGCGACGCCGATCAGCAGACGGACCCCGTACGGTGCTGTGGGCATGCGCTTCAGCCTACGGGCGGTGCCGTCGGGAAGGGGGAACGTACCCTGGAAACCATGCCGTCAACTGTCAACATGGGCGTACCCGGCGCCACCACCCCGCCCGCGCACGATGGGGGCAAACGGGTGCTGCTGGCTGAGCCCAGGGGCTACTGCGCCGGGGTCGACCGCGCCGTCGAGACCGTGGAGCGCGCGCTGGAGAAACACGGCGCACCGGTCTACGTGCGCCATGAGATCGTCCACAACAAGCACGTGGTGGAGACGCTGGCCAGGGCCGGCGCGGTGTTCGTCGACGAGACCGACGAGGTGCCCGAGGGCGCCATCGTCGTCTTCTCGGCGCACGGTGTGGCTCCGAGCGTGCATGAGACCGCGGCGGCTCGGGGCCTGCAGGTGATCGACGCCACCTGCCCGCTGGTGACCAAGGTGCACAACGAGGCGAAACGGTTCGCCCGCGAGGGCTACGACATCCTGCTCATCGGCCATGAAGGCCATGAAGAGGTGATCGGCACCGCCGGGGAGGCGCCCGACCACGTTCAACTCGTGGACGGGCCCGAGGCGGTGGACACCGTGACCGTGCGTGATGAGAGCCGCGTGGTCTGGCTGTCGCAGACCACGCTCAGCGTCGACGAGACCATGGAGACCGTGGCCCGGCTGCGGGAGCGCTTCCCGACGCTGCAGGACCCGCCCAGCGACGACATCTGCTACGCCACCCAGAACCGGCAGGGCGCGGTCAAGGCGATGGCCCCGCAGTGCGACCTGGTGGTCGTCGTCGGCTCCCGCAACTCGTCGAACTCGGTGCGGCTGGTGGAGGTGGCCCTGGATGCCGGCGCCGGTGCGGCGCACCTGGTCGACTACGCCGACGACATCGACCCGGGATGGCTGGACGGCGTCAGCACGGTCGGGGTGACCTCCGGGGCCTCCGTTCCGGAGGTCCTGGTGCGCGGTGTCCTGGAACGGCTGGCGGACCTGGGTTTCTCCGCGGTGCAGACGGTGACGACGGCCAACGAGACATTGGTTTTCGCACTGCCGCGCGAGATCCGTCCGGCCCGTTCGACCGGGAACTGAGCTCAGCGGCCGGCGTCGCGCCGAGGCCGGCCGGGCTGACGGCGAGGCTCGGGACGGTCAGCTGGATCGGGCGGCTCACCGCGGTAGCGCACCCGCGAAACCGGATGGTGGCTGCCGTCCCCGCGCGGAGCGGCCATCGGGGGTTCGGGACGGGGTCGATGCCGCGGGGGGTAGGGCGGCTGGTTCCGTGGCGGGTAGGGCGGACGCGGTTCCCGGGCGTAGTCCGGGCGGCGGCCGACGCCCGGTTCGCGGCGCGGCTCGTAGCGGGGCTCGCGCGGCGGCGGGTAGTAGTCGTCCCGCCATTCGGCACGGCGGCCGTTGCGCTCCGGCGGGGGCTCGTACGGCCGGGGTCGGTGGGAGTGCCGTGGCCGGGACCGCTGCGGCGGACCCTCGGCGAAATCGGCCTCACGGCCGGAGCGCCGGCCGCCGCGGCGGCGCGGCGAGGGGCCGCCGTCCTCGGCCCGCGCCGGACGGGCATGTCTGGGGCGGGGCGCGCCGTTGCGGTCGGGATGCTCGCGCCGGCGGCGTCCGTCCCGGCCGGGCGCTGCCGCCCTGGCCGACCGGTCGATCCCATGGCGCGGCCGGCCCGGGGCGGTCGATTCCGCCCGCGATCCCCGGGCGGACCGGATGAATGCCGACAGCCGCCCGAACATCCCGGCGAGAACTCCGTGCCCCGGGGCGCCGGCCACCGGATCGGCCCCGGCGTCTTCGGCGGCCCCGGTTTCCTCAGCGGCCCCGGTCTGCTCGGCCCCCGTCGCGGCGTACCAGCGGATCATCCCGACCAGCAACACGGCGGCGGAGGTGAACAGCATCAGCGGGAAGCGCTCCACCAGCGGATAGCCACAGGTGATCAGCAGGTCCTTCAAGCCGGCGAACGACGAGCGGTGCAACAGGAAGTAGGACAGCGGGACCGCGACGAACAGCAGCAGCGGCGGCTGGATCACAGCGGTGAAGAGGCCCGAGGCCCGGACCGCGACCGCGGCGATCACGCAGCCGGCCGTGTAGCTGACCGCGAAGGCGGCGCCCAGTTCCTCACGCCCGGAACCGGCTTCGAACGCGAATCCGACCAGGGTGGCGGTCACCGCGATCAGCACCGCACCCCAGGACGGTACGCCGGCCAGCTGGGCAAACGCCGATCGCGACGGAGGCGGAACCGCCGCCTTGGTTCGCTGAGCTGGCACTCCTAGACCGTACCGGCTTCCCTCCCGGGTTGGCCGTCAGCACGCCCTGGCGTGGCTTCGGTGATCACCGGTGCTTCTAGACTTGTCAACCCGTGAGCCTCAGCCTGGGAATCGTCGGCCTGCCCAACGTCGGTAAGTCAACCCTTTTCAACGCGTTGACCCGCAACAATGTCCTGGCTGCCAACTACCCGTTCGCCACCATCGAGCCCAATGAGGGCGTGGTGCCGCTGCCCGACCCGAGGCTGGCCACGCTGGCCGAGATGTTCGGTTCCCAGCGGGTGCTGCCCGCGCCGGTGACCTTCGTCGACATCGCCGGGATCGTCAAAGGGGCCTCCGAGGGCGCGGGTCTGGGCAACAAGTTCCTGGCCAACATCCGCGAGTGTGACGCCATCTGCCAGGTCGTCCGGGTGTTCTCCGATGATGACGTCGTCCACGTCGACGGCAAGGTGGACCCGCGGTCGGACATCGAGGTGATCGAGACCGAGCTGATCCTCGCCGACCTGCAGACCCTGGACCGCGCGTTGCCGAGGCTGGAGAAGGAAGCCCGCAACAACAAGGACCGCAAGCCCGTTCTGGACGCCGCGGCGGCCGCTGCGCGGGTGCTCAACGAGGGCACCACGCTGTTCGCCGCCGGATCCCAGGTCGATACCGCGCTGCTGCGCGAACTGAACCTGCTGACCATCAAACCATTCCTGTACGTGTTCAACTGCGACGAGTCGGTGCTCGGTGACCAGGCCAGGCTGGCCGAGCTGCGGCAGATGGTGGCCCCGGCCGACGCGGTCTTCCTGGACGCCAAGATCGAGGCCGAACTGCTCGAACTCGACGACGACTCGGCCGCCGAGCTGCTCGCCTCGATCGGTCAGCAGGAGCGTGGTCTGGATGCATTGGCCCGGGCGGGTTTCCACACCCTGAAGCTGCAGACCTACCTGACCGCCGGACCCAAGGAGGCCCGTGCCTGGGTGATCCGTCAGGGCGACACCGCACCGCGGGCGGCCGGGGTGATCCACTCCGACTTCGAGAAGGGGTTCATCAAGGCCGAGGTCGTCGCCTTCGAGGATCTGGTCGCCGCCGGTTCGATGGCCGCCGCCAAGGCGGCGGGCAAGGTGCGGATGGAGGGCAAGGACTACGTCATGGTCGACGGCGACGTCGTGGAGTTCCGGCACGGCGGCGTGACCAAGTCGAAGTGACCGGGCGGGAAGGATCCGCCGCGCGGGGTTGTTGGACCGCCCATGAGCTCCGGTATGACCATCGACAACGGCATTGACGCCGACACCCGCGCCCGTATCACCGAAGGCCTGTCCCGTCTGCTGGCCGATACCTACACGCTGTACCTCAAGACGCACAACTATCACTGGAACGTCACCGGGCCGATGTTCCAGACCCTGCACCTGATGTTCGAGACGCAGTACACCGAGCTGGCCCTGGCGGTGGACCTGATCGCCGAGCGGATCAGGGCGCTGGGGGCCAAGGCGCCCGGGAGCTACGCCGAGTTCGCCGCGCTGACCAGCATCCCGGAGGAATCCGGCGTGCGCAGCGCCACCGAGATGATCCGTGACCTGGTCATCGGGCAGGAGGCGGTGGTGCGAACCGCCCGGACGCTGTTCCCGCTGGTGGAGGACGCGCGTGACGAGCCGACCGCCGACCTGCTCACCCAGCGCATGCAGATCCACGAGAAGACCGCCTGGATGTTGCGCAGCCTCCTGGAGGAGTGAGCCCGCGACTCACCCGAGCGTGGCGGCGCCCCCCGGGCCGATTCCGACGAAATCCACGACGGCTTCGGTGAACGCGTCGTTGTCGTCGCCGGCCGCGGTGTGCCCGGCGTCGGAGAGTTCGACGAACCGTGCGCCGGGCACCATGGCCAGGAAATGCTCGACTCCTTCGGGACTGACCACGTCGGACAGTTTCCCCCGGATCAGCAGGATCGGGATGGTCAACTCCACCGCCGCCCGCTCGAGCTCCTCGACTTTGACGAACGGGTCCTCGCCGACCGAGGTGACGAACGCCGGATCCCAGTGCCAGTGCCAGCGGCCGTCGTGCTGGCGCAGGTTCTTCTTCAGGCCTTCCAGGTTGCCCGGCCGCCGCCGGTGCGGCAGGTAGGCCGCGACCGCGTCGGCGGCCTCCTCGAGGGTGTCGAAGCCGTGCACGTGGCGGGTCATGAAGTCACGGATCCGGTGACTGCCCTCGGACTCGAAGCGGGGCACCACGTCGACCAGCACCAGTTTGGTGATGACCCCGGGTCCCGCCCGCCGGGCGGCCGCGATCCCGGTGAGGCCGCCCATGCTGGCACCGACCAGGGCAACCGGCCGGCCGATCTGGTCCAGCACCGAGAGCACGTCGTCGGCCAGCGTGTCAACGGTGTAGTCGGCGTCGGGGGCGCGGTCGCTGTCGCCGTGGCCGCGGGCGTCCAGTGCCACGACGTGCAGGCCGTGGTCGGCCAGCACCTGGCCGGTGTTCTTCCAGGAGAAGCGGTTCTGCCCTCCGCCGTGCAGCATCAGCACGGTCGGCCCGTCCGCACGGTCACGGTTCCACTCATCGGCGGCCAGGGTCAGCCGCCCGCCGCCACGGAACCGCACGGTCGTCGGACCGTTGGCTGCGCTCACGGACCTCCTCGTCGACGGGTGCGCCCTGCACGTTACCTCGCGGTCAGGTCGGTAGCCTCGACGCGGTGAGCGACCACCCGGCAGCAGCTGAGGCGATCTTCCGCAGGCGCCGGGCCACGGCGGCCGGACTGGCGTTGCTGATCGCCATCGTGGGGTGGCTGGGCTACCGGGATGCCGCGGTTCGCGCCGATGAGGGTCTGCGCGCGGAGATGGTGGCCGCAGCCAGTCGCGGCGCGGTCAATCTGACCACGATCGACCACGAGCGCGCCGAACAGGACGTGCAACGGATCCTGGACTCGTCGACCGGAGCGTTCCGGGACGACTTCGCCCAGCGCTCAGAGGCTTTCATCGAGGCGGCCCGCAAGGCGCAGTCCAAGTCGGTGGGCACGGTGGTGGAGGCGGGTCTGGAGTCGGTCGACGGGGACGTGGGACGGGTGCTGGTCGCCCTGAATGTGATGACCTCTAACCGCGGCGTTCCCGAGCAGGCCCCCCGTGGCTGGCGGATGCGGGTCGGCGTCGTCGATGACGGCGGGGGGATCAAGGTGTCGAGTGTGGAGTTCGTCCCGTGAGCGCCACCGACGACGAGGCTCCGGCCGGCTCCGGCCGGGTCCGGAAGCCCCTGTCCGCGATCCCGTCCAGGGAAGCGCTGCGTCGCGCGGCCGTTCCGTTGGCGGTCCTGGCACTGGTGATCGCCGGGCTGTGGCTGGCCTGGGATGCCTCCTCCCGCCGTCACGCCGAACAGGCCGGAACAGAGGCGCTGGGGGTTGCGCGGGAGTCCATCGTGGCGATGCTGAGCTACACCCCCGACACCGCTGAGCGGGATCTGACGGCGGCGCGGGACCGGTTGACCGGGCCCTTTCTGGAGGCCTACACCCAGCTGATCACCACCGTCGTCATCCCCGACGCCACCCGCAAGAGGATGTCCTCGTCGATCTCGGTCCCGGCCGCGGCGGTGGTGTCCGCCCAATCAGACCGTGCCGTCGTGCTGGCCTATGTCAACCAGACTCTGACCGTCGGCGCCGGTGACTCCGCCGGATCCACCCTCATCCCGTCCCGCGCCCGGGTGAGCATGCAGCTCGTCGACGGCCGGTGGCTGATCGACGGATACGACTCGATCTAGGGGAGGTCTGATGAACGACGTTGCGGACCAGCCGCGCTGGATCGACGTCACCGCACCCGCGGTGCGGATCCGGGCCCTGGTGTGGGGTGCCGAGAAGGCGCCGATCGCGTTGTGTCTGCACGGTTTTCCCGACACCGCCTACGGCTTCCGCCGGCTGGCGCCGATCCTGGTCGGGGCCGGCTACCGGGTGGTGGCACCGTTCATGCGCGGTTACCTGCCCTCCTCGACCGCCTCGGACGGCGCCTACCACCTCGGCGCGCTGATGGACGACGCACTGCGGGTACGGGCGGCCGCGGGTCCCACCGGCGCCGACGTGGTCATCGGCCACGACTGGGGAGCGATCACCGCGACCGGGCTGGCCGCGATGCCGGACAGTCCGTTCCGCCGGGCGGTGGTCATGTCGGTGCCGCCGGCGGCCACCCTGCGGGCCAACCGCGCACGGCTGTTGCGACTGCTTCCCGCGCAGGCGCTGCGCAGCTGGTACATCAGCTATTTCCAGTTGCCGCTGCTGCCGGAGAGGTCGGCCTCGTGGGTGGTCCCGCTGCTGTGGCGGCGCTGGTCGCCGGGCTACCCGGCCGAGGCCGACCTGCCCGACGTCGAGGCCGCTATCGGCGCTCCGGAGCACTGGCGCGCCGCGCTGGGCCCCTACCGTGCCACCATCCGCAACTCCCGGCCGCCGGCCCGCTACGCCGCGCTGCACCGGTGGTGGACCGAGCCGCCGCGGCTTCCCACCCTGTACCTGCACGGTGCCGAGGACGGTTGCATGACAGCCGATTTCGCGCGGTTCGTCCAGCCTGCCCTGCCCGACGGCAGCGATGTCGCGGTGATCGGGGGCGCCGGGCATTTCCTGCAACTCCAACGGCCCGACGAGGTCGGTCGCCGGATCGTGGAGTTCCTCGGCTAGCGCAGACCCGGGTGGCTGCGCGCAGAACCGGAACGCTGCGCGTGACGAACGGCCGTCAGCGGCCGGCCGGTGGCGCTGTTGCGGGCTCCGCCGGATCGTACCGTGAGCGGTGTGCACCCGATGGCCGCCGCCGACGCGCAACTGTTCTGGTTGTCGGCCACGGTGCCCAACGACCAGTTCCTGGTCTACGGCTTCGCCGGCGATCCCGACCTGGACGCCGGGATCGGGCGACTGCGCCGCACGGCCGAGCGGATCGGGGATCTGCGGCTGCGCGTCGCTGACGACCGCCGGTGGCACTGGCCGCGGTGGGAGACTTGCCAGATCTCCCCGGAGCAGTTCGTCGTCCATCCGCACCGGCCGGGATGGCCGGAGGCGGCGGCCAGGCTGACTCCGCTCGACGCGACCCGGGCGGCGTGGCGGGTCCATGTCTTCCCACCTCGCACGGTGGTGGTTCAGGTCTCCCACGCCCTGGGTGACGGCACCCGCTCATCGGCGCTGGCCGCCGCGCTCTTCGGGCGCCACGGGCCGATCCCGCCGATCCCGGCACCCGACCGCGGGTTCCTGCCCCGCCGGGCCATCGCCGCCGCCCGGACCCACCGGGACCTGCCGCCGGGCAACCCGCCCCGGCCGGTGTTGAGCGTCAACGCGACCCCCACGGCCACCCCGGTCCTGCGTAGTCTGCTGGTCGGGGCAGACCGGTTGCGCCGGCCCACCGTGACGGTCGGCGCGCTGGCCGCGATCTCCGAGGCGCTCGGCGGCTACCTCGACGCCCGTGGGGAGGAGATCGGCGCACTGGGCGCGGAGATCCAGATTTCCGGTCCGACACCGCTGGCGCGCAACAACTTCCGAACCACCAACGTGGGTCTGTATCCGAAGCTGGATCGGTGCGCCCGCGCCGAACGGATCGCCCGTGAGCTCGCTGACCGCCGGCTGGCGGCCCGGGAGGCCGCCTGGGCGGCGTCGGCGGCGGCGGTCGAGTCGATGCCACCGGCCCTGCTGCGGTGGGGCACGCGCCGGTTCGATCCGGGCCGCCGGTCGCCGACGGTGGCCGGCCACACCGTCGTCTCCAGCGTCAACAGGGGCGCAGCCGATCTGTCCTTCGGCGGCGCCCCGGTGGCCTTCACCGCCGGCTTCCCCCAGCTGTCGCCGATGATGAGCCTCACCCACGGCGTGCACGGCATCGGCCGGACCGTTGCGATCAGCATCCGCGCGGACCCGGTCAACGTCGACGTCGACGAGTACCGGCAACGGCTGGCCCGGGCACTGGAGTAGATCCCGTGCTTTTTCCTTCCGAAAAGGGCGCCTTCGCGGCTGCTCGCGGATAGGAAAGGAGCATGGGATTTCTCAAGCAGGAAGTTCCGGTGATCGACTTCGAGCAGTGGAGCAAGGGCAGCCGGGCGGAGAAGATCCGGCCGATGGCCCGGCACTGGGCCGAGGTGGGTTTCGGCACCCCGGTGGCGCTGCACCTGTTCTACGTCGTCAAGATCGCCCTCTACATCCTGGGGGCGATCGTGGTCGCGCTGGCCACCAAGGGGATCGACGGATGGTCGAACATCGGCTCCTGGTGGACCGAGCCGATCGTCTTCCAGAAGGTCGTCGTCTACACCATTCTCTTCGAGGTGATCGGGCTGGGCTGCGGCTTCGGACCGTTGAACAACAGGTTCTATCCGCCGATGGGTTCCATCCTCTACTGGTTGCGGCCCAACACGATTCGGTTGCCGCCGTGGCCCAACCGGGTGCCCCTCACCCGCGGCGACAACCGCGACCCGGTCGATGTCGCACTCTATGGCGCGCTGCTGGCGATGCTGCTGGTCGCCCTGTTCTCCGACGGCGCCGGCCCCGATCCCGGGCTGGGGACGCAGGTGGGGCTGCTCCCCGCCTGGCAGATGTGGGCGGTGCTGGCATTGCTGGCCCTGGTCGGACTTCGCGACAAGACGATCTTCCTGGCGGCTCGCGGTGAGGTGTACGCCCCGTTTCTGCTGGCGTTCCTCCTCGGCGGGGCGAACGTCATCGTGGCGGCCAAGCTGGTCTGCCTGGTGATCTGGATGGGCGCGGCGACCTCGAAACTGACCAGGCATTTCCCGTTCGTCATCTCGACCATGATGTCCAACAGCCCGGTCATCCGTCCGCGGGCTCTCAAGCGCAGGTTCTTCCAGCGGTTCCCCGACGATCTGCGCCCAGGCCGCCCGTCGCGGATCGTCGCGCACGTCAGCACCGCGATCGAGATGCTCATCCCCCTGGTGCTGTTCTTCTCCCACGGAGGCTGGCCGACCGCGGTCGCGGCGACGGTGATGGTCTGCTTCCACCTGGGAATCCTCTCCGCCATCCCGATGGGAGTCCCGCTGGAGTGGAACGTGTTCATGATCTTCTGCGTGCTGTTCCTGTTCGTCGGGCACGCGGCGGTCTCCCCGGCCGACCTGACCAACCCGCTGCCGGTGATCCTGCTGGCCGTGATGGCCGGGATCGTCATCGCCGGAAACCTGTTCCCGCACAGAATCTCCTTCCTGCCCGGGATGCGCTACTACGCCGGGAACTGGGACACGACCCTGTGGTGCGTCACCCCCGCGGCCGAAGCCAAGCTGGAGAGCGGGATCGTGGCGATCGCCAACATGCCGGCCGCTCAGCTGGAGAAGTTCTACGGCAGCAAGGAGGCCGCGCAGATCCCGATCTACATGGGCTACGCCTTCCGCGGTTTCAACACCCACGGCCGGGCGCTGTTCACGCTGGCTCATCGGGCGATGGCCGGACGGGACGAGGACGACTTCTCGGTCACCGACGGGGAACGGATCTGCAGCATGGCACTGGGGTGGAACTTCGGTGACGGCCACCTGCACAACGAGCAGCTGATCGCCGCCCTGCAGCGGCGCTGCCGGTTCGAGCCCGGGGAGGTGCGGGTGGTTGTGCTCGACGCCCAGCCGATCCACCGTGGGACCCAGCGATACCGGCTGGTCGATGCCGCGACCGGCGAGTTCGAAAGCGGCCACGTCGACGTCGCCGACATGGTCGACAGCCAGCCGTGGGACGACGACATCCCGGTGCATGTGGACCGCCCGGCGACCCCGCGTTGACCGAACGGTTGGTTGGTCGTCAGAATCGACGGGGAATCCCCCAAAGCTAAGGAGAACTCGATGGCGGAAGCGGTCATTGTCGAGGCGGTGCGCTCGCCGGTCGGCAAGCGCAACGGAGGTCTGTCCGGAGTGCACCCGGCGGAGTTGTCGGCCCAGGTCCTGGAAGGTCTGGCGCAGCGCGCCGGAATCGACCCGGAGGTCGTCGACGACGTCATCTGGGGCTGCGTCATGCAGGCCGGTGAGCAGGCCCTCGACATCGCCCGCACCGCCGTGCTGACGGCGGGCTGGCCCGAAACCATCCCCGGCGTGACCGTGGACCGGCAGTGCGGGTCGAGCCAGCAGTCGGTGCACTTCGCCGCGGCCGGGGTGGTGGCCGGGCACTACGACGCGGTCATCGCCGGCGGTGTGGAGTCGATGTCGCGGACCCCGATGGGCGCCTCGCTGGCCAACGGCGGAAACCCCTACAGCGCGCGCTTCAAGGCCCGCTACGACCGCACGCCCAACCAGGGCATCGGCGCGGAGATGATGGCCGAGAAGTGGGACCTGAGCCGCACCGACCTCGACCAGTTCTCGCTGGACTCCCACGAGAAGGCCGCCGCCGCCCAGGATTCGGGCGCGTTCGACGATCAGATCGTCCCCATCAAGGATCCCGACGGCAACGCCGTCCTGAAGGACGAAGGCATCCGGCGGGGCACCACGATCGAGAAGATGGCGCAGCTCAAGCCGGCCTTCAAGGAGGACGGGGTGATCCACGCCGGCAACTCCTCGCAGATCTCCGACGGCGCGGCGGCGTTGCTGTTCATGTCGGCGGAGAAGGCCAAAGCACTCGGTCTGACGCCGATCGCCAAGGTGCACACCGCGACACTGGCCGGCGCCGATCCGGTGATGATGTTGTCCGCGCCGATCCCGGCAACCCGCAAGGCGCTCAAGCGCTCCGGTCTGAGCCTCTCCGACATCGGGGTCTTCGAAGTCAACGAGGCGTTCGCGCCGGTCCCGATGGCCTGGCTGAAGGAGATCGGCGCCGACGAGAAGAAACTCAACCCCAACGGCGGCGCCATCGCGCTGGGGCATCCGCTCGGCGGCTCCGGCGCCCGGATCATGACCACGCTGCTCTATCACATGCGCGACAACGGCATTCGGTACGGACTGCAGACCATGTGCGAGGGCGGCGGTCAGGCCAACGCAACCATCCTGGAGCTGCTGTGATGGCTGACGAACCGGCCCCCGGCGCCCTGACCGAGCGTCGCGGCAACACCCTGATCGTCACCATCAACCGCCCTGAGGCGCGCAACGCGGTCAACGCCGCGGTGAGCGTCGGTGTCGGCGACGCTCTGCAGCAGGCCCAGGACGACCCCGACATCTGGGCGGTGGTGATCACCGGGGCTGGTGACAAGTCGTTCTGCGCGGGTGCCGACCTCAAGGCGATCTCCCGCGGGGAGAACATCTTCCACCCCGAGCATCCGGAGTGGGGTTTCGCCGGCTACGTCCAGCACTTCATCGACAAACCCGTCATCGCCGCGGTCAACGGCACCGCGCTCGGTGGCGGCAGCGAGATGGCGCTGGCCAGCGATCTGGTCGTGGCGCAGCGCGGCGCCGCGTTCGGCCTGCCGGAGGTCAAGCGCGGCCTGGTCGCGGCCGCCGGCGGGATGTTCCGCATCGTCGACCAGCTGCCCCGCAAGATCGCCATGCAGTTGCTGCTGACCGGCGAGCCCATGAGCGCCGAGGAGGCGCTGCGCTGGGGTCTGATCAACCAGGTCGTCGACGACGGCGAGTCGGTGCTTGAGGCCGCCGTCGCGCTGGCTGACCGCATCACCGTCAACGCGCCGCTGGCGGTTCAGGCCAGCAAGCGGGTGGCGGCCGGCGCCGACGACGGCGCGATCACCGGAGAGTTGGACGACTGGAAGCGCTCCAACCGGGAAATGAGAGTCGTCTTCACCTCCCAGGACGCCATGGAGGGGCCGTTGGCGTTCGCCCAGAAACGCGCCCCGGTCTGGAAGGCGCGCTAGGTCCGGGGAGCTAGGCCGCCGGAGTGGCGGGGGCCGGTGACTCGTCGGTCTCGCCGGCCGCGTCGGCCTCGTCGGAGGGTGCGACCTCGTCGGTCTCGGCTGCCGCCGAGGTCGGGGTCGCGCTGGTGCTCTCAGCGCTCGAGGCCGAGGTCTCCGGGGTGCTGGTCGTCGCCGTGGAGTCGGCCTCGCCGGCCGCCGAGGGCGGCGTCAGGACCTCGTCGATCATGTAGATGTAGGCCCCGCGCGAGGTGTAGGCGCACACCACGCGGTTGTCGTTGACCTTGATGTCGCCGCCCTCACCGGTGACGGTGACCAGGCGCCCGTCCTGGGTGGGCATGGTCCCGGCGATGTCCTTGGGTCCCAGATAGCCCAGCACCATGTGGTAGAAGAGCGTCGGCAGCAGCACGACCGGGTCGGTCTTGAGGGTTTGCAGGGTTTTCGGGTCGAGTTTGGCGAACGCCGCGTCGGTCGGCGCGAAGACCACGTAGGGGCCGTTGTCGAGCACGCTGACGATGTTGATGTCCGGGTTGAGCTGGCCGGAGATCGCTGCGCTGAAGGTGCTCAGGTCGGGGTTGTTGGCGATCGCCTGCGAGCCGGTCTGAGTGGCCATCGAGTCGATGGATCCGGGTCCGGTGGGCACCTCCTGGCGGTAGGCGTCGCAGCCCGGACCCTGCGGGTCGGGCACCTCGGTGGAGGTCGGGACCGGAACCGCCGTGGTGGTCGGCGCGGGTTCGCCCGGCTCCGGCGTCGGCTCGGCGTAGGCGTTGACCGCGGTGGGGATGGCCACGGCGATCGCCGCGACGGCCGCGGCGGCGCCGAGGCTCTTCGTACGGATGCTCACGTGGGCTTTCTCCTGATCGTCGTCGTCGGGGTGAGCCCCGACGCCCTGGGAATCGTAGACGCGAGCCGATTCGTTACCCAAACTCGTCAGCGGCGCAGAATCAGTCCCCGATCAGTCCGCGGCCGCCACCTCGGCGGCCAGCGCCGCCCCCACACGCCTGGCTTTCCCCGACGCCGCCAGTGCGATGACCAGGCCCGCGGCGCACCAATATGCGCCCAGCAGCGGTGCCGCCGACCAGCCGCCGGCGTCTTTGACGCTGAACCAGAGCACGACCAGGATCACCACGATGCCCGCCGCCGGCAGCGCGAGGCCGGGAATGCGGTGCTCCCCGCCGTGCAGCACGGCGAAGCGGGGGGCGCCGACGAACCAGATCGCAGCCACCTCCACCAGCAGGTAGCACACCATCAGGCAGACCGATCCGGCGACCGCGAACAGGAAGTAGGTGTCCAGCGCCCGGTCACCGGTGTTCGCCGGAGGCCAACCCGCGGTGCCGCAGATCACGTTGACGCCCACCGCGAGGGCCACCGTCAGCCAGACCGCCCGCCGCGGCCCGCCGGTCTGCGGATCCAGCCGGGCCAGGCCCGCGGGGGCGAGACCGTCGCGGGCGAACGCGAAGAGCATGCGCCCCGAGATCGCGGCGGTGGCCAGGTGGCAGCCGAACGCCCCGACCGTCGTGGTCAGGATCAGCAACAGGCTGAACCAGGCGCCGACGTAAGTGTCACCCAGATCGCCCAGGGTATTGGAGGACCGCTCGAAGTCCCGCAGCCCGGCGGCGTCGGTCCCGAAGCCGATCGTCTGGGCGAACATCACCACCACGAACAGCAACCCGGTCAGGCCGAGGGTTCCGGCCAGGGCGCGGGGGATACTGCGCCGCGGGTCGTCGGACTCCTCGCCCATCGAGGTGCACGCCTCGAAACCGGCCCAGCTCAGGAAGGCCGTGACCACCCCGGCCAGGACCGCGCTCACCGGTATTCCGGACGGCGAGAAGACGCTGAAGTCCACCCCCGTCGGCGGCGCACCGCCGCGGGCGAAGATCACCGCGGCCAGAACCAGCATCGCCGCGATGCCCGCGCCCTCGATCCCCAGCAGGATCTTGGCCAGGAGCCGGGTGTCGCGCCCGGTCAGCGCGATCGAACCGGCTCCGGCGACCACCACCGGAAGCAGCCACGGCAACTGGAACGGATGCGGCGCCGACTTCTGCAGTTCGGCCAGCAGGGAGTTGGCGAAGGCGGCGGTCAGGGCGAGCGTCGCAATCGAGAACGCGACGTAGGCGCCGAGCATCGCGAACCCCGAGAAGAACCCCGCCCGCGGCCCCACCGTCACTCCGACGAGTGCATACGCCGACCCGGCATGGTTGAGGTGGCGGGTCAGCCGAACGAAGCTGTACCCGACCAGGGCCACGCCGAACAGCCCGATGACGAACACCAGCGGCACCGCTTTGCCCACGGTGCCGATCAGGCCCTGCCCGTTGCCGGCCATCGCCAGCGTCGGCCCCACGGTCGCCACCGACAGCGCCAGGCCGACCCACAGCGGGAACCGCCGGTCGCGCAGCGACTCCTGCTCGGCGGGCTGGGCGGTCATGGCGGAGGAATCTAGCGGCAGCCGACCGGCGGCGCCGCCCGTCCCGCGATTCATCCGCACTTCCGGGGGTAGGTTGGCCGCATGCCCGCACAACCCGAGCAGCCGGTCGGGGCCCGGATGGCCGCGGGACTGGCGGCCGCCGCCGTCGCGCTGGGTGTGACCCAACTGCTCGCCGTCTTCTTCTCCCCGGCCGCGGACTCGCGGACCTCGGTCGGAACCGCGGTGGTCAACCTGACGCCAGGGCCGGTCAAGGAATGGGCCATCCAGACGTTCGGGACCGCCGACAAGCTTTTTCTGGCCGTCGCGGTGCTTGCCGTGGTGGCCGGTCTGGCCGCGGTCGCCGCGGTCTGGGAGCGGTCGCGGGTCCCGGTGGGAACACTGGCCATCCTGGCCGCGGCGGTGGTGGGATCGGCCGCCGTGCTGGCCCGGCCGGGCGCCGGGCCGACTGACGTCGTCCCGACGCTGGTGGGGGCGGCCGCCGGTATCGCCGTGTTGCGTTTCCTCACCGGCCGCCGCCCGGCCGGCACGACGGACGTGCAATCTGAACCTGCTGGGCCGCAACCTGATCCGGGTCGGCGCCACTCGCTGCAGGCGCTGGGCTTTCTCGGGCTCGGGGCGCTTGCCGGGGTCGGCGGGACGGTGCTGGGCCGCCAGCGACGGTCGGTTGCCGGTGACCGTGAGACCTTCGCGCTGCCCAGGGTCGTTGAGCCCGCCGCTCCGGTTCCCGCCGGGGTCCAGCCGAAGGCTCAGGGGCTGCCCAGCTTCATCACGCCCAACGAGGACTTCTACCGAATCGACACCGCGTTGAGCGTTCCGCAACTCTCGCAGGCGCAATGGCAGTTGCGCATCCACGGGATGGTTGACCGGGAGGTGGTGTACACCTTCGCCGACCTGGACAGGTTCGAGGCGATCGAGAGGGCGGTCACGCTGACCTGCGTGTCCAACCCGGTCGGCGGTGACCTGATCTCCAATGCGATGTGGACCGGCTATCGGCTGCGGGACCTGCTGGCCGAGAGTGGCGTCGATCCCGCGGCCGACATGGTGCTGTCGACCTCGGTGGACGGATTCACCGTGGGAACCCCGGTGGAGGCCATGACCGACGGACGCGACGCGATGCTGGCCGTCGGGATGAACGGGGTGCCGTTGCCCCTCGAACACGGATACCCCGCCCGCCTGGTGGTGCCCGGGCTGTACGGCTTCGTGTCGGCGACGAAATGGGTGGTCGATCTCGAACTGACCCGGTTCGACCGCGCCGAGGCGTACTGGACCAGGTTGGGGTGGTCCGCGCAGGCGCCGATCAAGACCGGGTCGCGCATCGACGTGCCCCGCAACGGCCAGCGGCTCAGGGCCGGCCCGGTCACCCTCGGTGGAGTGGCCTGGGCGCAGTACCGCGGTATCGGCGCCGTGGAGGTGCGGGTCGATGACGGGCCCTGGCGCCCGGCCCGGCTCGGTGCCGCCTACTCCGATGACACCTGGCGACTGTGGACCTTCGACTGGCAAGCTACTGCGGGTGACCACACACTGTCGGTCCGGGCCGTCGACAACTCCGGTGCGGTGCAGACCGGGGAGCCGAGCCCGCCGGTGCCCGACGGAGCGACCGGATGGGCGTCGGTCCTCGTCGAGGTCGAGTGATAGCCGTCAGTCTCGTGTCACCGATCGGGGCCGGGATTCTCGTACGGTGAGGGAGATGTCCATGCAGAACCGGTCAGTTGACCGTGTCCGGGAGGCGCGGGCCCGATGACGATGCTCGACCAGATCAGGGCTGCGGCCGTCAGGGTGGCGACACCCCATCAGGAGTGGCCGGCGGTGGTGCGCCGGCGCCGGCTGATCGTGGGGGTCGTGCTGGTGGCCGGCGCGGTACTGCTGGGCTTCTCACTGCGTACCGCGCCGGGAGACCCGTCGTTCTTCTGGCTGACGCTGTCGCTGGCCGCGGTGTGGGCGCTGGGCGCTTTCCTTTCCGGGCCGCTGCATCTGGGTTCGATCCGCTGGCGCGGCCGCAATCAGCGACCGGTCATCACCGGCACCGCGATCGGGCTGCTGCTGGGCGGAGTATTCCTGGTCGGCGGGCTGGTGGCGCGGGAGATTCCGCCGGTGGCCGATCGGATCACCCGCGTCCTGGACTTCACAAATTCCGGGCCACTGCTGCTGATCCTGATGATCGCGCTGGTCAACGCGGTCGCCGAGGAGCTGTTCTTCCGGGGTGCCCTCTACACCGCGTTGGGCCGGTGGAGCCCGGTCGTCATCTCGACTCTTCTCTACGTGGCATGCACCTCTGCCAGCGGAAACCCGATGCTGGGGTTCGCGGCCCTGATCCTGGGCGCGGTGTGCGCACTGGAGCGGCGTGCCACCGGGGGAGTGCTGGCCCCGATGCTCACCCATCTGGTCTGGGGGCTGCTGATGGTGCTGGCGCTGCCGCCGATCTTCGGCCTCTAGCTGCGCCCGGCCCGCCGGGCCGGGCCGGGCCGCTCAGGTGTCGGCGAACTCAGGGGGCCGCCGCTCCTGAAATGCCTTGGTGCCCTCGGCGAAATCCTTGGAGACCAGGAGGACCCGCTGTCCCTCGGTCTCGCGGCCGATCGCGGCGTCGAACTCGGTCAGGGTCGCGGCGTTGATTGCCGCTTTGGTGTGCCGCAGCGCCCCGGCCGGCCCGGAGGCCAGCGTGTCGATCACGGCGTCGGCGGCCGCAGTGAGCTCGTCGGCCGGGTGGACCGCACTGACCAGCCCGTACTCGAACGCGGTGCGCGCCGGAATGCGCTCAGCCAGCAGGGCCATCCGCATCGCGCGGATCCGGCCGACGGCGGCGGCCACCAGTGCGGTCGCTCCGCCGTCGGGCATCAGCCCGATCCTGGTGAAGGCGAGCATGAAGAATGCCGTCTCCGAGGCGACTACGACGTCACTGGCCAGCGCCAGTGACACCCCCACCCCGGCCGCCGGGCCGTGCACCACGGCCACCACCGGTTTGGGGAGCGCGGCGATGGAACGGACCGCGCGATTGGCGGCGATGAGCAGGCCGTCGACGTTCGCGCCGGCGGCCTGGGCGGACTGATCCTCGGCGCTGATCCCCGCCCCCGAGCAGAACCCTCGGCCCGCCCCACCCAGGCGCACCACGCGCACCCGCGGGTCGGCCGCGGCCCGCTCGAGGGTCGCGGCGAGGGTGGTCAGCATCGCCTCGGTCAGCGAGTTGAGGCTGTCCGGGCGGTTGAGGGTCACCGACAGCACCGGGCCCTCAAGGGCGACGGTGAGATGGTCGATGCCGGTGTAGGTGTGCACGGTAGAACACGGTACAAAGATTTCACCTCAGCGAGTTCACCTCAGCGACGAAGGGCGGGATGCGCGTCATGGCCGGACCTCTTCAAGGCCTTCGGGTCGTCGAGTTGGCCGGGATTGGCCCCGGGCCCCACGCGGCGATGATCCTGGGCGACCTCGGTGCCGACGTCGTTCGCGTCGAGCGCCCGACCAGATCCTCCGGGCGCAGCGGGGACTACCTGCTTCGCAACCGGCGCTCGGTGACCGCGGACCTCAAGGACGAGGCGGGCCGGGATCTGGTGCTCGGGCTGATCGCCAAGGCCGATGTGCTCATCGAGGGCTTCCGGCCCGGGGTCACCGAGCGCCTGGGCCTGGGGCCCGAGGACTGCGCGAAGGTCAACCCCCGGCTGGTCTACGCGAGGATGACCGGCTGGGGCCAGGACGGCCCGCGCAGCCGGCAGTCCGGCCACGACATCAACTACATCTCGCTCAACGGCGTTCTGCACGCCATCGGCCGGGTCAACGAACGACCCGTCCCGCCGCTGAACCTGGTCGGCGACTTCGGCGGCGGCTCGATGTTCCTGCTGATCGGCATCCTTTCGGCGCTCTGGGAGCGGGAGCGTTCCGGGGTCGGACAGGTGATCGACGCCGCGATGGTGGACGGCTCGGCGGTGCTGGCGCAGATGATGTTCGCCTTCCGCCACACCGGGCTGTGGAGCGATGTGCGCGGCACCAACATGCTCGACACCGGGGCGCCGTACTACGACGTCTATGAGTGCGCCGACGGCCGCTACGTCGCCGTCGGGGCGATCGAGCCGCAGTTCTACGCCGAGTTACTGGATAAGCTCGGGCTCGATCCCGCTGCGCTGCCCGGCCAGAACGACGTCACCCGTTGGCCCGAACTGAGGGCGATCCTGACCGGAACCTTCGCCGCCCACGACCGCGACCACTGGGCCGGGGTGTTCGCCGGCAGCGACGCCTGTGTGACCCCGGTGCTGTCCTTCGCCGAGATCGAGACCGAACCGCACAACACCGAGCGCGGTGGTTTCTACTCCGCGGACGGGTCGATCTTCCCGATGCCGGCCCCGCGGTTCTCCCGGACCGCCCCGGACATCCCGACCCGGCCGCGCGCTCCGGGGGAGGACACCGAAGAGGTTCTGCGCGACTGGGTATAGTCCCAACCAACCGGTTGACCGGAAGCGAAAGGAACCCTGCTGTGCAACTCACGGACGCTGTGGCCGTCGTCACCGGTGGTGCGTCGGGACTGGGCCTGGCCACCGCCCGGGCTCTGCTGGACGAGGGCGCCAAAGTGGTGATCCTCGACCTGCCGACCTCCAAGGGGGCCGAGGTCGCCGCCGAATTCAACGCCGAACTGGGCGACCGCGCCGCGTTCGCCCCGGCCGACGTCACCGACGAGGACGCGGTGGCCCGGGCGTTCAACCTGGCCGAGACGATGGGCCCGGTCCGCGTGGTGGTCAACTGCGCCGGAACCGGGGACGCCATCCGCGTGCTCGGCAAGGGCGGTGTCTACCCGCTGGAGAAGTTCGCGCGCATCGTCAACATCAATCTGGTCGGCACCTTCAATGTGCTCCGGCTGGGCGCCGAGCGGATGGCCAACACCGAACCGGTGGGCCCGGAAGGCGGCGAGGAGCGCGGCGTCATCATCAACACGGCCTCGGTGGCCGCCTTCGACGGCCAGATCGGTCAGGCCGCCTACTCGGCCTCCAAGGGGGGTGTGGTCGGCATGACCCTGCCGATCGCCCGGGATCTGGCGAGCAAGCTGATCAGGGTCGTCACCATCGCTCCGGGCCTGTTCGACACGCCTCTGCTGGCCGGGCTGCCCGAGCCGGCCAAGGCCTCACTGGGCGCGCAGGTTCCGCACCCGTCGCGGTTGGGAAAGCCCAGCGAGTACGGCGCGCTGGCGGTGCACATCGCACGGAACCCGATGCTCAACGGCGAGGTCATCCGGCTTGACGGCGCGATCCGGATGGCGCCGCGATGACCCTGAGGACGAAGTTCACCGAGGTCTTCGGAGTCGAGCACCCGATTGCGCAGGGCGGTATGCAGTGGGTCGGCCGGGCCGAACTCGTCGCCGCCGTCGCCAATGCCGGGGCGCTGGGTTTCCTGACCGCGCTGACTCAGCCGACCCCGGGGGACCTGGCCCGGGAGATCGACAAGACCCGCGAGCTCACCGACAAGCCGTTCGGGGTGAACCTGACCATCCTGCCGGCCATCAACCCGCCGCCCTACGAGGAGTATCGGCAGGTCATCGTCGACGCGGGCATCAAGATCGTGGAGACCGCCGGATCCAACCCGGCGCCGCACCTGCCGATCTTCCATGACAACGGCATCAAGGTGCTGCACAAGTGCACCTCGGTTCGCCATGCGGTCAAGGCGCAGAGCCTGGGCGTCGACGGCATCAGCATCGACGGCTTCGAGTGCGCCGGTCACCCCGGCGAGGATGACATTCCCGGACTGGTGCTTATCCCGGCGGCGGCTGAGAAGATCGACATCCCGATGATCGCCTCGGGTGGCTTCGGGGACGCCCGCGGACTGGTAGCCGCGCTGGCGCTGGGCGCCGACGGCATCAACATGGGCACCAGGTTCATGTGCACCGCCGAATCCTGCATCCATGACAACGTCAAGCAGGCGATCGTCGACGGCGACGAGCGCGGTACCGAGCTGATCTTCCGCACCTTGCACAACACCGCCCGCGTGGCCAGCAACGCGGTCTCCCGCCAGGTGGTCGAGATCCTCGACGGTGGGGGTCAGTTCGGCGACGTCAAGGACCTGGTGGCGGGCAGCCGCGGCCGCCGGGTCTTCGACGAAGGCGATCTCGACGCCGGCATCTGGACCGTCGGCACCGTGATGGGACTCATCCACGACGTCCCCACGGTCTCCGAACTGGTGGGCCGCATCGTGGGCGAGGCCGAGGAGATCATCACCGGTCGGTTGGTCGGGATGGTCGACGCCGCCGGCGCCAGGCTGGGGTGAGGCGAGGTTGTGGGAAATCAGGTTCTGAGACAGAAGCCCGGAGACAACAGTGCCCGCCCGGAAAACCGGGCGGGCACTGTTCGGGTCAAGCTCGAGCCGGAGACGCGGCGGCGCCGCTGTCGACCGGGGTGGCCGAACGCGGTGTCAGCTGGCGTTGGCCAGCGGCGAGGAGTCCTCGAACTGCTCGGAGGTGTCACCCTCCACGAGGACGTCGCCGTGATACAGGGCGTCGAAGTCGATCTTGATGACGTCGGCACTGGTGTCGTCGATCCACATGACACTGAGCGTATGAGTCACCATTAAGGAATCATTGAGTCACGTTTCGGAAAATGGTGGCAATTCTTACCGGCGGATGACAGCCCCCGGAGCCCGTTTGACCCGTGCATCCGCCGGTGTCCAGACTGAATGCCACATGGTTAGCTGTGCGAGGGAAAGAATCGGCAGGGACCAGCACTGTGCTGCATCGGATCGCTGAGCTGGCCGTTCGCTCGCCACGGCGGGTTCTCGCGCTGGCGGCCCTGCTCGCGGTCCTGACCGCGATCTTCGGGATCCCGGTGGCAAACCGGCTTTCGCCCGGCGGTTTCCAGGACCCCGGTTCCCAGTCGGCCCGGGCCGCGGCCTTGCTCAGCGAGAAGTTCGGCCAGAGTGACCAGCAGCTGTTGATCACCGTCACCGACGCCGAAGGGGCGACCGGCGAACGTGCCCGCGCCGCCGGTCTCGACATCGCGGCCCGGCTGGGCGCCGCGCCGACCGTGCTGAGCGTGGCATCACCGTGGACCGCGACACCGGCGGCCGCCGCCGAACTGCTCAGCCGGGACGGGCGCACCGGTCTGATCGTCGCGACCATGGCCGGTGGCGAGGACAAGGCTCAGAAGTACGCCGCGGAACTGGTCCGGGAGGTGGCCGGGCCACGCGAGGGCCTGACCATCAAGGCCGGCGGCACCCCGATGATCTACCAGCAGATCAACGACCAGACCCTCCGTGACCTCCTGCGGATGGAGGCGATCGCGATCCCGCTGAGCTTCCTGGTGCTGGTGTGGGTGTTCGGGGGGCTGATCGCCGCGGCGCTGCCACTGGTCGTCGGCCTGATGGCGGTCGTGGGGGCGATGGCGGTGCTGCGGCTGGTCACCGCTTTCACCGAGGTCTCCATCTTCGCGCTCAACATCACCACGGCCCTCGGGCTCGCCCTGGCCATCGACTACACCCTGCTGATCGTCAGCCGCTACCGCGACGAGATCACCGCCGGGGCCACCGCCGACGCCGCGCTGCGGCGGACCCTGGACACGGCGGGCCGGACCGTGCTGTTCTCCGCGGTCACGGTGGCGCTGTCGCTCTCGGCGCTGGTCGTCTTCCCGATGTACTTCCTGAAGTCCTTCGCCTACGCCGGGATCGCCACCGTGGCTTTCGCCGCCACGGCGGCCGTGGTGGTCGCACCGGCGGCCATCTCGGTGCTCGGCGGGCGCATCGACGATTTCGACATCCGGCGCCTGATCCGACGTGCGGCCGGACGTCCGGATCCACCGGCCCGGCCCGTGCAGCGGCAGTTCTGGTACCGCTCGACGAAATTCGTCATGCGCCGCTCCATCCCGGTGGGTGCGGGCATCGTCGCCCTGCTGGTCCTGCTCGGCCTGCCGTTCCTGCGCATCGAGTTCGGCAATCCCGACGACCGGGTGCTGCCCGCCGGAGCCTCCGCCCGGCAGGTGGGCGACCAGTTGCGCAGCGACTTCGCCACCGACCTCAGCGCCGGGCTGAGCATGGTGATCCCCGATGCCGGCGACGCCAGCGAGGCCGAGCTGGATCGCTACGCCGCCGAACTTTCCACGGTCCCCGACGTCACTCTGGTATCCGGACCCGGGGGGACGTTCGTCGCAGGGGCCAGAGTCGGCCCGCCGTCGGCGCCTGCAGGCATCTCCCAGGGCAGTGCGCTGCTGTCGGTGCGCAGCGCCGCCCCACCGTTCTCCGAGGCCTCCGAGCGGCAGCTCGAGCGGCTCCACGAGGTGACCGAGCCGGCCGGCCGGGATGTCCTGATCGGTGGCGGGGCCCAGATCACCCGGGATGTGGTGGACGCTGTCGTCTCCCGGGTTCCGTTGGTGCTCACGCTGATCGGGGTGGTCACCTTCGTGCTGCTGTTCCTGCTCACCGGCAGCCTGGTGCTGCCGCTGAAGGCCATCGTGCTCAACGTGCTGTCGCTCTCGGCGACCTTCGGGGCGCTGGTCTGGATCTTCCAGGACGGCCACCTCGGGGCACTGGGCACCACCCCGACCGGAACTCTGGAAGCCAACGTGCCGGTGTTGATGTTCTGCGTGGCTTTCGGACTGTCGATGGACTACGAGGTTTTCCTGCTGGCGCGGATCCGCGAGTACTGGCTGAACTCGCCGCAGACCCGGGCGGACAACGACGAGAGCGTCGCGCTGGGTCTGGCCCGCACCGGCCGGGTGGTCACCGCCGCCGCACTGATCATGGCGATCGCCTTCGCGGCGCTGATCGCCGCTCAGGTGTCGTTCATGCGCATCTTCGGGCTCGGGCTGACCCTGGCCATCCTCGTCGACGCCACCCTGGTCCGGATGGCCCTGCTGCCCGCGTTCATGCACCTGATGGGGCGGTGGAACTGGTGGGCGCCGCAGCCCCTGGCCCGGCTGCACGCCCGGTTCGGCCTGAGCGAGGGGCCCAGGGTTCCGGCAGCCGGCCCGGACGGCCGGCCGGTCATCGGCTCACGCCCCGCCGGTTAAGGTGGGCCCGATGACCCAGACCTTCGACCACCCCTTCTTCGCGCGGCTGTGGACGTTGATGTCCGCCCACGAGTCCGCGTTGATGCGAAAGCTGCGCCGGGAGAACCTGGCCGGGCTGTCTGGCCGGGTGCTGGAGGTCGGCGCCGGGACCGGGACGAACTTCGCCTTCTATCCCGACACCGTCGACCAGGTGGTGGCGCTGGAACCCGAGGTACGGCTGGCGCCGGTGGCGCGGCAGGCCGCGGCCGCCGCGCCCGTACCGGTCACGGTGATCGAGTCGACCATCGAGACCCTGCCCGACGCCGGGTCTTTCGACGCGGTGGTGTGCTCGCTGGTGCTGTGCTCGGTTGAGGATCCCGGTGCAGTTCTGCGGCAGCTGAGTTCGGTCCTCAAGCCGGGCGGTGAGTTGAGGTACTTCGAGCACGTGGCCAGCAGCGGTTGGCGGGGAGGCCTGCAGCGGTTGGCCGACGCCACCTTGTGGCCGCGTTTCGCTGCCAACTGCCACACCCACCGCGACACCGAAAAGGCCATCTCCGAGGCTGGTTTCGCGGTGACCGCCGCCCGGCACCAGCAGACGCTGCCGGCCTGGCTGCCCCTGCCGGTGGCCGAGGTGGCACTGGGCAGGGCGGTCAGCCGCGCCTAGGGCGTTTCCGGTAACTGGGGCTCCTCGCGTTCTGGATCGTGGGCTTCTTCATCGGGGTACCGGGTCTACTCTGACTCCGTGGCCGCAGTGACTGTCAGGCTCGCGAATTCGCCGGCCCCACTTCGAGCGGCGCACCGATGAACAACCCACTGGAGTTGTTCCCCCCGGGTTCCGATCTCGACGCCGACGGCACGCTGAGGGTTGGCGGTTGCCGACTCGACGAGTTGGCCGACCAGTTCGGAACCCCGGTCATGGTGGTCGCCGAGGAGGCTTTGCGCCGGCGGGCGCGGGAGTATCTGACCGCGTTCCGCGACCGCTGGCCGAAATCCGACGTCGCCTTCGCCTCGAAAGCATTTCCCTGCACCGCGATCCAGCGAGTGATGGTCGAGGAAGGGGTACACCTGGACGTTGCCGGCGGCGGCGAGATGGTCACGGCGATTGCCGCCGGCGCCGA
>CAYURT010000013.1:0-22763 GCA_964447215.1 uncultured Mycobacterium sp.
GCAACTCGTCGAAGTTGCGGCCCAGGCTCAGCGGGTAGTAGATGATCGTGCGCACGACGCTCTTGGGGTCGATGACGAAGACCGCCCGGACCGCCTTGGTGGAGTCCTCGCCGGGCATGATCATCCCGTACTTCTGCGCGATCTCCATCGTGATGTCCTCGATCAGCGGGAAGGTCACCTCGACGTTCTCCATGTCGCGGAACTTGATCTTGTCCTTGATGGTGCGCAACCAGGCGATGTGGCTGTAGAGGCCGTCGACCGACAGCCCGACCAGTTCGGTGTTGTACTTCGCGAACTCGTCCTGCATCGACGCGAACGTCATGAACTCGCTGGTGCAGACCGGGGTGAAGTCAGCCGGATGGGAGAAGAAGATCACCCACTTGCCGGAGTAGTCGGCGGGGAAATTGATCGGCCCCTGGGTGGTCACCCCGGTGAACGACGGCGCGGGGTCGCCGATCCGGGGCATGGAGACAGCGGGTGCGGGCGTCTCGGATGTGGTCATGTCGTGGCCTCCCTGGGGTCTTTTCTGGAACTGGTCCAGAATATACCCCCCAGGGTATAGTCGCAAGCGGTGGGCCCCGGTTAGTGCACGCCGTCCATCAGGGTGCTGATCCGCGGCGCCAGCCACCACACCAGCACACCGACCCCGATCGCGACCGAGCCGATGATCCCGAAGTAGGCGAATTCACGGGACGGGTCGTAATACCGGGCGAGCACCCCCGACATCGCGGTGCCCAGACCGACCGAGAAGAAGTACAGCGCCATCATCTGGGCCCGAAAGGCGTTGGGCGCCAACTGAGTCGTCACCGACAGCCCGATCGGTGACAGCAGCAGCTCGGAGACCGCGAACATGGCCATGATCGCGACCACCACTAGCACCGGCACCGACCGGCCGGTGGTTCCGGACATGGTCGTCAGGGCCAGGAAAGCCAGACCCATGCCGATGACCCCGTAGGCGAACTTGCGCGGGGTGGTCGGTGCCCGCCGGCCCAGCCGGGTCCACAGCACCGCGAACACCGGCGAGAGCAGGATGATCCAGATCGGCTCGATCGAGCCGATCCAGCTCGACGGCGCGGTCCAGCCGAAGATCGTCCAGTTCATCCGCTCGTCGGAGTAGACCGCCAGCACGGTGAAGATCTGCTGGAACAGCGACCAGAACACCGCGTTGGCGATGAACAGCGGGATGAAGGCCCGAACCCGGATACGTTCGGAGGGCGTCACCCGCGGGCTGGTCAGCATCACCGCGAAGTAACCCACCGCGGCGATCAGGATCAGCACGGTGGTGATCTGGGAGAGATTGGCCAGCCTGATCACCCCGGCGGCGAACCCGGCGCCGATCACCGCGAGCACCGCCGCGCCCACGACGGCGGCCCGGACCAGGTCGGGCCGCGACAGCGGGTGCGGAACCGTGCGGCCGTGGCTGCCCAGGTTGCGCCGGAACACCACGTACTGGGTCAGGCCCAGGGCCATCCCGACCGCGGCGGCGCCGAAACCGTAGTGGAACCCCAGGGAGGTCTGCAGCAGCCCGGTGATCAGCGGTCCGGTGAACGCCCCCAGGTTGATGCCCAGGTAGAACAGCGTGAACCCGCCGTCCCGGCGCGGATCGCCCTGGTCGTAGAGGGTGCCCAGCAGGGATGAGGCGTTGGCTTTGAGCGCGCCCGCGCCCAGCGCGATCAGCACCAGCCCCACCGCCACCCCGGTCAGGCCCGGCAGCAGCGCCAGTGCGAGGTGCCCGCACATCACCACCACACCGCCGTAGAAGACGGTGCGCTCCATGCCCAGGACCCGGTCGGCCACCCATCCGCCGAGCACGGTGGACAGGTAGACCAGCCCGCCGTAGGCGCCGACGATGCCGGTGGCGGTGGACTTCGGCAGGCCCAGCCCGCCCTCGCCCACCGAGTAGTACAGGTAGTAGCCGAGGATGGTGAGCATCCCGTAGAAGGAGAACCGCTCCCACAGCTCCACCCCAAAGAGGTTGACCAGCCCGATCGGATGGCCGAATCGGGTCGGCGGGGCCGTCGGCGTCCCTCGCCGGTCGAGTTCCGTCACATCGCACACCATGCCACCGCGGGGGCCCTCCGGAGGCCGAAAACGGCCCGACACATGCTTGGATGGAAGCCGTGACCAGCGATGTCGACGCCGGGCCGCGGGGCTTGCCGGCGGCGGGGTTCGCCCGGGTCGGCAGCGTCTACTACCCCATCCTGGTGGCGGTGTTCACCGCCCTGGTGATCATCTCCAACGTCACCGCCACCAAGGGCGTTGCGTTCGGGCCGATCATCACCGATGGCGGCTTCATCGTTTTCCCCCTGACCTACGTCATCGGTGACGTGCTGGCCGAGGTTTACGGCTTCCGGGCCGCACGGCGGGCGATCATCCTCGGCTTCGTCATGAACGGCCTTGCCGCGCTGGCGTTCTGGGTGACCGTGTACCTGCCGGCCGCCGATTTCTACCCCAACCAGGAGCACCTGTCCAATGTCGTCGGCTCCTACACCCAGCTGATCGTCGCCGGGCTGGCCGGATTCCTGGTCGGCCAGACCATCAACGCCTGGGCGGTGGTCAAGATCAAGGAGCGGACCGGCGAGCGCAACCTGTGGGCCCGGCTGG
Organism: uncultured Mycobacterium sp.; assembly: GCA_964447215.1. GTDB lineage: Bacteria > Actinomycetota > Actinomycetes > Mycobacteriales > Mycobacteriaceae > Mycobacterium. Next base: position 2,605 of record CAYURT010000013.1, read on the forward strand.
TGGGTTCCACCTTCGTCGGCCAACTCGGCGACACCCTGGTGTTCTGCAGCATCGCCGCGCCGGCCATCGGGATCACCGGCCTGGCGGATTTCCTCACCTACGCCGCCCTGGGCTGGCTGTACAAGACGGTCGTCGAGGTGGTGATGCTGCCGATCACCTACCGGGTGATCGCCTTCGTCAAACGGCATGAGCCCAGCTACCCGGCGTGATGGCACCCACCGCGATCCGCGACTACGGCGACCGGGCCGTCCTGATCGAGTGTGACTGCACCGCAGAGGTTCTGGACCTGGCAGCCGTCATCGAGCGGGCAAGGCTGCCGGAGGTCCTCGACATCGTCCCGGCGGCCCGCACGGTTCTGGTGACGCTGGCCGGACCCGCCGCGCAGCAGTCGGTCCGCGACCTTCTGCACCGCATCGAGGTGACCCCGCACGCGGCGAAGGCCGAGCCGGGCACACCGGAGGTGGTGATCGACGTCACCTACGACGGTCCGGACCTCGCCGAGGTCGCCGACCGGCTGGGAACGGGCCCGGGCCAGGTCGTCGAGGCCCACACCGCGCGGCCGTGGCGGGTGGGATTCGGGGGGTTCGCGCCGGGCTTCGCCTATCTGATCGACGGCGACCCCAGGCTCCGGGTGCCCCGCCGCGATGAGCCCCGGACCAGGGTGCCGGCCGGATCGGTCGGGCTGGCCGGCGAGTTCAGCGGCATCTACCCCCGCGAGTCGCCGGGGGGATGGCAGCTGATCGGGCGGACGGACGCCGCGCTGTGGGACCCCGGCCGGGCGCGGCCCGCACTGCTGCGCCCGGGAATGTGGGTGCGGTTCCGGGCGCTGCCGGGTCCCCGGTGACCACGCTGGAGGTGCTGCGCACCGGGCCACTGGCCCTGGTGGAGGATCTCGGGCGGCCCGGGCTGGCCAACATCGGGGTCACCGACTCCGGTGCCGCCGACCGGCGCTCCCACCGGTTGGCCAACCGGCTGGTGGCCAACCCCGCCGAGCTCGCCACCGTGGAGATCACGATGGGCGGATTCGCCGCCCGGGTGCACGGCGATGACGTCGAGATCGCGGTGACCGGCGCGGACGCCCAGCCTGCCGTCGACGGAATTCCGTTCGGCATCAACGGAGTTCACCGTGTCCGCCCCGGTGGAGTGATCACCTTCGGCACACCGCGGTCCGGGGTGCGCAGCTACCTCGCGGTGCGCGGCGGAATCGCGGTCGCACCGGTACTGGGTTCACGCAGTCACGACACCCTGTCCGGGCTGGGCCCGCCCCCGCTGAGACCGGGGGATCTGGTCGACGTCGGGCCGCCGGCGGGGGGGTTCCCCGAACTGGAGCAGGCCCCGGTCCCGGCGATCGCCGCCGGGACGGTCACGCTGCGGGTGATCCCGGGGCCGCGGGATGATTGGCTGGCCGAACCCGGCGCGCTGGTGGACACCGATTGGCTGACCTCCCCGCGCAGCGACCGGGTCGGGGTTCGGCTGACCGGGCCGCCGCTGCGGCTGCGGTGGCCGCAGCGCCAGCTGCCCAGCGAGGGCGCCGTCCGCGGGGCGATCCAGGTGCCCCCCGGCGGGCAGCCGGTGATCCTGGGCGCCGACCACCCGGTCACCGGCGGCTACCCGGTGGTCGGGGTGCTCCGCGACGCCGACACCGACGCCATCGCCCAGCTGCGCCCAGGCCAGCCGGTGCGACTGCGCTGGGGCCGGCCGCGTAACGCTCCACACGGACCGCGGGACTGGTAGAGGTGGAGGGGTGAGCGTGCAGGTGCACACCGCCCGGCTGATCCACACCTCCGACCTGGACGGCGAAACCCTCGACAACGCCCGCGACCTGCTGGTCGCGGCCCACGGCGGCGAGTTCTCCGCCAGCGACTGGGAGCACACCCTGGGCGGGATGCATGCGCTCATCGTCGACCACGGAACACTGATCGCCCACGGCGCGGTGGTCCAGCGGCGGCTGCTCTACCGGGGCGCCGCGCTGCGCTGCGGCTACGTGGAGGGTGTCGCGGTGCGCGAGGACTGGCGCGGCCGGGGCCTGGGCCACGCCGTCATGGACGCCGTCGAGCAGGTCATCCGCGGCGCCTACCAGACCGGCGCGCTGAGCGCCTCGGGCGCGGGGGCCCGGCTCTACCGTCCGCGCGGCTGGCTGCACTGGCGCGGCCCGACCGCCGTGCTGGCGCCGTCCGGGGTGGTACGCACCCCCGACGACAACGGCGCGATCTTCACCCTCCCGGTCAGCGTCGAACTCGACCCGGGACAGGAACTGGTGTGCGACTGGCGCGACGGGGACGTCTGGTAGCGCGGTTCACCGACGGCGAACGCCGAACGGGACTTTAGCGAGATTGGCTCAAGTTTCTTCCGGTAGCGGGCCGGTAGCACGGTGCCGGCCCCGGAACGGCAGACACATCGACAGCACTCACAGGAGGAAATCATGAGCAACGTGACACTGTGGTCGCGGCCCACCTGGACCGTCGACCAGATGCTGCGGGACGTTTTCGGCCCCGCGGTACAGGCCAACGAGGCGACCGGCAGCGCGTTCAACCCGGCCGCCGAGGTTCTCAAGGACGGCGAGGACGCCTTGGTCCGGCTGGAGATCCCCGGGGTCGATATCGATCGCGACGTCAAGGTGGAGCTCGACGGCGGCCGGCTTGTGGTCAGCGGCGAGCGCCGCGACGAACACGCCGAGAACCGTGACGGCCGGAGCCTGCGGGAGGTCCGCTACGGGGCGTTCCAGCGCTCGTTCGCGGTACCGGCCCACATCAAGGCCGACGCGGTGTCGGCGTCCTATGACGCCGGCGTGCTGACCGTGCGGGTGGCCGGCGCCTACGCGGGCTCGACCGCCCAGCGCATCGCGATCACCAGGTAGCCAGGCGCACAGGGCGGGCGCGACCCAGCGGGGGCGCGCCCGCCCTGTGCACCCGGGGGTGCGCTGATGGCCTCCGGTTCAGGGCATCGACGCCGGCCGCGACTTGACAGCCAGGCCACCGCTCGTGCAACTTAGCCTAACCTCAATTAGGTCTACCTAAGGAGATTCGTGTGGCTTCTCGCCGACCGTTCCTGCTGGCCGCGGCGGCTCTGGCTATCCCCGTGTTCGCAGGGTGCGCCGGCGGCCCGGACGGCGGACCCTCGGGGCAGACTCCCGGCCGGGAGCCTCTGACCGTCTATTCGGGCCGCTCGGAGGAACTCGTGGGGCCGCTGTTCCGCCAGTTCACCGAGGAAACCGGGACCCCCGTCGAGGCCCGGTACGGCGACACCGCCGAACTGGCCGCCCAGCTGATCGAGGAAGGCGACGCCACCCCGGCACAGGTGTTCCTGGCGCAGGACGCCGGAGCGCTCGGCGCGGTGGAGCAGGCCGGACTGTTCGCGAAGCTGCCGAACGCCGCCATTGACGCGGTCCCGGCGGCCTATCGCGCGCCGGACGGCACCTGGACCGGGGTCACCGGACGAGCCAGGGTGATCGCCTACGACCCGGAGCAGGTTCCGGCCGCCGACGTTCCGCAGTCGGTCTTCGACTTGACCGACCCGAAGTGGAAGGGCCAGGTCGCCATCGCACCCACCAACGCCTCGTTCCAGTCTTTCGTCACCGCCATGCGGGTGTCCGACGGCGACGAGGCCACCCGGCAATGGCTGACCGGACTGGTGGCCAATGACGTCCAACGCTACGAGAAGAACGGGCTCATCCTCGACGCCGTCGACACCGGACAGGTCCAGCTCGGCCTGATCAACCACTACTACTGGTACGAGAAGGCGGCCGAGGTGGGTGAGGACGCACTGCGCGCCCGGATCGCCTTCACCCGGCCGCGGGACCCGGGAAGCCTGGTCAACGTCGCCGGGGTCGGCATCCTCGGCCCGGCGGACACCGATCCGCACGCGGCCGAGTTCGTGGAATGGCTGCTCTCCCCACCGACCCAGCAGTGGTTCGTCGACAACACCTACGAGTACCCGCTGCTGCCCTCGGTGGCGGCGGCCGAGGGCCTGCCGCCGCTGACCTCGCTGCGCGGACCGGACATCCCGCTCACCGATCTGGACGGCTTGCCGGCCACCCTGGTCATGCTGGAGGACGTCGGACTGCTGTGAGGGCCAACGCACGGGCGTCGACGGGGCGGCCCCCGCGGCTGCTGATATTGGCAGGCGCGGTCACCGCCGCGGTCGCCCTCATCCCGTTGCTCTACCTCGTCGTCCGGGCCGGGCAGGCCGGATGGCCGCGGATCGTTGCCGTGCTGGCCCGCCCGCGCACCCTGGAGACGATCGGCACGTCGGTGGCTCTGGCCGCGACAGTGGTGCTGGCATGTCTTGTCGTCGGCGTGCCGGCGGCGTGGCTGATCGCTCAGGCGAGGCTGCCGCTGACCGGCATGTGGGTCGTTCTGCTGGCATTGCCGCTGGCGGTTCCCTCCTACGTCGCCGCGTACACCTGGATCGCCCAGTTCCCCGCGATGCACGGCTTCTGGGCGGCCGCACTGATCCTCACCCTGGTCTCCTTTCCCTACGTGCTCCTGCCGGTCACCGCGGCGCTGCGCACCAGCGACCCCGCCCTCGAAGAGATGGCCAGAACCCTGGGCGACGGACCGGTGCGGGCCTTTGCCCGGGCCACCCTGCCGCAGGTATGGCCCGCCGCCGCGGGCGGCGCACTGTTGGTGGCGCTGTACGTGCTGGCCGATTTCGGAGCGGTCGCCCTGCTTCGGGTGGACGCCTTCACCCGGGTGATCTACTCGTCCTATCGGGCCAGCTTCGACCGGGTGACCGCCACGGTGCTGGCCCTGGTTCTGGTAGCCCTGGCCGCGGCACTGGTGGCCGCCGAACGGCGGGTCCGCGGGCACCACCTGCGCTGGCGGGTGGCCGGCGGCGCCCAACGCGCCGCGATGCCGACCGACCTCAGCCCGCGGGCGCGGGCCGGGGCGGTCGGGGCACTTGCGGCGCTGAGCCTGCTCGCTCTCGGGCTGCCGCTGACCTCGCTGACCCTGCGCATGATCGAAGGCAGCCGATCCCCGCTCCAGCCGGCCGAACTGGTCTCGGCCGCGGCCGCCTCGCTGGGAACGGCCTCCGCCGGCGCGGTCTTGGCCGTGGCACTGGCGCTGCCGGTGGCCATCCTCGCCGGGCGGTACCGCACTCCCGGGGTGCGCTGGGTGGAAACGCTGTCCTTCTCCGGCCATGCCCTGCCCGGCGTCGTGGTCGGCCTGTCGCTGGTCTTCCTGAGCCTCTCCGTCGCGCCCTTCGCCTACCAGACCATCGCGCTGCTGTCCTTCGCCTACGCGGTGCTGTTCCTGCCCAAAGCGATCGGCGTCATCCGCGGTGCCACCGAAGCCGTACCTCCGGTTCTGGAGAACACCGCCCGCACCCTCGGTCGAGGTCCGCTGCGCGCCTGGGCCGCGACCACTCTTCGGCTGACCCTGCCGGGCATCGCCGCGGCCGGCCTCATGGTGGCCCTCACCGCGATGAAGGAACTCCCCGCGACCCTGATGCTGCGGCCCACCGGTCTGGACACCCTGGCCACCGAGCTGTGGACCCGCACCGAGGTCGCGGCCTACGGATCGGCGGCGCCGTACGCGATCACGCTGGTCGCCCTGGCTGCCGTGCCGGCCTGGCTGCTGGGCCGGGAACTGGGACAGGACCGCAGCCCGAGGGGGGTTCGCCGATGACCGCGGTGACGATCCGAGGCCTGACGGCCGGCTACGACCGGACACCGGTGCTGAACGGAGTGGACCTCGACATTCCCGACGGGGAGCTGACCGCCGTGCTCGGTGCGAGCGGTTCGGGAAAGACCACGCTGCTCCGGGTGCTCGCGGGCTTCCTCACACCCCGCCGTGGCACGGTGCGATTCGGAGACCGGACAGTGGTCTCGACCGGCGGTACCGACGCCGCCGAGGAGGTCCTCGAACCTCCGGAACGACGGCGGGTCGGGATCGTCCCGCAGGAGGGCGCGCTCTTTCCGCACCTCAGCGTCGCCGCCAACGTCGGCTTCGGACTGCCCCGGGGCTCCGGACCCCGAATCGACGAGGTTCTGCGGCTGGTCGGAATGGCCGACCGCGCCCACGCCCGACCGCAGGAACTCTCCGGCGGCCAGCAGCAGCGGGTCGCGCTGGCCAGAGCCCTCGCGCCGCGGCCCGACGTCCTACTTCTCGATGAACCCTTCGGTTCGCTCGACGCCGCGCTGCGGGTTCGCCTCCGCGCAGAAGTCACCGAACTGCTCCGCTCGGTGGGCAGCACCGCAGTGCTGGTCACCCACGATCAGGAGGAAGCGCTGTCGACCGCCGACCACGTGGCGGTCATGCGCGACGGCCGTGTCGTCCAGATGGGAACCCCGCGTGAGGTCTACGAGTCCCCCGCCGATCTGGAGGTGGCCCGCTTCGTCGGGGACGTCGTCGAACTCCCGGCCGCGGCTGGTCCGACGCAGGCTGCGGTGGTGTGCGCGCTCGGCGAGGTGACAGTGCCCGGCCGGACCACCGGACGTTTCCCCGAACCGGCGGTCGTCGTTCTGCGGCCCGAACAGGTGGTGCTGCGCGGCCGGGTCGCACCGGAGGACCGGCCGTCGGCCGCCGGCACCGGAGTCGTCCGTGACGCCGCCTACTTCGGGCACGACTCGCTGCTGCGGATCGAACTGGCCGACGGGTCCCGAATCCCGGTGCGGGTGCCCGGTGGCGGCCCGCTGCCGCGTCCGGGCGACCGGGTCGCACTCGGGGTGCTCGGACCCGGGCGCCTGTTCCCGGCCTGACGGTCAGGCCCCGCACGGCACCCGGCGGCCGCCGCGCGGGAGTAGTGTGATTCCTGACACGTCCACCGCACCGACCAACCTCAGGGAGGCCCGATGTCCAGGGCAGCCGAACTCGCCGAACTGCACCAGCTCGTCGGCCATCTGCGACGCTGCGTGGGTTCACTGCAGCACCGTTACGGCGACACCCCGGCGATGCGCCGAGTGGTCATCGACACCGAACGAATCCTCGGTGACCTGGAACTTCTCGAGGCCGACGCGGCCGAACTCGAACTGCCCAGCCACGTCCCGGCAACCTCCGGGGAGAAGATCCCGGTGCCCGACACCCCGTATGACAGGGAGTTCTGGCGGGACGTCGACGACGAGGGCGTAGGCGGTCATTTCCGGCGCTGACCCGTTTGGAAATCCGGTCCACACCGTGGGTACCCTTCGACAAACTTCACTGAAGGGCAGCAGATGAGCGCACCCACCGCGACTCGGTCGTCCGCCGGCGGCGTCTTCTCCCCCGGCCGGGCCCAAATTCCCCAGCGCACGCTGCGGACCGACAAGTGGTGGCTGCCGGCCCTGTGGACCAATCTGGGGCTGTCGGCGTTCGTCATCTACGCCACCGTCCGCGCGTTCATGCAGAAGTGGTACTTCGTGCCCGAGTACCACTACCTGACCCCGTTCTACTCGCCCTGTATGAGCAAGGGGTGTACGCCGGAGGCCAGCCATTTCGGGCAGATCCTCCCCGACGTGTGGTGGCTTCCCTACGCCGCGCTGTCGCTGCCGTTCCTGCTGCTGTTCCGGGTCACCTGCTACTACTACCGCAAGGCCTACTACCGGTCGGTGTGGCAGTCGCCGCCGGCCTGCGGGGTGGCCGAACCGCACGCCACCTACACCGGCGAGACCCGCTTCCCGCTGATCCTGCAGAACCTGCACCGGTACTTCTTCTACGCCGCGGCGCTGATCTCGGTCATCAACACCTACGACGCCATCCTGGCCTTCCGTTCGCCGTCGGGCTTCGGGCTGGGCCTGGGCAACGTCCTGCTGGTGGTCAACGTGATCCTGCTGTGGGTCTACACCCTGTCCTGCCACTCCTGCCGGCACGTCACCGGCGGGCGGCTCAAGCACTTCTCCAAACACCCGGTCCGGTACTGGATCTGGACCCAGGTCAGCAAGCTCAACACCCGGCACATGCTGTTCGCCTGGATCACCCTGGGCACCCTGGTGCTGACCGACCTCTACATCATGCTGGTGGCCAGTGGGGCCATCACCGATCCGAGGTTCATTGGCTGACCGGCTGGCTGACCGGCCGGCAGACTGTCCCGACGGAAAGAGGACGAGATGACTCAATCCCCCGATCCCCAGATCGAGCGGCATTCCTACGACGTCATCGTGATCGGCGCCGGCGGCTCAGGACTGCGCGCGGTCATCGAGGCCCGCCAGCGCGGGCTGAAGGTGGCGGTGGTGTGCAAATCGCTGTTCGGCAAGGCGCACACCGTGATGGCCGAGGGCGGCTGCGCGGCGGCGATGGGCAACGCGAACTCCAAGGACAGCTGGCAGGTGCACTTCGCCGACACCATGCGCGGCGGCAAGTTCCTCAACAACTGGCGGATGGCCGAGCTGCACGCGCAGGAGGCCCCCGAACGGGTGTGGGAGCTGGAGACCTACGGGGCGCTGTTCGACCGGACCAAGGACGGCCGGATCAGCCAGCGCAACTTCGGCGGTCACACCTACCCGCGGCTGGCGCATGTCGGCGACCGCACCGGCCTGGAGATCATCCGCACCCTGCAGCAGAAGATCGTCTCCCTGCAGCAGGAGGACAAGGCCGAGTTGGGCGACTACGAAGCCCGCATCAAGGTCTTCCACGAGTGTTCGATCACCGAACTGGTCCTCGATGAGAGCAGCGGTCAGAAGCGGATCGCCGGAGCGTTCGGCTACTGGCGCGAGACCGGCAAGTTCATCCTTTTCGAAGCCCCCGCGGTGGTGCTGGCCACCGGCGGGATCGGCAAGTCGTTCAAGGTGTCGTCGAACTCCTGGGAGTACACCGGCGACGGCCACGCCCTGGCGATGCGGGCCGGCGCCGGGCTGATCAACATGGAGTTCATCCAGTTCCACCCCACCGGCATGGTCTGGCCGCTGTCGGTCAAGGGCATCCTGGTGACCGAGGGCGTGCGCGGCGACGGCGGGGTCCTGAAGAACTCCGAGGGCAAACGCTTCATGTTCAACTACATCCCCGCGGTGTTCAAGGGCCAGTACGCGGAGACCCCCGAAGAGGCCGACCAGTGGCTGAAAGACAACGACTCCGCGCGCCGCACCCCGGATCTGCTGCCCCGTGACGAGGTCGCCCGCGCCATCAACACCGAGGTGAAGGCCGGCCGCGGCAGCCCGCACGGCGGCGTCTACCTCGACATCGCCTCACGCATGACTCCGGAGGAGATCAAACGGCGGCTGCCGTCGATGTACCACCAGTTCATGGAGCTCGCCGAGGTCGACATCACCAAGGACGAGATGGAGGTCGGGCCCACCTGTCACTACGTGATGGGCGGCATCGAGGTCGATCCCGACACCGGCGCGGCGGCAACCCCCGGACTGTTCGCCGCCGGGGAATGCGCCGGCGGCATGCACGGCTCCAACCGGCTCGGCGGCAACTCGCTGTCGGATCTGCTGGTCTTCGGTCGCCGCGCGGGTCTGGGCGCCGCCGACTACGTCCGGGCGTTGCCCGACCGGCCGGCGATCTCCGAGCAGGCGGTGCAGGAGGCAGCCGAGATCGCACTGGCCCCCTTCCGGGGTCCGCAGGGCAAGGCCAAGCCGGAGAACGCCTATAGCCTGCACGCCGAACTCCAGCAGACGATGAACGACCTGGTCGGAATCATCCGCACCGGCGGCGAGATGCAGCAGGCCCTGGACAAGATCGAGGAGTTCAAGGCCCGCTACCGCAACATCGAGGCCGACGGCCGCCGCGAGTTCAACCCCGGCTGGCACCTGGCCATGGACATGCGCAACATGCTGCTGGTCAGCGAGTGCGTGGCACTCTCGGCGATGGGCCGCACCGAGAGCCGCGGCGGGCACACCCGCGATGACTTCCCGTCGATGGATCCGCAGTGGCGGCGCACCCTGCTGGTGTGCCGCACCACCGGGGACGACCCGGTGATGCCGGAGGTCACCGTCGACCGGGAGGTCCAGCCAGCGATGCGCGAGGACCTGCTGGAGCTCTTCGACATCGAGGAGCTCGGAAAGTACTTCACCGACGAGGAACTCGCCGCACACCCGGGACGGAGCAGCTAGATGAGCTATCAGGCCAACCTGAAGGTATGGCGCGGCGATAACGAGGGCGGCGGGCTGCACGACTTCACCGTCGCGGTCAACGAGGGCGAGGTCGTTCTCGACATCATCCACCGCCTGCAGGCCGAACAGGCCCCCGACCTGGCGGTGCGGTGGAACTGCAAGGCCGGCAAATGCGGGTCCTGTTCGGCGGAGGTCAACGGCCGGCCCCGGCTGATGTGCATGACCCGGATGTCGACCTTCGATGAGGCAGAGACCATCACCATCACCCCGCTGCGCACCTTCCCGGTGATCCGCGATCTGGTGACCGACGTCTCGTTCAACTACGAGAAGGCCAGGGAGATCCCGTCGTTCGCCCCGCCCAAGGAACTGCAGCCCGGCGAGTACCGGATGGCGCAGGTCGACGTGGAGCGTTCCCAGGAGTTCCGCAAGTGCATCGAATGCTTCCTGTGCCAGAACGTCTGCCACGTGGTCCGCGACCATGAGGAGAACAAGCAGGCCTTCGCCGGCCCGCGCTATCACATGCGCATCGCAGAACTGGAGATGCACCCGCTGGACACCCTGGATCGCCGGGACATGGCCCAGGAAGAGTTCGGTCTGGGCTACTGCAACATCACCAAGTGCTGCACCGAGGTCTGCCCCGAGCACATCAAGATCACCGACAACGCACTGATCCCGATGAAGGAACGGGTCGCCGGGCGAAAGTACGACCCGGTGGTCTGGCTGGGCAACAAACTCTTCAAACGGAACAAATAGCCGATCGGCGGTGCCCGCCGCCGGGTCCCCGCACCGGCCGGCGTCAGCCGGCCAGGATCGCCCGCGCGGCCCGCTCGGCGATGAGCATCACCGGGGCGTTGGTATTGCCGGAGGTGATGGTGGGCATCGCCGAGGCGTCCACCACGCGCAGGCCCGCGACCCGATACACCCGGCAGTCGGTGTCGAGCACCGTGGCCGGCGAGCGCGGCCGGCCGTGGCCGTCGAAGGCGCCCATCGCGCAGGTGCCCACCGGGTGGAAGATGGTGGTGCCCAGTTCGCCGGCCGCGACCTGCAGTTCGTCGTCGCTGGTCAGTTCCGGGCCGGGAAGCAACTCCTGCGGGCGGTGGCGGGCCAGGGCCGGCGCCGCCATGATCTTCCGGGTCATCCGCAGACCGCGCACGGCGGTGCGGCGATCGGCCTCGGTGGACAGGTAGTTGCAGGAGATCGCCGGAGCGGCAAGCGGATCCGGGCCGGTTATCCGCACATGGCCGCGTGAGCTGGGGCGCAGATTGCACACCGAGGGGGTGATCGCCCCGAACCTGTGCAGGGGCTCACCGAACTTCGGCAGTGACAGCGGCTGAACATGCCACTCCAGATCGGCGCTGGCCAGCGACGGGTCGCTTTTGGCGAAGGCCCCCAGCGTGGAGGGCGGCATGGTCATGGGGCCCGATCGCGAAATCAGGTACTGCAGTCCCATGCCGGCGCGGGTGAACCAGTTGCGGTACAGCGTGTTCACCGTCGGCGCGCCGCTGACCCGGTAGACCGTCCGAAGCTGCAGGTGGTCCTGCAGGTTCTCACCCACACCCGGAAGATCGACCGCCACCGGCACGTGGTGCTCGCCCAGCAGGCCGGCCGGGCCGAGGCCGGAGGTCTGCAGCAGGTGCGGCGAGCCGATCGCCCCGGCGCTCAGGATCACCTCGCGGCGGGCCGTGATGTCGACCGAGCGGGCGTCTCTGATCAGCCGCAGACCGGTGACGCGGTGGCCGGCGGTGGTCCACGCGCCGCGGCGCTGGTACTCGGCCACCCGATCGTCGAGCAGCAGCCGGACGGCCCGGGCGTGGGTGTAGACGGTGAGGTTGGGCCGGTGCGCGACCGGGTGCAGGAACGCGTCGGCCATCGACCAGCGCCGGCCGCGCCGCTGGTTGACCTGAAAGTAGGCGCTGCCGGCGTTGTCGCCGCGGTTGAACTCCTCGATCGGGGCGATGCCCACCTCGGCGGCGGCGGCCTGCCAGGCGTCCAGGATCTTCCAGCGCACACGCGGGCGCTCGACGCGGATTTCGCCCCCGGCGCCGTGCCAGTCGTCGGCCCCTCCGAAGTAGTCCTCCAACTCCTTGTAGACGGCCAGGGTCTGGCCCGGCCCATCCCACAGCCATCGCTGGTCGCCGGTGGCCTGAGCCCACTGGTCGTAATCGCAGGCCTGGCCGCGCATGTGGATCATGGCGTTGATGGACGAGCTGCCGCCGATCACCCGGCCCCGCGCGTAGTGGATGCTGCGCCCGGCCAGACCCGGGTCGGCTTCGGTGGTGAAGCACCAGTCGGTTCTCGGGTTGGCGATCGTGTACAGGTAGCCCACCGGCACCTTGATCCAGAACCAGTCGTCGGCACCGCCGGCCTCGACCAGCAGCACGCGGTGGTCGGGGTCGGCGCTGAGCCGATTGGCCAGCAGACAGCCGGCACTTCCCGCGCCCACGATCACGAAGTCGAATTCGGCGGCCGGGCTCATGGTTCAGCGCAGCCTGCGGAAACCGCTGCGGTGGAACACGATCGGCGGCACCCGGTCATGGACGGTGACATCGCGGACACGCAGGATGACGATGGTGTGATCACCGGCCGGAACCAGCCGCTCGACGGCGCTCTCCAGCCACAGGCAGGTGCCCTCGAGGAACACCGCGCCGGTCGCCGTGGACACCGTCTCCAGGCCGGCGAACCGGTCCCCGGTGCGCGCGGCCAGGGCCCGGACGGTGTCGCCGTGGGACTCGCCCAGGACGCTGATGCCCAGCGCCGGACAGTCCGCCAGTTCGGGCCAGGTCCGGGATTCGTTGCGCACGCAGAACGAGACCAGCGGCGGATCCAGCGAGACTGGGACGAAGGTGCTGGCCGCCAGGCCGGTGCGGACCCCGCCGACCTCGGCGGCGACGGCGACCACACCGGTGGGGTGGTGGCTGAAGGCCTCCCGCAGGGCGGCCGGATCCAGGGACGCTGAGCTCATTGCCCGCCCATCTTCACACGGCCGCGGGCACGCCGCGGCCCGGCTCAGCGGGGCATGTTGTTGAGCACGTACTGCAGGCCGGAGAGCAGCTGGGAGACCGGGTCGGCGTCCCCGCCGAAGGCCGCCTGGGTGGCCGGCGCGGTGACGGCGGCCGGATCGTAGCCATTGACCGGGTCCACCGTGATCGGCGCGGTCAGCGGGTCGTCGTTGCGCGCGTACCCGGCGTCCACCATGGGCTGCAGCACCGCATCCAACTGGGTCAGGGTGGCCTGGTCCACGCCCAGGTATTTGAACGGGATCACCAGCGGCAGGTGCTGCTCGGGAATCAGGTAGGTCGTGGTCGTGGCGCCGCGGGAGTTGACGGTGGTCCTGATGTTCTGCGGCGGGACCATGCTGGGGTCGGTGAAGGCCACCGCGGTGTGCCCGGTCGCCAGCCCCACCACCGCGTTGGCGACGGCCATCCAGTTGTCCTGACGGTCCGGCCAGTCGGCGATGCTGTCGTAGGCCGAGACGAACATGTGGGTGTCGTACTGGCTCTCCACCGGCGGCGGTATCCGGTAGTCCAGCGAGGGCACCACGCTGCCGACCGGGAAATTGCGGGTCAGGAAACTCTCGCCGAAGGCGTGCCGGGCGACCGGGTCGCCGTAGGTCGCGAAGGACAGGTCATCGGGTGCCGGCGCGGTCGGGTCACCGGCCAGCCGGGCCTGGACGGCGTTGAGCACCAGGGCCCCCTCGGACAGACCGATCGCGGTCCCCGGCCCGCCGGCCCGAATCGCGTTCTCGAGGTTGACCTCGCCCTCGTCGACCGACTCGCCGACGCTGGGACCGTCGATGCCCAGCCCCGGGAAGGAGTCGTCGAGCCGGCCGATACCCGGGAACAGCCGCTCCAGGGTGTGCCCCTGGACCTGGCCGGCCGGATAGTCGACGATCTCGCGGTCCAGTCCGGGGAACCAGCCCGCACCCGTGCGGCGGATGTACTCGTCGTAGGGAATGCCCAGCACGTGCGCCCCGCCGAGGGCGTAGCCGCGCCCCGGTGTTCCGCGCTGCGCGGCCGGATCGGCGGAGTCGGAGCCGGGCGCCGGCTCGTCGGCGGCGGCGACCGCGCCGGTGCCGAACAACGTCACCAGCGTGGCTCCGATAACGACCAGGTTTCTCACGCCCCGCCTCTCCCCTGCACGGCCACTCGCGACGGCATCCGCGACGGCCACCAGTTCGCCTTCCCGGCCAGCGTAGCCAGGGCCGGCACGGTGACGGTCCGAACCAGGAACGTGTCGAGCAGGATCCCGACGCCGATGACGAAGCCGCCCTGGATCACGGTCCCGATGCTGGAGAACAACAGACCCCACATGGAGGCGGCGAAGATGACCCCCGCCGCCGTGATGACGCCCCCGGTCGAGGACAGGGTCCGCACGACGCCCAGGCGCGCACCGTGCGGTGAGTCGTCGCGCAACCGCGAGGCGAACAGCAGGTTGTAGTCCGCGCCGATCGCGACCAGGACCACGAAGGCCAGCGGCGGGACGGTCCAGTGCAACTGCTGGCCGAGCAGGTGCCCGAACGTGAGGACCCCGATGCCCAGCGCGGCGAAGTAGGAGATCACCACCGTGCCGACCAGGTACAGCGGCGCGAGGATCGCTCTCAACAACGCCATCAGGGTCGCGAGCACCACGATCACCGTGGCGGTGACGATGAAACCGATGTCGGACCGGTAGTAGTCCCGGGTGTCCCGGAGCGCGACCGGGTAGCCGCCCATCGCGATCGAGGCCTGGGCCAGTGCGGTGTTCGGCAATGCCGCGCGGGCGGTGTCGGCGATGACGCCGACCTGGTTCATCGCCTCGGTGCTGAACGGGTCGAGGGCGGTGAAGACCAGATACCGGACCGACTTACCGTCCGGGGAGATGAACGCCTTCGCCGCAGCGCGGAAGTCGGCCAGCTCCAGTACCTCGGGCGGGATGTTGAACCCCGCCATCGCCGGGCCGGTGGCGTTGTGCCGCATCGAGAGCAGGAACGCGGCGGCCTGGTCGAGGCCACTGCGCATCGTGCCGATCTGCTCCACCACCTGGTCGACCCCGGCGGCCACCTCCCGGCTCCCGCCCGCGGCACGCTCGGCCCCCGCGCGGAATTCGCTCAGGGTGCTCTGGGCGCCCTCGGGAGTGTCCAGGCCCATCGTGCGCATCGTGGCGTTGAGGTTGGTGAACGCCGCACTGAGCTGGTCCACGGTGGCGTTCAGCGACTGGGTGTCCTGTAACGACTCCAGCTGTCCGGCAAGCTCGTTGATCCGGTCGATGGTTCCGCTGTTGCGCGCGTCGACCAGGTTCTGGAAATGGCCGCGGGTCTCGCTGCACGACGGGTTCAGGTCGCAGACCACGTTGCCCTGCAGCGCCATCAGCACCGGCCCCACCCAGCCCAGCACATCGCGGGCCGCGGTGAAGCTGACCCCCATCGAGTTGCCGAGCTCGTTGATCGCGGCGACCAGCCGCGCCGCGACGTCGACATTGCGCACCAGAGTCTCGCCGCTGTACTGGCTCCTCAGCGCGGTGAACGCGTCGACCATCTGCTGGACGCTGGTGGCGATGCCGTCGACCTGACCGCGGACGTCGCCGAGGCCGACCGCCAGCGTGTCGGCGCCCGCGGCCAGGCGCCCGAGCTCCTCGGATTTCCCGGCGATCATCGACGCGCCGTCGCTGAGCCGTTCGCCGACCAGGCCCGCCTGGTAGGTGGCCCGGAACTCCTCGGGCACCACGCCCAGCGGCCTGGTGATCCCGTTGACCATCGCGACGCCCGGCAGTTGGCTGATCCGTTCCGCCATCTGTTCGAGGTCGGCCAGCGCCCGCGGCGTCCGCAGACTGTGCGGCGACTGGACCAGCACGTAGGAGGGTACGAACCGGTTGAGGTCGAAGTGGCGTTCCAGGGCCGCGTACCCCACCGAGCTCGGGGCGCCGGGCGGGACGGCCTTGCGGTCGTCGTAGTTGTAACCGGCCAGACCCGCGAAGCCGGCGAGCACGAACAGGATGAGCAGACTGGCGGCCAGGTGCAGCCGGGGCCGGCGCACGATCCGAAGCCCCGAGCGCCGCCAGAACCTGGCACTGCGTTCCCGTCGCGGCGCGATCCAGCCGCGGGGTCCGATGATGACGATGATGGCGGGCAGCAGGGTGAGGGCGGCCAGGAACGCCACCGCCACTCCGATCGCCGAGGAGACGCCGACGGTGGAGAACACCCCCATCCGCGCGAAGCTGATCGCCAGGAAGGTGATCCCGATGGTCGCCGCCGATGCGGTGATCACCTTGCCCACCGAGGCCAGCGCCCCGCGCACCGCCTCCTCGGACCCCTCGCCGCTGCGCACGTAGTCGTGGTAGCGGCTGATCAGGAAGACCGCGTAGTCCGTTCCCGCCCCGGCGATCATCGCGCTGAGCAGGATGATGGCCTGGTTGGACACGGCCAGACCGGTCAGTTCCGACAGACCCGCGACCAGGGACTGAGCGATGACCAGCGACACCCCGATCCCGGTCAGCGGCAACAGCATGGCGACCGGGTTCCGGTAGACCACCAGCAGGACCAGGAGAACCATCACCGCGATCGCGATCTCGATCGGGCGGCGGTCACGCTCACCGGCGAGGGTCAGGTCGGCCACGGTGGCCGCAGGACCGGCCAGGTTCACCTCGAGCCGGCTCCCGGCGGTCTCCCGGTCGACGATGCCGGCCACCCGTTCGAAGGCGGTGAAGGACTGCGGGGTGCCCAACGCGCCGGCCAGACCGACCGGCACGACCCAGGAGCGGCTGTCCTCACTGGTCAAAAATGAACGCAGCGAGGGTGTTTCGACGAAATCCTGCACCATCGTCACGTCGTCGTCGCTGCGCAACGCGTCAACCAGATCGCGGTAGGCCGCTTCCTGCGCCGGCCCCAGACCACGGTCGGAGGTGAGGACCACCAGCAGCAGATTGTCCGTGCCGGCTTCCTGGAACGCCGTCGTCATCTGACGGGCCGCGACGTTGGAGGGGGCGTCGCCGGGGAGCATCGCCAGCGGGTGCTTCTGGGCCATCTCGGTGAGGCTCGGCATCGACAGCGGCAGCGCGACCGCGAGTGCCGCCCACAGCGCCACGACCGCCCACGGCCAGCGCACGACGATATCGGCAAGACGCCGCATCTCAGGCTCCGCGGTCCCGGGCGGGGCTATCCACGACGGCCCCAGTTACCGGTGTCGGCAACCTGTTCGCATACCGACTTCATCGCCGCGACGTACCGCGCGACCGACTTCTGGGCGACCGGGTTGTCGGGGAACAGCACCGACATCGCGGTGCCCCCGTCGTAGCGGAAGATGTAGATCGTCAACTGGTAGGAGAACCTGCCGTCGGAGTAGATCCCGATATTGCTGGCGTAGCCGCTGTCCACGGCCGCGAGCACGGTGTTGAGCGGGGCCGCGCCGCCGTGCAGGAAGTTGGAGACCGGGAAGTTCGGGCCCGGCTTGCGCAGCCAGGGAGCCAGTTCCAGGACCCGGTAGTAGGGAACCCTGGCCAGGCCGAGCCCCGAGTCGAAGGAGGACTGCGCCGACCAGGCGGCTTCGGGGAAGGTCGCCGCGGCGATGGGAACCGTGATCGGGACCAGACCGGTGAACCAGCCCTGGGTCGCGAAATTGTCCGAAGTCCGGCGGGTGTCCCGCGGGGTGAGGCCGTAGTAGGTCGCCGCACCGGTGAACTCGTGGTCGACCCGGGCGATGCAGGCGAACAGGCCGCCGACGAACCGGGCACCCGCCGCCGAGCAGGCGTTGTCGAATCTCGCGGTCTGTTCGGCGTCCATCAGAACGTCACCGGCCATGTCGGCGACAGTCGGTTCGAGCGGGTTGCCCAGCGGCAGCGGGAACTCGGGCATCGAGTCGTCACAGTTCTCGGCGAACTCGACCCAGGCGCGGACCTCGGGCGAATCGGCGCCCAGCTCCGCGGTCGACCGGCGCTCCTGAACGCAGAAATCGTCGAAACTGCCGGCATCGGGCATCGGCATCGGCTGCCCGGTGGCCGTCAGGGAGGTGTACATCCCGTGGGCCTCCAGCATCGTGATCCCGATCAGCGCCGCGTCACCGTGGACGTGGTCGATGCTGGCGTAGAAGTCGAAGTGGTCCTCGCCCTGAACTATTCCGAAGGTGAAGCAGCCCCACTCCATCGGGGTGGGAATGTCGACGATGTGTTTCCGGATGTCATCGGCGGCCATCTCCCCGTGGTTGACCGGCTCGAACTCGATGTCCGCGGGGTCGGTGATGGTGTGCCTGACGATGTCCCCGCCGGCCTCCCCGCCGTCGACGTACTCGAACCAGCTGCGGAAGGTGTCATGGCGGCGCAGATAGGCGTTGACGGCCCGGTTCATCACCGCGACGTCGCACCGGCCAGGCACCCGGCAGGTGGCGATGATCTGGCGCGAGTAGTCCAGGCCCGCGGCGTCCTGCTCGCGGACGCCCCGGATGTGCTGCGCCTGCATGTAGCTGACCGGCACCGGGCTGACCGGCGCCTGCCGGGCCTTCCGCGCCGCCGACGAGGTGGGGTGCCAGGAGGTCACCACGCCCGGGTCGGGCGCCCAGTCGCCGATCGTCCCGATCGTGATCTTCCCGATGTCCACCGCTGTTCCTCTCGGCGCATACCGGTGCCCCCAGACCCCGGCCGGCTGTGTCGGGGAGCCGGCATCACCGCAGTCAGCCCAACATAGCCGCCCGGCCACGGGAGGTCGTGGGCTGTCCGGCCGCGGGGACGCCCACGATCGGTTGCGTGCCATACTTGGCGCGGGGAGATGGGCTCTCCGTGGCCGTCGAGAAATGCCGCGCAATGTGCGGATCGTGACGTGGTCTCCCGAAGCGACCGCGATGTCACCGGCCCGGAGAGGGGGGAGAACCGCCTGATGGCAGATACCGGGCATGACACTGGGCGCCACGCGGGGCCGGCGACCGCCCGTTTCGCCATCATCGGCTACGCCGCGCGGCTTCCCGGCGCCGCGGACGCCGATCAGTTCTGGGACGTCCTGCACACCGGCCGGGAGGCCGTCTGCGAGGTGCCGGCCGACCGCTGGGACGCCGAGGAGTTCTTCGATCCCGACCCGGCCGCCGCGGGGAAGGTGGTGACGCGGCGGGCGGGTTTCGTCGACGACGTCAGCGGGTTCGACGCGCCCTTCTTCGGCATCTCGGCGCGCGAGGCGACGATGATGGATCCTCAGCACCGCCTGCTGCTGGAGACCGCCTGGCGGGCGGTCGAGCACTCCGGCACCGCCCCCACGGCGCTGGCGAACACCCGGACCGGAGTGTTCGTCGGCCTGTCGACCCACGACTACCTCGGGATGGCCTCGGAGGCACTGAGCTATCCGGAGGTCAACGCCTACATGGCCATCGGCACGGCCGCGGCGGCCGGCGCCGGCCGGATCAGCTACCGGCTGGGACTGCACGGGCCGGCGGTCACCATCGACACGGCGTGCAGTTCCTCGCTGGTCGCGATCCATCAGGCCTGCCAGGCGCTACGGCTGGGCGAATGCGACCTCGCTCTGGCCGGCGGGGCGAACGTCCTGCTCAGTCCGGCCACCATGATCACCTTCTCGCAGTCGCGCATGCTGGCCGCCGACGGCCGGTGCAAGACCTTCGACGCGGCGGCCGACGGCTATGTCCGGGGCGAGGGCTGCGGCGTCATCGCCATCAAACGCCTCGAGGACGCGATCCGGGACGGTGACCGGATCCGCGCGGTGATCCGCGGCAGCGCGGTCAACTCCGACGGCGCCTCCGGCGGACTGACGGTGCCCAACGGCGTGGCCCAGCAGCGGGTCATCTCCGAAGCCCTCGAGCGGGCCGGGGTGTCCCCCGTCGAGGTGGACTACCTGGAGGCGCACGGCACCGGGACATCGCTGGGCGACCCGATCGAGGTCCAGGCCGCCGCGGCCGCGCTGGGCCGCGGGCGCGACCCCGACCGGCCCCTGCTGATCGGGTCGGCCAAGACCAACATCGGGCACCTGGAGGCCGCCGCCGGCGTCGCCGGCGTCCTCAAGGTCGTTCTCTCCCTGGAGAACTCCGAACTTCCCAAGCACCTGAACTTCCGCAACCCCTCCCCGCACATCCCCTGGGGCCGGATTCCGGTGCGCGTCGTCGACGAATCCCAGGCTTGGGAACGCTCGGCGCGGCCCCGGATCGCCGGTGTCAGTTCCTTCGGGTTCTCCGGCACCAACGCCCACGTCGTGATCGAGGAGGCCCCCGCGACAGCGGCCGATCCCGCG
>CAYURT010000013.1:22863-58674 GCA_964447215.1 uncultured Mycobacterium sp.
GGGCCGGTTCAGGGTGCTTCCGCTGTCCGCGCGAACCCCGGCCGCTCTGGTCCAGACCGCCGAGAACTACCGCGCCTGGCTGCTCGAGCACCCCGACGCCGGCCTGGCCGACGTGTGCCTGACCGCCGGCGCCGGGCGCGCCCACTTCGAGCATCGCGCCGCCTGCGTGGTGGATTCGACCGAGTCCGCCGTCGAGGTGCTCGGCGCCCTGGCCGACGACCGCCCGGCGCCCGGACTGATCCGCGGCGAGTGCTCTCAGCCCCCCAAGACGGCGTGGTTGTTCCCCGGCCAGGGCAGTCAGTACCTCGGAATGGCCCGGGAGTTGTTCGACCGCGAACCGGTTTTCGCCGAGACGATGACCCGGTGCGCCGACGCCGTCGCCGACATCGTCGAGACGCCACTGCTGGACGTCGTCTTCGGTCCCGGCGACGACCCCGCCGCCGCCGAGGCCCTGCAGCGGACCAGTAACGCCCAGCCCGCGCTGTTCGCCGTCGAGATGGGCCTGGCCCGGCTGTGGCAGTCCTGGGGGATGGAACCCGACGTGGTCCTCGGGCACAGCGTCGGCCAGTACTCGGCCGCCTGCGTCGCCGGGGTGGTCGGCCTGGCCGACGGCGCCCGGCTGCTGGCCGAGCGCGGGCGCCTGTTCGCCGCCTTGCCCGCCGGAGGCCGGATGGTCGCGGTGTTCGCCGACCCGAACCGGGTCGAACGGCTCACCGACGCCGTGCCCAGCCTGTCGGTGGCCGCCTACAACGGCGCCAACACCGTGCTGTCGGGGCCGGGCGCCGACCTGGAGGCGGTGGTGGGCCGGCTGACCGGCGAGGGCGTTCGCTGCGAGTGGCTGGAGACCAGCCACGCGTTCCACTCCGCGCTGCTGGATCCGGCGCTGGACGAGTTCGAGGCCTACGCGGACCGCTTCGAGTTCGCCTCCCCCCAGCGGCTTCTGGTGTGCAACCGGACCGGCGAGGCACTCGGGCGCAGCGCCCGGCTCGACGGCACCTACTGGCGCCGCCACGCCCGTCAGCCGGTCGAGTTCGCCAAGGGCGTGGCGACCCTGGCCGAGTTGGGCTGCGGGCTGTTGCTGGAGGTGGGACCCCAACCGGTGCTGACCGCCGCTGCGCTGCGGGCCTGGCCGGATCCGGCCACCGCGCCGAAAGCCCTGGCGTCGCTGCGCAGGAACCGCGCCGACCACCGCCAGATCATGGAGGCGGCCGCCGCTGCGTACGCCGCGGGCCATCTGCTCGACTTCGGCGCGCTGGTGGGCGGCCGGGCGACCAAGACCGACCTGCCGACCTACCCTTTCCAGCATCGCCGGTACTGGTTCACCGACGACCGGGCGGCCACCGGGGACAACCCGGGCGGCTCGGGCGACCGGTCGCTGCGGGCGGGGGCCGACACCGAGTCGCTCCGCCTGCTCGAGGACGGCCGGATCGAGGACCTCGCCGCGCTCCTCGACGGCGGTCCGGAAACCGTCGAGGTGCTGCGGAAGCTGGCGGCGCGGCACCGCGAGCAGCGCAGCGCGAGCGATGTCGCCGACATCCGCTACGAGATCCGCTGGGAGGCCTCAACCACCGCCACCGACGTCGGCGAAGGGTCGGCGTGGCTGCTCGTCGGCGACGACGCCGAGGAGATGCGGCCACTGGCGGAGGCCCTCGAAGCGCGCGGTCACCGGCACCGCGTTCTGCGCTCGCCCGCGTCGGCCGCCGACGAGGAGACCCTGGCCGAGGAGTTGCGTTCGGCTGTGCGCGACGAACCGGCGCTGCGCATCCTCGCCCTCGCCGCCCCCGCCGCCGAGGCGCCCTCGATGCGGACCCTGCTGCGCATGCAGCACCGGGTGCTGGGCGGTGTTCAGCGGCTCTTCCGGGCCGCCGCCGCCGCCGACCTGCGGGCGCCGATCTGGGTGGTGACCCGCGGCGCTCAGCGGATCGGCGTATCCGACGCCGTGGCACCCGAACAGAGCAGCCTGTGGGGGTTGTGCCGAGTCGCCGCCCTGGAGTACCCGCAGATATGGGGCGGGCTGGCCGACCTTCCGGCGGACGGCACCGACCGGTGGCCGGATCTGATCCGGCAGATCGCCCTGGCCTCCCCGGGTGAGGACCAGATCGCGCTGCGCGCGGACGGCGTCTACGTTCCGCGTCTGGTGCGACGGGAAGGGCGGCCCGATCCCGCCGCGCTGCGGCTTCGTCCGGAGGCCAGCTATCTGGTGACCGGGGGCCTGGGCTCGCTAGGCCTCGAGATCGCCGGGTATCTGGCCGAGCGCGGCGCCCGGAACCTGGTCCTGACCGGGCGGCGGGAGCCCGGGGACGCCGCGCGGGGGCGCATCGACGCGCTGCGCGAGGCCTACGGATGCGATATCCGGACGATCGCCGCCGACGTCTCCGATCCGCACGACGTCGCCCGCCTGCTGGCCACGCTGTCCGCCGAACTCCCCGCGCTGGCGGGTGTGGTCCACGCGGCCGGAGTGAACAGCACCACCCCGATCGGTTCGCTCGACAGCGCCGAGATCGACCGCGTTTTCGCCGGGAAGGTCTGGGGCGCTTGGTATCTGGCCGAGGCGACCGCTGATCTTGACCTGGACTTCTTCCTCTCGACGTCGTCGATCTCCGCGGTATGGGGTAGTTACGGCCAGGCCGCCTACGCGGCGGCCAACGCCTTCCTCGACGGCCTGACCTGGCGGTTGCGCAGTCGGGGCGTGCCCGCGGTGAGCGTCGATTTCGGCCCCTGGGCGGCGGGGATGGCCGACGCGGAGGCCCGCGAACAGCTCGACCGCCGTGGTGTTCGCACCCTCGCGCCGCACGAGGCGCTCGCCGGGATGGCCGACGCCATCGTGGCGGCGGGGCCGGGGCAGTCACGGTCCGTCCCGCAAACCGTCCCGCAAACCGTCCCGCAAACCGTCCCGCAAACCGTTGTGGCGCGGATCGACTGGGCCCGGTTCCTGCCGATCTACCTGCAGGCCGGCCGGCGGGCGCTGCTGACGCGGATGAGCCGGGAAGCGGGTGAGCCCGCGTCCGGGCCGGCCGCGCCGCCCGGCACCACCCGCCTGGTGGAGCGGCTGTCCGCCGCGCCGGCGCAGCAGCGCAGGAAACTGGTGCTGGAGTTCCTCCGCGAGGCCGTCGCAGAGGTGACCCGGATCGACGCCGCCGAGATCCGCGAGGGGGCCGGATTCTTCGACCTCGGCATGGATTCGCTGATGGCCGTGGAACTGCGGCGCCGCCTGGAACAGGCGGTCGGCAGCGAACTGCCGGTGACGCTGGCGATGGACCATCCGCGGCTGTCCGACGTCGCCGACTACCTGCTGTGCGACGTCCTCGACCTCGGCGACGGCCAGGCAGGCACGTCGGGCGCCGCCGCGGCGCACCTCGCGTCGCCGGGCTCCCCGGCGTCCCCGGCCGACGAGCCGATCGCCGTCATTGCGGTGGCCTGCCGCTTCCCCGGGTCTCCGGACCCCGAATCGTATTGGGACCTGCTGGCCGATGGTGTCGACGCGATTCGCGAGATCCCCGAGGATCGCTTCGACGTCGACGAGTTCTACGACCCCGACCAGCAGGCCCCGGGCAAGATCTACACCCGCAGCGGGGGTTTCCTGGACAGTGTCGACGGATTCGACCCGGAGTTCTTCGGCATCTCCCCGCGCGAGGCGGTCTGGATCGACCCCCAGCAGCGCCTGATGCTGGAGGTGGCCTGGGAAGGCCTGGAGCGCGCCGGGTACGCGCCGGCGGCCCTGCGCGGCAGCCGCACCGGCGTCTTCGTCGGGGTCGCGGCCAACGAGTACTCGCTGCTGCTCTCGGGTGACTCCGTCGAGAACCTCGAAGCCCACTTCATCACCGGCAACGCGCTCAACGCGATCGCCGGACGGGTCGCCTTCACCCTCGGACTGGAGGGTCCGGCGGTGGCGGTGGACACCGCGTGCAGTTCCTCGCTGGTGGCGGTGCATCAGGCCGGGCAGGCGCTGCGCGCCGGGGACTGCGACATCGCCCTGGCCGGGGGGATCAACGTGCTGCTGAGCCCCGCCTCGATCGTCGCCGCCTCCCGCGCCCGGATGCTCTCACCGGACGGGCGGTGCAAGACCTTCGACGCCGGAGCCGACGGCTACGCCCGCAGCGAGGGCTGCGGCGTGCTGGTGCTCAAGCGGCTCAGCGACGCCCGGCGCGACGGCGACCGGGTCAGTGCGATCATCCGCAGCAGCGCGGTGAACCAGGACGGCGCCTCCAGCGGTCTGACGGTGCCCAACGGCGGCGCCCAGCAACGGCTGATCAGCGCGGCGTTGGACCGGGCCGGTCTGACCGGCGCGGACGTCGACTACCTGGAGGCACACGGCACCGGCACCCCACTCGGGGACCCGATCGAGGTGCAGGCCGCGGCCGCGGTCTACGGCGCCGGACGTGATCCCGACCGTCCGCTGCTGATCGGGTCGGCCAAGACCAACATCGGCCATCTCGAGTCGGCGGCGGGGGTGGCCGGCCTGATCAAGGTGGTGCTCTCGCTGGAGCACGAGACGCTGCCGGCGAACCTGCACTTCCACAACCCGTCCCCGCACATCCCGTGGGACTCCCTGCCGGTGCGAGTGGTCGACCGCCCGACGCCGTGGGCCGCCGGCGGCCGCCCCCGGCGGGCCGGGATCAGTTCCTTCGGTTTCACCGGGACCAACGCTCACGTCCTCATCGAGGAGGCCCCCGCGGGCGAGGCGACCGAAGCTACGGCCGGCCCCCCCGAACCGGCCACCCGGCGGTGGCGGGTGCTGCCGTTGTCGGCGCGTTCGGCACCAGGTCTGACCGCACTGGCCGGCCGCTACTCGGAATGGCTGGCCGAACACCCGCAGACCCCGATCGATGACGTGTGCTCCACCGCCGGGGTGGGCCGGTCCCATTTCGAGCACCGCGCCGCGCTGGTCACCGACTCCGTCGGGGATGCGCGGCTCCTGCTCGACGACCTGGCCGCCAACCGCCCGCGCCCGGGAATCGCCCGCGGCGTGTGCGCCGACCCCCCGACCACGGCGTGGTTGTTCCCCGGCCAGGGCAGCCAGTACCCGGGAATGGCGCGCGAGTTGTTCGACACCGAAACGGTTTTCGCCGAAACGGTGCGGCAGTGCGCGGCAGCGGTGGATCCGGTGCTGCCGCGCCCGTTGCTCGAGGTGTTGTTCTCCCGCGACCGGGACGCGGCGGAGATGTTGCGGCACACCTCCTTCGCCCAGCCGGCGATCTTCGCCGTCGAGATGGGCCTGGCACGACTCTGGCAGTCCTGGGGCGTCCAGCCCGATGTCGTTCTGGGACACAGCGTGGGGCAGTACGCCGCAGCCTGCGTCGCGGGTGTGCTGAGCCTGCCCGACGGCGCCCGCCTGATCGCCGAGCGCGGCCGACTGTTCGGCAGCCTGCCGCCGGGCGGCCGGATGGTGGCGGTCTTCGCCGACCCCGATGACGTCGAACGCGCCGCCGACGGGTTCCCCAGGGTCGCGGTGGGCGCCTACAACGGCCGCAACACGGTGCTGTCCGGTCCCGCCGGGGACCTGGAGCGCATCGTCGCGGCCTGCGGCGAGGAGGGGCTGCGCTGCACCTGGCTGGAGACCAGCCACGCCTTCCACTCGGAGTTGCTCGACCCGGTGCTCGACGAGTTCGAGAACTTCGCCGAACAGTTCGACTACCACGTCCCCGAACTGCCGCTGGTCTGCAACCGGACCGGAGCGATGGTGAGCACCGACACCCCGCTGACCGCCCAGTACTGGCGCCGCCATTCCCGCCAGCCAGTGCAGTTCGCCGAAAGCGTCCGTACCGTGGCGGCGCTGGGCGCGTCGGTGCTCACCGAGATCGGACCGCAGCCGATCCTCACCGCCGCGGCCCTGCAGATCTGGCCGGAGTCCTGCCCCGAGCCGCGCGCGATCGTGTCGTTGCGCAAGGGCACCGACGCCCAGCGCCAGGCCGCGGAAGCGCTCGCCACCGCCTACGCCAGCGGGCTGCGGCCCGAGTTCGCCGCCGCACTGCCAGAGTCGGCGCGCCGCGCGCCGCTGCCCACCTATCCTTTCCAGCGCCGCCGCTACTGGCCGCGAGTCTCCGGTGTCCGCGCCGACGGCGCCGCGGTGTCCGGAATTCTCGGCACCGCCAAGGATCTGGCCTCCGGTGACACCGTCTACACCACCGTGCTGTCGGTGCGAACCCAGCCGTGGCTGGCCGACCACGTGATCTACGGGACCGTGGTCGTTCCGGGCGCGACCTACGCGGCGATGGCCCTCGCCGCGGCGGAGGCGCCGGCCCGGGTACGCGAGGTCTTCTTCTACGAGCCGATCATCCTGCCGGAGAAGGCCTCCCGCGAGGTCCAGTTGACGATGCAGCCCCTGGAGTCCGGGGCCGGCTGGCGGTTCCAGGTGCACAGCCGCCCCTACGGCGTCCGGGACGCGGAGTGGTCGTTGAACGCCGACGGCAGCGTCGTCGCCGGGCTCGACGACGACACCGGGCAGCCGGCCGGGGAGGCGCTGGAGGAGACCGCCGAACGTCTCAACCGGATCAGCCCGCAACAGTTGTTCGAGACCTTCGCCGACATGGAGCTGGCGTGGGGGCCCACCTGGTCGACATCGCTGAAGTCGTTGTGGGTGGGAGAGGGCGAGGCGATCGGGGACGTCAGCGTCGGAGAGGAACTGTCGGAGCACCTGGGCGGCGAACCCGTCCACCCGGTTCTGCTGGACCTGTGCACCGGGGTGGCCTTCCCCGCCTTTCCGGCCCTGCTCGCGGCCGAGCAGGGAGTGGCTGACCTCTTCCTGCCACTGCGTTACGGACAGGTCGAGATGCGCCGGCGCATGCCCCGCCGTTTCTACTGCCGCGCACGGTGGCACACCGGCGCCCTGGACGCCGAAACACAGGTGTTCGACATCGACTTCATCGACCGGGACGGCCGGCGGCTGGGCGGTATCCGGGAGTTCACCGTCAAGCGGGCGCCCCGTGAGGCGCTGCTGCGCGGACTGGGCGGCGACACCACCCGGCTGCTCTACACGGTGGGCTGGCACGAGGCCGCCGCCGCGGACGCTTCGGACGAAACCGGCCTGCCGGAACAGCGCAGCCTGCTGGTCTCCGGCTTCGGCGAACCGCTGCCCGGATTCGCGGATGCCGTCGAGGTCGACCCCTCCGGCGGCCCGGAGGCCTGGGAGCGGGCCTTCGCCGCCGCCGCCGAGCGCGGCGCGCCGGTGACCGGGATCATCGTGCGGGCCCGGACACAGCTCGGCGCTGAGCCGATCGCCGCACTGCAGACCTCGATCGACCACCTGCTCGGAGCCGTTCACACCGCACTGGCGCAGGAGAAACCCCATCTGCCCGACGGGTTGTGGATCCTCACCGAACGGGCGGTCGCCACCGAACCCGGCGAACCGGTCGACCCGGTCGCGGCGGCGCTGTGGGGGTTCGGGCGGACGGTCATCGCCGAACAGCCCACCCTGCGCTGCCGGCTGCTGGACTGCGATTCGGGCGAGGGGGCGCCGGCCCGGCTGGCGGCCGCGCTGCACGCAGCGGGCCCCGAGCCACAGCTCGCGCTGCGTCAGGGCAAGTTCCTGGTTCCGCGGCTGCTGCACTGGGCCCGCAGCGGCCAGCTTCCGATACCCCGGTCCGACGACTACGTCCTGGCCCCGACCGAGCGGGGTGCGATCGACAACCTGCGGCTGACCGAGGCCGAGATACCCGCCCCGAAACCCGGCGAGGTTCAGGTCCGGGTCGAGGCCGCCGGGCTGAACTTCCGCGACGTGCTCAACGTGCTCGGCCTCTACCCGGGCGATCCCGGACCCATCGGAGGCGACCTGTGCGGCATCGTCACCGAAGTGGGCTCGCAGGTCAGCGGGTTCAAGGCCGGACAGCGCGTCATGGGGTTCATGCCGGGGGCGTTCGCCAGCCGGGTCAACGTTCCCGAGCAGCTGCTGGCGGCGGTGCCCGACGGGATCGACCCGGTCGGGGCGGCCACCATCCCCGCCGCCGCCCTCACCGCCCGGCTCGCCTTCGACTGGGCGAAGATCAGCCCCGGCGACCGGGTGCTGATTCACGCCGCCAGCGGCGGCGTGGGCCTGGCGGCCATCCAGTTGGCCCAGCGGCACGGGGCCACCGTCTTCGCCACCGCCAGCACCCACAAGCGGGCGACGCTGCGGTCGATGGGCGTCGAGCACGTGTATGACTCGCGGACAACCGATTTCGCCGACCAGATCCTGGCCGACACCGACGGCGCCGGCGTCGACGTGGTGCTCAACAGCCTCACCAACGAGGGGTTCATCGACGCCACGGTCCGGGCGACCGCGAAGGGCGGCCGCTTCGCCGAGATAGCCAAACGCGACATCTGGCCCGCCGAGCGCATGGCCGCGGCCCGTCCCGACATCGACTACGAGGTCGTCGCACTGGACGCCACGACCCTGCTCGACCCCGCTCACATCCAGCGGCTGATGGGCGAGGTCGCCGAGGGGATGGCCGCCGGCGCGTGGACGCCGGTGCCGGCCGAGGTTTACCCGCTGACCGAGGCCAGGGCCGCGTTCCGCCGCATGCAGCAGGCCCGCCACATCGGCAAGATCGTGGTTCAGATGCCCGCACCGCTGACCCCTCGGGAGGACCGGAGCTACCTGGTGACCGGTGGACTCGGCGCTCTGGGCCTGCACACGGCGGCATACCTGGCCCAGCTCGGCGCCGGTGACATCGTGCTGACCGGGCGGCACGGGGCCGACGCCGACGCCGACCGTGCCATCGCCGCCATCGTGGAGCGTTTCCACTGCCGGGTCCACGTGTTCCCGGCCGACGTGGGTGACGAGGCGCAGGTGGCGGCGCTGCTGGAGAGGATCCGCGCGGAGCTGCCCCCGCTGGCCGGCATCGCGCATCTGGCCGGCGTCCTCGACGATGCGCTGCTTCCCCAGCAGGACTTCGACCATTTCCAGACGACCCTGCGGCCCAAGGCATTCGGCGCCGTGCATCTGGACCGGCTGACCGGGAACGACGACCTGGACTTCTTCATCCTGTTCTCGTCGGCCTCGGCGGTGATCGGTTCACCGGCACAGGCCAATTACGCCACGGCCAACGCGCTGCTGGACGGGCTCGCCGCCCGGCGCCGTGCCCGCGGGCAGTGCGCGACGGCGGTCAACTTCGGCCCGTGGGGTCGCGGCGGAATGGCCAGCTCGCAGGCCGCGGTGGCCAACCTCGGGGCGCAGGGGATGTCGCCGCTGGAACCCACCGCCGCCCTGGCCGCGCTCGGCGAGGTCGTCCGGCACGGGACCGCCCAGGCGACGGTGCTGAAGGTCAACTGGCAACGCGTCGCCAAGGTCGTCGGCGCCAACCGCCCGCCGCTGCTCGACGCCGTGCTGCCCACCGGCGACACCGCGACCGCCGGCGACAGCGAGTTGCTCCGCAAGCTTCAGGACATCCCGGTCCCCCAGCGGGCCGGCTTCATCACCGAGTTCCTGCAGCGGGAGGTCCAGGGCTTCCTGCGGCTGGCTCAGCCACCGGCGGCGACCAGCAGGTTCCTGGACCTCGGCACCGACTCGCTGATGGCGGTGGAGTTGCGCAACCGGCTGTTCGGACAGTTCGGCGGCAAGTTCGACATCAGCCCGACGGCCGTCTTCGACTACCCGACGATCGGGGAACTCGCCGAGCACCTCGTGTCACAACTGCCGGACGTGCCACAACCGCCCGGACCCGATCCCGAACCCGAACCCGAACCCGAGCAGGGGCCCACGGATACCCCGGAAGCTCCGGAAAACCCCGGCGAGACGGCCGGTCAGACCGGATAGAGCCCCGCAAAGACGCACGGTCAGCCCCCGATCAGACCCCCGATTAGACCTGGGTCACACTTCTTTGCTTTCCCGTAACGAATCGGTATATTCGTAGAGGTTACTGGTGGGTAACTTGTTCCGAGTACCCAACCTTCAAGTGGCGTTCCACCGAGGAGGAATCGTGAGCCACTACAAGAGCAATGTTCGCGACCAGGTCTTCAACCTGTTCGAGGTCTTCGGCGTAGACAAGGCCCTCGGCGAGGGCGAGTTCGCCGACCTCGACGCCGACACCGCCACCGAGATGATCGGCGAGTTCGCCCGGCTGTGCGAGGGCCCCATCGCCGACTCCTTCGTCGACGGCGACCGCAACCCACCGGTGTTCGATCCCGAGACCCACACGGTGACGCTGCCGGAGTCCTTCAAGGCCTCGGTGCGCGCCTTCGTCGACGGCGGCTGGGACAAGGTCGGGGTCTGCGAGGAACTCGGCGGCATGCCCGCCCCCAAGGCGCTGCTGTGGGCGCTGCACGAGCACGTGCTCGGCGCGAACCCCGCGGTGTGGATGTACGGCGGCGGCGCCGGTTTCGCCCAGATCGTGCACCACCTCGGCACCGAGGAGCAGAAGCAGTGGGCGGTCTTGGCCTCTGAGCGCGGCTGGGGCGCCACGATGGTGCTCACCGAGCCCGACGCCGGTTCCGATGTCGGTGCCGGCCGGACCAAGGCCGTCAAGCAGGACGACGGTTCCTGGCACATCGACGGCGTCAAGCGGTTCATCACCTCCGCCGACTCCGACGACCTGTTCGAGAACATCATGCATCTGGTGCTGGCCCGCCCCGAGGGCGCCGGGCCGGGCACCAAGGGGCTGTCGCTGTTCATCGTTCCCAAGTACCTGTTCGACTTCGAGACCGGCGCCCCCGGTGAGCGCAACGGCGTCTTCGTCACCAACGTCGAGCACAAGATGGGCCTGAAGGTCTCCGCGACGTGCGAGCTGACCTTCGGCCAGCACGGCGTGCCGGCCAAGGGCTGGCTGGTCGGCGAGGTCCACGAAGGCATCGCGCAGATGTTCGATGTCATCGAGCAGGCCCGGATGATGGTGGGCACCAAGGCGATCGCCACGCTGTCCACCGGCTACCTCAACGCGCTGGAGTACGCCAAGGATCGAGTCCAGGGCGCGGACCTGACCCAGATGACCGACAAGACCGCTCCGCGGGTCACCATCACCCACCACCCCGACGTGCGCCGGTCCCTGATGACCCAGAAGGCCTACGCCGAGGGTCTGCGGGCGCTCTACCTGTTCACCGCCACCTACCAGGACGCGGAGGTGGCCAAGGCGCTGCACGACGTCGAGCCCGACCTGGCGGTGAAGGTCAACGACCTGATGCTGCCGATCGTCAAGGGTGTGGGCTCGGAGCAGGCCTACGCCAAGCTGACCGAGAGCCTGCAGACTCTGGGCGGCTCGGGCTTCCTGCAGGACTACCCGATCGAGCAGTACATCCGTGACGCCAAGATCGACTCGCTCTACGAGGGCACCACGGCCATCCAGGCGCAGGACTTCTTCTTCCGCAAGATCATCCGCGACAAGGGTGTGGCGCTGGGCCACGTCGCCGGGCAGATCCAGGAGTTCGTCGCCAACGAGTCCGGCAACGGGCGGCTCAAGACCGAGCGGGCTCTGCTCAAGACCGCACTCGAGGACGTCCAGGCGATGGCTGCGACGCTGACCGGTTACCTGATGGCTGCCCAGGAGGATGCCAAGAGCATCTACAAGGTGGGCCTGGGTTCGGTGCGCTTCCTGATGAGCGTGGGCGACCTGGTGATGGGCTGGCTGCTGCTGCGCCAGTCGGCGGTGGCGATGGCCGCCCTCGACGCCGGGGCCACCGGCGCGGACCGCTCGTTCTACGAGGGCAAGATCGCCGCGGCCTCGTTCTTCGCCAAGAACTTCCTGCCGCTGCTGACCGGCACCCGGCAGGTCGTCGAGGCGCTGGACAACGAGGTCATGGAGCTCGACGAAGCCGCCTTCTGACGGCTCGCACGAAGAGGCCCCGGGACTGCCCCGGGGCCTCTTCGCGTCCCGGCCCACCGGCGTCGGGCCGCTACGGGACCAGCTGCGGACCCCCAAGTCCCCGCCCCGGCGATCGCGATTCGCTAGCGTGGAAGTCGTGACGCTGCCGTCAAGCGAGGAGACCGGTGAGTGTCCCGGTGAGACCGAGGGCACCACGGGAAACACCCGCAACGCGCTGACCGACATCGTTGGGCCGTTCGCGGGATCGTTCGCCAAGGCCGGGCGCTTCTACGCCCGGTCCTGGGGCGCCTACCTGGGCGGCGCCAAACGCGATCTCCCCCTGGCGCGGCCCACTCTGGCGCTGGCCACCCATGCACTGCGCGACGAGCTGGTGCTCGTCGGTCTGCTGTGGCGGCGCCCGCTCAGCGACCCGTCGGCCTACCAGCGGATCAACGACGAGGTCCGGGCCGCGGTCGGCTACTACCGCAAGCGCGGCTTCCTGGACCGGCCGCAGGAATTCTTCACCGCGCCGCCGGCCCCGGACGAGGTGAGCGTGCGGAAGTTCCGCAGCCGCGGCCGAAGCCACGAACGGATCTCCTTCGACAGCGGCTACACCCCGCACCCGGGCGAGCCCGGCGCCGAGCGGTGGATGAGCTACACCGGCAACCACCGCGCCTACGCGATGATGCTGCGTCACCCCGAACCCCGGCCGTGGCTGGTCTGCATCCACGGCACCGAGATGGGCCGGCCGGGCCTCGACCTCACCCTGTTCCGGGCCTGGCACCTGCACGAGGATCTGGGCCTCAACGTCATCCTGCCGGTTCTGCCGATGCACGGCCCCCGGGCCAGAGACCTGCCCAGGGGCGCGGTGTTCCCCGGCGAGGACGTGATGGACGACGTGCACGGCACCGCCCAGTCGGTGTGGGACGTGCGCCGCATCCTGGCCTGGATCCGGTCCGAGCAGCCGGGCGCGCGGATCGGGCTGAACAGCATCTCGCTGGGAGGTTTCGTCGCCGCCCTCACCGCCGGCCTCGACGACGACCTGACCTGCGCGATTCTTGGGGTCCCCCCGTCGAATCTGGTCGCACTGCTCGGACGGCACTCCGGGCTGGCCGCCGACGACCCCCGGCGCACCACCATCGAACTGGCCGGGCCGGTCGGCCGGATGATCTCACCGCTGTCGATGCCCCCGCTGGTCCCGCCGCAGGGACGGTTCATCTACGCCGGGGTGGCCGACCGGATCGTGCACCCGCGTCAGCAGGTCATGCAGCTGTGGGAGCACTGGGGCCGGCCGGACGTCGGCTGGTACCACGGCGGGCACACCGGATTCTTCGAGGCCAAGCCGGTGGCGCGCTATGTGGATGCCGCGCTGGTTCAGTCCGGGCTGATCGGCGACGGGACGCCGGACGATTAGGGATGCTCCGCGTGCCGCCGGGTCGGGGGTCTGACGACACGCGGAGCAGTCCAGTTCCGGGATACCCCGTCCGGCGGGGTGTTAAACACCCGGACCTCAGGCCTCCAGGATGGCCGCGACGCCCTGGCCGCCCGCCGCGCAGATGGAGATCAGCCCGCGGACCGGGCGCGACGACGGCGTGGCCGGGTCGGCGCGCTTCTCGGCGAGCTGTTTGGCGAGCTGGGCGAGGATCCGCCCGCCCGTCGCGGCGAACGGGTGCCCGGCCGCCAGCGACGAGCCGTTGACGTTGAGCCGGGCCCGGTCGACGGGCCCCAGCGCACCGTCGAGCCCCAATCGCTCGGTGCAGTACTCCTCGGACTCCCAGGCCGCCAGCGTGGCCAGCACCACCGAGGCGAACGCCTCGTGGATCTCGTAGAAGTCGAAGTCCTGCAGGCTCAGCCCCTGCCGGGCCAGCAGCCGCGGCACCGCGTAGGTGGGAGCCATCAGTAGGCCGTCGGCGCCGTTGACGTAGTCCACCGCCGCGGTCTCGGCGTCGACGAAGTAGGCCAGCGGACTGTGGCCGCGGTCCTGCGCCCAGGCCTCGTTGGACAGCAGCGCCACCGAGGCCCCGTCGGTCAGCGGGGTGGAGTTCCCGGCGGTCATGGTCGCGTCACCGGCCTTGACGCCGAAAACCGGCCGCAGCGCGGCCAGTTTCGCGGGGCTGGTGTCGGGGCGCAGGTTGCTGTCGCGGTACAGGCCCAGGAACGGGGTGATCAGGTCGTCGAAGAAGCCGCGCTCGTAGGCCGCTGCCATGTTGCGGTGGCTGGCCGCGGCCAGTTCGTCCTGATCCACCCGCTTGATCCCCATCGCCTTGGCGGTGATCGCGGCGTGCTCGCCCATGGACAGGCCCGTCCGCGGTTCGCCGTTGGTGGGGATCTCCACGCCCAGGGCGGCCGGCAGCGCACCGACGAGCTTGAGCCGTGCCGCGGTGGACTTCGACCGTCGCAGCGCCAGCAGAGTCCGGCGCAGGGTGTCACCCAGTTCGATGGGCGCGTCGGAGGTGGTGTCCACCCCGCCGGCGGCGGCCACCTGGTAGCGGCCCGCCGCGATGCCGTCGGCGGCGGCGACGGCGGCCTGCAGGCCCGTCCCGCAGGCCTGTTGGATGTCGAACGCCGGGGTGTAGGGGGAGAGTGCGCTGCCCAGAACGCATTCGCGCATCAGGTTGAAGTCGCGGCTGTGTTTGAGCACCGCCCCGCCGATCACCGCGCCCAGCCGCTGGTCGGCCAGCCCGAACCGCTCGACGAGCCCGGCCAGCGCGGCGGTGAACATGTCCTGGTTCGACGCCTCGGCGTAGGCCCCGTCGGACCGGGCGAACGGGATCCGGTTGCCACCGAGCACGACGACCCTGTTGGGTCCAGACACGTCCACCTCCGCGGGGTCGGGGTATGCACGCCCATCGTACGCACTGTTCTTACTCTGGAGTAAGTTCGAGGGGTCAGCACCTCGCCCGCGAAAGGCAGCCCCCGTGCCCTCTGATCTGTTGTCCCAGGTGATCAACTCCGCACCGGGATCCTTTGTCGCCAAACAACTCGGGCTGCCCGCGCCGGAGCCACTGCGGCGCTACCGGCCCGGCGAGCCGGCCCTGACGGGCCCGCTGCTGATCGGCGGGCAGGGCCGGCTGGCCGAACCCGTCCGGGCGGCCCTGGCCGGCGACTACGACGTCGTCGGCAACAACCTGGGCGGCCGGTGGGCCGACACCTTCGGCGGACTCGTGTTCGACGCCACCGCGATCACCGAACCGGCCGGCCTGCGCGCGCTGCACGAGTTCTTCACCCCGGTACTGCGCAATCTGGGGCCGTGCGCACGGCTGGTGGTGCTGGGCAGCACACCCGAGGAGGTCGACGCCGCCCACGAGCGGATCAGCCAGCGCGCGCTGGAGGGTTTCACCCGCTCGCTGGCCAAGGAACTTCGCCGCGGAGCCACCGTCTCCCTGGTCTACCTGTCTCCCGGCGCCGGCCCCGCGGCCACCGGACTGGAGTCGACGCTGCGGTTCCTGCTGTCGGCGAAGTCGGCCTACGTCGACGGCCAGGTGTTCCGGGTGGGGGCGCAGGACTCGACCGCGCCCGCCGACTGGGACGTCCCGCTGGCCGGGAAGGTCGCCGTGGTCACCGGCGCGGCGCGCGGTATCGGGGCGACGATCGCCGAGGTGTTCGCCCGGGACGGTGCGGCGGTGGTGGCCGTCGACGTCGAACAGGCCGCCGAGGCACTGGAACAGACCGCGGTCCGGGTCGCGGGAAGCGCGCTGGCCCTCGACGTCACCGCCGCCGACGCCGTCGAGCGCATCACCGCACACCTGCGCGAGCAGCACGGCGGCCGGGCCGACATCCTGGTCAACAACGCCGGCATCACCCGGGACAGGCTGCTGGCCAACATGGACGCCGACCGCTGGGATTCCGTCGTCGCCGTCAATCTCGTTGCCCCGCTGCGACTCACCGAGGGTCTGGTCGGAAACTCCAGCATCGGTGCCGGTGGACGGGTCATCGGGCTGTCCTCGATGGCGGGCATCGCCGGGAACCGCGGGCAGACCAACTACGCGGCCACCAAGGCCGGGATGATCGGGATCACCGAGACACTCGCCCCGGTGCTGGCCGAGCGGTCCATCACCGTCAACGCGGTGGCGCCGGGGTTCATCGAGACCGCGATGACCGCGGCGATCCCGCTGGCGACCCGCGAGGTCGGCCGCCGGCTGAACTCCCTCTACCAGGGCGGGGAACCCGTCGACGTGGCCGAGGCGATCGCCTACTTCGCCAGCCCCGCCTCCAACGCGGTGACCGGCAACGTGATCCGGGTCTGCGGCCAGGCCATGCTGGGGGCGTGATGGGCGGGATGACCAGCCTGGTGCGTGCCGCCGTCGGCGCGATACCCCTCATCCCGCGGGGGGACCGGCTTCCCGATCGGGCCCTGGCGGCCACCGGGGTCGGGATCGACCGGGCGAGCGTCGCCGCCTACTGCGCGCTGACCGGCCTGCGGTACGGCGACCACGTGCCGTTGACCTACCCGTTCGTGCTGAGCTTCCCCACCGTCATGCAGATGCTCACCGGTTTCGACTTCCCGTTCCCGGCGATGGGCGCACTGCATGTCGCCAACGAGATCACCGCGCTGCGCCCGATCGCGGTGACCGACACCCTGGGCATCACGGTCCGCGCCGGGAATCTCCGCGAACACCGCAAGGGTCTGCTCGCCGACCTGACGACCGAGGTGCGCATCGGCAACGAGACTGCCTGGCAACAGGTTTCGACATTCCTGCACCAGCAGCGCACCAGCCTGTCCGACCAGCCGAAACCCCCGCCACCGAAGCCGGGCAGGCTACCCGCCCCGAACGCCGTCCTGTCGATCACACCATCGGTGATCCGCCGCTACGCCGCGGTGGGCGGGGACCGCAACCCGATCCACACCAGCGTTGTCGCCGCCCGGCTGTTCGGTTTCCCCGGTGTCATCGCGCACGGGATGTACAGCGCCGCCGCCGTTCTGGCCAACATCGAGGGCCATTTGCCCGACCGCGTCCGGTATTCGGTGAAGTTCGGCAAACCGGTCGTGCTGCCCGCGCGGGCGGCGGTGTACCTGCACCGGGAACCCGGCGGATGGGATATCGCGTTGCGCCACCCGACCAAGGGCTACCCGCATCTGACCGCCACGGTGCGCGGCCTCGGCGACTAGCTAGCGGCACCGCCCCGATCTACTGCGGAGAGCATCCGTTCCCACCCAAAGCGATTCGGGAAACCTGGAGCGAGTCCGGTTTACTTAATACGCTTGTGGTAGGTCAAGGTAGCGAGCGAGATCGACGGGAATCGCGGTGATTCTCCGGCCGTTCCAGACCAGCCATTAAGGGCTCGTCGAGCTTGGTTACAACAAACCAGTTGGAGGGGAAGGCGCCCGGCATCCGATCGCACCGGCGCGTGGGCCCGCCTCAAGTGAGCAGTCGGCCCACTCCGGTTTGGTACCACTTTCAGTACTAATACTGGTACCATGCAGTGATGCCCGCGCTGAACATCCCATTCGATGACGCCGAGATGGAAACCATCCGCACCGCGGCTCAGGAAGCAGACCAGTCACTGAAGGACTTCGTGCACGAAGCCGCCCTCCAGCGCGCCGATCGTCACCGCCAGCACGTCGCAACGGCGGCGCTTATCGTGGCCGGCCGATCGGCGGAACTGAACCAACGCCTCCGCGACAAGTGACGGTCTTTCTCGACCGCGAAGACGTCCTGGTGGCCGCCACTGCGGCTCTAGGTACCCAGCCGACTGTTAGTGATTACGGACTTCTGGAGTCCGCGGTCGCGCGGCCCAGAACTACCGCATTCGGCCTCGACGCCTACCCGACCCTACTTACCAAAGCCGCGGCGTTGATGCAGTCGCTGGCCCGCAACCATGCCCTCGTCGACGGAAACAAGCGGACCGCGTGGGCCGCAGCCTGGACATTTCTCACCATCAATGGGATGGAACTGTGCCCTGGCTTTGACATCGATGCGGCCGAACTGCTCGTCCTCGACGTAGCCACGGGCTCTGAGGATTCCGTCGAGGCGATTGCCGAGGCTCTCGGCGGGTCCGCTGTGCGACTCCACCCGTGACCGATTCCCGGACCCTCCGCCGTCCGGGTGGGCCGAAGACGAATCCCAATAGCTAGTCGCCGCGTTCGGATCTGCGACGGTTGGCCGTTGACGCGGACGCTCGCGAACCCCTCGTAGCTGATATGCACCGAAACGGGGTCGCAGGTGGCCCGATGTTGGGTAGCCTTTGGCTATTATCGGATCGGCGAGGGGCTTCGAAGATGGCGTCTAGATGGATCGTCGGCTCGTCAGCCTTCGCAGCGTTGCTGCTGGCCGGTTTCGCTGCTGCTCCGGCGGGCTACGCCGACTGCCTGCCTGACCCGTCGAGTGCCGACTGCTCGAACAACGACGATGCCGGTTACAACGCCGCACCGCCGCAGTCCGTGCAAGCAGTACTTCCTTTCGACGGCGGCCCTCCCGAGTTCGCCATCCCACTGGGCCCTGATCCTGGTCCATATCTCAATTTCGATGGTGGGTTCGGGTATGGACTTGGGTTGGGCTGACGGACTGCCACTGTTCACTGGGCTGCAGCGCCTAGGGCTTCTTTCCTATACGGCGGGTCCACGCGATGCAGGCACTGAGGACGACCGCTGCGGGGTAGACGACGAGTTTGTCGTAGCGGGTGAGGTACGCCATTGCTTCAGTAGGGCGAATGATCGTTCGACGAGATTGCCCTGTGTGTAAAAGGTGTCGTTAACGGCGGGGGTCGCCCACCTGCGGATCCCCGACGTTGTCGGGTGGCGATCTCGTCGCGCTTCTGGGGGATGACGGCGGTGATCCCGCGTTGGTGCAAGCAGGCCCCTATGGGAGACACGCCCTAGCTGCCGCCCGGTACGGCTAAGACCGCCCAGGGACCGGCGGTTCGCCGGCGGCACCCTTGAGGCCGCTCCAGAAAAGGCTGTTCAGCAGTTGCGCGGCGTCATCGACGTCGGTGTCGCCGGTGCTCACCCGGGCGGCAACGGCCTCTCCGGCGCCGACCAGGGCCACGGCCATCATGTGGAAGTCGTTGTTCGGCTTCGGATTCCGGGTGCCCGACTCCAGCAGTCTGGCCACCATGTCGATGATCCGCTCCCGAGCCTCCCGGACCGTGTGGGCGAACGCCTGAGAACTGGTCGCCTGGGTGTAGAGCACGATCCACGACTCGCGATTGGCGTCGATGTAGGTCAGCACAGACAGGATCGTGCTCCTGAGCAACTCCCCCGGCCGGCGATCCTCGACGTCGATGCCGGCCCGGACCGCCTCGATGAAACGGCTCAGCTCACGGCTCAGGCAGGCGCCGAAGAGTTCCTCCTTCGAGCCGTAGTAGAGGTAGAGCATCGGCTTGGAGATCCGGGCCTGGGCGGCGATGGCGTCCATCGACGTCTCGTGGTAGCCATTGGCCGAGAACATCTGCACCGCGGCGTCGAGCATCTGCTGCTCGCGCACCGCGCGGGGCAGCCGTTTGGTGCCCCCGGCGGCCACCGGACGGCCGCCTCAGCCGCCGCAGCGCGGGTTGGGGCCCTTGATCCCGGCCATCCGCAGGATCGAGGCCTCCACCGCGGCCATCGACAGTTCGCCGCCCCCGACCGCGCTCTCCAGCCGGTCCAGCACGGCCGGAACCTGATCGGTGGTCACCCACAGGGCGACGTCGTTGCCGGCCTGCAGGGCGCGCAGCACCGCCTCGGCCACCCCGTAGCGCGCCGTGATGGCGGCCATCGAGGACAGGTCGTCGGTGAACACCGGGCCGTTGAACGGCGGCCCGCCGTAACCGCCGCTGCGCAGCAGGCCCAGGGCGGCGGGGCTGAGGCTGGCCGGCACATCACCGGTCAGGCCGGGAACCTCGATGTGGCCGACCATCACCGCGACCGGCGCCTGCCCGGCCAGCGTGCGGTAGGGCACCAGGTCGGTGTTCTGCAACTGCTCCAGCGGCGGGGTGTTCACCGATTCGGTGTGGGTGTCCCCGGAACCGGATCCGTGGCCGGGGAAGTGCTTGAGCACCGGCAGCACCCCGGCGTCACGCAGGCCGCGGGCGAAGGCTCCCGCATAGGCGGTCACCGTCTCCGGGTCGGCCGAGAACGACCGGTCCCCGATGACGGTGTCGGCACCCTGGCTGGACACGTCGACCACCGGGGCGAAGTCCACGGTGATGCCCAGTCCGCGCATCTGGCTGCCGCGGGACCGGGCCAGCGCGTAGACCTCGTCGGGGGTCATGGTCTGGGCCATCGTGCGCGCCGACGGCGCGGGGCCGATCAGCGCGGACAGCCGCGCGACCCGGCCGCCCTCCTCATCGACGCTGACCGCCAGCGGCAGCGGCCCGATGTTGGCGATCTCGGCCAGGGTCCCGTCGGTCAGCATGGACAGGTCGGTCCAGCTGCCCACGAAGATGCCACCGACGTTGTGCTCGTTGACCACCGCGCGGGCGTCGGCGCCGTTGCGCACCCCCACCATCAGCACCTGGGCCAGCTTGTCCCGGGTCGACATGGCGGCCAGCATCGCCGCCCCGTCGCCGCACGCCGGCGTCGCCGGGGCCAGCGGGGCCGGGACACCCCCGGCCAGCGGGGTGACGGCGGCGCTGTCGGCGGCCGGGGACTGGCCGGCGGGCGCGGATTCGGTGGCCGTCGTCGCCGACGAGCAACCGGACAACGCCAGCGGAACCGCCGCCAGCAGAGCCACGGCACGGAGGGCGCGGGGGGCACGCCGGGCGCGGGAGGGCAGGACGGGAGTGAGCATCCGCACATGCTGTCATGACCGCGGCCGCAGTCCAACCGCGCGGCCCCGCGCGGCGCCCTGCGTGCTAGGTTCACCAGCAGCGACGACCGCCGACCGCGACCGCAAGGAGTGCCGCCCATGACCCGCTTCGTGGTGCCCGCCGCCGCCAGTTCGGTGGTCGGCCTGCTGCTCGGCGCCGCCTCGGTCTTCGGTGTGACCCTGATGCTCCAGCAGGACACCAAGCCCCCGCTGGCCCCGGGCGACCCGGCGTCCTCGGTGCTCAACCGGGTCGAGTACGGCAACCGCGGCTAGCCTGAGCACCCGCACCGCCTCCCCGGCCGCGCCCGCGGCGGATTCCGCCGTGCCGGCGCCGCTGTCCCGGCGCTGGCTTGCCGGGGTGTTCGGGGTCGCCCTGACGTTGTGCCTGGCCCAGTCCCCCGGGATGACCGCCCCGGACACCAAGCTGGATCTGACCGCCAACCCGCTGCGGTTCCTGGCCCGGGCCGCCGCGCTGTGGAACAGCGACCTGCCGTTCGGCCAGACCCAGAACCAGGCCTACGGCTACCTGTTCCCGCACGGCGCGTTCTTCCTGGCCGGGGATGCCCTGGGGCTTCCGGGCTGGCTGACCCAGCGGCTGTGGTGGGCGGTGCTGCTGACCGCGGGCTTCTGGGGGATGCTGCGGGTGGCCGAGGCGCTCGGAATCGGCACCCGGACCTCCCGGCTGGTGGGGGCGGCCGCGTTCGCGCTGGCACCCCGGGTGCTGACCACGATCGGCTCGATCTCCTCGGAGACGCTGACGATGATGCTGGCGCCCTGGGTGCTGCTGCCGGTGATCGGCGCCCTCGGACCGGCCCGCGCCGACGCACGCACGGCCGCGGCACGCTCGGCGATCGCCCTGGCCCTGATGGGCGCGGTCAACGCGGTGGCCAGCCTGGCCGCCTGCCTGCCGGCGGTGATCTGGTGGGCCTGTCACCGTCCCGGCCGGCGGTGGTGGCGCTTCACCGCCTGGTGGGCGCTGGCCTGCACGCTGGCCGTGGCGTGGTGGGCGGTGGCGCTGGTCCTGCTGGGCCGGGTGAGCCCGCCGTTCCTGGACTTCATCGAGTCCTCGGGGGTCACCACCCAGTGGACCTCGCTGACCGAGGTGCTGCGCGGCACGTCGGGCTGGACCCCGTTCGTCTCCCCCGATGCCACCGCGGCGGCCTCGCTGGTGACCCAGCCGGTGATGGTGCTGGCCACCGCCCTGGTCGCCGCCGGCGGGCTGGCCGGGCTGGCGTTGCCGACGATGCCGGCCCGCGGCCGGCTGATCACCATGCTGATGGCCGGCCTGCTGCTGCTGACCGCCGGCTACGCGGGCGGTCTCGGATCGCCGCTGGCGGGGCAGGTCCGGGAGTTCCTGGACGCGGCCGGCGCACCACTGCGCAACGTGCACAAGCTCGAGCCGGTGATCCGCATCCCGCTGGTGCTGGGCCTGGCCCACCTGCTGGGCCGCATCCCATTGCCGGGCAGCTCACCGCGGGCGGTGTGGCGGCGGGCCTTTGCCCACCCCGAAGACGACAAGCGGGTCGCGGTGGGGGTGGTGGTCCTCACCGCGCTGCTGGTGGCCACCTCGCTGGCCTGGGCGGGACGGTTGACCCCGCCGGGCGCCTTCCGCGCGATCCCCGCGCACTGGCATCAGGCCGCCCAGTGGCTGACCGAGCAGAACAACGCCGCTCCGGTCCCCGGGCGGGTGCTGGTGGTGCCCGGCGCGCCGTTCGCCAACCAGGTGTGGGGAAACACCCACGACGAACCGCTGCAGGTCCTGAGCCGATTCCCCTGGGGTGTGAGGGATTCCATTCCGCTGACCCCGCCCGAGACGATCCGCGCGCTGGACTCCGTGCAGCGGCTGATTGCCGCAGGCCGGCCGTCGGCCGGGCTGGCTGACACCCTGGCCCGGCAGGGCATCTCCTATCTGGTGGTGCGCAACGACCTCGACCCGGAGACCTCGCGGTCGGCGCGTCCGCTGCTGGTGCACCGTGCCGTGGACGGGTCACCCGGCCTGCGCAAGGTCGCCGAGTTCGGCGACCCGGTCGGCCCGGGCACCGTCGAGGGATTCATCAGCGACAGCGGGCTGCGCCCGCCCTACCCGGCGATCGAGATCTACCGGGTCGAGCCCGCCGGGCCCGAACCGGGGTCCGCCGATTCCACGGTGGCCACCGGGAACCCCTACCTGGTGGCCACCGGCGAACTGGTCCGGGTCTCCGGGGGCCCCGAATCGCTGCTGCGCATCGACGAGCGCCGCCGCCTGCTCGGCCGGCCCGCGCTGGGGCCGATGCTGCTGACCTCCGACGCCCGGCGCGCCGGATTGTCCATCCCGCCCGGACAGGGCGTGATCGTCACCGACACCCCCGCCGACCGGGAGACCGACTACGGCCGGGTGGACAACCACTCCTCGGCGGTCCGAGCGCCCGGTGACGTGCGCAACA
The DNA here is from genome assembly GCA_964447215.1 of uncultured Mycobacterium sp. Lineage (GTDB taxonomy): Bacteria > Actinomycetota > Actinomycetes > Mycobacteriales > Mycobacteriaceae > Mycobacterium. The sequence continues at coordinate 45,721 of CAYURT010000013.1, forward strand.
CCTACAACCGGGTGCCGGACTACCCGGTGGCCGGCGCGCCCCTGGCCCAGGGCCGCTGGACGGGGGGCCGGCTGAGCGCTTCGAGTTCGTCCTCGGATGCGACCGCGCTGCCCAACGTCGCCCCGGCCAGCAGCCCGGTCGCGGCGGTGGACCGCGACCCGGCCACCGCGTGGGTGTCGAACTCGCTGCAGCCGGCACTGGGCCAGTGGCTGCAGGTGGACTTCGACCGCCCGGTGACCAACGCCACGCTCACCGTCACCCCCAGCGCGACCGCGGTCGGCGCCCAGGTGCGCCGGCTGCAGATCTCGACCGTCAACGGCACCACCACGGTCGGTTTCGACGAGCCCGGTGAGCCGATCACCGTGGCGCTGCCCTACGGCGAGACGCCGTGGGTGCGGATCACCGCGGTCGGCACCGACGACGGGTCCTCCGGGGTGCAGTTCGGTGTCACCGAACTGGCGGTGACCCAGTACGACGCGGCCGGGTTCGCCCGGCCGGTGGAGATCCGGCACACCGTCGTCGTACCCCCACCCCCACCGGGGTGGCCGGTGGCGGCCTGGGACCTGGGATCGGAACTACTCGGTCGGGGCGGCTGCGCGGACTCTCCGCAAGGAACGCACTGCGCGGCGTCGATGGCGGTGGCACCCGAGGAACCGGTGACGCTCAGCCGGACGCTGACGGTCCCTGCCCCCACCGAGGTGACGCCGCTGGTGTGGGTGCGCGCCCGTCAGGGGCCACGGCTCGCCGACCTGGTGGCCCAGCCGGACCGTGCCCGCGCCACCGGTGACGCCGACCTGATCGACGTCGCCGGCTCGGCGTACGCCGCCGCCGACGGGGACCCCCGCACGGCCTGGACCGCCCCGCAGGGCGTCGTCCAGTTCCGGACCCCGCCCACGCTGACGCTGAGCCTGCCGGGCCCGGCCGAGGTGGCGGCGCTGCGCATCACCCCCAGCGGCTCCGACCTGCCCACCCGCCCCGGAATGATCGCCGTCGACCTGGGCCACGGCCCCCAGGTTCGCACCCTGGGGTCCGACGCCGGAGCCCAGGACGTGGACCTGCGGCCCCGCGTCACCGACACCGTCCGGATCAGCCTGCTGGACTGGGATGACGTCATCGACCGCACCGCACTGGGATTCGACCAGCTCAAGCCGCCCGGCCTGGCCGAGGTGACCGCCCTGGGCCCGGACGGCTCCCCGATCGCGGCCGCCGACGCGGCGGCCAACCGTCAGCGCCGCATCGACGTCGGCTGCGGCCAGGGACCCGTGATCGCGGTGTCCGGCCGGTTCGTGCAGACCTCGGTCTCGACCACGGTCGGGGACCTACTGGACGGCCGGCCCATCCCGGCCCGGCCGTGCGAGCCGGCCCCGATCCCGCTGCCGGCCGGCGAGCAGGAGTTTCTGGTCAGCCCCGGGGAGACGTTCATCGCCGACGGGGTGCAACTCAGCGCACCGCTGGCGGCACGTCTCACGCCGGCTCAGGTCACCCCGGCACAGACCGGCGCGTGGTCGGCCGAACGCCGCGAGGTCAGCGTGACGAGGTCGGCCACCGCCCGGCTGCTCGTGGTCCCGGAAAGCGTCAACCCCGGCTGGGTCGCCCGCACCTCCGACGGGGCGACCCTGACACCGGTCACCGTCAACGGCTGGCAGCAGGGCTGGGTGGTGCCGGCCGGGGCGCAGGGCACCGTTGCGCTGAGCTTTCCCTCCAACGCCCGCTACCGGGCCGGGCTGGTCGGTGGCCTGGCGCTACTGCCGATGCTCGCGGTTCTCGCGCTGATCGCCCCGCGCCGCCGCCGGCCGGCGGACGGCCCGGTCCGGCCCTGGCCTGGGGGCCCGTTGGCGTCCGCGGCGGTGGTGGCGGCGGGGGCCCTGATCGGCGGGGCGGCCGGCGCCGCGGTGTTCGGCGCCGCGGTGCTGGCCCGCCGGCTGCTGCGCCGGCACCGGCTGCTGTTCGACCGGACGGTGCTCGTGGTGGCGCCCGCCGGTCTGATCCTTGCCGGGGCACTGCTCTCCCGCTACCCGTGGCGTTCGGTGGACGGGTACATCGGGTTCTCCCCCTGGGTTCAGCTTCCCGCCCTGATCGCCGTCGGCGCTCTGGCCGCCTCAGGGCCGCGCTGGCCGGTCCGCACCCCGCCCGTGCGCGCCGCCGACACCGGGGGCGATACCGATACCGATACCGAAACCGACGACGCGGCAACCGGATCGCCGTAGTGTCAGCGGGCATGGAGAACACTCACGCAGTACCGACCGTGCGCGGCCCGATCGGCGCCGGGGACTTGGGCGTGACCCTGATGCATGAGCACGTCTTCGTGCTCTCCACCGAGATCATGGCGAACTACCCCGAGGGCTGGGGGGATGAGACGGCCCGCGAGGATGCCGCCGTGGACAAGCTCAACGCGCTCAAGGCAATCGGGGTGGACAGCATCGTCGATCCCACCGTGATCGGGCTGGGCCGCTACATCCCCCGCATCCAGCGGGTGGCCGAACGGACCGATCTGCAGATCGTCGTCGCCACCGGGGTTTACACCTACAACGACGTGCCGATGTACTTCCACTTCAGCGGTCCGGGCACCGCCCTGGACGGCCCGGAGCCGATGGTCGAGATGTTCGTCCGCGACATCACCGACGGTATCGCCGGCACCGGTGTGAAGGCCGCGATCCTCAAGTGCGCCACCGACGAACCCGGCATCACCCCGGGGGTGGACAGGGTGCTGCGCGCGGTAGCTCAGGCGCACCGCGCGACCGGGGTCCCGATCACCACCCACACCCACGCGGGGACCCGCCGAGGTCTGGAGCAGCAGCGCGTCTTCGCCGAGGAGGGTGTCGATCTGTCACGGGTGATCATCGGTCACAGCGGGGACAGCACCGACCTGGACTACCTGGAGGAACTCGTCGCCGCGGGCTCATACCTGGGCATGGACCGGTTCGGCCTGGATATGTTCTGCGGCTTCGAGGACCGGGTCGACACGGTGGCGCGGATGTGTGAGCGCGGGCACGCCGATCGGATGGTGCTGGCCCACGACGCGTCCTGCTATATCGACTGGCTCCCGGAGGCCGCGCTTCCGGTGGCGCTGCCCAACTGGCACTACCTGCACATCCACAACGACGTGCTGCCCGCCCTGCGCCGGCGCGGGGTCACCGAGGAGCAGATCACCACCATGCTGGTGGACAACCCGCGGGCGATCTTCTCCCGCGGGGGAGGCTACTGACTCCTCACCAATTGGTCGGTAACACCAATTGGTCGGTACCGCGGCCCTACCCGGTTACCGGCGAAGACTTCGACGACGGCGCTCGATACCGCGTTGCGTCCAGGGCTGTTCCAAGTTCCGCGCGTCTGGAAATGCCCAGCTTGCTGAAGACGCGATACAGGTGGGCGTCGACTGTGCGGATTGAGATGGACAACGTCGCCGCGATCTGGCGGCTGGATTCCCCGGTTGCGGCCAGTTCTGCCACCTGCCGCTCCCGGGCCGTGAGGATTCCCGATAGCGCGGTGGACGCACCGAATGCACGGAGTTCGAATCGGGCCTGCTGGGACCATGGATGTGCGCCCAACCGATCGAAGGTGCCAGCGGCTGCCTCGAGTGCTGCTCGCGCGTCGACGCCCCGCTCTTGACTCCGCAGCCAAACCCCGTGTGCGAGGGCGACTCGCGCGTACTGGAACGGCGAACCAACCAATCCCGGATGGTCCAGGACAGACTGGTATAGGTCGCCCGCCTCGGAGTCCGGACCCGCCATCGCCGTCATCGCCAGGGCCAAAGCGGCCGTCCGGGGTGAGATTTCGGCGAGGCGCAGTCGCACCGCCTCTTGCGCATGATGAGCGGCTTCGGTGCGCTGTCCGGCCCGGGTGGCCGCTTCAACGCGATCAAACAGATCGTCGATGGTGTCGCGGATGTTTAGGCACGGGTTTCGTCCGTCCGGGCGGGTCCTGGCCGCAGCCCGATAGGCCCCGCCATAATCGGCCTCGGCCAGTGCGACCCGTACCTCGATGCGGTCTGCGGCGACGACCAGCCGTTGCAGCTGCCGCGGATTGGCCCACGATCTCACCTCAGCGGCGTGTGTTCGCGCGACATCCACATCGCCCCGCCCGGCGGCAAGCAGACCCAGGTCGGCGAGTAATTGGTAGCGCCGCAGTTCACTGCCCCGATTCGACTCCGACATCGCCAGGCAGTCGCTGCCGACCTGCTCGGCCTCCTGCCAGTGGCCGTTGGCAAACAGATCCAGCATCACCACTCGCCCCGCTTCGATGGCGTCGATGGACGCACCGTAATCGCGCAATCGGGTGTAGGCGATCCGCAGCGGCCCGCGAAACTGATCCATGGCATCGACGCAGTAGGCGGGAAACGCGAGCAACATCACCTGCCGTGCATGCAGCCGTGGCAGCTTCTCCGCATAATCACCCAGCAGCGCAGTGCGCAGAGCGATACTTGTGGACGCGATATCGTCCACGCCGGTCCGGTACATCAAGATCGCGGGGTGCAATCGATCTTCCACAGCGGCGAGGGCGGCATTGCTCTTTGCCCAATGCTTCTTGCCGCCAAGGTAATTGGTGACGGAAACCAGCAGATGCGCCAGCCGACTCACGATCTTGTCATCGAGGGAGCCCGACCTGGACAAACCGTCGAGAAGCCAGCCATGGGCGGAGACTGCGTCGCCGTTGCGGTGAAATTCCCGGTAGGCGTCGGCCAGGATCGCCGATGCGGATCCAGCCGGAACGGCTACTCCGCTGTCGAGGAGATCCCGCGTATCGTCGAGCTTGCCCGCGCGGGCAGCGACGAAGACAGCGTCGCCGAACAATGATTCCCGGCGCTGGGGATCAGGACTCAGCTCGGCGGCCCGGCGCAGCCACTGGACCGCGACCTCCAGGCCGCCCCGGCGGCCAGAGAGCTTCGCCGCGCGCACGAGCAGATCGGACACCTCTTGGTCGGGACCGGCTGTCGCAGCCGCCAGGTGGTACGCCTGGCGCAACAGCACGTCGCCGTACAGCGCCGCGAGCTCGCGGTGCGCCTCGCGGATCTCCGACTGCTCGGCATCGTGAACTATTGCCGATTGAACGAGGGGGTGGCGGAACACGGCTCGTCCGAGTGGGTCCATCGTCAACAGACCAGCGTCGATAGCGGACTGGACGTTGCGCATCTCATAACGAGACTGATTGACGCCGCGGATGAGGCCCGTACTGCCGTCGAGGGCCGCTCGCAGGAGCGTGGCCCGCACCGATGGCTCCAGTTGTTCCAACCGCTCAGCGAAAACCGACACCAGGCGATTAGTCAGCGGAAGCGCCGGGTTGCCGGCATGAATCTGATTCGCGCACCGCGGGAGCTCGGTCAGTGCCAGTGGGTTGCCGGCTGCCGCCTCGAGAATCTGGTTTTTGACCGCGCTTGTCAGCGACGTCTCAGCCCGATCCAGCAGGTGTTGCGCTTCGAGGGAACTAAGCGGATGGAGTGGCAGTTCGCGCCACCCGGCAACGGAGAACGTCGACGCTCCGGTTGTCCGCATCCCGACGACGATGCGAATCCGCGGACTGGCCACCCGGCGACCCACCGCACTCAGCACCTGGGTGGAAACGTCGTCGAACCATTGCACGTCGTCAACCGCGAGCAGCAGTGGGGTACTCGCGGCCGCAGCGGCAAGTAGCTCAAGAACCGCCCCCACCAGCGGTAAGGAGGCTACTGTCGCGCCCGGCCCGCCGCTGTAGACCGGAGCCAGAACCGCACGAGACCGCTCGCTCATATCGTCCGCGAACTCCTGCAGACCGAAGACGATCTGATGCAGGCCCGCAAGGACGAAGTGCTGCTCCGCGGGCACACCGATCACGCGAGCAACCCGCCAGCCTCCGGCCCGGGCGTCGCGACAGAGCCGGTCGATCAGTGCGGTCTTCCCGATGCCGGGTTCGCCGCACACCGCAAGCGCAGGCTCGTCGTCCTCGGCCAGCAACGCGCGGAGGACAGCCTGCTCGACGTGCCGGCCCACGAGACCCGCGCCACTCGGCGCACCCCGGGCGGCCCCGGTGAGGTCGTCAGTGCCTGAGGATCCCGGGTCCACGATTCCGACCTGACTCGGACTAGTCTCGGGCCGTGAACCTGTAGGGGAGCTCCGTCATGGCCGACCTCCCGTGCCCCATTGATATCTGATTCGCTGGCCCATGAGTCTTACCTCTGAGCAGCGCCGTTCGGGATTCACCGCGTGACGCTAGCCTAGCGCGCCTGGGTCGCCTCTCGAATGGTTATCACTCAACGTCCAACGCGCAGGAAATGGATTTCGCGCCTCGGCGAGCACCCTTCGCCTTGCAACCGGTCGTCCTTGGTGGACCACACTGCGGTCCGGCCGTCCTCCGCTGCCACGGGAATCAGTTCACCCACGGAATATCGGTGCCCGACTACACCGACAGCACCTCATTGACGTCGTACAACGGAAGTCTCAAATCGTAAGTTAGTTTGTCTGTGAACGCTTCCAGGGCTCCGGCATGGAAGGTCAGCAGTCCGGTGGATCCGAAAGTGATGCTCGCGTTCGAGCCCGGCTCATAGGCGGTCAGTTTCGGATGGGTGGTCGGACCTCCCCCGCCGCCGATGACCAGTTGCTCTGCCGGATTGCAGCCCTTGAGGTCGCATTGTTCAACTCGGTAACGGTCTCCGTTTTCGTTGCTTTCCAGGATTTTCGTGATCTTCGTTCCCGATGCAACTCCTTGGCCGGTGACCACCTGTCCGACGGCGAGTTTGGTCGGGTTGAACACCGCGTTTTGCGTGACAGTGAGGATGTCGCCCTTGTCACCCAAGCCCTTTGCGGGCGTGTCGCCGTTGAAGTTACCGTTGTTGATCACACCATAGACGTTTGCCACCCCTGCCCCCCCGGCACTCGGGCAGGACTGTCTGCCGTCAACGCACACGGTGGCGTAGAGCGGATTTTCGTATCCCAACGAGACCTTGGCGAACGACCACCCGCCGACGATCGGGATGTTTCGGGGGAGGAAGGCGCCGTAGGAGAAATTGGCGTAGGGATTGACAGTCGCGGTGACCGAAACTCCGGATATTTCAGCGAAGTCGCTTGCATTGATGTCGGGATACCAGTTGAAGCCGAAATCGAAGCGCTCCGGAGCCCCTTTTGTGTTGAACGTGGCCAACGTGCCGCCGTAGACGTAGGCGTACGCACCGAGCGCAGATTTGCCTTGTAGACCGTTCAATGTCAGATTCGCCCCGAGTTTGACGCCGGCCTCGGCCGCGACGGCTCCCCACAGGGTTGGTCTGTAGTACTCCGTCTTGAGCAGATCCTCCTCGACGCCATACAGGGAACCGTCAGGCCCGAGAGTGGTCTCGGCGCCAATCCCCCCTCCGAGAACCGCCAGCACACCGAACGACCAATTAGTCGGATTGAACTTGGGGAAAAAACTGTCGGGAACCCACGTATAGCCGTAGGCCACAGGAATAACGTCGAGACCCACCTTCATGGTCGAGCTCTCCGACACCTGCATCTCGAAATCTTTGCACTCACCATCGTTGCATCCTGGTGATTGCGCCACACCGCTCAACTGGTACTTGTCGTAGACGACACCCTTAAAATTTTCCCAGGTCCCGAGATACTCTGTGATCGTTGTCCCGGACCGGAGCGTATTTCGGGTTTCCTTCGAGGAGGTATTCGTTACCGAATCGCCGATGACCGAGCCAAGTGCCCCCTGTCCCGGAACATTCTCGCCAGCGTCAACCCCGTCGACACTGGACTGCTTGACGTACAGAATTGGGCGATCTCCGGGATCTGGCGATTTCGTATCATCTGGATAAAAACTATCAGCACCGTTGACTTCATTAATGAGGTTGACGTAACCCGTGAATGTAATCAACCGTTCCTTTGGATATTTGTAATTAACCTTATCGGGCGATATTTTTTTGTAATAGGCGAACGTTTCGTATGTACCATGAGGGAACACTGGCGATCCGGTCTGCAGATCTTCCTTTTTGAATACCGGGTCAGAAGCGGAACCGATACCGCTTTCCCATTCCTTGGAATACTCGCCCGAAATGAGTTCTTCGGCGAATTCCACTCCTGCCTTGAGCGTGCCCGATGTGGTGCACCGCCAGTTCTCACACATGAACTCTCCCCGGTCGTTCAACGCTCCGGACGCCCCGGCCCCGCCGCCGACCCCGACCAGTTCGACCCAGTCTCGTTGTCCGCCGGTGCCCGACCATTGTTCAACAGCGCCGTCTTCTAGCCCGACCATCAAGCCCTGCTGGAATACCACCTCGCCCTTTGCTGTGGCGGAGAGGGACACCGGAACGAGACCGGTGACAGCGCTGGTCCAGCCTTTGTCATGTAATTCGTTCCACCACCTCCACTCCGGGTCCGTCAGATCAATACTTTGGGTGGTGTTGGTCGACCAGAGGGGTTCCCCCCCCGGGTTGTAGATGACAACGTTGCCGTCGTTCTGAACGACCAAACGCACATTCGTGCCGGAAGTCGCGGACGGGATTTTGACGTCATTCTGGCCCGTCCCGGTCACCGATTGCCCGTCTTTGTTGTACAGAACGAAGTTGCCGTCCAACTGGAGGCTGGCCTCCACCACTTCCTTGCCGTCAGTGCCGGAAGCCCATAGCTCACCCTTTTCGGCGCCCCTAAGCACCAAATTGCCGTCACCCTGCAGGGTCAGGCGGTAACCCCCGTTGGACGACCACAACGCATCACCCGGGCGCAGGGAACTCCCCGCAGTGAGGGTGTCGGTGGCGTTCGGCGGCTTGACCAGCCCGTTCCACATCTGCACCGACCCGTTGGCCAGGCCGACGACCACTCCATCGCCGCGGGCGTCGGAAAGGTACGGGATCATCTGAGTCACCGCAGCGCCCCATCCGCCGCTGTGGAGTTCCTGCCAGACGCCGGATTTGTAGTCAGTCCCGCCGGTGTAGTACTCCACCGCCCCGGGCTTGTCTTCCCCGCCCAGTCCGACGATGAAGCCGTTCTCGTAGGGAGCGATGGCGGAAATCTCCTGTTTCCAACCCCGGTCTTTCAACTGGGTCCACCCGGATAATCCCGTGGCGATCGTGCCGTCCCAGTAGTACACCGTGCCGTCCTCAAGGCCGACCGCGACACCGTTGCCGTAGGCCGCCGCCGCCGTCACCGACCCAGCGCCGGTGAAGAGCGGGTTGTACTTGAACAGATCGGCCCCTTGCCCTGCACTGTCCCAAAACTGCGCGCCGCCGGCTCCCGCGAAGCCGACGAAAACTCCGTGGCCCTCGGCGCCCGGGGACCCAATCTCGACGATCTCTGTCACAGCAGATCCCGTTGCCGAAGGTGCTTTCAGGGTTGTCCAGTAGCGGATGTCGCTCCAGGTCGAGTGGACGTCCGCGGAGTCATCGGGAGGGGTCCACAAGAAGAGCCCGCCTGCATTGTCACCGACAACGATGCTGCCGCCCAGGGTGGCTAGATGGGTAACGTCAGTGATTCGATCGCCTTCGAATGCGTTGCCTCTCAGTTCGACCCAGCCGGTCTTCGGCTGCCATAACTGAACTGCTCCCCCTTTCAGGCCGGCGACGAACCCGCTTGTGACTGCCGGGACGCCTGTCTGGGTGAAGGTGATCCCGGGCGGCGCGGTGCTGTCCGCGCTCTGGGCGCGGCTGCCCGCGGTCTGGCCGATGCTGACCTCGTAGGTGCCGGTGTAGCCCTCGCTACCGCCCGCCCCTACCCGGATCTCCGCCGAGCACGGACCCTCGCAGCCGTCGGCTGCGGTGCCCGTGACCGTCGTCGGCGTCGTCTCGATGAATTTGACGATCGTCGTTCCCGGCGCGACACCCTCACCGGTGATCACGCTGCCGACCTTCACCGTGCTCCCCGGCGCCAGGGAGGTCACCGTCAACGTGGTGCCCTGGATGTAGCCGCTGAAGGAGCTGTCGACGATGTTGCCCTGATCATCCCGCAGCGGCCCGTCGTATTCGCTCAGACTGGTGACCGACGCTCCCTCGCCCCAGCCGCCGGGTTTTTGCAGCGTCTCTTTTTTGCCGTCGGTCCATATTGCCACCGATCCGTCGGCTCGGCCGATGACAACGCTGCGGCCCAAGGACAACGCGGCGGTGACGCCGGAGGTCGCGATCTCGGCGTCGCCAAGAATCAGGTTGGTCGGGTCGGCTGCCTGCACGACGGCAGGATCCTCGGTGACCACCTGCGGTTGGGCCTCGGAATCCGTGGCGTACATCCCGGCCTTGAGGTAGCTGAGCGGGGTGAGGGTGTCGAGGTAAACCTCGGCCCCACGGAAGTAGACCTCGATATCGTCCGAGGGCGAGAACAGGCCCCGCAGGAACGACGCCAGACCCCCGTCCAGGTTGAAATCCGCCCGGAAGTCGTCCTCCATCGGCGCCAGGTGATTGCCGATGATGTCGAAATTGTCGACCCCGTTGCGGTCTGCCTCCATATCGGGGGCCAGTCGACCAGTCAGCACATACGCACCATCATCATCGGTGCCGAGCTGGACACCGTTGAGCACGACCGCATGCTCGGAGCCGTCAACAGCGGTATAGACCAGAGTCAGATCCACCGAGGCACCGTTGGCGGCCGACTTCGCCGCCAGCACCGGGAAGAAACCCTCGACGTGCCCGGTGCTGACCTTGCCGAGCTGACCCGAGGTGTCCAGCCACGTCCACTCGGTGTCAGGACCCACATCCTTGAGGGTGACGGTGCCGGTGAACTGCCCGAACATATCTCTGCTGAGGGTCAAACGGCCCGAGGCGTCAAAAAGGCCCACCCCGATATCGGGGGTGTCCAGATACGTCGACTCGCCGACACTGATCGTCACCTCCCGGGCACCGTCACCACCAAGGTCGAACAGGTTCAGCGACGGTGTCTCCGGGGCGATCCTGACGGTGAACGAGTCCGCCCCGACGAAACCCCCGCCCTCAACGGGGGTGTAGGTCCAGACACCGTCCGAATCGATGCTGACCGTGCCGTACTGACCATCGGCGACCACCTCGTAGGTCAACGTGTCGCCGTCGAGGTCGTAGGCGCCGATCCGCCCGCCGATCGTGCCATCGAGTTCAGACGTCGACTGCTGGGACGGCACGACGATCGGGGCCTGGTTGAACAACTGCCGGCGCACCAGGTAGAGCGCGGCCTCCGCCAAGTTGCCCAACGGACTGTTGGGCAGCGTGGACAACCAGTGCTCGATGGTGTTGAAAACCTGCCGCACAAAAGCGTTGATCTGGTCCCGGGCCGCCGCGGCCGACGGGACCGCCGGGCTGGCGAGAGACGCTGCCCGCACCACCGCCCCCCGCAGCTGACGAGCCGGCGCCGCAGCCGCACCGGCCGGCGCACTCGCTGCCGCCGGCACCACACCCGGTGACTGCACAACCGCAGCCGCCACCGCGGCGGCGGTGTCCTGGGAAGTCCGCGTCAGCGCCGGTGGGGGTGCGGGGTCCGCGGTGACAGCCGCCACCGGTGAGGATGCGGAGTCCGCTGAGCCCGCTGAGTCCGCCACCACCGGTGCGGAATCAGCGGCGCCGGCCGCGGCCCGCCGCGCGGGGCCCGCCACCGCAGACGCCGCGCGGGGAACCCCCGCCGACGGGGCCCGGAGCTGCCCCCGGGCCGCGACCCGTTCCGCAGCGCCCCCGGCCCGGCCGATGTGACCGCCGGGACGCTCCCCCCGGCCGCCGACACCTCTGGACCGGATGGCCCCCGCCCGGGACGGACCCTGCGACGATCCGGACGACACCCCTGACCCCGAACCCGCTGACCCCGAACCCGCCGAAGCGGCTTCCCCGCCGGAATCAGCGGCCGCTACAGCCGTCGGCCCTGCCAGAAACAACCCCACCGCGAACGCCGCCGCACCGCCACGGGAACCCCGGGCGCCGAACTTCCTACCAACTCTGCTGGCACTTTTCTTGGCCATCATCACTCCCCATGGTCTTGAGGGTTAATAGTCGAATTATGGTGAACCGCTGGTGGTTTGCAGGCGTTTCGACTTTCGCGCCCCGATTGACCCTAAACCGGATGCTGTCGAGAGAAATCCGCAGGAATACTGCACTTTGGGCAGCATCAACTACTGATGCTTTCCCGGAAGTACTTAAGTAGGCCGCAACCGAAGGAGCCGGTTGCGACGCCCCTATCTCGACTTGACTGACGAAAAGTGCCTGCGAAACACCCTCGGTGCCTCATGGTCGGGACGTCGAGGTGGCGGGCTGGTCGCGGGATAGCGCTGGCGGCGGTTGGCGAGACTGGCCTTGATCCCCTCAACCCTGCCCGATATCGGTTCGGCGTGGACAAAGTCCTGCGCATCAAAGGCCCGCGTCAACACGCCTGGGGGCCTAATAACCGTATCGGGTCGCCCAGGGTCGCGGGGTGTCGCCGATCCACGCGGCGATCCGAGCAGCGAGATCGTCACCGACGTCTTCCTGGATCATGTGCCCGGCATCGGGATAGTCATGGTGCGGTTGGCCGGCCGCACCCGCGATCCGCTCGCGCGTCGCGGCGATCGAGTCGGGAGTTGCGAAGATCGGGTCGCGCAGCCCGAAACAACCCAGCACCGGGCGGTCGAATGCCTCGAGAGCGGCGCGGGCCGCCTCGTTGGTCGGCGCATCGCCGACGGTGTTGACCAGCGATGGGAACGTCCGCGGACCGGCCATGTAGATCCGGCCGGGGAAGGGTGCGTCGTAGGCGGCGAGCTCGGCGTCGGTGATGGGAGCCTGGATGGTGGCCCGCATCGGCACCGACGGCATGAAGTCCTTGCCGACCAGGGCGTAGGTGGCCCAGGCCTGGAACAGTTCCATCCCGCCGCCGGGGCCGATCACGTCGGGGAACTCGAGATCCTGCGGTTCCAGCGAGTCCGGGAGGCTGATGATCTGCGCACCTTCGGGCAGCACCAGCAGATTGCCGTTGGCGACCACGATCCGGGCGAACAGATCGGGGCGGTTACCGACGCAGCGCAGACCGATGAGTGAACCCCAGTCCTGCACCACCGGGGTGATCGCCTCGAGGCCGAGAACGTCGATGAACT
>CAYURT010000014.1:0-58158 GCA_964447215.1 uncultured Mycobacterium sp.
GAGCGTCCGCCTGAAAAGCGGAAGGTCGCCGGTTCGATCCCGGCCCTGGCCACCACGACGGTGAAGGTGCGTCAGGGTTGCAGGCCGCGGTGGTTCCCTGGGCCGCCGGGCACCACCGTGGGGGCCCTGTCCGCGGTCACGGTGGGGGCGAACGATCCGGCGCTCTTCTTCTCGGTCGGCGCCAGTGACGCCGGCGCCTGCGGGGCGCTGCTTTCGGTGGGGGCCTTGGTGTCGGTCGGCTTCTCGCCGGTCTCGCTGCCGCAGGCGCTGATGGTTGCCATGCCGACGATGGCGGCCGTACCCGCCAGGAGGGCGAACCTGGCCTTCAGACGAGTTCTCATCACGGTCCTCACCTTCTCTGCGGATCGGGCGTCTGACGGTATCAGGGCGCCCCGGACTCGGATCTCCGCTGGCTGTCGCCCCGGGCAGATGCCCGCGCCGTCCCGGCGTTTAGCCTTGGCTGATGCTCCCGGCCCCGGACTCGCGCGTCCCGACGAGGGACCGCCGGTGACCGGGGCGGGCCGCGGGATCAAGGAACCCGCCGGGCTGCTGGTCGGCGGCATCGCCGCCGGTGTGGCCGGGGTGATGGCCGACCTGCTCAGCCCGATCTACGCGACCTCGTTTCACCGGGGCTTCGGGCTGAGCAACACCGCGGCGGGGCTCTTGGTGACCGCTGCCCTCAGCGCGATGGCGTTGGTGGAGTTCGGACTGGCACACTCGATCGGCCACCGGGATCTCAAACGTGTCGCGACCTACGGCATCGTCATCTCCGCGCTGGGACTGCTCTACATCAGCGAGATCGCCGATCCCGGTTCGGTGGGCTTCTGGCCGCTGTTCGCCGGAATGGTCGCCGTCGGCGTCGGTTGCGGCCTGACCTTCGTCGCCGGTAACGCCGCCCTGTCCTACGCCCGCAACAGCGAGCGCGCCTTCAGCCTGCTCTCGTTCTGGTACATGATCTTCGTTTTCGTGATGATGAGCACGAATCCCTTTCTGCGCCAGCTTTATCCGATCGTGTTGCCCTACGCCGCGATGGTCGCCGTCCAGCTTGTCTGCCTCGGGCTGATCTGGTGGCGGCTTCCGGACACCCGCTCGATCGCCGCTGAGCGTGCCGCCGCTGAACGGGCACTCGCACAGTCAGATCCCGAGGTCGACCGCGAACTGCGCCGGGACGCGCCGACGCTGAACCTGTTCAGTGCGCTGCCCATCCTGCTGGGCTTGGCGGCGGGCCTCTCACAGCTGGCGTTATCAGGTCTGTGGACCTTCTCCGAGGAGCTGGGAACCACCGCCGGCCTGTCGGCCGAGTTCACCGCCAGCTTCCTCGGATTCTCCCAGCTCATCGGACTGCTCGGAACGATGGCGCCCTGGTTACTGGGACGTCGGGTGGGCCGGGCCGGCCTCGGCGTCGTCAGCTTCCTGCTGATGGCCGCGGGCACCTTCGCGGTGATCCTGGTCCACCAGCCGGCGGCGTACATCCTCGGCAACCTCGCGGTCAACCTCGGGTACTGGGCGACGTTGCCTCTGTCGCTGTCGATCGCGGCCGATCTCGACCGAAACTCCGGCCGGCTCGTCGCGTTCCTGCTGGGTATGTCCTCGGTGGGCCTGGCAGCCGGGCCGACGCTGGCCGGACCCCTCATCGGCGGGGCGGACACCACACTCGGGGGCTGGGTGTTCGGGACGATCGGTCTGCTCGCCGCGCCCTTCATCGTGGCACCCGCGCTCGCCGCGGACCGGGCGGCACGGGCCCGAGCGGACGAGGCCGCCGCTCAGCGCGGCTGATCCCGGCCGGCGGCCTTCACCAGACCCCCGCCGATGATCAGCCGCTGTATCTCGCTGGTCCCCTCGTAGAGCCGGAGCAGCCGGACCTCGCGGTAGATCCGCTCGACGGCGACACCCCGCATGTAGCCGGTTCCGCCGTGGACCTGCACGGCGAGGTCGGCGACCTGGCCGGCCATCTCGGTGCAGAAGAGCTTGGCCACCGACGGCGCGATCCGGCGGTCCGCACCGGTCAGCCATTGCCGCGCGGTGTCGCGGACCAGGGCACGGCCGGCCGCGACGCCGGCCTGCTGATCGGCCAGCATGGCCTGGACCAGCTGGAACGAGCCGATCACGCTGCCGCCCTGGGTGGCGGTGGCGGCGAAAGCGACGGACTCGTCGAGCGCACGCTGGGCGGCGCCGACGGCCAGGGCGGCGATGTGGATGCGTCCCCGGGCCAGCGAGGTCATCGCCGCTCGATAGCCGCCCTCGGCGCTGCCTCCGACCAGTGCCTCGGGGCCGACCCGCACGTCGGTGAAGTAGACATCCGACGTCCAGGCACCCTCCTGGCCCATTTTGGCGTCCTTGGCCCCGACCTCCACGCCGGGCGTGCCCGCGGGCACCAGGAAGACCGCGATGCCCGGTCCCCGGTCGTCGGCCGGTCGGGTCCGGGCGAACACCACGAACAGGTCCGCCATTGGGGCGTTGGTGATCCAGCGCTTCTGGCCGGAGATCACCCAGCCGGTTCCCTCGGCGCGCGCCGAGGTGCGCAGCCCGGCCGGATTGGATCCCGCGCCCGGTTCGGTCAGCGCGAACGACGCGACGACGTCGCCGGCGGCCATCGGCACCAGCCAGCGCGCGCGCTGCTCGTCGGTTCCGAAGCCCACCAGCACCTGGCCGGCTATCCCGTTGTTGGTGCCGAACATGGACCTCAGCGCCAGCGACGTGTAGCCGAGTTCGAGGGCCATGTCGACGTCCTGGGTCACGTCCAGGCCCAGACCACCCCACTCCTGCGGTATCGCGTAGCCGAACAGACCCATCTGCCTGGCTGTCGCGCGAAGATCCTCCGGCACGGCGTCCCGGTCGGCGATCTCAGCCTCCCGGGGCAGCACGGCGGTGCGCACGAACCGGCGGGTCTGGGCCAGGATCTCGGCGAAGACGTCATCGGGAACGGCGGCGGCCATTTGCCAATCCAATACGATGGCGCCCACGGGGGACCAGGAGGGTGAGCGGATGGGATTGCTGGCCGGCCGGACCGCGATCATCACCGGAGGCGCCCAGGGCCTGGGCTATGCGATCGCCGAGGCTTTCGTCGCCGAGGGGGCCCGGGTGGTGCTGGGCGATCTGGACCTCGGGAGAACCGAGGCGGCCGCCGCGGAGCTCGGCGGGTCCGGCGTGGCCCGCGCCGCGCATTGCGACGTGACCTCGAGCGCCGAGGTCGATGCCCTCGTCACCGCCACCGTCGAGGAGTACGGCGGCCTCGACGTGATGGTCAACAACGCCGGTATCACCCGGGACGCCACCTTGCGGAAGATGACCGAGGAGCAGTTCGACGAGGTGATCGCCGTGCACCTCAAAGGCACCTGGAACGGAACCCGCGCGGCGGCGGGGGTCATGCGCGAGCAGGGACGCGGCGCGATCGTCAACATGTCGTCGATCTCCGGCAAGGTCGGTCTGATCGGCCAGACCAACTACTCGGCCGCCAAAGCCGGCATCGTCGGGCTGACCAAGGCCGCCGCCAAGGAACTGGCCCATCTCGGGGTTCGGGTCAACGCCATCCAGCCGGGACTGATCCGTTCTGCCATGACCGAGGCGATGCCGCAACGGATCTGGGATGCCAAGCTCGCCGAGGTTCCGATGGGAAGAGCCGGCGAGCCGAGGGAGGTCGCCACCGTCGCGCTCTTCCTCGCCTCGGACCTGTCGTCCTACATGACGGGCACAGTCCTCGAAGTCACCGGCGGGCGGCATATCTAGTGGACCACCCCGGGGATACGCGCACTGCGGTGATCTGCGAGCCGGTCCGCACCCCGATCGGCCGCTACGGCGGCGTGTTCCGTTCGCTGACCGTCGTCGATCTGGCCGTCGCCGCGCTGACCGGTCTGCTGGAGCGCACCGCACTGCCACCCGACGTGGTCGACGACGTGATCCTCGGGCACTGCTATCCCAACCCGGAAGCCCCGGCCCTGGGCCGGGTGGTCGCCCTCGATGCGGGTCTGCCGGTCACCGTCGGCGGGATGCAGGTGGACCGGCGCTGCGGTTCGGGCCTGCAGTCGGTGATCCAGGCCTGCATGCAGGTCTCTTCCGGGAACAGCGACGTGGTGATCGCCGGCGGTGCGGAGAGCATGAGCAACGCCGTGTTCTACTCCACCGACATGCGGTGGGGCGCGGGCAGTGGCGGAGTTCGGATGCACGACGGGCTGACCCGGGGGCGGGTCACCGCCGGCGGCAGGAACCATCCCGTACCGGGCGGAATGCTGGAGACGGCGGAGAACCTGCGACGCCGGTACAGCATCTCCCGGGCTGAGCAGGACGGGCTGGCGGTGCAGTCCCATCAGCGCGCTGTCGAGGCCCAGCGCAGCGGAGTGCTGGCCGAGGAGATCGTCCCGGTCGCGGTTCGCGGCCGGTCCGGCGAGCAGATGATCGACACCGATGAGCATCCCCGGGCCGGCACCACGATCGAGTCGCTCGCCACCCTCAAACCGCTTCTCGCCGAAAAGGATCCCGAAGCCACCGTGACCGCCGGCAATGCCAGCGGTCAGAACGACGCCGCGTCGATGTGCATCGTGACCACCCCGCCGCGGGCCGCCGAACTCGGTCTCACGCCACTGGTCAGGCTGGTCTCCTGGGGACTGGCCGGAGTGGAACCGAAGATCATGGGAATCGGTCCGGTGCCCGCCACCGCGGTCGCACTGGGCAAAGCCGGCCTGATGCTCGGTGACATCGATGTGATCGAACTCAACGAAGCCTTCGCCGCACAGGCACTGGCGGTGATGCGCGAGTGGGGGTTCGCCGACACCGACCGGCAGCGCACCAACGTCCACGGATCCGGTATCTCCCTGGGCCACCCCGTCGGGGCCACCGGCGGGCGGATGCTGGCGACCCTGGCCCGTGAACTGCACCGCCGCGACGGCCGCTTCGGACTGGAAACCATGTGCATCGGCGGCGGCCAGGGACTCGCCGCGGTGTTCGAGAAAGTCGACGCATCGTGACCCGTCTCGCCCAGACGCCCGGACTCACCGAATTCCAGACCGAGATCATCGCCACGGTGCGGCGATTCGTCGACAAGGAGATCATCCCCAACGCCCGGGAGCTCGAACACACCGACACCTACCCCCAGGCGATCGTCGATCGGATGCGAGAAATGGGTCTGTTCGGTCTGATGATCCCCACCGAGTATGGCGGCCTGGGAGAAACTCTGCTGACCTACGCATTGTGCGTGGAGGAACTCGCCCGTGGCTGGATGAGCGTCTCCGGGGTCATCAACACCCATTTCATCGTCGCCCACATGATCCGCCGGCACGGGACGGCCGAGCAGAAGCAGCGCTTCCTGCCCAGGATGGCCACCGGGGAGACCCGCGGCGCCTTCTCGATGTCCGAACCCGAAGCGGGCTCCGACGTCGCCGCGATCCGCACCCGCGGCACGCACAACCCCGACGGCACCTACACACTGAACGGCCAGAAGATGTGGCTCACCAACGGCGCGAGTTCCACACTCGTCGCCGTGCTGGTCCGCACCGACGAGGGCGCTGCGGGCCCGCACCGCAACCTCACCGCTTTTCTGGTCGAAAAGCCCAGCGGCTTCGGGGAAGTCGCGCCCGGGCTGACCATCCCCGGAAGGCTCGACAAGCTCGGCTACAAAGGGATCGACACCACGGAGCTGCTCTTCGACGGGTATCTCGCCGCCGCCGCCGACGTGCTCGGCGGTGTCACTGGCCGGGGCTTCGCCCAGATGATGGACGGTGTCGAGGTCGGTCGCGTCAACGTCGCCGCCCGGGCCTGCGGCGTCGCTCTGCGGGCCTTCGAGTTGGCGATCAGCTACGCCCAGCAGCGCTCGACGTTCGGAAAGCCGATCGCCGAGCACCAGGCGATCGCGTTCTCCCTGGCAGACATGGCCACCAAAGTCGAAGCCGCGCATCTGATGATGGTCAATGCCGCGCGCCTGAAGGACTCCGGGCAGCGCAACGACCTCGAGGCCGGCATGGCCAAGTATCTGGCCAGTGAGTTCTGCGCCGAGGTCACCCAGCAGAGCTTCCGCATCCACGGCGGCTACGGCTACTCCAAGGATTACGAGATCGAACGCCTCATGCGCGACGCTCCCTTCCTGCTGATCGGGGAGGGCACCAGCGAGATCCAGAAGACCATCATCAGCAAGCGACTGCTCAACGACTACCGGATGTGAACCATGCCGACCGAACACAAGACCACCTATTGCCGGATCTGCGAATCTCTGTGCGGCATGGTCGCCGAGGTCGAGGGCGGCCGACTGGTGTCGCTGCGCGCGGACAAGGACCACCCGCTCTCGGCCGGCTTCGCCTGCCAGAAGGGCATCGCCTTCACCGAGGTCGTCAACGACCCCGACCGGGTCACCGCGCCGCTGCGCCGGCGCGCCGACGGCACCTTCGAGGAAGTGTCCTGGGATGAGGCGATGGCCGACATCGCCGCGCGGCTCGGGGAGCTTCACCGGCGGCACGGCTCGGGGGCGATCGGCTGGTACTTCGGCAACCCGGGAGTCTTCAGCTACTCCCACCTGATGGCGGTGCTGCTCTTCGTCAACGGCCTGGGTCTGGGCACCCACCTCTACACCGCCTCCTCCCAGGACACCCACAGCCGCCTGATGGCCAGCCAACTGCTCTACGGCGTCCCGTCGACGGTGCCTATTCCCGACCTCAACCGCACCGACCTGCTGGTGGTGGTGGGCGCCAATCCCGTTGTCTCGCACGGCAGCGTGCTGACCGCCCCGCGCATCAAGGACCGGATGCGCGAGGTGGTCAAACGAGGCGGAAGGGTCATCGTGATCGACCCCCGCAAGACCGAGACCGCCGCGCAGTTCGACTGGCTCGGCATCACCCCCGACACCGACGCGCTGATGCTGCTCTCGGTACTCCAGGTGCTTTTCGCCGAGGGCCTCGTCGACCGGCGTCGGGTGGACACCCAGGCCGACGGAGTTGACTGGTTGGCCCAGCAGTGCGGCCCGTTCAGCCCGGAGCGCACCGAGTCGGCCACCGGTATCCCGGCCGGAACGGTGCGCGAACTCGCGCGCAGCCTGGCGCGCACCCCGCGAGCAGCGGTCTACGGGCGGATCGGCACCTGCGCGGGACGGTCCGGCACGCTGACCTCCTACCTCATCGACGCGGTCAATCTCGTCGCCGGCAACCTCGACGTTCCCGGCGGGTCGGTGTTCGGCTCGTTCGGCGCGCCCGGCGAGAAATGGGCCTTCACCGCACTCGGCGCGCTCCTGCGCTACGACTATCGCCGGAACCGTTCCCGCATCGGCGGGTTCGGCAACCTCGTCCGCACCGAACCGGCCACCATGATGGCCCGGGAGATCACCACCGCCGGTGACCGCCAGATCCGGGCCCTGTTCGTCAGTGCCGGCAACCCGGTGCTCTCGGTGCCCAACGGCGCCGAACTGGCCGACGCCATGGAAGATCTCGAACTCTCGGTCGCGTTGGACTTCTACCTGACCGAGACGACCGCCCGATGCGACTACGTGCTGCCCGTCACCACCATGTACGAACGCGACGACTTTCCCCTGCTGCTTCAGTTCTTCCACGCGACACCGTTCCGGCAGACCACCGAAGCGGTGGCGGCGCCCCGTGGGCAGGCTCGCACCGAGTGGGAGATCGTCGACGACCTGATCCGGCGGATGGCCGGCCGCACAGCGGTGTTCGCCGCCCTTGCGGTGGCCCGCGCGTCGGCCGGGCTCTTCGGACGGCGGCTGAGCACCCGGCCGGTGATCGACACCCTGATCAGGATCAGCAGCGGGGGTGACTGGTTCGGCCTGCGGCCCGGCGGGCTGTCCTTCCGGCGGCTGGCCGAGGACTTGCCGCACGGCGCCGTCCTGGACGAGCACCTGCCCACCGGCACACTTCGCGGAGCGGTGGCCTACCCCAACCGGAGGATGCGGTTACGCCACGACGAGCTCGCCCAACAGATTCGGGAATTGGACCGCAGACCGGATCCCGGCGGGTTCCCGCTCCGTCTGATCGGTGTGCGCGAGGCGCGCTCGGAGAACTCGTGGATGCACAACGCGCCGTTGTTGATGCGCGGTGACCGCGGGCCGAGGGCGCTGATGCACACCGACGACGCCCGGCAGCGGGGCATCGCCGAGGGCGACCCGGTCGCGGTGCGCTCCCCGCACGGCAAGATCGAACTCCGGGCAACCCTGACCGAGGACATCGTCGCGGGCGCCGTCGCGATCCCGCACGGCTGGGGGCACGACGGCCGGGGCGGCTGGCGGGTCGCGAACCGAGCGGGCGGGGTCAACGTCAACGACCTCACCTCCAGCGACCCCGATGACGTCGAGACGCTGTCGGGGATGGCCTGGCTCAGCGGCGTCCCGATCGAGGTGGAGCGATCCCGGTGACGCGTGCCCTCGACGAACTCGGCTTCTACCTGCTGGCGGGCGCGGGCGGAGAAGGCCCCTCGACGTTGATGCAGGAGGCCCGACGTGGCGAGGAACTGGGCCTGGGGACCGCGTTCATCTCCGAGCGGTGGAACCTCAAGGAGGCCGCGTCGCTGACCGGTGCGGCCTGCGCGGTGACCGAGCGCATGCGGATCGCCACTGCCGCGACCAACCCCAACATCCGTCATCCGTTGGTCACCGCGTCGTGGGCGACCACCATGCACCGGCTTTCGGCCGGCAGGTTCACCCTCGGGGTAGGCCGCGGGATCGCCGCCATCTACAGCGCCTTCGGCATCCCGCCGGTGACCACCGCGCAGATGGCCGACTTCGCCGACCTCATGCGCCGGTTGTGGCGCGGGGAGGTGATCGTCGGCCACGACGGCCCGATGGGCCGGTACCCGATCCTGGCCCTGGACACCGACTTCGACGAGGAGATCCGGCTGGCACTGGTGGCCTTCGGGCCGAACACCCTCAAACTCGGCGGCCGGCTGTTCGACGACGTCATCCTGCACACCTACTTCACGCCCTCAACGCTCATCCGCTGTGTGCGGACCGTCAAGGAAGCCGCCGAGCGAGCCGGTCGGGACCCCGCCCGGGTGCGGGTCTGGTCAGTTCTGGCCACCGTCGGCGACCACCTGCCCGAGGAGTTGCGGTTGACGAAGACCGTCGCCCGACTGGCCACCTACCTCCAGGGCTACGGAGAGCTGATGGTGGCCACCAACCATTGGGATCCCCTGGTACTCCAACGCTTCCGGGCAGACCCTGTGGTGCAGTCCATCGGTGGCGGCATCGACGCGAAGGCGACCGCTGAGCAGATCGCCCACATCGCCGGCCTGATCCCCGACGAGTGGCTGGAGCCCGCCGCAACCGGGTCACCGGGGCAGTGCGTGCAGCGCATCCGCAAGGAGTTCGACCTCGGGGCCGACGCGGTGATCCTGCACGGGGCGACGCCCGCCGAACTGGAGCCGATCGTGGGGGAGTACAGGCAAACGGTGCCGTGAGGGTTGCGGGCGCCGCTAGGGTTCCGCCCATGGCAGTCAACGATTCCCGGGAAGTGCTCATCGAAGCCACTCCCGAACAGATCCTCGACGTGATCGCCGACGTCGAAACCGCCCCCTCCTGGTCACCGCAGTATCAGAGCGTCGAGGTGATCGAGGCCTACCCCGACGGCCGGCCCAGGCGGGTGCGGGCGAAGGTCAAAGCCGCCGGCCTCACCGACGAGCAGGAGGTCGAGTACCGCTGGGGGGACAACACCGCCGGCTGGACGTTGATCAAGGCCGGCCAGATGCGGTCCCAGGAGGCCGCCTACACGCTGACTCCGCAGGGGGACAAGACCAAGGTCCGCTTCGAACTGACCGTCGACCCGACCGTTCCGATCCCCGGCTTCCTGCTCAAACGCACCCTCAAGGGTGCGATGGAGACTGCCACCGACGGTCTGCGCAAGCAGGTGCTGAAGGTCAGGAAGGGCGGTTAGGACGGGCCCAGTGCGGCCAGCCGGCGGATCGCCTCGTCGAGCGTCTCAGCGCGTTTGCAGAAGGTGAAGCGCACCAGGTGTTTCCACCTTTCCGGTGCTCCGCCCGGATCGCAGAACGCCGACATCGGGATCGCCGCGACCCCGGCGCGGCGCGGCAGTTCCTCGCAGAACGCTGCGCTGTCCGCATAACCCAGCGGCCGCGGATCGGCGCACAGGAAGTAGGTGCCGGCACAGTCATGGATCCCGAAGCCGATCCGGGTCAGCGCGGCGGCCAGCGCGTCTCGCCGGGTCCGCATCGACTCCCGTAAGGCGTCTGACCAGCCGTCCTCGTTGTTCAGGGCGTAGGCGACGGCCGGCTGGAACGGAGCGCCGCCGACGTAGCTGAGGTACTGCTTGGCCGCTCTGACCCCGGCGAGTAGCTCCGGAGTGGCGCAGGCCCAGCCGATCTTCCAGCCGGTGCAGTTGAACATCTTCGCCGCACTGGAGATCGTGACGGTGCGCTCTGCCATCCCGGGGTAGGTGCCGATCGGTCGGTGCGTGCGTCCGTCGAAGGTGAGGCGCTCGTAGACCTCGTCGGCGATCACCAGCAGGTCGGCGTCGACCGCGAGTCCGGCGAGCGCGCGCAACTCCGGGTCGGAGAGCACCATGCCGGTCGGGTTGTGCGGGGAGTTGACGATCACCGCCCGGGTGCGCGGGGTGATCGCGGCGCGCACCGCCTCGACGTCCAGGGCGAATCCCCGGCCGTCCGGAACCAGGGGCACCGCCACCCGCTGCGAGCCGGCCATCGCGATCACCGGGGCGTAGGTGTCGAAGAACGGCTCGAGCACCAGCACCTCCGAGCCGGGCTCGACCAGGCCGAGTACCGCGGCCGCGATCGCCTCACTGGCGCCCACGGTCACCAGGACCTCGGTCTCGGGGTCGAAAGTCTGGCCGTAGCGGCGCAGCCGCTGGGCGGCGACGGCCTGCCTCAGTTCGGCGATCCCCGGCCCGGGCGGGTACTGGTTGACGCCGTCGGCGATCGCCTGGCGGGCCGCCTCGAGCATGGCGGGCGGTCCGTCCTCGTCGGGAAAGCCCTGCCCCAGGTTCACCGCTCCGAGCTCGGCGGCCAGCGCCGACATCCGGGCGAAGACGTTGACCTGGAAGGGCCGCAGCCGCTGGACCGTCATAGCGACCACGAGCCTAACCAACGGGTTGGCCGGGGTGTTTGCGATCAGTTCCCGGGCGCGGACTAGGCTGCTGAGCAGAGTCGGAAACGTGACCCAATCCTTTACCTGAAGAGGAATCCGCCATGTCCGAAGAAGCCTTCATCTACGAAGCGATCCGAACCCCCCGCGGCAAGGGCAAGAACGGTGCGCTCAACGAGGTCAAACCGTTGAACCTGGTCACCGGGCTGATCGAGGAGATGCGCTCGCGCCATCCCAATCTCGACGAGAACATGATCAGCGACGTCGTCCTGGGCTGTGTTTCGCCGGTCGGCGACCAGGGCGCCGACATCGCCCGCACCGCCGTCATCGCCGCCGGCATGCCCGACACCGTCGGCGGCGTGCAGCTCAACCGGTTCTGCGCCTCGGGCCTGGAGGCGATCAACACCGGCGCGCAGAAGGTGCGTTCCGGTTGGGACGACCTGGTCATCGCCGGCGGCGTGGAGTCCATGAGCCGCGTGCCGATGGGGTCGGACGGTGGCGCGATGATGGCCGACCCGGCCACCAACTACGACGCCTACATCGTGCCGCAGGGCATCGGCGCCGACCTGATCGCAACCCTGGAGGGATTCACCCGCGACGACGTCGACGCCTACGCGCTGCGCTCCCAGGAGCGTGCGGCCGCGGCGTGGTCGGGCGGCTACTTCGCCAAGTCGGTCATCCCGGTCCGTGACCAGAACGGCCTGCTGATCCTCGACCATGACGAGCACATGCGGCCCGACACCACGCTCGAAGGCCTGGGCAAGCTCAAGCCCGCCTTCGAGGGCCTGGCCGCGATGGCCGGCTTCGACGACGTCGCGATGCAGAAGTACCACTGGGTGGAGAAGATCAACCACGTCCATACCGGCGGCAACAGCTCCGGCATCGTCGACGGCGCCGCCCTGGTGCTGATCGGCTCGGAAAAGGCGGGCAAGGCCAACGGCCTGACCCCCCGGGCCCGCGTGGTGGCCACCGCGACCAGCGGCGCCGACCACACCATCATGCTGGTGGGGCCCACCCCGGCCACCGAGAAGGTGCTGGCCACCGCCGGGCTGACCGTCGATGACATCGATCTGTTCGAGCTCAACGAGGCCTTCGCCTCGGTGGTGCTGAAGTTCCAGAAGGACCTGAACATCCCCGACGAGAAGCTGAACGTCAACGGCGGCGCGATCGCGATGGGCCACCCGCTGGGCGCCACCGGCGCCATGATCGCCGGCACCATGGTCGACGAGCTCGAGCGACGCGGCGCCAACCGGGCCTTGATCACGCTGTGCATCGGCGGCGGTATGGGTGTGGCCACCATCATCGAGCGCGTCTGAGCGGCACTGGAACGGATTGAGGAGCTAGCGCACATGGCAGAGAACACCATCCAGTGGGACAAGGATGCCGACGGCATCGTCACGCTGACGCTCGACGACCCCACCGGGTCGGCGAACGTGATGAACGAGCATTACAAGGAGTCGATGCACAAGGCGGTCGAACGCCTTGAGGCCGAGAAGGATTCGGTCACCGGAGTCATCGTCACCTCCGGCAAGAAGACCTTCTTCGCCGGCGGCGACCTCAAGGCGATGATCCAGGCCGGCCCGGAGAACGCCGGTGAGATCTTCGACGAGGTCGAGCAGATCAAAGCCGACCTGCGCAGGCTCGAGACGCTGGGCGTTCCTGTGGTCGCCGCCATCAACGGCGCGGCGCTCGGCGGCGGCCTGGAGATCGCGCTGGCCTGTCACCACCGCATCGTCGCCGACGTCAAGGGCGTCCAGCTGGGCCTGCCCGAGGTCACCCTGGGCCTGCTGCCCGGTGGTGGCGGCGTCACCCGCACCGTGCGGATGTTCGGCATCCAGAACGCCTTCGTCAACGTGCTGTCCCAGGGCACCCGGTTCCGGCCGGACAAGGCCAAGGAGATCGGCCTGGTCGATGAGCTGGTATCCGACGTCGAGGAACTGGTTCCGGCCGCCAAGGCATGGATCAAGGCCAACCCGGACAAGCACACCCAGCCGTGGGACGCCCAGGGCTACAGGATGCCCGGCGGCACCCCGGCCAGCCCCGCGCTGGCGGCCATCCTGCCGTCGTTCCCGTCGCTGCTGCGCAAGCAGCTCAAGGGAGCCCCGATGCCGGCGCCGCGGGCGATCCTGGCGGCGGCGGTCGAGGGTGCCCAGGTCGACTTCGACACCGCCAGCCGTATCGAGAGCCGCTACTTCACCGGACTGGTGACCGGCCACGTCGCGAAGAACATGATCCAGGCGTTCTTCTTCGACCTGCAGGCCATCAACGCCGGCGGTTCGCGGCCCGAGGGCATCGCCAAGACCCCGATCACCAAGATCGGCGTGCTGGGCGCGGGGATGATGGGTGCCGGGATCGCCTACGTCTCCGCCAAGGCCGGCTTCGAGGTGGTCCTCAAGGACGTGACCCTCGAAGCCGCCCAGAAGGGCAAGGGCTACTCGGAAAAGCTCGAGGCCAAGGCCCTCGAGCGCGGCCGCACCACCGAGGAGAAGAGCAAGGCGCTGCTGGGCCGCATCACCCCTACCGCCGACGCCGCCGACTTCAAGGGTGTGGACTTCGTCGTCGAGGCGGTCTTCGAGAACCAGGAACTCAAGCACAAGGTGTTCCAGGAGATCGAGGACATCGTCGAGCCCAACGCCATCCTCGGCTCCAACACCTCCACCATGCCCATCACCGGGCTGGCCGCCGGGGTGAAGCGCCAGGAGGATTTCATCGGCATCCACTTCTTCTCACCGGTGGACAAGATGCCGCTGGTCGAGATCATCAAGGGCGAGAAGACCTCCGACGAGGCGCTGGCCCGGGTGTTCGACTACACCCTGGCGATCGGCAAGACCCCGATCGTGGTCAACGACAGCCGGGGCTTCTACACCAGCCGCGTCATCGGCACCTTCATCAACGAGGCACTGGCGATGCTCGGCGAGGGGGTGGAGCCGGCGTCGATCGAACATGCCGGGTCACAGGCCGGCTACCCCGCCCCGCCGTTGCAGCTCTCCGATGAGCTCAACATGGAGCTGATGCACAAGATCGCCGTGGCCAGCCGCAAGGGCATCGAGGACGCCGGCGGCACCTATGTGGCGCACCCGGCCGAGGCGGTCGTGGAGAAGATGATCGAGATCGGCCGTCCGTCGCGGTTGTCCGGCGCCGGCTTCTACGAGTACGCCGACGGTAAGCGGACCCGGCTGTGGCCGGGTCTGCGGGAGACGTTCAACTCCGGAACGTCCACGCCACCGCTGCAGGACATGATCGACCGGATGCTCTTCGCCGAGGCGCTGGAGACCCAGAAGTGCTTCGACGAGGGTGTCATCACCACCACCGCCGACGCCAACATCGGCTCGATCATGGGTATCGGTTTCCCGCCGTGGACCGGGGGAGCGGCGCAGTTCATCGCCGGCTACCCCGGCGGCAAGGCCGCGTTCGTCGCCCGCGCCAAAGAACTGGCCGAGCGTTACGGTGACCGCTTCAACCCGCCGGCATCGCTACTGACCTAGTGCCGTCACAGCTGAAGAGCCCCCGGTGCCGCTCGAAACCGTGTCCGCCGGGGGCCTTCACGTGTAGAGCACCATGACGATCGGACTGGTCTGCGCGCTGCCCCAGGAGCGGGCGCACCTCCTGCACGCCATGCGGCAGGTCAACACCCTCGAGGTGGGCGGTGCGGAATTCGGCGTCGGTGAACTCGACGGTCACTCCGTCGTCCTGTCGCAGTCCGGGATGGGCAAGGTCAACGCGGCGTCGGTGGCCACGTTGCTCGCTGATCGCTTTCAATGCCGGGCGATCGCTTTCTCCGGGGTGGCCGGGGGTGTGGATCCCGACCTGCGGATCGGCGACGTGGTGATTGCCGAGCAGACGATCCAGCACGACTGCGGCGTGATCGAAGGCGCCAGCCTGCAGACCTATCAGGCCGGGCATGTGCCGTTCATCAATCCCACCTCCCGATTCGGCTACGACACCGATCCCGAACTGCTCGCCCGGGTCCGTGGCCGACTGGACGGCTATGACCTCACGCCGCTGTCCCGCGACGCCGGTGGAGGGGAGCGCCCACCTCGAATCGCCTACGGCACGGTGTTGACCGGAGACCAGTATCTGGACTGTGCGGTGACCCGCGGGCGGTTGCACGCCGACCTGCGCGGCCGGGCCGTGGAGATGGAAGGCGCCGCGGTCAGCCAGGTGTGCGAAAACTTCGGAATCCCGTGGCTCGTCATCCGCGCCCTCTCCGACCTCGCCGGGGCGCAGTCCCGCTTCGAATTCGCGGCGTTCATCGACGAAGTGGCGGCGCAGTCGGCCATGTTGCTGCGTCACCTGCTGCCGGTCCTGTGACCGTGGGCGGGTCGCGCCGGTAACCCTATAGTTGGCGGCATGCGCTTCGGACTGTTCATCCCGCAGGGCTGGCGGCTCGACCTCGTCGGCATTCCTCCCGAGAATCACTGGCCGATGATGCTGGACCTCGCCCGGCACGCGGACTCCGGACCCTGGGACTCACTGTGGGTGTACGACCACTTCCATACCGTTCCGATGCCCACCGACGAGGCCACCCACGAGGCCTGGACCCTGATGGCCGCTCTGGCCGCCACGACGTCGGAGATCAAACTCGGACAGATGTGCACCGCGATGAGCTATCGCAATCCCGCCTACCTGGCCAAGGTGGCCGCCACCACCGACATCATCTCCGGTGGCCGGGTCCAGATGGGCATCGGTGGCGGCTGGTACGAGCATGAATGGCGTGCCTACGGGTACGGGTTCCCGTCGGCGGGGGTGCGGTTGGCCCGACTCGACGAGGGTGTGCAGATCATGCGCGATGCCTGGCGCGACGGCCGGGTCAGCTTCACCGGCAAGCACTACCAGGTCGACGGCGCGATCGTCGCCCCGAAACCCCTTCAGCCTGAGGGGCTTCCGCTGTGGATCGCCGGCGGCGGCGAGAAGGTCACGCTGAAGATCGCCGCCAAGTACGGCCAGTACACCAACTTCAGCGCCGACCACGACGAGTTCGCGCACAAGTCGGAGGTCCTGGCCGGGCACTGCCGGGAGGTCGGTACCGATTACGGCGCCATCGTGCGGTCGGCCAACGTCAACGCCGTCCTCGGGACATCGGGTGCCGACGTCGAGGCGCGGTTGGAACGGGTCAGGGACAGGATCGTCGGTCTCTGCGGAGCTGCCGCGGCCGACGCCATGATCGCCATGAACCGCGCTCCTGGAAACGCCACCGGCACGCCGGACCAGGTGATCGACACCCTCTCGGCGTTGCGAGATCTGGGCTGCGGCTACGTGATCTGCTATTTCCCCGAGGCGGCCTATGACCGCTCCGGCATCGAGATGTTCGAGCAGCAGGTCATTCCGGCACTGGGCGGTTGAGTCCCGAGGGCACCGAGGACGCGGACCCACTGCGCCGACGGCCCGGTTAACCGGAATCCCCGCACCGCGTTGTTACCGTCGGGGCAGCCTGTGATTGGGGATTTCCATGCATCTGACCGCACGTCCGCTCGTGGCGGCGGGGGCCGTCGCCCTCGCGGCCGCCACCGTCACCGTCCCGGTCGCCGACTCGGGCCCGGCGGCGGGCGCCAACCGGGTCGCCGCAGCCGTGGAGTTGGCGGCCCTGCCGAGTTGGCTCGGGTGGGTTGATGACGGCACGGCGCTGCTGACCGCGCAGATCGGAGCCCTCGCCAACGGGCTGATCAATGAGATCGAGGATCCGCTGCCGATCGCCGCGACCGTGCTGCGCAATCAGGTGTTCAACGCCCAGGATCTCGGCAGCGCCCTGGTCACCTCCGCGCAGGTCGTGCTCAGCGGGCTGGTCAGCGTTCCGGATCTGCTGCTCAACGCCGCCTTCGACGTGATCGCCAACCCTCTGAGCATCCCGGCCGTCCTCACCGGTCTGGTCGCCGACCTCATCGGGACGGCCGGTGCGGCCGTCGCCCCACTGGGGTCCGCGCTGACCTCGTTCGCCGAGGACACGGTGACGCGGGCCGTCGGGGCCTTCAATGCCGTTGTGGCGGGCAGTGCGCCCATCGGCGCGGCGCTTCTCAACCTGCCTTTCGCGGTGGGGACCGCGATCGTCGACGCCGTCCTGGGCGTGGCCGGGTCGCTGGCCACCCTCAACCCGCTCAACGTGATCTCCGCTGCCGGAGACGGTCTGGTCGACGTCGAAGCGGCCACCTTCAACGCGGTGGCCGCGGTCGCCGCCGCGGCGGGCAACCTGCGCTCCAATGTCCGCGCCGCGCTGGCCTATCCGCTGCCGGCCGCCGCGCTGAAACCTGCCGGTGCATCGCCGCCCCGGTCCGCCGAGTCCGGACCCGATGGGATCGGGGCTATCGCCGGCACGCCGGCCGCGGTGGAAGACCTGCAGCCCTCGGCGAAGTCCGAGCCGGTCAGGGCGCGAGCTCTCCGTGACACCGTCACGGCCCGGGTGCAGGTCGGGCGGGACGCCGCAGGGCAAAGGCCGGCGGAGGCTGGCAGGCAGGGGCAGCGGGCGTCGTCCACCGCGGCCGCGGTCGGGCGACAGAGCCGCCGCTAGTCCTCAGATCGCCGGACCCAGCAGGTCGTCGGCGTCGGTGATGACGTAGCCGTAACCTTGCTCGGCAAGGAAGCGCTGGCGGTGGGCGGCGTAGTCGGTGTCCAGGCTGTCGCGGGCGACCACCGAGTAGAAGATGGCTCCGCCGCCGTCATGTTTGGGGCGCAACAGCCGGCCCAGACGCTGCGCCTCCTCCTGACGCGAGCCGAACGTGCCCGAAACCTGAACCGCAACCGAGGCTTCCGGAAGGTCGATGGAGAAATTCGCGACCTTGGAGACCACCAGGGTCTTGATCTCGCCGCGGCGGAACGCCTCGAAGAGCGCCTCCCGTTCGGCGTTACGTGTCGATCCCTGGATGACCGGTGCGTCCAACTCGGCGCCGAGCTCTTCGAGCTGGTCCAGATAGGCGCCGATCACCAGCGTCGGCTCTCCGGGATGTTTGGCCAGGATCGACTTGACCACAGCGATTTTCGACCTGGCTGTCGAGCACAGTTTGTACCGTTCCTCCGGCTCGGCGACCGCGTAGAGCATCCGTTCGTTGTCGGTCATCGTCACCCGCACCTCGACGCATTCGGCGGGGGCGATCCAACCTTGGGCCTCGATGTCCTTCCACGGTGCGTCATAGCGTTTGGGTCCGATCAGGCTGAAGACGTCGCCCTCCCGGCCGTCTTCGCGGATCAGGGTGGCGGTCAGACCGAGCCGCCGCCGGGACTGCAGATCGGCGGTCATCCGGAAGACCGGCGCCGGCAGCAGGTGCACCTCGTCGTAGATGATCAGCCCCCAGTCGCGGCTGTCGAACAGTTCCAGATGCCGGTACTCACCCTTGGTGCGCCGGGTGACCACCTGGTAGGTGGCGATGGTGACCGGGCGGATCTCTTTGCGCTCGCCGGAGTATTCGCCGATCTCCTCCTCGGTCAGCGATGTCCGGGCTATCAACTCCCGCTTCCACTGCCGGCCGGCCACGGTGTTGGTGACCAGGATCAACGTGGTGGCAGCGGCCTTGGCCATCGCGGCCGCACCGACGATGGTCTTGCCCGCGCCGCACGGCAACACCACCACACCCGAGCCGCCGGCCCAGAACGAGTCGGCGGCCATCTCCTGGTAGTCGCGCAGCTGCCAGCCGTCCTGGACCAGGCTGATCGGGTGGGACTCGCCGTCGACGTAGCCCGCCAGATCCTCGGCCGGCCAGCCTATTTTGAGCAGCATCTGCTTGACCCGGCCGCGCTCGCTGGGATGGACGATCACGGTGTCCTCGTCGATGCGGGCCCCGAGCATCGGACTGATCTTCTTGTTGCGCAGCACTTCCTCGAGGACCGCCCGGTCCAGGCTCACCAGGGTGAGCCCGTGCGCGGGGTGCTTGATCAGCTGGAGCCGCCCGTAGCGGGCCATCGTGTCGACGATGTCGACGAGCAGGGCCTGCGGGACGGCATAGCGGGAATGGCTGACCAGGGCGTCGACCACCTGCTCCGCGTCATGGCCGGCGGCGCGCGCGTTCCAGAGGGCCAGCGGGGTGATCCGGTAGGTGTGCACGTGCTCGGGTGCCCGCTCCAGTTCGGCGAACGGGGCGATCGCGGCCCGTGCGGCACCGGCCCGCTCGTGGTCCACCTCGAGCAGGACGGTCTTGTCGG
Organism: uncultured Mycobacterium sp.; assembly: GCA_964447215.1. GTDB lineage: Bacteria > Actinomycetota > Actinomycetes > Mycobacteriales > Mycobacteriaceae > Mycobacterium. The sequence continues at coordinate 19,163 of CAYURT010000014.1, forward strand.
ACTGGACGATCAGCGGTCCGTCGGTCATACCCGGTCCCTTCCCGGTGCGGTCTGCGTCATGTCCGCCATTATCCGAAATCGGCCGACAGCACCGAGGTGACCCGGTGCACGGCGAACTCCCTGACCCTGCCCTGCGCGGGGTCGAAGGCCACCAGGTTGCCGCCGTGGACCGAGATCGGCGTCACCAGACGCTGGGTGGCCAGTCCGGCGGCGTCGACGTACCCCATCAGGACGTCCTTGCCGTGCACGGCGGCCTGCTGCAGCATCGCGATGGCGACTGTGGGATCCACCCGGGCGCCGGCCAGCGGCGAGGCCCCGACCCGGCGCAGCATCGCCACGATCGCGGTCAAGGTCTCCCGGCCGGGCCGGGTGGGCGGACGCGGTGGCCTGCGCCCGGGAGAGGCGGGCACCCGGGCACCGCGGCGGCGGAGGTCGACGATGGCACCGGAGAAGTCCTCGGCCGCCGGGGCGAATCCGGCGTCGCGCAGAGCGCCCAGCACTTCGGCCACGGGGGCCGCCGAGACGGCGACGGTGGGGGCCAGTAGCCGCAGCGGCAGAGCGGCCATCGCCGGGGCGGCCAGGGCGTGCGCGAGCAGCGTCGGGTCGTCGCAGCGCACGAAGGATGCGGCGACGCCGACCCGCAACTGGCCGTGGCGGCGGGCGACATCGTCGATGAGATAGCTCAGGCCCTGTGGAACCGGGGTTTTCGAGTGTTTGCCGAAGAACTGGTGCAGGGCCTGCGCCGTGCGGCCGCTGTCCAGGGCGCGCCGCACCGAGCGCTCACCGACCCGGTAGACCATCGCCGCTCCCGCCGATTCCAGAGTGGCGACGGCGGCGAGTTCGCCGGCCAACTCGCGGTCGAGGGGTCCCGGCACGACGACGGTGAGATCGGCTTGGACCAGGAAATGGTCGATGGGAGCGGGCAGGGTCCTGCCCATCGCCTCGACCGCCGCCTGCGGGCCGTCTCCCAACAGCACGGCCGCCGGGCGGCTCAGCGCGCCGCGCCCGGTCAGTCCGAGAGCGTGCGCCTCGTCAAGAAGCTGACCGACCGGTTGCGGCTGAAGCCGGGCGGACCACCGCGGCCGCTGCCAGACCAGCGCTGTCGAGGCGCTCGCCGCGTCCACCCCGGCGCCCTCGGGCAGCCCGGCCAGCAACTCCAGCAGCAGTCGCCGGTCCAGCGGAGCAGCGCTGGAGTACAGCGAGTCCGAGAGCGCGGCGTAGATCTTGCCGTCGGGTCCGCGCTGACCGATCAGGCCGGGCCGGGCCGGGAGGTCCAGCCAGGCGAGGGCGAGCTGCGACCAGCGTTGCGCGGCGGTGGCCTCCAGGAAGCGGTCGGCGGCGACGGTCGGCGCCCAGTACGTCGACGCCGCATCCGGCGGCTCGGGGTCGGGCATCCCGCTGGCGATCAGACCGGCCGCGGCGGTCAGCTCCAGCAGCAGGCCGAGTCGTTGCTCGTCGACCCCGGTGGACTTGCTCAGCCGGCGGGCCTCCCGGACGCCGAGCCCGCCGCTGCGCAGTTCCGGAACCGGCGTCGCGGAGAGGGTCTCGAGAAGCACCTCGACTTCCCGCAGCAGCTCGGTGGCCGCTCCGGCCGCCGCGGCGTCGGCGTCCCCGGCGTCGCAGACGCCGACCACCGGATCCGGAGGGGTCGGTCCAGCCGGGCCGGGCGACTCGCCGCGCAGGACCTGGCCGACCACACGGGGCAGGATCACCGTCTCGTCGTCGAGGGCCCGCAGCAGCCCGGCGGACAGCAGCCGCTGCACCGGGCGGTCGGCCGGGGTACCGGCGGCGGCGTCGCGGGTGCGGCCCAGCGGCGAACCGGCGGTCAGCCTGTCCAGGACGGAGCGGGCCGTCTCGTCGAGCGCGTCGATGGAGGCGGCCACGTCGGCGGCGCTCCTGCTCGGTTGCTCATCGGTGACCTGACCCGGGAACCACGGCAGTGCCTCGGCCACCTCCGGGGCCACCCGCAGGTCGCAGTCCTCACCCCACACCAGGGCCCGCTCGCGCAGGTCGCCCAGGGCCGCCAGCAGGGCGGACTCCGGCGCCTTCCCGTCGATCAGGCCGAGCAGGCGGGCCAGCGGAACCCCGGCCCGGTCGGACCCCGCCACCAGCAGTGCGTCGAGCACCGACAGGCGCAGGAAGTCGAGCTCGTCGGCCGCCAGCCGGATCGACTGGCGGGCGGCGGCGCGGGCGGCCAGCGCGGCCATGCTGCCCGGGGCCGGCTGGGCCAGGTCCGGGCGCAGTTCGAGCAGTCGGATCACCCGGTCGTCGGGCAGTCCCTGCAACCAGGACCCCAGAGGCACATCCGTTGTCGGCCCGGGTCCGCGCTCACTCATCGCGACCAGCGTAAAGCACCCCGAGGACGTCCTTTCCGGCTCCGTGTTTGCCCGTCAGGTGTCGCAATCGGCCCGGCAGGTGTCAAAATGACGAGGTGGCTACCAACATTGAGAAGAGCAGGTACGTCGACAACGGTTGGCCGACCAGGGACCCCGACGACCACCCGGTGAGTGAGTTGGCCTCCGACCGGGTGGGTGCGCTCTCGCCGTTCGGGAACACCACCTTCCCCCTGCCCGCCGCCGACCTGCCGTACCTGCATCCGGTCACCGTCGTCAACCGGTGACCGGCCGGCCGGAACGCCGCCTGTCCCACCTGGACGAGCGCGGCGCGGCGCGGATGGTCGATGTCTCCGGCAAGACCCCGACCGGACGGACCGCGACAGCCTCCGGTGCGGTGCACACCACCAGTGAGGTGATCGGTCTGATCGCCTCCGCCGGCCTCCCCAAAGGGGATGCGCTGGCCACCGCCCGGGTGGCGGGGATACTGGCCGCGAAACGCACCAGCGAACTGATCCCGCTGTGCCACCCGATCGCCCTCACCGGTGTCGACGTCGACTTCTGCGTCGCCGAGACGGCGATCGAGATCACCGCGACGGCCCGCACCACCGACCGCACCGGCGTGGAGATGGAGGCGCTGACGGCGGTGACCGTCAGCGCGCTGACCGTCTACGACATGATCAAGGCCGTCGACCCGGCCGCCCGGATCGACGGCATCCGCCTGGTGCGCAAGGAGGGCGGAAAGACCGGCCTGTGGATGTCCCAGCCGTGACCCGGTCGGGCCGGGTGCTCATCGCCTCCACCCGCGCGGCCGCCGGCGTCTACCACGACCGCTGCGGGCCGATCATCGTCGACTGGCTCGCCGCCCGGGGCTTCGCGGTCGGCGACCCGGTGGTGGTGGCCGATGGACCCGCGGTCTCCGGGGCGCTGCGGGCGATGGTGGAGCAGGGGGCCGACATCGTGATCACCTCCGGGGGCACCGGGATCTCGCCGTCCGACTCCACACCCGAGGCCACTGCGGCGGTGATCGACTACCAGATTCCCGGACTGGCCGACGCCATTCGGCGATCGGGGCTGCCGGAAGTGCCGACCTCGGTGCTCTCCCGCGGCGTGTGCGGGGTGGCCGGACGGACCCTGGTGGTCAACCTGCCCGGCTCGCCCGGCGGTGTCCGCGACGGTCTGGCGGTGCTCGCCGATGTCGTCGACCACGCCCTGGACCAAGTGGCCGGCGGTGACCACCGGTGACCCGGATCCTGCGGGCCGCGGTGACCGAGGCGCCGGTCTCGCTGCTCGCCCACGAGGAGCTCGTCGCGAACCGCGCGGCCGGAGCGGTGGTCGGCTTCGCCGGGATCGTCCGCGACCACGACGGCGGCCGGGAGGTGCTGCGACTGGAGTACTCCGCGCACCCTTCCGCCGAGCAGACCCTGTTCGAGGTCATCGCGGCGGTCGCCGCCGAGGCCGGCGGCGTTCAGGCCGTCGCGGCGAGCCACCGGGTCGGACCGCTGGAGATCGGTGAGGCGGCGCTGGTCGTGGCGGTGGCCGCCGACCACCGCGAGGCCGGGTTCGCCACCTGCGCCGCCCTCGTCGACGCCATCAAGGAGCGCCTGCCGGTCTGGAAGCACCAGTTCTTCGCCGACGGCACCGACGAGTGGGTGAACTCCGCCTGAACCGCCGGGTCCGTCCGGTCACCCACCCGCGAAGGGCGGCAGCACATCCAGGCTCTGATGCGGCCTGAGCTCGGTGCCGGCGTCGCGAACCGCGATTCCGTCGCAAAGGTAGGAGCATTTGCGCAGCACCCGCTCGAGTTCGGCGCTGCGGCATCGTAAGTGGGCCACCGCGTCGGCGATGGTGGATCCGGTGGCAAGGGTGAGGACCTCGGACTCGACACCGGCCGCCGCCCGCGCTGCCGCGTAGAACCGGACGGTGACCCGCAGGTCGGTCCCGGTCACGTCAGCGCCGGCTCGGAGCCGACAGGCACGATCTCCTTGCCCAGCGGCATCAGCGAGACCGGGATCAGCTTGAGGTTGGCCAGCGCCAGCGGGATACCGATGATCGTGATCGCCATGGCCGCCGCCGTCACGATGTGACCGATCGCCAGCCACAGCCCGCACAACAGCAGCCACAGCACATTGCCGAGCAGGGCGCCCGGACGCGGTCCCGGCTTGTCGACGATGGTTCGGCCGAACGGCCACAGCGCGAACAGCGCGATGCGCGCGGCGGCGAAACCGAAGGGGATGGTGACGATCAGCACGAAGCACACCGCCGCCGCCAGCAGATAGCCGAGCGCCAGCCACAATCCGCCGAACAGTAACCATATGAGGTTCAGGATCAGTCGCATCTCTCCTCCGCCCACGCGAGCCTACCCAAGCGGTGGTGCTGCGGGCCGGGAGTAAGATCGGCACGCGCCCTGCACAGGCGGGGCGTTTCGTTATGGGGCGGCCGGCCACCGGCACGGCGCACCACGACCGACGGAGCGGGTGAGAGCAGTGCCGACCGGCAGGGTGAAGTGGTTCGACGCCGAGAAGGGCTTCGGCTTCCTGTCGCAGGAAGACGGTGAGGACGTCTATGTCCGAGCCTCGGCGTTACCCGAGGGTGTCGAGGATCTCAAGGCGGGCCAGCGGGTCGAGTTCGGGCTGGCCACCGGCCGCCGCGGACCGCAGGCGCTGAGCGTGAAGCTGATCGATCCCCCGCCGAGTCTGACCCGCACCCGGCGCGAGGCCGCCGCGGCGGAACGCAAGCACACCCCCGACGAGTTGCACGGCATGGTCGAGGACATGATCAAACTGCTGGAGAGCGCGGTTCAGCCCGAGCTGCGCCGGGGCCGCCATCCGGAACGCAAGGTCGCTCGACGGGTTTCGGAGGTCCTGCGGGCCGTCGCCCGGGAACTCGATTCCTGACCCGCGACATCTCCCCACCCGCAGCGGGACGCTCAGCGCCCGGCGGGCTCGTCCCAGACGACACCGACCGACCACTCCGCGTGGGGCAGGTCGAAAACCGCGCCGTCCTGGTCCTGCACCAGCGTCATCAGCTGCACGACCAGACCGGCGAGCCGGCCCCGTTGGGCGTCGACGGTGGGAACCGTGACCGCCAGTGTGGTGTCCGGCCGAAACAGCGTGGTGGTGGCGTCACGCTCGTCGGCGTAGATCCGCAGTAGCCGCCAGGGAGCGCGGGCGATGGCCTTCGGGACCGACAGCTGGACCGGGTCGCGTTCCCCGACCCGCAGGACGCCCTGCTCGCCGGCCGGCCGGCAGTCCTCCAGATCGGTCACCGAGCAGTAGAAATACGGTCCGACCGCGACGGTCTGTCCCCGTGAGTAGGCGCTGATCTGCGGCAGCGTCGGGCCGGGATCGCGCGCCAGCAGCCAGGCGCCGACCCCGGCCCCGGCCGAGGCCAGGATCACCAGTGTCACCAGCAGCCCGCCGGTCAGCCGCCTCACCGGGCCGGTCCTGCGGGGCGTCCCTCCGGGGCTGCGAGCACCGGCCGGTTGCCGCCGAAGCCCGGTATCAGCGACCCGCCGCGGAAGCTGACCAGGGTCTGCGCCAGCCCGGGGATCAGCAGCGCGGAGATCGCGGTGAAACCCACCCACAACTGGGTGTAGACCAGAACGCCCAGCGCGCCACCGAGGACCCACGACAACTGCAGCACCGACTCCGACCGGCCGAACGCCGAGGCGCGGGACTCCTCGGGCAGATCGTCCTGCAGTGAGGCGTCCAGCGCCGCCTTGGACACCGCACTGGCCGCGGAGGTGACCAGGGTGGCCAGCACGGCGACGGTGAGACTGCCGGTCATCGCGGTGGCCAGCGCCATCACGGTCACCCCGGTGGCGGCCCGCACCACCAGAATGGCGGGCCGGCCCAGCGCCAGCCGGGCGGCGGTGAAGTTTCCGGCGAAGTTTCCGACACCGGCGGCCGCTCCGATGACCCCGAGAATGCCGAGTTGGACCCAGCCGTTGGCGTCGTGGGCCTTGGCCACGAACGCCGGGTAGAGGAAAAGGAAACCCACCATCACCTTGATCGTGCAGTTGCCCCACAGCGCGGTGATGCTGTTGCGGCCCAGCGGTTGCCGGGGCGGTCCGGTCTTGTCGACCTCGGCGGTGTCCTCGTCGAGCCAGTCCCAGGCCCCCCGCCGGCCGGTTGGGCTGTGGTAGGTGAGTGTCGCGGGCACCTCACCCTCGGTGACCTCGACCCAACGGGGGATGCGCATGGTCAGCGACGCCCCGGCGAGGGTGACGAACACGACGACGAACAGTGCGCCGGGAAGGTCGAGAAGAGTGGAGAACACGTACTCGACCGCCGCGGCCACACCCCCGCCGATGATGGTTCCACCGATCAGGCCGAATACCGTGAGCCGCGAATTGACCCGCACCAGGTCGATTTTCGGCGGCATCACCCGGGGCGTCACGGCGCTGCGCAGCACCGAGAACGACTTGGACAACACCATCATCCCCAGCGCGCACGGGTAGAGCACCCAGGACGGGTAGCTACCGGTCGCGGGGTCATAGGTCATGATCAGCACCACCGCCAGCGCCGTCCGCAGCAGGAAGGACAGCGCCAGCGCCGCGCGGCGGCCGTGCTGCAGCCGGTCCAGGGCCGGCCCGATCAGTGGGGCTATCACGGCGAACGGGGCGATGGTGATCAGCAGGTAAAGCGCGACCCGTCCCTTGCTCTCGCCGGTGGCCGCCGCGAAGAACAGAGTGTTCGCCAGCGCAACCGCCATGGCGGAGTCCACCGCGAAATTGGCCACCACCGGCCAGGTCAGCGCGGTCAGGCCGGACTTGTCGGCTCCGTCGGCGGTGGCGGCGCGCTGCACCATCGAGTACATCCGCGAACCCATCTCGCGGCCTCGCGTTCCCCGCCCGCCGCCCGGGTCGCCCGGATTCCCGCGGTCGTCCCGCCTGCCCTCCGTGCCGGGCTGGTAGTACCGGCGCGACCGGTGCCGGCCGGTGTCCAGCGGGGGCAGGTAGCGGTTGGAGCTCCAGGCCCGCCCGCCGGGCGGGCCTTCGCCGGCCTCGCCGGAGCCGGGCACGGCCCCCGGACTCGGCTGCACACGACGCCGGGCGGACACGCAGTCGATTGTCCACCATTGCCGCGGCCGAGGCCGGTTGCGCCGAGCCGTGTGGCCGGTGACTGGCGGGGTGAGGCAAGATTGACGGCGATGGACACCACGATCACGACTTCCGGCGGGCCGCCCCCGGCGGCGGTGGCCGAGTTGCTCACCGGCGCCGTCGAGCAGGCCCGTGCGGCAGTGGTCGACTACAGCGGCGAGGCCGTGGTGGGCGGCTACCTGGGGGTCAGCCTCGACGACGAGGCGGCGGCCACCCACCGGTTCCTGGCCACCCTTCCCGGTTACCAGGGCTGGCAGTGGGCCGTGGTGGTGGCCGCGTGCCCCGCAGCGGACCACGTGACGATCAGCGAGGTGGTGCTGGTCCCCGGACCCACCGCCCTGCTGGCCCCCCCGTGGGTTCCCTGGCAGGACCGGCTCAAGGCCGGCGACCTCGGTCCCGGTGACCAGCTGGCACCGCCGGCTGAGGACCCCCGGCTGGTCCCGGGCTTCATGGCCACCGGTGATCCGCTGATCGACGACACCGCCTACGAGGTCGGTCTGGGCCGGCCGCGGGTGCTGAGCGCACTGGGACGGGACTCCGCCGCCCAGCGGTGGCACGACGGCGACCACGGACCGGACGCCCCGATGGCCCGGTCGACCAAGCGGGCGTGCAGGACTTGCGGATTCATGGTGCCGCTGGCCGGCGCCCTCGGCGAGATGTTCGGGGTGTGCTGCAACGAGATGGCGGCCGACGGCCGGGTGGTCGACTTCGGTTACGGGTGTGGCGCCCATTCGGACACCCCCGCGCCGCCGGGTTCGGGTTCGGCCCTCCACGACCCCTACGACGACGGTGTGCTCGAAGTCATCGAGACCTCGCCGCCCGACCCCCTGCCCGCCGAGCCGACCGACGCGGAGTCCTGAACCGCCCTAGCGGCCCTCAGCGGCGGCCTTGATCCGCTGCAGCCCCTGCTGCATCCCCTCGAGCATCGCGCTTTCGAAGTTCTCCACACCGCCCAGGACTGCTTTCGTCGCGAACGCCGATAGCGCGGTCACCCCATTCTCGGCGCGGCGGGTCTCGACCAGACGGGTTCCCCCGCCGGGGGTGGGCTCGAGTTCGTAACTCCACACGGTGGTGTTCAACGGAACCCGGAAGGCGAACTTTCGCTCCGGGATCACCTCGGTGATGACCGACGTGGTCGGCCAGAAGAGCATCCCGCTGCGGTTGAGGTTGACGGTGCGGGTCCCGGGCCGAATGGGGCCGAGCGCCTTCATCATCCGGCACTGCGGACTCCACTGCGGCATCCGGCTGAGGTCGGAGACGAGCTTCCACACGGTGCCCACCGGGGCGTCGATCTCGACTTCGGCCTGTAACAGCGGCGCTGCCATGGTTTCTCCTTCGTTCAGGTGTCCAGATGTTCCAAGCCGGTCTGCGCGCCCGGGGCGTGTCGCCGCGCCGCCGAACGTTGCCAACTGAATATCGCGGTGCCCAGCAGGCCCACCGCGAGTCCCGCGACGGCCACCGGCCGCCAGCCGTGCAGTTGCGCCGAGGTGAACGCCGCCACCGTCGCCAGCAGCCACAGCGCCATCCCCACCCCGATCACCGTGCGCGGATCCAGGAGCGTGGCCGGCGGCGGCGGGAGTTGGGGCACCGGTGACTCGGTGGACCGGTCTGGCTGGGATGACATTTCCCATCAAGGTAGCCCATCGGCCCGGTGGCGTAGTTTGGCGGCGTGGCAGGGCCCGAGGTCATCGACGTCACCGACCCGGCGGATCCGCGCGTCGATCACTTCCGCGACCTCAACAGCGTCGACCGCCGGCCCGACCTGCCCGGTGGCAAGGGCCTGGTGATCGCCGAGGGTGTCCTGGTGGTGCGCCGGATGTTGGCCTCCCGGTTCGTGCCGCACGCCTTCCTGGGAACCGACCGCCGGCTGTCGGAACTGGCCGACGACCTCGCCGCCGTCCCGGCCCCCTTCTACCGCGCCACCGCCGAGGTGATGGCCGACGTCATCGGGTTCCACCTCAATCGCGGGGTGCTGGGCGCCGCCCGGCGGACCGCGGAGTTCAGCGTCACCGAGGTGATCGGCGGCGCGAGCACCGTCGCGGTGCTCGAGGGGGTGAACGATCACGAGAACCTGGGATCGGTCTTCCGCAATGCGGCCGGCCTGGGCGTGGATGCCGTCGTGTTCGGCGCAGGCTGCGCCGATCCGCTGTACCGCCGCGCGGTCCGGGTCTCGATGGGGCACGCGCTGCTGGTTCCCTTCGCGCGCTCGCTCGATTGGCCGTCGGATCTCAACATGCTGCAGCGCAGGGGATTCCGGGTGCTCGCGATGACCCCGGCCGCGCCTTCGGAGACCCTTGCCGAGGCGATGGCCGCGGTGTGCGGGGAGAAGGTCGCGGTGCTCGTCGGCGCAGAAGGCCCGGGCCTGACCGAGACTGCGCTGCGGGTCGCCGACCGGCGGGTTCGGGTGCCGATGGCGCGGGGGACGGACTCACTGAACGTCGCGACCGCCGCGGCGCTGGCCTTCTACGAGCGGGCCCGGCGTTAACCTGTCCACCGATGGATCACCGGGACCGACAGATGACCGACGAGACGCCGTGGGGAACGGGTCTGACCGTGGCGGCGTTCACCGCCGTGGTCACCGCCGCGGCGATCGTGGTGCTGAGCCTGGGCATGATCCGGGTGCACCCCCTGCTGTCGGTGGGGCTGAACCTGGTCGCGGTGGGGGGGCTGGCACCCACCCTGTGGGAGTGGCGTTCGGTGCCGGTGCGCCGCTGGTTCGTTCTCGGCGCGGCCGTTGGGGTGGCGGCGGGCTGGATCGCCCTGCTCGCGGTCGCGACGGGCTAGTGCGGCGGGGGGCTGGGCCGCAGCGAGGGGGAGAGGGCGAGGGGGAGAGGGTCAGTGTCCGCCGCTTGAGCGAACCCCGAGCAGGACGTCCTCCCAAGCGGGAACCGCGGGTTTGCGCTTTCCGCGCGGGGTGGCGGGCTGGGCGGGACCCGGGGCCTCGGCCGGTGATTCGTCGGCGGGCTGTTCGAACTCCAGCTGGGCCACGGGTGCGACCCGGCGCAGCGGCCGCTCGAACTCCGGGTCGATCAGCTCGCTGGCCGCTTCGTCGATGGCGGTGACGGTGCCTCCGTGCGCCCCGGGGCTGAAGCGGAAGTGCGCGAAGTTCTCCGACATGCCGGCCCGCCAACCCATCCGGACCGTCCAGCGGCCGTCATCGGCGCGCCAGGCGTCCCAATTGCTCGACTCGGCGGTCAGTCCGCGGGCGGTCAGGGCGGCCGTGACGGTGTCGAGCAGGGTCTCCACCGCGGGCCCGTCGGGCAGCACCGGGTGGGCCGCGGTGGCCATCTCGGCGGCCCGCTGACGTTCCAGCAACACCGGGTGGGCGAAGCGCTCGATGCGGGTCACGTCCATGCCGGAGGCCTCGGCCACCTCCGCCACTGACGCCCCCGCCCGGATTCGGGCCTGAATATCCTTCGGTCGCAGCACGCCTTTGACCTCGCTGTCGGTTCCGGTCTGAATCAGGCCCGCACGGTCGCCGCGCACTGCCGCGCGCAGGCGGTCATCCACTCGGACGAGAAACTTGTCGGCGGGCTCACCGCCCTCGAAGATGACGTGCTTGCCATCGACATCGAGTCCGATGAGTGTCAGTTCCCGCATGCCGACCTCCTTGCAGCGGACTGTAACCCAGCGGCCGCCCCGGTCACGGAAAGGACACGCCCGTGTGAAAACTGAGGTCTAGAGGTGTTCGACGACCCAGTCGACGCACTGGGTCAGGGCCGTCACGTCATCGGGGTCGATCGCCGGGAACATCGCGATCCGCAGCTGGTTGCGGCCGAGTTTGCGATAGGGCTCGGTGTCGACGATGCCGTTGGCCCGCAGCACCTTGGCCACCGCCGCCGCGTCGACCTCGTCGGAGAAGTCGACCGTGCCCACCACCTGGGAGCGCAGCGCGGAGTCGGCGACGAACGGCGTGGCGAACTCCGAGTTCTCCGCCCAGGAATACAGCCGTGACGAGGAGTCGGCGGTGCGGCCGACCGACCACTGCAGCCCGCCGTTGGCCAGCATCCAGTCGATCTGCTCGGCCATCAGCACCAGCGTGCCGATCGCCGGGGTGTTGTAGGTCTGGTTCTTGCGGCTGTTGTCCACGGCGATCGGCAGGGACAGGAAGTCCGGAACCCAGCGACCCGAGGCGGCCACCGCGTCGATACGCGCCAGGGCGCTCGGTGACAGCATCGCCAGCCAGAGTCCGCCGTCGCTGGCGAAGTTCTTCTGCGGGGCGAAGTAGTAGGCGTCGCACTCGGAGAGGTCCACCGGCAGCCCGCCCGCCCCGGACGTCGCGTCGATGAGAACCAGCGCGTCACCCGAGCCCTCCGGCCGGCACACCGGAACCGCGACCCCGGTGGAGGTCTCGTTGTGTGCCCACGCGATGGCGTCGACCGAGGGATCCGAGCGCGGGGTCGGCGCGCTGCCGGGATCGGCCTTGACGACGATCGGCTCGCCGACGAACGGGTTGGCCGCCACCGCCGAGGCGAACTTCGAACTGAACTCGCCATAAGTGAGGTGCAGGGACTTGGTGTCGATCAGGCCGAAGGCGGCCGCGTCCCAGAAGGCCGTCGCCCCGCCGTTGCCCAGGATCACCTCGTAGCCGTCCGGTGCGGTGAACAGGGTGGCCAGCCCCTCGCGGACCCGGCCGACGAGGTTCTTCACCGGAGCCTGCCGGTGGGAGGTTCCGAACAGGCCTGCCGCGGTGGTGCTCAGTGCGGCGAGTTGCTCCGGCCGTACCTTCGACGGCCCGCAGCCGAAGCGGCCGTCGGCGGGTTTGAGGTCGGAGGGGATGCTGAGCTGGGCGGGATCGGACATGGCGGTAAGCCTAGAAGTCGGGGCGCGTGGACTGAAATCCGGCCGCCCGGACCCTGGACAGGCCGACGAGGCCTCCGGTACCGTTCTTGGACAAAGGGCACCCATATGTAAAGCGATCGGGAGGGTTGTGATGGCACGGACCCGGTTGGTCAGGCACTGGCGGCGCAATATGGAGGTCGCTGACGACACGGCTTATGTGGACATGCTGCGCACCCTGTCCGAGGGGTCGGTGCGGCGCAGTTTCGACCCCTACCGCGACATCGACTGGGACACCGCCGAGTTCGCGGTGACCCCGGGTGACCGGCGCTGGGTGCTGCCCGAGAGCGACCCGTTGGGCCGGCACCCGTGGTATCGCGCTCAGCCGCTGGAGCGCCGGATCGAGATCGGCCGGTGGCGCCAGGCCAACGTGGCCAAGGTCGGCCTGCAGTTCGAGTCGATCCTGATCCGCGGCTTGATGAACTACTCGTTCTGGGTGCCCAACGGGTCACCGGAGTACCGGTACTGCCTGCACGAGTCGGTCGAGGAGTGCAACCACACCCTGATGTTCCAGGAGATGGTCAACCGGATCGGCGTCGACGTTCCGGGCATGCCGAGGGTGCTGCGCTGGCTCTCCCCGCTGGTCCCCCTGGTCGCCGGGCCTCTGCCGGTGCCGTTCTTCTTCGGCGTGCTGGCCGGGGAGGAACCCATCGACCACACCCAGAAGGAGGTGCTGCGCGAGGGCGGCGACGTGCATCCGATCATGTCGCGGGTGATGGCCATCCACGTCGCCGAGGAGGCCCGGCACATCTCTTTCGCTCACGAGTACCTGCGCAAGCGGCTGCCGCACCTGAGTCGCGGTCAGCGGTTCTGGCTGTCGTTGCATGTGCCGGTGATCATGCGTGTGCTGTGCCAGGCGATCCTGGTGCCCCCGCGCGGGTTCTTCCGCGATTTCGGCATTCCGGCCGGCGTTCGCAGGGAGGTGTTCTTCGGTGCGCCGGCGTCCCGCGAGATGCTGCGCGACATGTTCGCCGACGTCCGGATGCTCTGTTACGACACCGGTCTGATGAACCCGGCCGCCCGGCTGATCTGGCGGGTCTGCCGGATCGGGGGTCCGCCCAGCCGTTTCCGCGGCGAGCCCCAGCGTCGCCACGCCGTCGACGCCGCCTGAGCCGGACGGGGTCGAGCGGTGCCGCATGTGGTCACCCAGCCGTGCTGCGCCGACGGCTCCTGCGTTCACGCCTGTCCGGTCAACTGCATCCATCCCACCCCCGACGAACCCGGCTTCGCCACGAGCGAGATGCTCCACATCGATCCGGCGGCGTGCGTGGACTGCGGTGCCTGCGTTCCCGCCTGTCCGGTCGGGGCGATCGTCGACGGTAACCGGTTGACCCCCGGCCAGGCGCCGTACGCGGCCATCAACGCGGCCTACTACCCGTCGCGGCCCGAGGGCGGGCGGACGCCGCCGGCGACCAGACTTGCGCCGGTGACCCCGGCACCGCGGGTGCGACGGTCTCCGGTGCCGCTGACGGTGGCGATCGTGGGTTCCGGTCCGGCCGGGATGTACGCCGCCGACGAGCTGCTCAACCAGGACGGAGTCCGCGTCAACGTCTTCGACCGGCTGCCCACTCCCTACGGCCTGGTCCGCTCCGGGGTGGCCCCCGACCATCCCGACACCAAGTCCATCACCCGGCTCTTCGACCGGATCAGCCGACGGCCCGGTTTCCGGTTCTATCTCAATGTCGATATCGGCCGGCACCTTCGGCATGCCGAGCTGCTGGCCCACCACCACGCCGTGCTCTACGCCCTCGGGGCCTCCGTGGGCCGCCCGACGGGGATCGCCGGCATGGGCGGGCGGGGGACCGGGTTCGGGGTCGATTTCGTGGGCTGGGTCAACGGACATCCGGATCACACCGGATACGCCCCGGACCTGAGTGATCCTCGGGTGGTGATCATCGGCAACGGCAACGTCGCCCTCGACGTGGCGCGCATCCTCACCGCCGAGCCCGAGGCGCTGGCCGGAACCGATATCTCCGAGGCGGCGCTGGACGCGCTGCGCCGGTCGGAGGTCCGTGAGGTCGTCGTCGCCGCCCGCCGCGGACCCGCGGAGTCGGCGTTCACCCTGCCGGAACTGATCGGACTGACCTCGGCGGCCGAGGTCGTGCTGGACCCCTGGGACCGCGCGCTGGTGCACGCCGACCTGCAGACCGTGACCGACCCCGTCGGTCGCGCCAAACTCGAGGTCCTGGCCGGCCTGCCCGGGCCGGATCCCGCGCGCCGCCAGATCCGGCTGGCCTACCGGATGACCCCGGCCCGGGTGTCCGGCGACGGCCGCGGAGTGGACTTCGTGCGCGCCGGGGCCGCCGACACCGTCCCGATTGCGGCGGGGCTGGTGCTGGCCTGCACCGGATACCGCGGGGCGCCGGTGGACGGGCTGCCGTTCGACACCGCCGCGGCGGTGGTGCCCAACCGCGGCGGACGCGTGGTGGACCCCGATGCCGGCCGGCCGGTGCCCGGCGCCTATGTGGCGGGGTGGATCAAACGCGGGCCGAGTGGTTTCATCGGCACCAACAAGTCGTGTGCGATGCAGACCGTGGCGGCCCTGGTCGATGACTTCAACTCCGGACTTCTCGCTGCGCCGGCCCGACCGCCGGCCGCCCTCGACCGGTTCGTGCGCGCCCGCCAGCCCGCGCTCGTGGACGCAGCCGGGTGGCGGGCGATCGACGCCGCCGAGACGATCCGCGGTCTGGCGTGCGGCCGGCCCCGGGTGAAGTTCACCGCTGTCCCGGACATGCTCGCGGCAGCGTCGGCGGCGTCGGTGTCGATGCGGGAGTCGTCGTGGGCCGGACCCCGGCCGGGGCGTCGTCGGCGCTGATCGCTCAGTGGTGGGCGATCTGGCCCCAGCCCGCGACGGACTCCGGTGAGCGCGGCCCGGGGCCCACATAGAGCGCGGCCGGACGCACCAGCTTGCCGAGGTTCTTCTGCTCGAGGATGTGAGCGCACCACCCCGCCGTGCGGCCGCAGGTGAACATCGCCGGCATCATCGCCGGAGGAATCCCGGCGAAGTCCAGGATGACCGCCGCCCAGAACTCGACATTGGTTTCAATGGCCCGGTCCGGACGGCGTTCGCGCAGTTCCGCCAGGGCTGCCTGTTCCAGCGCGGCCGCCGCCTCGTAGCGAGGAGCGCCGAGCCGCTGTGCGGTCGACCTGAGCACACGGGCCCGCGGATCCTCGGCCCGGTAGACCCGGTGGCCGAAGCCCATCAGCTTCTCCTTGCGGTCGAGGATGCCCCGGACCACCGCGCGGGGGTCGCCGGTGCGTTCGGACTCCTCGATCATCGGGATCACCCGGGCGGGCGCGCCGCCGTGCAGGGGCCCGCTCATCGCGCCGATGGCACCGGACAGCGCCGCCGCCACATCCGCGCCGGTGGAGGCGATCACCCGGGCGGTGAAGGTTGATGCGTTCATCCCGTGCTCGGCCGCCGACACCCAGTAGGCGTCGATCGCCTCGACGTGCCGGGGGTCCGGATCGCCCTGCCAGCGCGTCATGAAGCGCTGCGTGACGGTCGTGCATTCGTCGATCACCCGCTGGGGAACGGCGGGCTGGTGGATGCCGCGGGCGGATTGGGCGACATAGGACAAAGCCATCACCGAGGCGCGGGCCAGTTGATCGCGCGCGGTCCGGTCGTCGATGTCCAGCAGGGGCGGGTACCCCCAGATCGGCGCCAGCATCGCCAGCCCGGCCTGTACGTCGACCCGAACGTCGCCGCTGTGGATCGGCAGCGGGAACGGCTCGGCCGGCTGCAGGCCGTCGCCGAACCGGCCGTCGACCAGCAGCGCCCACACATCGCCGAAGGTCACCCGGTGGGAGACGAGGTCCTCGATGTCCACGCCGCGGTAGCGCAGCGCGCCGCCGTCGCGGTCCGGTTCGGCGATCTCGGTGGAGAAGGCCACCACGCCCTCCAGGCCCGGGATGAAATCGTCGGGCAGGACAGCCATGGTGCGATTGTCGCATTGAGGCCTCAGGTGCCGGGCACCGGACCGCCCAGTCATCGGCGTAGCGTGGGGCCGTGTCCGATATCGGCAGAGGGTCCGAGCCCGGCGGAATATCAACGCCGTCCGGCGAAGCCGCAGCGCCGCACCGTCTCGCGGGAATGCGGGTGGAGTACGGCTCGGTGGAGAAGGACGGCAGCAGCGACCTGGATGTCGACTGGCTGGCCGATGGCTGGCTGTCGCTGCTGCACAGCTGGATCGTCGACGCCGAGCAGGCCGGAGTCGCCGAGCCCAACGCCATGGTTCTGGCGACCGTGCACGCCGGCCGGCCGGTCACCCGGACGGTGCTGTGCAAGAGCGTCGAGGAGTCCGGACTGACCTTCTACACCAACTACGACTCCGCCAAGGGCGCCGACCTGGCGGCCACCCCGTATGCGTCGGTCACCTTCCCCTGGTACGCGCTGGGCCGTCAGGTGCATGTGGCCGGTCCGGTCAGCAAGGTCAGCACGGAGGAGACAGCGCGGTACTGGGCGATGCGGCCACGCGGTTCGCAGTTGGGTGCGTGGGCCTCCGCGCAGTCCCGCCCGGTCGGCTCGCGGGCGGAGTTGTTGGCGCAGTTGGCCGAAGTGAACCACCGCTTCGGCGCTGCGGACCCGGTCCCGGTGCCGCCCCACTGGGGTGGCTACCGCATCGCGCCAGAAGCCGTCGAGTTCTGGCAGGGGCGGGAGAACCGGATCCACAACCGCATCCGGGTGACACCCGCGGCGCCCGGCGGAACCGACCGTGTCGAGCGCCTGCAGCCCTGAACGGAGACACCTAACATTGACCCCCGTGCCTGACTTCAGCGGCGACGCGGATCTCGGCCTGCGAGAGCGCAAGAAACAGCGCACCCGCGCCGCGATCGTCGACGCGGCGGTCCGGTTGTGCATGCGGCAGGGTTACCAGCAGACCACGGTGGATCAGATCGCCGGCGCGGCGGAGGTTTCCCCGCGCACCTTCAGCCGCTACTTCCCGAACAAGGAAGCCGTCGTCGGCGCGCTGACCGAAGAGACCTCCGAACGGGTTGCGGTGGCACTGGCCCGGCAACCGCGGGGGATCACCGAGCACCAGGCGCTGGTGTGCGCCCATGTCGAGGTGTTCGCGGCGGCCGAACGCGGCGAGCCGGGGGCGATGTCCTTCGACCGGCTCGGCGGTTTCCTGCGGATCGTCACGGGATCGCCGATGCTGAGCCTGGCGCTGTTCACTTTTCGCCCCGACGGCCCCAACCGTGCGGTCATCCAGGCGATGGCCCGCCGGATGGACGTCCCCGCCGACCATCCCGCGGTCCGGATCCTCTTCGACACCTGGGCGGTTCTGATGGCCGCTGCCCTCGGCGACCCCAACGCGGCGATGCTCGGGCCCGCCGAAGTCAGTGACCGCATTCAGGCGTCGTACCGGATATTCACCCGACTGTGGCAGCCCTGGGAAGCGCCCGGGCCGACCCCGCCGGAGGGTGCCCGGTGAGAGCGACTAGGTTGACCGGAGGTTGGCCCGAGGCTGACCGGAAGTCGACGTGAGCGAAGTTTCGAACAAGCGAGAAAGGCTTGATGTGGCCGCATCCGACGACACCGCCGCCCTCCGCTATCCCGGCGGGGAGATCGATCTGGAGATCGTCAAGGCCACCGAAGGCCCCGACGGTATCGCCCTGGGTCCGCTGCTGGCCAAGACCGGCTACACCACCTACGACCAGGGTTTCGTCAACACCTCGCCGACCAAGAGTGCGATCACCTACATCGACGGCGACGCGGGGATCCTGCGCTATCGCGGGTACCCCATCGAGCAACTCGCTGAGAAGTCGACGTTCATCGAGGTCAGCTACCTGCTGATCTACGGTCAGTTGCCGTCCGCCGCACAGTTGGAAGCCTTCACCACCAAGATCCAGCGGCACACCCTGCTGCACGAGGACCTCAAGCGTTTCTTCGACGGCTTCCCGCGTAACGCCCACCCGATGCCGGTGGTGTCCAGCGCCGTCAACGCACTGAGCGCCTACTATCAGGACTCGCTGGACCCGCTCGACCACGACCAGGTCGAGTTGTCCACGGTGCGTCTGCTGGCGAAGTTGCCCACCATCGCCGCCTACGCCTACAAGAAGTCGGTCGGCCAGCCGTTCCTCTACCCGGACAACTCGCTGACACTGGTCGAGAACTTCCTGCGGATGACCTTCGGATTCCCCGCCGAGCCCTACGAGGTGGACCCCGAGATCGTCCGGGCGCTGGACATGCTGCTGATTCTGCATGCCGACCACGAGCAGAACTGTTCGACGTCGACGGTGCGTCTCGTCGGGTCCTCCCAGGCCAACCTGTTCACCTCGATCTCCGGCGGCATCAACGCCCTGTGGGGCCCGCTGCACGGGGGCGCCAACCAGGCGGTGCTGGAGATGCTGGAGCGCATCCGGTCGTCGGGCGGCGACGTCGCGGAGTTCGTCAAGAAGGTCAAGAACCGCGAGGACGGCGTGAAGCTGATGGGCTTCGGGCACCGGGTGTACAAGAACTACGACCCACGCGCCCGGATCGTCAAGGAACAGGCCGACAAGATTCTCGCCAAACTCGGCGGCGACGACGAACTGCTCGACATCGCCAAGTCGCTGGAGGAGATCGCCCTCACCGACGATTACTTCGTCGAGCGCAAGCTCTACCCGAACGTCGACTACTACACCGGGGTGATCTACCGCGCGATGGGCTTCCCCACCCGTATGTTCACCGTGCTGTTCGCCCTCGGTCGGCTTCCCGGCTGGATCGCGCACTGGCGGGAGATGCACGACGACCCCACCAAGATCGGCCGGCCCCGCCAGATCTACATCGGCTCCGGCGAGCGCGACTACCTCGCCATCGGCGCCCGCTGAACCTTCCCCGGGAGCGGACTCCCGGGTCACATTCCGGCCAGCACCGCCATCGCGGCATTGTGGCCGCCGATGCCCGAGACCGCGCCGCCCCGTCGGGCGGCTGAGCCGCAGAACAGGATTCGCTCGTGTGCGCTGGCCACGCCCCAGCGCCGGGCCGGGGTGTCCAGCGGCTCGTCCTGCTCGGCGAAGGGCCACTGCAGAGCTCCGTGGAAGATATTGCCGGCGGTCATTCCCAGGCTGCGTTCCAGGTCGACGGTCGTCTTGGTCTCCACGCAGGGCCGGCCACCGGCATCAGACATCAGCACATCCTGGATCGGTTCGGCCAGAACCGAATTCAGGGACGCAAGCACCGATTCGGTCAGCTTGGCGTCAATGCCGGGGGTGTCGCGCTGAATCCCGTGCGGTACCTGAAGGCCGAACACGGTCAGGCTGGCCGCGCCCGTCCGGCGCAAGCGACCGGACAGGATGGACGGGTCGGCCAGGGAGTGGCAGTAGATCTCACAGGGCAGTGGCCGGGGGATCTCGCGACGGGCCGCGCTGGCGTGGCCGGCCGTCAACTGCGACCATGTCTCGTTGACGTGGAAGGTGCCGGCGAAGGCGTCCTCGGGGGCGACGGTGCCGTCGCGAAGCCTCGGCAGCCGGCGCAGCATGAGATTGACCTTGACCTGGCTGCCCTCAATGATTGCCGGAGCCGGTTCACCGAGCAGCCTCGCCAGCACCGCCGGAGTGACATTGGCCAGCACGTGCCGGCCGTGGATCCGACGTTCGTCATCGCCGCGTCGGTAGCAGACCTCGCCGTCCGGGCGGACCGCGACCACCTCGGCGCCGGTGACGAGCCGGGCGCCGTGAGACCGGGCGGCGGTGGCCAGCGCGGCGGTCACCGCGCCCATACCGCCGATCGGGACGTCCCAGTTCCCGGTGCCGCCCCCGAGCAGGTGGTAGAGGAAGCAGACGTTCTGGGTGAGGGCCGGATCGTCCAGGCCGGCGAAGGTCCCGATCAGCGCGTCGGTGGCCATCACGCCGCGGACCAGATCCGAGCGCACCGCCTCGGTGATGGCGGCGCCGATGGGCTGTTCGATCAGCGCCTCCCAGGATGCGGCGGCCGCGGGGTCGCCAGCGGCCAGAACCCGGTCACGTGCCTGTACGCGGGTGGGCAACGGTTGGGTCAGCGTGGGCCACAACGGTGCGGTGACCGCACGGCACCGTCGGTAGAACCGCGTGAAGCCCGCCTCGTCGCCGCCGGCGCCGACGTTCGCGAAGCTGCTGCGTTCGCCGATCAGCAGGCCGGTCTTCCCACCGTCGGCCGGGTCGGGGGTGTAGGAGGAGAAGCGGCGTCGCGCCAGCCGGATCGTCGCGCCCAGATCGGCCAGCACCGAGGCCGGGAGCAGGCTGACCAGGTAGGCGTACCGGGACAGCCGGGCCGGAACACCGTCGAAGGGGGCCGCCGACACCGCCGCACCACCGACCGTGTCCAGTCGTTCCAGCACCGTCACCCGGAGTCCGGCCCGGGCCAGGTAGCCGGCGGCGACCAAACCGTTGTGCCCGCCGCCCACCACGACGGCGTCGACCTCGCAGTCCCGATCCCCTCGTCCGGTCTCGCCACGTCTGTTCACGGCCACGCCTCAGCTTAGGGATGTCGCGCGCCCCCGCGCGGCCCGGTCTGACTAGTCTGAGCCGGTGACCTCAAAACCGGAGATCGACTTCCCCGAAGGCCCGCCGCCCGCTGAACTGATCGTCACCGACCTCACGGTCGGGGACGGCGCGGAGGCGACGCCGGGTGCGACGGTCGATGTGCACTACGTCGGCGTGGAGTACGACACCGGGGAGGAGTTCGACAGTTCCTGGAATCGCGGCGAATCCATCTCGTTCCCGTTGCGGGGACTGATCCAGGGCTGGCAGGACGGCATCCCCGGGATGCGGGTGGGTGGACGGCGCAAACTGGTCATCCCGCCCGAACAGGCCTACGGACCGGCCGGGGCCGGGCACCGGCTTTCCGGTAAAACGCTGGTCTTCGTCATCGATCTGCTGGACGTACGGTAGGCCGCCGACCCTTTTCGCGTGATTGTGCGGCAAACCGATCCGGACTGATCCGCCGCTGTCGTATCTTTCCTCCGAGCCGTTGCGCCAGCACGGCGGATAACTGCTGAGGAGGGACCGATGACGGGTTCCGGCGATGCGCGAGTCACGGCCACGGCAACGCAGTGGCGGACCGAGTCGCGGTTCTACCGGCGTTCACCTGGATGGGGCTGGCTGGCCGGCCTGCTGCTCGTACCGCTGCTGTTCGGCTGGATCGGCGCCAGCGTCGTCAAGCCCACGGTCGACGTCAACGCCCCCAGCGTCTCCATGCCGGATGTCTCGATGCCCTCGCTCAACTTCTCCCCGCTGTCGATCCTGCGTAACGGCAACGACTTCACGCTGTCGGGCTTCCTGCCCGATCTCGGGGTCAAGGAGAAGCTGCTCAGCGTCCTCACGGCGGCTCTCGGCCCGGCGGCCAACCTGATCGACAAGATCGACATCACCCCCGGCGCGACCGCTCCGGACTTCGGCGGGTTCGAGGCCCTGTTCAAGGCGGCCGTCGACGTACCGGACTTCCAGTTCACCGTCGAAGGCGACACCATGACGCTGTCGGGCATCGCACCGTCCGAAGAGGTCAGGGCCGCCGTCGAGGCGGCGGCCAAGGCGGGCTGGCCCGACGTCACGATCATCAACAACATCAGCCTCGAGGGAGCGCCGGTCTCCTGCGACAACCTGCAGACCACCATCGACGCCGACCTGGCGGTCCCGGTCAAGTTCCAGACCGGCAGCGACGTGCTCACCGCAGACGGGCAACAGCAGCTCATGGCCGTCGTTCCCGCGGTGAAGGCCTGCCCGGACGCCAGACTGACGGTGATCGGACACACCGACAACACCGGCACCGATGCGATCAACGGCCCGCTCAGCGAGAACCGGGCCAGGGCCGTCGTGGCCTACCTGGAATCGCAGGGCATCCCGGCCGATTCGCTGACCAGCGGGGGCGCCGGGGCCACACAGCCGGTCGCCGACAACGACACCGAGGCCGGGCGCGCCCAGAACCGTCGCACCGAGATCAAGGTCAACTAGGGAGTAGCGAGATGGGATTCGTAGCGCAGTGGTTGTGGTACCTGTTGGCCTTTCTGGTCGGTTCGGCGGTCGCATGGGTGATCACGGTCCTCACCGTCAGCCGCATCAGCCGGGAGGAGGCCATCGCGGCCTTCCCCGCCGACTCGCGTGAGATAGGAGCACGTTGATGAGCGACGTGAACTGGTGGCTGATGGCCCTGGCGTTCCTCCTGGGCCTGCTGCTGACCTTTGCCATGATGATCCGCCGGGTGACCCGGGAAGTGCCGGTGACCCTGTCGGCGTCCGCCGGCGCGGGAGGCGGGCCCGACATCGGCCTCAAGGGCCCCGATCTCGGCAAGGTCGCCGGCGCGGTGAGCGCGGCGGGCGCCGGTGCGGCGGCGACCCTCTCCGATGCGGCCGATAAGGCCGGTGATCTGGCCGGACGGGCTGGCGAGAAGGTCGGCGCGGCCGCCGATGCCGTCGGAGACGCGATCGGGTCCATCCTTGAGCGTGAGCCGCACGGGGCCGGTTCGATCCGGCTGGCGGCCCGCAGTGACGCTCCGCCCGGGTACCTGGTCAAGTTCGACGCGGAGTCCCAGCAATATTTCGTTCCCGGGGCTCCCGGTTACGAAGAGTTGGTGACCGAGTGGTGGTTCGTCGACGAGGAGAGCGCCAAGGCGGCCGGTTTCTCCCGCTGGGATGAGATCAAGGCCAAGGTCGGCGACCTCGTCGAACGGGCCGGTGACAAGGTCGGCGACGCCAAGGACGCCCTGGCCGACAAGATCGGTGAGGCCGCCGACAAGATCGGTGACGCCGCCGACAGCATGGGCGGGAAGATCGGGGCGGCCGCCACCGCCGCCGCCGGACTGATGTCGGTCGACGACGTCCCGGCCGGCCCCTACGGCAAAGGCTCAGCCAGGGCCGGCGACGACGGCGGTGGCCCGGCCGGCTGGCTGATCAAGGGCAACGCCGATTCGATGCTGTACCACCCGCCGGACAGCCCGGCCTACGATCAGACCATCGCCGAGGTGTGGTTCTTCGATGAGGAGACCGCACGCGCGGCCGGCTTTGACAAGTGGGACAAGAACTTCCGATAGGCCAGCGGGCGGAGGCTCAGGGACCGGAGGCTCTGGCTTGCGCCGTGCCCGCTGATCACTGGGTCCGCAGTACGAAACCCACGCCACGCACGGTGTGCAGCAGCCTGGGTGCCCCGCCTGCTTCCAGTTTGCGGCGCAGGTAGCCGATGAAAACGTCGACCACGTTGGTGTCCGCGGCAAAGTCGTAGCCCCACACGAGTTCCAGGAGCTGGGCCCGGCTGAGCACCGCTGTCTTGTGCTCGGCCAGCACGGCGAGCAGGTCGAATTCCCGTTTGGTCAGGTCCACTTCGACCCCGTTGACGCGGGCCCGCCGACCGGGAATGTCGACTTCCAGGGGGCCGACGCTGATGGTCTCCGAGGAGGTCGTGGCGGTCGCCCCGCGCCGGCGCAGCAGCGCCTTGACCCGCGCCACCAACTCGGCCAGCACGAAAGGCTTGACCAGGTAGTCGTCCGCGCCGGCCTCCAGTCCCGCGACCCGGTCGTCGACCGAACTGCGTGCCGAGAGCACACACACCGGGACGTCGTTGTCCATGGCCCGAAGTGCGGTGACCACGCTGACCCCGTCAAGCACCGGCATGTTGATGTCCAGCACGATCGCGTCCGGCCTGGTCTCGGTGGCGCTGCGCAGGGCCTCGGCGCCGTCGGAGGCTGTCGCGACGTCGAACCCGGACAGCCGCAGCCCCCGCTCCAGAGAAGCCAGCACGTCGGGGTCGTCGTCGACGACCAGAACGCGCGGCGTGGCAGCCCCACTGTCCATGGTCATCCATCTTGCCGGATCGCTGCGTGGCCGAGCGGGAGGCTCGGCCGTGACAAGATCGCGGTGGGGCGCAGAGGAGATATTCGGCCGTGGACATGGTGGCAACCGGAGGGGCGCGTGAGCCCGTCATCGCCGCACCGCCCGGACGGGTCCGTGCGGCATCAGACCTGCTCAGGCTGCTTCCCTACCTTCTTCCCTATCGTGCGCACTGGATCGCCATGGTCACGGCTGCCACTCTCACCCTGGTGGCCACCGTGGGCGTGCCGCTGTTGACCAGGGCGGTCATCGACGGGCCGGTGCGGCAGCGGGACCCGCACGGGCTATGGGTGTTGGGGTCGGTGGCCGTCGCGGTCGGCCTCGCCGAGGCCGTCTTGTGGTTCATCCGGCGCTGGCTGGCGGCTCGCGCCACCATGGGGGTCGAGGCTGATATCCGCAAGGACATCTATGCCCGCCTTCAGGTGCTGCCGATGTCCTTCCACGGCCGGTGGCAGTCGGGCCAGTTGCTCTCCCGGGTGATGGACGACTTGGGAACCATCCGCCGGCTCCTGGCCTTCGGCCTGGTGTTCCTGATGCTCAACGTGCTGCAGATCGTGATCGTGACCGCGATCCTGCTGGTGATGTATTGGCCGCTGGGGGTGGTCGTGCTGATCTCGATCATCCCAGTCACCGCGACGATGTTGCGGTTCGAGCGGGCGTTCACCCGGCTTTCCCGTCAGGCGCAGGACCAAGCCGGCCACATCGCCACCCACGTCGAGGAGTCCGCGCTGGGGATCAGGGTGGTGAAGTCCTTCGGCCGCGAGGACTACACCTATCAGAGGTTCGACGCCCAGGCCGTGCAGCTGCATGACACGCAGGTCCAGAAGGTCTCGGTGTCCGCGAGGTTCTGGACCCTCCTCGAAGCCATCCCCAACATCACGCTGATCCTGGTCCTGGGCCTCGGCGCCTACGCCGCCGGACACGGTCTGGTGACGCTGGGAACGCTGGTGGCATTCATCACCATGATGCTGTCCTTGGTTTGGCCGGTCGCATCGCTGGGATTTCTGCTGTCGATGACCCAGGAGGCCATGACAGCCGCCAACCGGATCGCCGAGGTCTTCGACGCCCCGATCACGATCGCCGACGGTCCGTTGCCGCCGCAACCGCCGGTCGGGCGTCTCCAGCTCGACGAGGTCGGGTTCCGTTTCCCCGGTGCTGACACCTGGACGCTGCGCCACGTCTCGGTCACCGTCGAGCCGGGACGGACGCTGGCGCTCGTCGGCGCGACCGGTTCGGGAAAGTCGCTGATCGCTGAGCTGATGGCCAGGCTGCACGATGTCAGCGAAGGCCGGATTCTGCTGGACGGCGCAGACATTCGTGATCTTCCGCTGTCCGAGCTGCGCTCCTCGGTCGCTGTCGCGTTCGAGGATCCCACGCTCTTCTCGCTGTCGGTGGCCGAGAACCTTCGGCTGGGCCGGCCTGATGCCACCGACGCCGATCTGGAACGGGCCATCGACGTGGCCGCCGCGCGGTTCGTCTACGACCTTCCCTTCGGTCTGCAGACCCGGATCGGGGAACAGGGCATGAGCCTGTCCGGGGGGCAGCGCCAGCGGCTGGCCCTGGCCCGGGCGATCCTGGCCGAGCCTCGCGTGCTGGTGCTCGACGACACTCTCTCAGCTCTCGACGTGCACACCGAGGCCGCGGTCACCGAGTCGTTACGCCGGGTCCTGTCGGGGGTGACCGCAGTCGTGGTGGCCCACCGCGCCTCCACGGTGCTGCTCGCCGACGCCGTGGCGTTGCTCGACACCGTCGACGGGGCGGCGACGATCACCCACATCGGCACCCACGCGGAACTGCTCGCCACGGTGCCGCGCTACCGCTATCTGCTGGCCGCCGGGGACGAACTCGACGACGGTTGCGCCCCGCAACCGGAGTGGGAGGAGGACGACGCGCGCGGTCGTCTCGACCGGATCTACGAGGAAGCCCGGGCTCAGCGGGCCAGCACCGACAGGTCGGCCGGCCATCCCGCGCTGGGCGGAGCCGACCGGTGACCGGCCCGCAGTGGCGGGGCAGGCTCGAGGAGCAACCCGACGAGGGCGGCGACCCGCGGGCCCGGCGGTCGGCGGCACGGGCCCTGCTCGGCGCGCTGCTGCGCCCGTACCGGGCGATGATCGCCCTGTTGGCGGTGGTGGTCATCATCGCCAACGCCGCCCGGCTCGCTGTTCCACTGCTCGTCGCTCGAGGTATCGACAACGCGATTCCCCCTATCGTCGACGGCGGTCCGCCGCGGGAGCTCCTCGTCGTCGTCGCGGCGCTGTGCGCTCTGGTGGCGGTGCAGGCTCTGGGCCGGATGTTCTTCCTGTACAACTCCGGCCGGATCGGCCAACGGGTCCTGCTCGAGCTGCGCCGCAGGCTGTTCCGGCATTTCCAGAACCTCGACATCGCCTTCCACGACCGCTACACCTCAGGGCGGGTGGTCAGCCGCTCGACCAGTGATGTCGAGGCCATCCAGGACATGCTGGAGACCGGTTTCGACAGCCTGGTCACCGCCGTGCTGACGATGGCCGGCACGGCAATCCTGCTGGTGTACCTCGACGTTCGCCTCGGCCTGCTGTGTCTGGCCGGTTTTCCGGTACTGGTGTGGCTGGTCCGCTGGTTCGCGGTCGAGTCGACGCGCAACTACCGCAAGGTCCGGGAGAGCGCCGCGCTGGTCATCGTCCAATTCGTTGAGACCATGACGGGGATCAAGGCCGTGCAGGCCTACCGGCGCCAGGCGCGCAACCAGGAGATCTTCGAGGAGGTGGCCGACGACTACCGCGATGTCAACGAACGCGCGTTCAAGCTGCTGGCGATTTTCATGCCGGGCGTCAAACTGGTCGGCAACCTCACCACCGGAGTAGTACTGCTCTACGGCGGCTACCTGGTGCTGGGCGACCAGATGTCGATCGGCACGCTCACGGCCTTCCTGCTGTACCTGAGGATGTTCTTCGAACCGATGCAGGACATCTCGCAGTTCTTCAACACCTTCCAGTCGGCGTCCTCGGCGCTGGAGAAGATCGCCGCGGTGCTGGCCGTGCGCCCCGCCGTCGCCGACCCTCGCCACCCGGTGCGCCCGGACAAGATAAGGGGTGAGATCGCGCTGAACGAGGTGACTTTCGGCTATCTGGCAGAGCATCCGGTGTTCTCCGGGCTCACACTGACCGTGCCGGCCGGACAGACCGTCGCTCTGGTCGGGACCACCGGTGCGGGCAAGACCACGATCGCCAAACTCGTCGCGCGGTTCTACGACCCGCAGGCCGGCTCGGTGAGTCTGGACGGGACCGAACTGCCCGAGTTCGCGCAGAGCGAGATGCGGCGGCACGTTGTGATGGTGACCCAGGAGAACTTCCTGTTCTCCGGGACCGTCGCCGACAACATCAGGCTCGGTCGCCCCGAAGCCTCCGACGCGGAGGTGCGCGCGGCGGCCGCCGCCGTGGGCGCGGCGGAGTTCATCGACGCGCTGCCCGGAGCCGAGCAGGCCGATGTCGGCAAGCGCGGGGGTCGGCTGTCGGCGGGGCAGCGCCAACTGATCGCCTTCGCGCGCGCCTTCCTCGCCGACCCGGCGGTGCTGATCCTCGACGAGGCCACCTCATCGCTGGACATTCCCAGCGAACGCGCTGTCCAGCGCGCGCTGCGCACCGTGCTGGCCGGCCGGACCGCACTGATCATCGCCCACCGGCTGTCCACGGTGGAGATCGCCGACCGGGTGCTGGTGGTCGAGCACGGCCGCATCGTCGAGGACGGGACGCCGGAAGCGCTGATCGGCATCGGCGGGCGGTACGCCGCCCTGCACCGCGCCTGGGTCGACTCGTTGGCCTGAACCACATGGGTCCGCCGGCGGACCGGCCAGTAGGCTTGCCGGGTGATCGGTATCGAGCGGGTCGGCGATGTCACCACCATCGAGTTGCAGCGGCCGGAGCGGCGCAACGCGCTGAATTCGGAACTGGTCGACAGCCTGCGTGAGGCCGTCCAGAGGGCAGCCGAGGAGGACGTTCGCGCCATCGTCCTGACCGGTGCGGGAACCGTGTTCTGCGCCGGCGCCGACCTGTCCGGTGACGTCTTCGCCGCCGACTTCCCCGACAAGGCGATAGCGCTGAACAAAGCCATCGACGCGGTGCCCGTACCGGTGATCGCGGCGATCAACGGCCCCGCGATCGGCGCAGGCGTCCAGCTCGCCATGGTCTGCGACCTGAGGGTGGTCGCACCGGAGGCCTTCTTCCAGTTCCCGATCGCCAAGTACGGCCTGGCGCTGGACAACTGGAGCATTCGCCGGCTCGCCTCCCTGGTTGGCCACGGCCGGGCCCGCGGAATGCTCCTGGCCGCAGAGAAACTCGACGCGCAGAACGCTCTGCTGACGGGGATGGCAAACCGGATCGGCACACTCTCCGAGGCCCAGGACTGGGCCTCGGATATCGCGGGCCTGGCCCCGCTGTCGCTTCGCCATTCCAAGCGGGTGCTCAACGACGACGGCTCCTACGAGGAGCAGACCGCGCTGCACCGAGAGCTCTTCGAACTCGCCTGGGCGAGCAAGGATGTGATCGAGGCACAGGTGGCCCGGTTGGAGAAGCGGGCCCCGAGGTTCCAAGGGTCCTGACCAGCATGCCCGGGATGCCTGACCTTTCCGCCCTGCTCCCAGCCGGGAAATCCGCGCTGCGGCTGGCGGCCGGCACCGCATCCCTGGCCGCGGGCGGATGGGCGCTACGGGCGCTGCGGGACGCGCCCGCGGCACTGGGAGCGAGCGCGGCGGCCATCCGCGCCGTCTCGGAGGGCTCCCCGAACTACCGGGCAGGCGCCTTCTGCAACCTCGACCCCGCCCCGGCGATCCGGCTGGACACCGAGGAGAACCGGCTGGTGTTCTTCGAGGTCCTCTCCGGGAGTGCCGACAGCCGCCCGCCGGGTCCGATACCGCTGGAGGACCCTGCTTTTCGGTCACGGCCGGCGCCGCTGGGCCTCACCTGGCTGGGGCACGCCACCGCGCTCATCGAGGTCGACGGCTACCGGCTGCTCACCGACCCGGTGTGGAGCCGCCGCTGCTCCCCGTCGCGCACCGTGGGGCCCGTCCGCCTGCACCCGCCGCCGCTTCCGCTGGAAGCTCTACCGGCGCTGGACGCCGTCGTGATCAGCCATGACCACTACGACCACCTCGACATGGACACCGTCCGTACCCTGGCGCGGACGCAGCGCGCGCCCTTCCTGGTGCCGCTGGGGGTGGGGGCGCACCTGCGGGAGTGGGGGATAGCCCCCGGTCGCATCATCGAACTTGATTGGTACGCCGGCGCCCGGGTCGGTGAACTAAGCCTGACGTGCACACCGGCGCGGCACTTCTCCGGCCGTTTCCTGTCCCGCAACAACACCCTGTGGGCATCGTGGGCCGTCGTCGGCCCCCGGCATCGTGCCTACTTCGGCGGTGACACCGGATACGGCGACTTCTTCACCGAAATCGGTTCACGCTACGGACCTTTCGACCTCACGCTGCTTCCCGTCGGGGCCTACAACAAGGCCTGGCCGGATATTCATATGAACCCCGAGGAAGCGGTCAGGGCGCATGGCGAACTCAACGGCGGCTCCACCGGGACCATGGTGCCGATCCATTGGGGAACTTTCCGGCTGGCCCCTCACCCGTGGGCCGAGCCCGCCGAGTGGGCGCTCGAGGCCGCCGCAGCGGCGGGAGTCGGCATCGCGGTGCCCAAACCCGGCGGCCGCGTAACACCGGCGAGTCCGGAGCCTCTCGAGCGCTGGTGGCGGCTCTAAGGCACTACGGTGCAAGCGTGATCCATCGGTGCGGGCGCCCTGCGCGCCGGACCTGTTCTGCGGTGGTGCTCTCGGCGGTGCTGCTGACCGGCTGCGTCGGGTCCCCCGGGACCACCACGCCGGCCGGCGAGTCGCCGGCGCTCGCCGTCGCGATGCCACTGCCCGACGATGCCGTCGCACGGGCCGTGGCCGCGCTCGACGGCATCGCCGAGGAGTTGATGACCTCCTCCGGGATTCCCGGCATGGCGGTCGCGGTCGTGCAGGGGGGGAAGACCATCTACGCCAGAGGATTCGGTGTCCGTGACACCCGCAGCGGCGCGGCGGTCGACCAGAACACGGTGTTCCAACTCGCTTCGCTGTCGAAGCCGATCGCCGCCACGGTGGTGGCCCGTCAGGTCGGTGCCTCCGAGATCAGCTGGGCAACCCCCGTCGTCGCCGAACTCGACTGGTTCGCGCTGTCCGACCCGGCGGTCACCGACATGCTCACCGTGGGCGATCTCTTCGCCCACCGGTCTGGCCTGCCCGACCACGCCGGCGACCTTCTCGAGGACCTCGGCTATGACCGTCGCACCATTCTGGAGCGGCTGCGTCTGCTGCCCCTTGATTCATTCCGGACCTCCTACGCCTACACCAATTTCGGTGTGACGGCGGCCGCAGAGGCGGTGGCGACCGCGGCTGGCGCGTCCTGGGAGGACCTCAGCGCCGAAGCGATCTACCGTCCGCTGGGAATGGACTCGACCAGTTCCCGTTTCGACGACTTCGCCGGCCGCGGCAACCGTGCGGTCGGCCACGTTCGGGTCGACGGCGCCTTTCGGCCGGCCGACGTCCGCGACCCCGACCCGCAGTCTCCGGCGGGCGGCGTGAGTTCCTCGGTCGTCGACGTGGCGCGGTGGCTGGCGATGCTGCTGGAAAACGGCGACTACGAGGGCAGCCGGGTGGTCGACCCCGAGGCGTTGCTGCCCGCGTTGACCCCGCAGATGGTGTCCTCCCCGCCGACCGAGCCCGCGATGCGGGCGGGCTTCTACGGCTACGGGTTCAACATCTCCACCTCCGCCGCGGGCCGGATGCAGTTCAGTCACTCCGGAGCGTTCCTGCTCGGGGCGGCGACCAACTTCGTGATGATCCCGTCGGCGGACGTCGCCATCGTCGCGCTGACCAACGCCTCGCCATCCGGTGTCCCCGAGACCCTCACGGCCGAGTTCACCGACCTCGTCGAGTTCGGTGAAGTGCGATGGGATTGGCGCGCGCTCTACGCCGAGGCCTTTGCCGCGATCGACGCCCCGGTCGGTGAACTGGCGGGCCGACAGCCACCGGCGAACCCCGCGCCGGCCCGCCCGACGCGGGACTACACCGGCCGCTACGCCAACGAGTACTGGGGTCCGGCCACCGTCGTCGAACGGGACGGGGCGCTGACGCTGTCACTGGGCCCCCGACCGCGGGACTATCCGCTGACCCACTGGGACGGCGACGTCTTCACCTTCAGCCCGGGCGACGAGAACGCGCCGCCGGGCAGCGTTTCGGCGGCGCGGTTCACCGGCGACTCGCTGACACTTGAGTACTTCGACGACGACGGTATGGGAACCTTCACCCGATGACCGCCGCCCTGGGCCTCTCCGACGCGGAGGTGGCCGCCCGGATCGCCGAGGGCAAGACCAACGATGTGCCCTCCCGTGCGTCGCGCAGCGTCGCCGATATCGTCCGGGCCAATGTCTTCACCCGGATCAACGCCATCCTCGGGGTGCTCTTCGGCATCGTGCTGGCCACCGGCTCGCTGATCAACGGTTTGTTCGGCCTGCTGATCATCGCCAACAGCGGGATCGGCATCATCCAGGAGCTGCGGGCCAAGAAGACCCTGGACAACCTCGCCATCATCGGGCAGGCCCGGCCCGTGGTGCGGCGCCGGTCCGGGACCGCGGCACGGACTCCCGACGAGGTCGTGCTCGACGACGTGATCGAGTTGGGGCCCGGGGACCAGATCGTGGTCGACGGGGAACTGATCGAGGCGGCCGCCCTCGAGGTTGACGAGTCCCTGCTCACCGGCGAGGCCGACCCGATCGCAAAGACCGTCGCGGACCCCGTCATGTCCGGAAGCTTCGTGGTCGCCGGGACCGGCGCCTACCGCGCGACCAAGGTGGGCCGGGAGGCCTACGCCGCCCGGCTGGCCGAGGAGGCCAGCAAGTTCACCCTGGTGCGCTCGGAACTGCGCAACGGGATCAACGTCATCCTGCGGTTCATCACCTACCTGCTGGTCCCCACCGGGGCCCTGATCATCTACACCCAGTTGTTCACCACCGGCGTCGGCTGGCGGGAATCGGTGCTGCGGATGGTCGGCGCGCTGGTGCCGATGGTGCCCGAGGGCCTGGTGCTGATGACCTCGATCGCCTTCGCCGTCGGCGTCGTGCGACTGGGCCGGCGCAAGTGCCTGGTCCAGGAACTCCCGGCGATCGAGGGGCTGGCCCGGGTGGATGTGGTCTGCGCCGACAAGACCGGGACGCTGACCGAGAACGGGATGCGCCTGGCCCGCACCGAGCCGGTCGGCGAGATATCCGCCGGGCAGGCGGGCGCCGTACTGGCCGCGCTGGCCGCCGACGATCCCCGGCCCAACGCGAGCATGCAGGCGATCTCCGAGGCCTACCCGGACCGTCCCGGGTGGACGGCCACCGCCGTGGCGCCGTTCAAATCGGCAACCAAGTGGAGCGGGGCCTCCTACGACGGAAACGGCAACTGGGTGATCGGCGCGCCCGACGTGCTGCTCGAACCGTCCTCCCCGGCGGCCGAACGGGCCGAGCAGATCGGGGCCGGCGGATTGCGGGTTCTGCTGCTGGGCTCCTCGGACCGCGGAGTCGACGACGCCGGCGCGCCGGGCCGGGTGAACCCGGCGGCACTGGTGGTCCTCGAGCAACGGGTCCGGCCCGACGCCCGCGACACCCTGGACTACTTCGCCTCGCAGAACGTCTCGATCAAGGTGATCTCCGGGGACAACGCCGTCTCGGTCGGGGCCGTCGCCGGATCGCTGGGTTTGGACGGCGCGACCATGGACGCCCGCGAACTGCCCGGCGAACCGGAGGCGCTGGCCGCGGCGATGGACTCCCACACCACCTTCGGGCGCGTACGTCCCGACCAGAAGCGAGCCATGGTGCACGCCCTGCAGGCACGTGACCACACGGTGGCGATGACCGGTGACGGGGTCAACGACGTGCTCGCCCTCAAGGACGCCGACATCGGTGTCGCCATGGGTTCGGGCAGTCCCGCATCGCGCGCGGTTG
This sequence comes from uncultured Mycobacterium sp., assembly GCA_964447215.1. Taxonomy (GTDB): domain Bacteria; phylum Actinomycetota; class Actinomycetes; order Mycobacteriales; family Mycobacteriaceae; genus Mycobacterium. The sequence goes on from CAYURT010000014.1 coordinate 52,215, forward strand.
CCCAGATCGTGCTGTTGGACAACAAGTTCGCCACACTGCCCTACGTCGTGGGCGAGGGCCGCAGGGTGATCGGCAACATCGAACGGGTCTCCAACCTGTTCCTCACCAAGACCGTCTACTCGGTGCTCCTGGCCCTGCTGGTGGGCCTGGCCGGGCTGTCCTCCAAGCTGTTCGGCACCGCCCCGCTGCTCTATCCGTTCCAGCCGATCCACGTGACCATCGCGGCCTGGTTCACCATCGGAATCCCGGCATTCATCCTCTCGTTGGCGCCCAACAACGAGCGTGCCCGCCCGGGTTTCGTCCGCCGGGTGATGACCTCGGCACTGCCGACCGGCCTGCTGATCGGGCTGTCGACCTACGGTTCCTACCTGCTGGCCTACCCGGGCACCGACGGGACCGTGCTGGCCCAGACGCGCGCCTCGACCGCGGCGCTGATCACCCTGTTGATCGGGGCGCTGTGGGTGCTGGCGGTGGTGGCCAGGCCCTACCAGTGGTGGCGGGTCGCACTCGTGATGGCCTCATTTCTCGGCTACGTGGTGATCTTCGCCATCCCACTGGCCCGGGAGAAGTTCATGCTCGACGCCTCCGACCCCGCCATCACCACCCCGGCCGTACTGATCGGACTGGTCGCGGCCGCACTCATCGAGGCGGTGTGGTGGGTCCAGGGCAGGATCTTGGGCGAACCGCGTCAACTCTGGCGGTAGGCCACCCCGGGTGCGTAGATTGACGCGGGAAAGCTGAAATAGAAAGGGATATCCATGTCCTTCATCGACAAGGCCAAGGAAGCCGCCGACAAGGCCAAGGACGCCACCATGGGCGCCGCCGAAATGGCCAAGGGCGTCATCAGCGAGAACGTCGACAAGATCGAGGGCGCCATCGACAAGGCCGGCGACGTGATCGACGAGAAGACCGGTGGAAAGTTCTCCGAGACCGTCGACAAGGTCCAGGGCGCGGCCCATGCCGCCGTCGACAAGGTCCAGGACGCGGCCGGCTCGGCCGCCGACGCGGCTGGGAAGGCTGCGGACAAGGCCGACGGCCAGTAACGGCGGATGGCGAAGGTCTCGGTCTCCGTCGACGTACCGCTACCGCCTCAGGAGGCCTGGCAGCACGCCTCCGATCTGTCCCGGTACAAGGAATGGCTGACGATCCACCGGGTTTGGCGGTCCAAGCTACCTGACAACCTCGACAAGGGGACTGAGGTCGAGTCCATCGTCGAGGTCAAAGGGATGCCGAACCGGATCAAGTGGACGATCGTCCACTTCAAGCCGCCGGAGTCGATGACCCTCAACGGTGTCGGGGTCGGCGGGGTCAAGGTCAAACTGATCGGGAAGGTCCGGCCGAGCCGCCAGGACGGCGCGGCGGCCTCGGTGGTCACCATGGATGTCCATCTCGGCGGTCCGGCCCTGTTCGGCCCGATCGGGATGATCGTCGCCGCGGCTCTGCGGGGCGATATCCAGGCCTCGCTGGACCGCTTCGTGGCGGTGTTCGCCTGACCCCGCCGGTCCCGGTCTACCGATGTGGGGTGGACTTCGACGCCGTCGCGGCGATCGACGTCCACACCCACGTCGAGATCGACACCCGGGGCCGGTGTGCCTACGACGCTGAACTCGCCGAGGCGACCGGACGCTACTTCAAGCTGGGGCCGGACTACTTCTCCCGCGTCGACGAACTGGCCGGCCAGTACCGCGAGAACAACACCGCCGCCGTGGTGTTCACCATCGACGCCCGGACCGCCACTGGCCATCCGCCCAACTCGGTGGCGGATCTGGTGGCCGGCGCCGCGCGCAACAACGACGTGCTGATCCCGTTCGGGAGCGTGGACCCGTGGGACCCCGATGCGGTCGGGCGGGTTCGCGAGCAGGTCCACGACTACGGGGTACGCGGCTTCAAGTTTCACCCGAGTCTGCAGGGCTTCGAGCCCAACGATCGCAGGTTCTACCCGATCTACGAGGAGATCGCCGGCTGCGGTGTGCCGGCGCTGTTTCACACCGGGCAGACGGGGCTGGGCTCCGCCCTGCCCGGGGGACACGGAATCAAGCTGCGCTACTCCGACCCGATGCTGCTCGACGACGTCGCCGCCGACTTCCCCGCACTGACGGTGGTGATGGCGCACCCGGCGGTTCCCTGGATTGACGCCCAGATCGCGATCGCCTCACACAAGGCCAACTGTTACGTCGACCTGTCCGGGTGGTCGCCGAAATACTTTCCGCCCCAACTGGTTGCCGCAATCGGGCGTCAGTTGCGGACCAAGGCGCTCTTCGGCACCGACCATCCCTACATCAGCCTGCAGCGGTGGCGGCGCGACTTCGAGGCCCTCGACGTCGACCCGGCGGTGCTGCCACTGATCCTGAAGGACAACGCCCGGCGGGTTCTCGACTCAGCCCGACTCCAGCCCTGAGCATCCGGTGGCGCTCATTCCGGCCGTCTCACCAGGTTGTCCCTTGCGCAGGACGTCGAGCAGTTCGTGGTACGGGCCGACCAGGTAGACGGTATCGGTGCAGCTGAATCGGGTGTCGAGCCGCGGGTGCAACTCAGTCGCCGTACCGTCGTGACGTTCGATCGCGATCACCCGGGTGAGCGCGGACAGGTCGCTGATCCGCAGGCCGTCCAGATCGCTGCCGGGCTGCACCCGGACGCCGCCCACCATGAATGACCGCTGCCCCACCGAAAAGGTGCCCAGGACGTCCAGGCCCATCGCCGCGCCGATGAACCACGGGGTGGCCAGGTCGACCGTGGACCGGACGTGATGGAAGTCGAGTTGGTGGCCGACGGCGGCGCCCAGAGCCCGGTCGTAGATGCGCAAGACGATCGGGATCCTCGGCGTGTCGGGGGCGCCGTCGGGTTCGGTCATGGCGCGTACCACCAGACCCGCTTCGATGTTGACCATGTCGTCGTCGGTCAGCACGGCGACGGCGCGGGCGCGCTGCACGCCGGCCGCGGCCAACGTCGCGCGCTGGGTTCCGTCCCCGGTGATCACCGGGACCCGCAGTTCCTCGGCGGCTGAGAGGAAGCGGTTGTCCTGGCCGAGTTCGACGGCTGCGACGGCATGGCCGGTGGTTCTGAGCAGCCCGGCCACCCGGATGCCGTAGGCGCCCAGACCGACGACGACGACATGGTGGCGCAGATGGCTGACCCGTTGCCGGCTGGCCGCCTCCGTGAGTCGCCGGGACAGCAGCACATCAGCGATGAAAGCGACCGTCACCGAGATCAGCGCGATGCCGCTGAGCATCATCACCACGCCCCACAACCGCAGCCAGAGCGGTTGGCCGGCGAAGTTGAAGTCGCCGTAACCCACCGTTGTCAGGGTCTCGGTGGCGAACGACAGCGCGTCCATCCAGCCGATGCCCGGACGGATCGCGAACCGCAGGATGAACGCCGAACCCAGCAGCATGGTCAGCGCTACGGACAGCGACCAGTAGAAGGCGGGATTCACGTCCTCGTGGAACGCCCGCAAGCCGTCGAAGGCCCGGACCGGTCGCGAGGGCCGGGTGAGTTCGCCGTCACCGGCCAAGCCGGTCGCCAGGCCGCGTTCGGCGAGATCGGTGCCGCGGCCGATCAGAGTGGCCCGATCCCCTTGGTAGACCTCGTCGTCGAGGCGGGGGCAGGTGATCACCTCGCCGGGGTTGGGAGCGTTGTGACCACGGACCACCGCCACCGGCGCCAGGCGGCCGTAGATCGAGCGCAAGGTGCCGTGCTCGGGAACGGTGTCGGAGGCCACCACGAACCTCACACCGCCCGCGGTGACGGTGTGCGCCGCCTTGCCCAGCACGGCCTCGACCACCGAGGGCGCTGACAAATCGGCGACGTCGAGGATGGCGCCGGGCCCGATACCGTCGTTGAGGGCCTCGCGCAGCACCGGGTTGGCCAGTCGCGCGACCACCCGGACGGCGGGATTGGCCTCCCGGGCCAGCAGCGCCACCTCCAGGTTGACGGAGTCGTCCACGTCGGCGGCGATCACCGCCGTGGCTCCGGCCACTCCCGCGGCTGCCAGTCCACTGGGAGATTCCAGCGCCACCACCGGCAGCGCCTGGTCGGTGAGTTCGTCGATGATCCGACGGGCGAGCGCACCGTCACCGGCGACGATGATGTGACCCGTCATGAGACGAAACCGTACCGGGACACCGCGGAGGTTAGGGTTCAACCGTGTCTCGGCTGCGCCCCGGATGGCTGGTGGCGTTGTGGGCCGTGGTGCTGACGGTCAGCGCCTGGCTGCCGTGGCTGACCACGTCGGCCGGCGGGGAGGGTCGGGCCAGTGCGATCGGTGGGACCGCGGGCAGCATCGCCCTGCCGCCGCGGTTCGGTCCCGGTCAGTTGATCGTCCTGCTGGCGTCGGTCCTCGTCGTACTCGGCGCGATGATCGGCCGCGGAATCGCGCCGCGGCTCGCCGCGGCCGCCGCAGTCGTGATCTCGCTGCTGGTGGGGGCGCTGACCTGGTGGTTCTACAGCGCTAACGTCGAGGGGCCGGTTGTCGCCGGCTACGGCCTCTATCTGGGCGCTCTGAGCGCGCTGGGTGCGCTGGGATGTTCGGTATGGGCGCTGGGGGTGGCTTTGCTGGAGGCCGAACCCCGGCCTCTGCACCGCCGGTAGGCTGGGCCGGGCCTCGAGGAGTCGACGTGGGCAGGAAGCGTGGGTAGGAAAACAGTGGAACGGACCCCGGTCATCGCCGCACTGGCGATGACCCTCGCGGTGACGGCGACCGGTTGTTCGGGCGCCCAGCCCTCAGCGGACAAGTGTCAGAAGGTGTCGGCGCCGCTCTCCGACGTTCCCAGCCGCACCGACCAGGAGCCCAAGCTGCGGGTCCCGGTGCCCGCCGGATGGGAGCGCACCACCGAGATGGACAACCAGGACATCCGGTTCGCCATCCGCAACAAGGGTCTCGCCGCGGACGGCTTCACCCCCAATGCGGTGGTCACGCTGCAGAAGGTCCCCTCCGATCTCGGCCGGCCCGAGCAGATCCTGGCGGCGCAGAACGAGCAGATCGCCAAGGCGCTCAAGGTCGACAACATGAACACGAAAGAGACCGAGGTCTGCGGTGTTCCCGCGGTGTCCACCTCCTACACGGTGCCGGAGGCGAAGATCTCACCGAAGATTCCGACCATCCCGCCGCGCTCTGCCACCTCGCTGGGCGCGGTGTACCGGACCGGGGACACCAACTACGTCGCGATGCTGACCGTGCAGTCGGTGAAGCCGGACGAAAAGACCTTCGCCGCGGACGCCGAGATGATCCTCAACGGATTCCAGCTGCTCCCGCCGAACTGATTCAGCTCAGCACTGATTCAGCTCAGCCCGACCGCCGCAGCGGGGTCGTCGGTCTCGTGCCAGCGTCTCAGTTCGCTTCCGGGCACCCAGGTCGAGTGGGTTCCGCTTGAGATCCTCTCGGGCAGCTGGATTTTGCAGACCGGGCCGTCTTCGAGTCCGGCGGCCTCGAAAACCAGGCAGTGGGAGGCATCCGTGTTCATGTCCGTCGTGAGGGTGACCAGGTAGCCGTCGTCCTCGCCGCGGCTGCCGACCCGTGGGGCCATCGCGGTCTCGCTGCCGTAGACCCCCTCACCGAACCCGAACCGCTGCTCGGATCCGGTCACGACGTCGTGCCGGACCAACCCGTCGAACAGAAACCATCCGGGCTTGCCGGTCGCGGCGTAGGCGTAACGGTACGGACGGCCGGCGTGCCCAGAGTTGATCATTCCGAACTCCGAGATCGTCTCGGTGATCGGCTCCTCGCGGACGGCGCCGGTGACGAGGTTGAGCCGCCATCGGTGCAGCCGGGTCTGCATACGATCCAGCGCCAGGAATCGGAACGCTCTCTGCCACTTGCGTTCCGGCCCGGCGCCGTCGATATCGGCCGGTTCCGGATCGCCCTGGAAGAAGCCGTCGAGGACGACCTCGTCACCGTCCTCATAGGCGTTGGTGAAGTGCAGCACGAAGGTCGGGTCGGCCTCGAACC
>CAYURT010000015.1:0-16138 GCA_964447215.1 uncultured Mycobacterium sp.
ACCTCATCGGCGATCGGTGGACACTCGTGGTGTTGCGCGACATCCTGCTCGTCCACCGCTACGGGTTCTCAGAGATCGCGGCGAAGGAAGGAATCGCAACCAACGTCAAGACCGACCGACTCGACCGGCTCGTCGAGGCCGGACTCCTCGAACGCCGTGTCGATGAGGGCGACCGCCGCCGGCGCACCTACCTGCCGACCGAGCGCGCCATCGAGCTCATCCCCCTACTGGTCGACCTGCTCGTCTGGGGTAACGCCAACACCGGCGCCCCGGGACGGGCCGAAGCGGCTCGGGCGGCTCGAGCCGATCGGGATGCGGTCATCCGCGACCTGGAATCGGCGGCGAGGGAGCATTCCGCCTCGATGCGGGTCTGATCCACACCTGCCCACAACAGTCCTGCCCCTGGTTCAGCGGGCGACGGCAGGCTCGGGGATATCGGTGACGGAACTGTCCAGCGGCGGGACGGCGGCCCGGCGATACTCCCACCGCCGCAACGCATTCCGGCACGGCGATTCCACCAGCGCGTAACTCACCGCGGCCATGGCGAACCCCAGCACCGTGGTCAGCACGAAGATCACCACCAGGTCCCCGTTGAACATGAACGTGCCGATCATCGGGAACACCATGACCAGGGCGGCCAGGTGCCAGATGAACAGCCCGTAGGACCAGCGCCCCAGGGTCACCATGACCGGGCTGCCCAGGATCCGGTGCTCGGTCTCCGGGCGGTCCAGCACCAGTGGGGCGAGCAGGGCGCCGGCCACGATCGCCCCCATGGCCGTGCGCACCACGAACTGTCCGAGGGTGGCCGGGACGAGATCCTTGGGGCCGGCCAGCGGGGAGGCCGAGATCAGGTAGGCGACCAGCGCCACCGAGTAGACCGCCACCCGGTTGCGCGCGAGACGGTGCACCCAGCCGACCGGGCTGACCGTCAACTCGGCCAGCAGCATCCCGGCGGCGAACCAGGACGCGTAGGCCGGCGGCCAGTTCAGGAAGTTCACCCCCTCGGCGGTCTGGATGGGCAGCAGGCCCCAGCCCAGGCTGGCCACCGCCACCGCGGTGATCGCCGGCACCCGCGCCCGCACCGGCAGCCGGTAGGCCAGCAACGCCAGCACCGGCAGCGCCAGATAGAAGCTGACCTCCACCGACAGGCTCCACATCTGGGTCAGCCCGGCGGTCAGCGTCAGCGGCACGTAGACCTGGGTCAGCGTCAGGTTGGCCAGCCATACCGTCAAGTTCGCGTGGTTCGCCTCGGGCAGCAGGGTCAGGATCACCACCACGGCGACCAGATACCCGGGCATGATCCGGACCAGCCGGGACCGCAGGTAGTGGCCCGCGCGCGGACGGTGGCGCAGGCCGCGGGCGGCCGCGGCGTGCCCTCGCCACAGCAGGAACCCCGACAGCGCGAAGAACACCGCCACCGCCAGGTCGAACCGGTGCAGCAACCGGCCGATCACCCAACCGGAGGTCCCGGTCTGGAAGGCGACGTGGGTCAGCACCACCCCGATCGCCGCGCACGCGCGCATGCCCTCGACCGCCGGCAGGAACGGACGGGTGCCGCCCACCTGCGCCGGTGCCGCTGTCATAGCAGTCAGTGTGCCGGTGCGCGGCACCTCGGGGAAGGCGGCCCCGGGAATCCGCGCAGCGCGCGGTTGGCCGTTGGTTCTGCTGTTAGGGTCAGACCGGTTTACCGGACGGACACCAAGGAGGCGTGGGAAGCGTGAACCGCGCGAGCATGCTGCGTCTCGCGGCGTCCGGCGTCGTCGGACTCGCGGCCGCCCTGCTGATCGCCGCGCTACTGCTGTCCACCTACACCTCCGGCAAGATCCGCAAGATCCCGCTGAACATCGACAAGACGCTGTTCGCCAGCGGTACCGGGGCCGCGCTGGACCCGGCCTCGCTGTCCGGCGAGCGGTTCGTGGTCGACACCAACGTCCCACTGGTCTCCCAGCAGGCGGTGACCGTGGAGAACCCGGCCAATGCGCAGGTGGTGACCTTCCAGGTGGGAACCACGCTCCGGCGCACTGACAAACAGCAGGACAACGGCCTGCTGCTGGCCATGGTCGACACCGTGACGGTGAACCGCACGACCGCCGAGGCGGTCTCCGACGACGAGCGCCCCAGCGGCTCGGTCCAGAAGCCGCGCACCATCGCCGACGACAAGCCGCCCACCAACATCGCGCTGCCGCACGAGGGACTGGCCTATCGGTTCCCGTTCGACACCCAGAAGAAGTCCTACCCGTTCTTCGACCCGATCGCGCAGAAGCCCTTCGACGCCAACTACGACGGCGAGGACGACGTCAACGGCCTGACCACCTACCGGTTCACCCAGAACGTCGGCTACGACGCCGACGGCAAGCTGGTCGAGCCGATCAAGTACGCGTCGCTGTACGACAACAACATCGACGCCGAGGTCACCGCGCGGGCTGAGTTGTGGGGCGTGCCCGGCGACCCGCAGGAACCGATCACGATGAACCGGTTCTACGCCGCCCAACGCACCTTCTGGGTGGATCCGGTCTCCGGCATCATCGTCCGCGCCACCGAGCGCGCCAACCACTACTACGCCCGTGACCCGGTCCGGCCCGAGGTCGCGGTGGTCGACTACACGGTCACCTCCACCGAGGAGACCGTCGAGTCCCAGGTGGCCGCCGCCCGCGACGAACGCGACTGGCTGGCCCTGTGGTCGCGGATCCTGCCGATCGTGCTGGCCGCCACCGGGCTGGTCACCCTGGTCGGCGGCGTCCTGCTCGGCATCTTCGGGATGCGCGTCGAATCGGCGCAGGCCGGCCCGGGCAGCGAGGACAGCGACATCGACCTGGGCCTGTTCGGCCGGGACGAGACCGGTCCGATGCCGGCCGCGCAGGCGCCCACCGAGAAGATCCCCACCCGCCGACCGGAGCCCCCACCCCCGGCCCGGTGACCACCACCGACCCGGCCCGGGCCGCGCGCTGGGCCGAGCGTTGGGGTTCAGCCGGGTACGCCCTGGCCCTGACGCTGGCGGTCACCGCGCCGCTGCTGGCCCCCGGCTATCTGCTGATCCGCGACGCCGTCTCCACCCCGCGGTCCTACCTGTCCGACGCCGCGATCGGTATCGGCGAGTCGGCGCCACGGGCGGTTCCGCAGGATTTCGCCGTCGCGGTGCTCTCCGCGTTCCTCGACGGCGGCCTGGTGGTCAAGGCGCTACTGATCGCCGGGCTGTTCCTGGCCGGTTGGGGAGCCGCGCGACTGGCCGCCGCGGTCGTCGCCGAATCCGGGGTTCCCGGCCAGTTCGCCGCCACGACCGTGGCGATCTGGAATCCCTATGTCGCCGAACGGCTTCTGCAGGGACATTGGAGCCTGCTGGTCGGTTACGGCTGCCTGCCGTGGGTCGCCGCCGCCGTCATCCGGCTGCGTTCGGCACCGCAGCCCGGGGACTGGCCGGCGCTGGCGTTCTGGATCGCGCTGGCCGGTCTCACCCCCACCGGGTTGGTGCTGGCCGCGACGGTCGCGCTGGTCTGCCTGGCGGCCCCCGGTGCGGGGTTCGGCCGGGCCGCGGGCGCCGCCGCCGTCGCCGGGATCGCCACGGCAGCCGCCTCGCCCTGGCTGGTTGCGGCCGCGCTCAGCGGCGCCCTCGGCGGAGCGCAGTCCGACGGGCTCGTCCCGTTCGCGGCCCGGGCCGAACCAGGCCTGGGCACCCTCGGCAGCCTGGCCGGGCTGAGCGGCATCTGGAACTCCGATGCCGTACCTCATTCCCGGACAACACTTCTGGCCGCGCTGGCGACCGCTGTCCTGCTGGCGGTGGTGGCCTGCGGGGTGCCGGCGCTGCTGCGCCGGCCCGCCGCGAGACCGCTGATCGGCCTGGCCGTGCTCGGCGTGCTGGGGCCCGCCGCCCTGGCGACCCGCCCGGGGCTGGCGGTGCTGCGCGCCGTCGTCGAGGCGGCGCCGGGACTGGCGATCCTGCGCGACGGCCAGAAATGGGTGGCGCTGGCGATGCCCGGCTACGCGCTGGCCGGGGCCGCGGCGGTGCTCACCCTGAGCAGGCTGCTGCGCCCGGCGCTGGCCGCGGCGCTGTGCTGCGCGGCCGTCGTCGCGGTGCTGCCGGACCTGGCCGCGGGGGTCGGCGGGCGCGTCGTCGCGGTGCGCTATCCACCCGGCTGGCCGGTGGTCGCCGCCCAGATCAACGCCGACCCCGGTCCGGTGGCGGTGCTGCCGGCCGGCAGCATGCGCCGGTTCGGCTGGGCAGGTACCGCCCCGGTGCTCGACCCGCTGCCCCGCTGGGTGCGCGCCGAGGTGCTCTCCACCGGGGACCTGGTGGTAGGCGGCCAGGTGGTACCCGGGGAGGGCGATCGGGCCCGGCGGATCGACGAGTCGATCCTCGGCGGGGCCGGACCGTCGGCGCTGGCCGCGGCCGGGGTGCGATGGCTGGTGGTCGAGTCAGGGACGCCCGGCGAGATGGGCGCCGCGGCGGGGACTCTGGGCACCCTCATCCCGATCCACCAGGACGGCGAGCTGAGCCTGTACCGCATCGGCGGCAACGCACCGGGCGTACCCCGGACCCGCCGGGCGGCGGCGATCGCCGCCCATCTGCTGTGGGTGATGGTGCTGGGCGGCGGCGCCGCTGCCGCGGCGACGCTGCGGGCGGCTAAACGAGGCCGCTGACCCGCTGCCCGGTGTGCACGGCATCCAGCACTCGGCGCATCGCCGCCGCGCTCTGCGGCCAGGAGAACTCCCTGCTGCGGGCGGCCGCCTTGGCGCCGAGCTCGGTGCGCAGGACGTGATCGGACAACAGCCGCTCGAGGCATTCCACCAGCTGGCCCGGCTCGTCGACGAGCATCCCGGTGACCCCGTCGACGACCGAGTCGGTCAGCCCCCCGGAGGAGCGGTAGCCGACCGTGGGAACACCGTGCTGGGCGGCCTCGATCACCGCCAGCCCCCACCCTTCCTTCCGGGAAGGCAGCAGCTGAACCCAGGAGCGTTGCAGCACAGCATGTTTGGTGGCGTCATCGACGTGGCCGTGAAAAGTCACCCGGTCGGCTATGCCCAATACGTGAGCGTGGTCGACCAGCCGGTCGTGCCACCAGCCTCCGCCGAGCACGTCCAGGTGCAGGCCCGGGACCCGGGCGGCCAGGGCCGCCACGACATCGAGAGCGTCCTCGATCCGCTTGTGCGGAACCAGCCTGGACAGCACCACGACCCGGGGAGCCGCCGAGCGCTCCCCGCTCAGCGTGCCCGCCGGGGCCAGGTCGAGGCCGTTGCGCACCACGGCGACCTGAGCGGGGTCGACGCCGAGGTCCACCAGGTCCCGCGCCGAGGGCAGCGAGACGGTGACGTACTGGTTGCGGCGGTGCAGCCGGGGCGACAGACGTGACTCGATGGCCCAGCCGATCCGGCCGAGGAAGCGCCCGGCGACGGGCCACTGGTCGCGGTGGCAGTGGTGCACCAGCAGCACGACCCGCCGGCCGAAGGCCAGCCGCGCCAGGAACGGCAGGCCGTTCTGGCTGTCGATGACCACGTCGGGGCGCACCCGCCGGAGCGGGCCCACACCCAACCGGGCCGCGACCATCGCCAGACCGGCCCGGATGTAGACCGTGTAGGGCCCGCCGCCGCGGCTGATCCGGACGCCCTCGATGGTCTCCCGGCGTTCCGCGCCCCGGTACCGGGCGGTGCGCAGGGTGACGTCGATTCCCGATCCGGCCAGCAGCGCTCCGATGCGCTGCAGGTAGGTCTCGCTGCCCCCGCCCTGCGGGTGGCCGGTGTCGCGCCAGCACAGCAGCAGCACCGAGCGCACGGGAGTGCCGCGGGTGTGGGCCGGAGGGGACATCGCGGCCAGCCTATCCCGATAGGGTCTGGGCCGATGGCCGTCACCGACCTGTTCGCCCGGCGTGCGACGCTGGTCCGCTCGGCGCGGCTGCTGAACCAGTTCCGCTACGAGCAGAGCGATCCCGGTCGGTTCTACGGCGCGCTGGCCGCCGACACCGTCGCGATGGTCGATGACCTGTGGGGGTCTCCCCGGCGCGGCACCGTCCTCGACGTCGGCGGCGGACCCGGGTATTTCGCGGCCGCGTTCACCGGTGCGGGCTGGCGATACATCGGGGTGGAGCCCGACCCCGCCGAGATGCACGCGGCCGGGCAGGTGGGCAACGGCGGGCCGGGAACCTTCGTCCGGGCCTCCGGAATGGCCTTGCCCTTCGCCGACGGCAGCGTGGACGTGTGCCTGTCCTCCAACGTCGCCGAGCACGTCCGCTCGCCGTGGCGGCTGGGCGAGGAGATGCTGCGGGTAACCCGTCCCGGCGGGCTGGCGATCCTGTCCTACACGGTGTGGCTGGGGCCGTTCGGCGGCCACGAGACCGGGCTGCTGTGGCACTACCTCGGCGGCGCGCGTGCCGCCGACCGCTACGCCCGGCGGCACGGCCGTCGGCCCAAGAATGACTACGGATCGTCGTTGTTCGCCGTGTCCGCGGCCGAGGGTCTGAAGTGGGCCCGCGGTTCGGGCGCGCTGCTGGCGGCTTTCCCGCGCTACCACCCCCGATGGGCGTGGTGGCTGACCTCGGTGCCCGGTGTGCGGGAGTTCCTGGTGAGCAACCTGGTGCTGGTGCTCCGGGCGCCCGGCGGGGCCGACTGAAACAGGTTCTCACCGGCGCGGAGGGTCGGTACCCTGAGACCCATGACACAGACGGCGTACCGGACCGAGTTCGACAAGCTCTTCATCGGCGGCAAGTGGGTCGCGCCGTCGACGTCGCGGGTCATCGAGGTGTACTCGCCGGCCACCGGCGAGTACGTGGGCAAGGTGCCGTGGGCGGCTCCCGCCGACGTCGACGCCGCCTGTGCGGCGGCCCGCGAGGCGTTCGACTCCGGGCCGTGGCCGCGGATGACCCCGCAGGAGCGCCAGGCGGTGCTGGCCAACGCGGTCAAGCTCATCGAGGACCGGGCCGACGAGCTGAAGTTCCTGCTCAAGGCCGAGACCGGCCAGCCGCAGATGATCGTCGACATGATGCAGTACGGAGCGGCGCTGTCGGGCCTGCAGTACTACTCGGCGGCGGCGGAGAAGTTCGTCTGGAAGGACGTCCGGGACGGCATCTACGGGCAGACGCTGGTGCTGCGGGAACCGGTCGGCGTGGTGGGCGCGGTGGTGGCCTGGAACGTCCCGATGTTCCTGGCCTGCAACAAGCTCGGCCCGTCGCTGATCGCCGGGTGCACCATGGTGCTCAAGCCGGCCGCCGAGACGCCGCTGACCATCAACGCGCTCGCTGAGGTGTTCGCCGAGGCCGGCCTGCCCGAGGGGGTGCTGTCGGTGGTGCCCGGCGGGCCGGAGACCGGACAGGCGCTGACCGCCAACCCGCTGGTGGACAAGTTCACCTTCACCGGAAGCACGTCGGTGGGACGCGAGGTCGGTGTGCTGGCCGCCGAGAAACTCAAGCCGTGCACCCTGGAGCTGGGCGGCAAATCGGCGGCGATCATCCTCGAGGACGCCGACCTCGACGCCACCCTGCCGATGCTGCTGTTCTCCGGACTGATGAACTCCGGGCAGGCCTGCGTGGCGCAGACCCGCATCCTGGCGCCCCGGTCGCGCTACGAGGAGATCGTGGAGAAGGTGGGTGCGGCGGTCGCGGGTATGCCGGTCGGGCTGCCCGACGATCCGGGCGCGGTGATCGGACCGCTGATCAGCGCCAAGCAGCGTGAGCGCGTCGAGGGCTATATCGCCAAGGGCCGCGAGGAGGGCGCCCGGGTGGTGACCGGCGGCGGCCGGCCCGACGGCCTGGACACCGGATGGTTCGTGCAGCCCACGGTGTTCGCCGACGTCGACAACTCGATGACCATCGCCCGGGAGGAGATCTTCGGCCCGGTGCTGTCGATCATTCCCTACGAGGATGAGGACGACGCGGTCCGGATCGCCAACGACTCCGACTACGGGTTGGCGGGCAGCGTCTGGACGACCAACTACGACAAGGCGATTGCGATCGCCTCCCGAATCCGGACCGGGACCTACGCGGTGAACATGTACGCCTTCGACCCGGGAGCGCCGTTCGGCGGCTACAAGAACTCCGGCATCGGCCGGGAGAACGGGCCGGAGGGCATCGAGGAGTACGTCGAACTCAAGAGCGTGCTGCTGCCGTTCGGCTACACCCCCGAACTCTGAGCGGGCATCCCCTCATTCCGCCGGCGCCCCGCGCTGCCGGGCAGATCAGTTTGCGGCCCGCGGTGGTTTCGGTTGGTACGGGTCGTACCACCACCACTGGGCACGTTCGCCGGTCGGCCCGGTGCAGGGTCCCACGGTGGGCGGGGGTTGGCTGGGTGGTCGGGCCAGTGACCCGGGGTGGAGTTGGTTGCCGTCGCTGTCGGTGACCCTCAGCCGGGTGGCCGGTCCGGTGATGGTGATCCCGCCGCGATGGTGCAGGCGGTGGTGGTGGGGGCAGAGCAGGATCAGGTTGTCCAGGTCGGTGTCCCCGCCGTCTTCCCAGTGCCGGATGTGGTGGGCGTGCAGGCCGCGGGTGGCGGCGCAGCCGGGTACCGCGCAGGTGGGGTGGCGGTGTTCCAGGGCGCGGCGCAGACGGCGGGAGATGGTGCGGGTGGTCCGGCCGGATCCGATGGGCTGTCCGTCACGTTCGAACCACACCTCGCAGGTGGCATCACAGGTCAGGTACTGCCGCTCGGCGTCTGCCAGCAGCGGGCCGCCGTGCAAAGCGGCGATCCGCTGGCTCAGGTCGAGGTGGACCACCACGGTGGTGCGCTGGCCGTGCGGGCGGCGGCGGGTCTCGACGTCCCACCCGGATTCGACCAACCGCACAAACGCATCGAGGGTGCTCGGCATCGGGGGATGCTGCGCGCCGGCGTCGCCGCGGTCCCGGTCACGGGTCCACTCGGCAACCAGCGCATCGCGATGAGACGCCAGGGCGGCCTCCAGGGTCGCCGACTCCGGGTGCGGCAGGGTCAGCCGCCACACGTCGAACCCGGCGTCGGTGGAGGTCTTGGCGATCCCGGCCTGCGGGCCGGGCCGCGGGCCGGGATCCGGGCGCGGCTCCAGGGCGACCGCGGTGCGCAACTGGCTGACCGTGGCGACCGACGCCAGCTGCGCATAGTGCTCGTCGGAACCGTCGGCGGCGCGGGCGGCGATCACCCCGACCTGATCCAGCGACAGCCGGCCCTCTCGCATGCCCTCAGCGCACCGGGGAAAGGACTCCCGCCGGTGGGCCACCGCCGCGATCGTCGCAGCAGTGGCCGGCGAGGTGCCCGTCTTCCAGGCCACCAGCGCCGCGACGGTACGCGCCCCGGTAGCGCCCCACAGCTCATCGCGGTCGATCTCGGCCACGATTTCGACTATGCGGCCGTCGATCGCATTGCGCTGACCGGTCAACTCCGCCAGCTCCTCGAACAACACCTCTAACCGCGCGGTGGGACTGACCGCTCCACCGTCCGGTGAATCGAGAGTCGCCGTAGAGGCCATACCCCCATCATCGACGTCAGGTCTGACAAACCTGCGGCGCAGCGGGTCAGAACAGCACCCTGGCGATCATCTCCGCGACGGCCGCCGGCTTGTCCGAGCCGTCGAGTTCCACGGTGTGGCGCACCGTGAGGTCGACCGTGCCGCCGTCACCCTTGGACGCGGCGTCGGCCAGTTCCGAGCGCACCCGCACCCGGCTGCCGACCGGAACGGCGGACAGGAAACGAACCTTGTTCAGGCCGTAGTTGATGACGAGTTTGGCGTTCTTGATCCGGAAGTTGTCCTTGCTCATCGCCGGGATCAGCGACAGGGTGAGGAACCCGTGGGCGATCGGGGCGCGGTAGGGGCTCTCAGCCTTGGCCCGTTCGACGTCGACGTGGATCCACTGGTGGTCACCGGTGACGTCGGCGAAGTCGTTGACCCGCCGCTGGTCGATCTCCAGCCAGTCGCTGACGCCAAGTTCGCGGCCGATCAGCGACTGCGCGTCGTCGATGGATGTGATGACCTGCATGCCCGACCTCCCGGAAACCCGCCACTACGGCCCTCTATGACAAAAGTCATATTAGGACACCGCCATGCAGGGCAAGTCCCGGGTTTCACTCGCCTGTCATCTGGCCGTTACCGCTCCGACGCCCGCTCGGTTGGCGGCCACCGCCAACCACTTCTATGGTGACAACCATAGTTACGGAGGTGGTGATGGACACCGTCAAGAAATCGGCCGCTAAACCCGGGTGGGTCGTCGAGTTGAACATCGGCGGCTGCCGGATCAGCCGTACCGCCCGCCGGCGCCGGCACCTGCTGGGGCTGCGAACCCCGGTGCTGCCGCCGCGGCTGCGCCCGTCCGGCGCGGCCTGATGGCGACCCTCGCCGAACCCTCGGCCTCGCGCCGTACCAGGGGCGCCACCCGGACCGCGATGCTGCTCAGCGCGGTCGAGGTGCTCCGCGAACGCGGAGCCGCCGGGGTCACCATCGACGCGGTACTGACCCGCAGTGGCGCGCCCCGCGGATCGGTCTACCACCACTTCCCCGGCGGCCGGGCCGAGATCCTGCGGGAGGCGCTGCGGTTGTCCGGCGAGGAGATCACCGCGAAGATCGACGCCGCAGCCGGTATCGGCACCACGGCGCTGCTGCGTCAGTTCGTCGAACTCTGGCGGGACGCGCTGACCGGCAGCGACTTCACCGCGGGCTGCCCGGTACTGGCCGCCGCCGTCGGCTCCGGGCAGGACGAGCAGCAACTCGCCGCCGAGGC
This sequence comes from uncultured Mycobacterium sp., assembly GCA_964447215.1. Lineage (GTDB taxonomy): Bacteria > Actinomycetota > Actinomycetes > Mycobacteriales > Mycobacteriaceae > Mycobacterium. Next base: position 10,665 of record CAYURT010000015.1, read on the forward strand.
GGGCGAGATCTTCCGCCGCTGGCGCGAGGCCGCCTCCGACGCCTTCGCCCGCGAGGGCTTCGAACAGGCCGAGGCCACCGCGCTGGCCCACACCACCATCGCCGCCCTGGAGGGCGCGGCGGTGCTGTGCCGTTCCACCCGGAGTCTGGATCCCCTCTACGACGTCGCCGGCCAGATCGAGTTCCTGATCAAGGCGCGCGATTTCGTCACCGGACTGCCGGCGGTGCGGCGTGACTGAGGCGCCACCGGCCGGTCACGGCCTGGACCCCGAAACCCCGCTGAGCGTGCTGCGCCGCTTCACCATCCGCACCGTGGGGCAGGATGCCGGCGCCGCCACCGTGACAGCCTCGATGCCGACCGGCGGGATGCGCAATCCGCTCACCGGCCTCCCCAGCATCGCCCCCCTGGCGATCCTGGTCGATGACGTCGCCGGCCGGGTGAACTACCTGCGGGCCGGGGGACGCTGGACGGTGTCCAGCGAGTTGACCGTCGAGGTGAGTCCCGGGGCGATCCGGATCCTGCAGGACGACCCCGAAGAACCCGTGGTGGCCGCCGGGCGGCCCCTGGGCCCGGCTGCCGACACGATGCTCTCGATCTGCACGCTGACCCACCGCGGCAGGGTGATCGGTGGTGGCACCGTGCGCACCGTGCCGATCTCCGGCGGCCCTGAACGCCCCGCGGCACCGGCGCAGGATCCGCTGGCCGGCGCGGTGGACGCCTCCCTCGCGGATCTGATGGCCGTGCAGGCCCTGCCGTGGGACGGCGGCACCGCCCGACTCCGGCAGCGGCCCGACCCGATGATCAACAACCTGATCGGGATCGTGCACGGCGGCGTCAGCGCCGCCGGTCTCGAACTGGCGGCCGCGGGGGCGATCAACCACGGTCAGGGCAGTCCGCTGGAAACCGCCTCGATTCGGGTGAACTTCCTGCGGCCCTTCCTGGCCGGGGCACAATCGCAGTATGAGGGAACCGCGCTGCGGATCGGCCGGCGTTCGGCGGTCGCCGACGCCCGCGCGATCGACCGGGACGGCACTGTGGCCGTCATCGCCCGCGTCACCGCCTACCGATGACATGAGCGAGCCGGACCGGTGAACGGCGACAGCTACGAGGCCCTCTGCGCCAACGAACCCGAACTGGCGAAGCTGCGCGATTCGCTGCGCGAGTTCCTGGCCGCCGACCGGGCCGAGTTCGGCTGGCAACCGTCGGTGGACGCCTGGCTGTCGAGTTGGGACGAGCAGTTCAGCGCCCGCCTCGGCGACGCCGGCTTCCTCGGTCTGACCATCCCCCCGGAATACGGCGGCCACGGCATGGGCCATCTGCACCGCTATGTGGTGACCGAGGAACTCCTGGTCTCCGGAGCCCCGGTGGCCGCGCACTGGATCGCCGACCGGCAGGTCGGGCCCGGCCTGCTGGCCTACGGAACCGAGGAACAGCGCCACCGTATCCTGCCGGAAGTGGCTGCGGGACGGTTGTTTTCCGCGATCGGCATGAGCGAGCCGCAGGCAGGTTCGGACCTGGCCGCCGCCGCCGCGAAGGCCACCCCCAGCGACGGCGGCTGGGTGCTGTCCGGGACCAAGGTGTGGACCAGCGGCGCCCATCTGGCCCATCAGGTCGTCGTGCTGGCCCGCACCAGCCCGCCCGACCCGCAGCACCGCCACGCCGGCTTCAGCCAGTTCATCGTTCCCACCGACTCCCCCGGCATCTCGATCAGCCCGATCGTGCTGATGTCCGGCGAGCACCACTTCAACGAGATCACCTTCGACGAGGTCTTCATCGACGCCGCCAACCTGCTCGGCGAGGTCGGAAACGGATGGCGGCAGGTCACCGCCGAACTGTCCTTCGAGCGCAGCGGACCCGAGCGCATCCTCACCACCGCCCCACTGCTGACCGCGTTGGTGCGGGTGCTGGCCGACCAGCCGCCTCTCGACGACCACGCCGCCGCGGCGGTGGGCGACCTGCTGGCCCGGCTCATCTCGCTGCGCCAGTTGTCGATCTCGGTGGCCCGCGCGTTGGCCGAGGGCCGCTCTCCGGTGAACGAGGCTGCACTGGTCAAAGACCTGGGCACCCGCTTCGAACAGGACTCGGTGGAGTTGGCCGACGATCTGGCGTCCTACGCCTCCGCCGAGGGCCGGGAATCGGTGGCGGCGCTGCTGAATCGGGCCCGTCTGCACGCCCCGCTGTTCACCCTGCGCGGCGGCACCAACGAGGTGCTGCGCGGGATGGTGGCACGCGGGATGGGACTGCGCTGATGACCATCCTGCGCGGCGGAGTGTTCGACAGCGGCACGAACAAAGGCACCGACGACCTGACTGAGTTGCGCGCTCTCGCCGACGATATCGGCTCCCGCTCCTTCGAATCCAGGATCGGCCGCCGGTCCCTGCCGGACGCCTTCGATGCCACCGCGTGGCGGCATCTGGACGAGGCCGGGCTGACCCGGCTGGTCAGTTCCGCCGACTCCGGGGGCGGGCCGGTGGAGGCGGCGGTGCTGCTGCGGTCGCTGGCCCGGCACGCCGTCACCGTGCCGGTGGCCGAGACCGATGTGCTGGCCGGCTGGCTCGCCGCGCAGGCCGGTCTGGACGTTCCCGCAGCCGGGCCGCTGACCGTGGCGATCACTCCGGGGTGCCCCGCCGGGGGGCGCGTCACCGCGACCGCGTCCGCGGTCCCCTACGCCGGGGATGCCGTCGCGGTGGTACTGGCGCTGCGGGACGGCGACCGGCTGCTGACGGCTGTGGCCCGGGCCGAGGAGCTGCCGATCGCCAAGGGCCACAACGCGGGTGGCGAACCGCGTGACACTGTCGAGGTCGCTCTGGCCGCTGATCGCTTCGCCGAGCTCGATTCGGTGGTCGCCGAGGAGCTGACCCGTCGCGGCGCGTGGGCGCGGTGCATCCAGATGATCGGCGCCTTGGACGCCGCGGTGGAGTTCTCCGTCGCCCACACCCGTGAGCGCGAGCAGTTCGGCCGGCCGCTGAGCGCCTTCCAGTCCGTCCAGCACACCCTGGCCGGGATGGCCGGGGAGGTCGAACGCGCCCGGGCCGCCGCCGACCTGGCCGTGGCCGCGGCCGCCGACCACGGGTTCGGCGCCCCGCAGACCGATCACGCCGTCACGGTGGCGAAAGTGACTCTGGGCCGGGTGGTTCCCTCGGTCGTCACCGCCGCCCACCAGTTGCACGGCGCGATCGGCGCCACCATCGAGCACCGGCTCTGGCTGGTGACCATGCGGGCCCGCAGCTGGGTCACCGAGTTCGGCGACACCGCCGGCTATGCGCGCCGGCTCGGCCGCCGGGCGCTGGCCGCCACCGACCCGTGGCTGGTGGTCGTCGACGGCGCGGCCGGCTAGCCCGGACTCAGGTCCCCGTCCAGTTCGGCGGCCGCTTTTCGGCGAAGGCGACCGCGCCCTCCCGGGCATCGGCGGAGGTGAACACCGGCTTGATGATGCGGGCCTGCTCGCGCCACTGGTCCTGCGGACTCCAGCCTCGGGACTCGGTGATGACCCGTTTGGTGGCGGCGACCGCCAGCGGGCCGTTGGCGGCGATCCGCTCGGCGAGGGCGATCGCGTCCTGCAGCGCCTGACCGGGCTCGGCCAGCACGTTGACCAGCCCCAGCTCGTGGGCTCGCCCGGCCGGCAGCGGATCTCCGGTCAACGCCAACTCCATGGCGACGGCGTAGGGGATGCGTTGCGGCAGCCGCAGCAGCCCGCCGCCGGCGGCCACCAGCCCGCGCTTGACCTCGGGGATGCCGAACACGGCGTCGCGCGCGGCGACGATCAGGTCGGTGGCCAGCGCCAGTTCGGTCCCGCCGGCCAGCGCGTAGCCCTCCACAGCGGCGATCAGCGGCGTGACCGGGGGGCTTTCGGTGAAGCCAAGACCGCGGCCCTTGACGGCCACGTTCTCCCCGCGGGCGAAAGCCTTCAGATCCATACCGGCGCAGAAGGTGCCACCGGCCCCGGTGAGGATTCCCACCGTCAGGCCCGGGTCGCCGTCGAGAGTGTCCATCGCCGCGGCCAGGCCGTGGCTGACGGCGGCGTCGGCGGCGTTGCGGGCCTCGGGGCGGTTGATGGTGACGATCAGGATCCGGCCGCGCCGCTCGGTCAGGACGACTTCCGCCGCGCCGGCCGGGCCGGTAGGAGAATGCTGGCTCATCACCAGGATCGTAATGAGGGTCGTCATAATGACGGCCATGGCCGACGCCGACATCCACCCGGAGTTGCGGCGGGCGGCGCGGTTCCTCCCCCGTCAGGTCGTCTACCGCTGGTCGCTGCCGCTGCTCAAGAAGCTCCCCGCCGTCGCCCCCCGCGACGGGGTGGAGGTGCTGACGCTGCCCGACGGGACGGGCGTCCGGCTGTACCGGCCGGCGCGTGCCGCCGGGCCGGCCCCGGCGCTGCTGTGGATCCACGGCGGCGGTTATGTGTTGGGCACCGCCGCCCACGACGACGGTCCCTGCCGGCGCTTCGCCGACGAACTGGGCCTGGTGGTGGCCGCCGCGGACTACCGCCTGGCACCCGCGCATCCCTACCCCACACCTCTGGAGGACTGCTACCGCACCCTGGTGTGGCTGGCCGGACTGCCCGGGGTGGACAGCGGCCGGATCGCGATCGGCGGCCTCAGTGCCGGCGGCGGGCTGACCGCAGCGCTGGCGCTGCTGGCCCGCGACCGCGGCGAGGTCAGCCCGGTTCTGCAGATACTGTCGTATCCGATGCTCGATGACCGCACCGTCGATCCCGCCCTGGACGACCCGGGCTTCCGGTTGTGGAACACCGCAAGCAACCGGATCGGCTGGGCGTCCTACCTGGGCGGCGCCGACCCGAACTCGGCGGTACCCGCACGGCGGGCGGACCTCGCCGGGCTGCCACCGGCCTGGCTGGGTGTCGGCACCCTCGACCTCTTCCACGACGAGGGCCTGCGCTACGCCGAACGGCTGACGGCCGTGGGCGTTCCCTGCGAGCTCCGCGTGGTACCCGGGGCGTTCCACGGTTTCGACCGGATCGTCCCCAAAGCCGCAGTCTCCCAGGGCTATACCGACAGCATCAGCGACGCTCTGCGGCGCGCCACCGTGGCGGCCGGTCCGTGAGCGCCGCACTCACCCGCGAGCAGACCGACCTGAGCCGGACCGTCGCCGACCTGATGGCCGCGCGCTCCCCGGAGTCTGAGGTTCGCCGGCTGATGGCGGACACCGCCGGTTACGACAGCGGGGTGTGGGCCGAGCTTGCCGAACTGGGGCTGGTCGGGCTGGTCATTCCCGAGCAGTTCGGCGGGATGGGTGCCGGTGCGGTGGAACTGGCGGTGGTCAGCGAGCAGCTGGGCCGGTCGCTGCTGTGCGCGCCGTACCTCTCGACCGCGGTGATGACGCCCTATCTTCTTCTTGCCCTGGACAACACCGCCGAATGCGCGGACGTGCTGCCCGCCATCGCCGACGGCACCATGATCGCCGCCGTCGCGTTCGCCGAACAGGGCGGCGAACAGGGCGCCGAACAGGGC
>CAYURT010000015.1:16238-53518 GCA_964447215.1 uncultured Mycobacterium sp.
TCCAGGCCGACTCCCCCAGCGGTGTCGGCATTTTCGCCGTCGACCGGGATGCGCCGGGTCTGTCGGTGCATCCCTTGGAGACGGTGGACCAGACCCGCCGGCAGGGCCGGCTGACGCTGGACCAGACCCCTGCCCGGCTGATCGAGGGCCCCGCCGGCGCCGCCCGGGCACTCGAGTCGGCGCTGGACCACGCGGCGGTGGCGCTGATCGCCGAGCAGGCCGGGGGCGCCCTGCACGCGATGGCGATGGCCGCCGACTACGCCCGGACCCGGTTCCAGTTCGGCCGGGCCATCGGCAGCTTCCAGGCGATCAAGCACCTGTGCGTGGACATGCTGCTGGAAGCGCAGTCCGCCCTCTCGGCCGCCCGGCACGTGGCGGCCTGCTTCGACGCCGCCGAGCCGGACCGGCTGGCCGATCTGGCTCTGGCCCAGGCGTTCTGCTCGGAGGCTTTCGTGTCCGTCGCGGCGACCAACATCCAGGTGCACGGGGGGATCGGGTTCACCTGGGAGCATCCGGCCCACCTGTACCTGCGCCGGGCGAGGACCGACGCGCAGATCTTCGGGGATCCGTCCTGGCATCGGGAACGCTATGTGCGGATCAGGGAGGAGCAGTCATGACGGCGCCGACCGATGAGGAGGTGCGGACCCAAGTCCGCGAATGGCTCTCCGCCAACTGGGATCCGGCGATGGACCGCAGCGAGTGGGGCCGACGGGTGTTCGAGTTCGGCTGGTCGGCGCCGAGTTGGGAGCCCCGCTGGTGGGGGCGCGGCCTCTCAGACACCCAGTCCCGGATCGTGGCGGCCGAATTCGCCGCGGTGGGCGCGCCGGGAACCGGCCACGACCGATCCGACATGCTGGCCTGCACCCTCCACGATCTGGGCAGCGACGAGCAGAGGAACCGGCTGATTCCGCCGTCGCTGCGTGGCGAGACGCGGTGGTGCCTGCTCTACAGCGAGCCCGGCGCCGGCTCGGACCTGGCCGGGCTGCGCACCCGCGCCGACCGCGACGGGAACGACTGGATCGTCAACGGGCAGAAGGTGTGGACCTCCTTCGCCCGCAGCGCCGACTACGGCCTTCTGGTGGCCCGCACCGACTGGGATGTGCCCAAGCACAAGGGGATCAGCTTCTTCATCTTCCCGATGCGCCAGCCGGGCGTCGAGGTTCGTCCGATCCACCAGATCACCGGCGAGTCGGAGTTCAACGAGGTCTTCATCACCGACGCCCGGGTGCCAAACGACAACCTGGTGGGTGAGCCGGGCGGGGGGTGGCCGGTGCTGCAACTGGCACTGGCCCACGAGCGGCGGCTGATGGGTGACCTGGCCCGCACCGCCAGGACCAGTCGCGACCTCAAGCCCGAGGCAGACAGCCTGATCGGGATGGCCCGGGCCCATGGCCGGCTGGCGGACTCCCACATCCGTCAGCAGATCGGGATCATCGACGGCTATGCGGCGGTCAACCGCTGGAACACCCAGCGCGCCAAGGCGACCGGCGACCGCGCCGAGGCAGCGACCCTGCTGGCGCTGGGCAAGATCGCGATGTCGCGAATCCTGCATGAGGGCGCGCGGGTGCAGACCGAGATCGTCGGCCCGGAGTCGATGCTCGCCGGCCAGGACAGTCCGGCCGGCGACGCGGTGACATTCCGGGCGCTCAACGCCTACTTCACCTCGATCGGCGGGGGCACCGACCAGATTCAGCGCAATATCGTCGGCGAGCGGGTGCTCGGGCTTCCCAAAGAGCCTGAGCCCTTTCGGGACACCCCGTTCCGGGACCTTCCGCACTGAGCCACCCGCCGGGGACGCGCAGGCCTCAGCGGAAGTGCACCACGTTCTCGCCCCACGCGGCCCGGATCTCGGCGTCGACGTCGTAGGCGATGGAGTCGTTCCGGTCGATGATCAGGCAGGCCCGGTCGGCGTCCTGGTAGGGAGTCCACTCCGGTTCGTCGCCGCCCGCGGTGGGTTTGGAAGTGGCCGCGAAGTTCACCCACCGGGTCCGGATGCGCTTGGAGACGCCCTTGGCGGCCTTGGCCCCGCCCAGTTTCAGCGTCACATCCTGAGGGGATCCCAGAGTCCCCCAGACGTAGGGCAGTTCGGTGGCGTGGGCGGCCCCCACCAGGAGCAGTTTCATGATCGGCGTCGAGTAGTCGAAGCGGTAGAGGTATACCGGCGCGATGGCGTTGTGGCCCTCGGCCAGCCACACCGTCGGCATCCGGAAGCCCACATCGCTGGCGATGCTCAACCCGCGCGCCGCCTTCCGCTTGCCTGCGTACACCGAACCCAGCTGCTCCTCGGTGGGCAGCTGCAGATCGGGCTGCTCGGCGGCGATCTCGTTGAACATCGAGGTGATCGCCTTCGGGGTGATCGGCATCAGCGGCGAGCGCATCAACCGGAAGAGCGCGGCCTCATGCCTGTTGGTGCCGATGATCAGGGGCACCGGGTGGGTCCTGCCCTCCCGGGCCATCTTCACCGGATAGTCGGGCAGCAGGTCGTTGTCGACGATCGGCACGAATGCCAGGGTCCCGGGGTTGCGGACCGGCACCTCGTCGAACACCTTCGCGGTGGCCTCGAGCAGCGTGGGCACCGGCGCGTCCAGGAGCTTGTAGGCCTCGCCGGAACGGATTTCGAGGTAGTCGAGCACCTCTGCGGTCACCCGCTGGGCGCGATTGCGGTCATAGACCGAGGTTGCCGGGGAACTCTGCGCGATCACGTTGGAGAACAGGCCGCGGGCCTCCGGGACGGCCAGCAGCGTGGTGGCGATCCCGGCGCCGGCCGACTCACCGAAGAGGGTCACCCGCTGCGGGTCTCCGCCGAAGCCGGCGATGTTGTCGCGGACCCACCGCAGCGCCGCCATCACGTCGCGCAGGCCGATGTTGGTGTCGAACCCGAACTCGGACAGGTCGAGGAACCCGAAGACCCCGAGGCGGTAGTTGACCGTCACGACGATGACGTCACCGCTGGTCGACAGCCGGCAGCCGTCGTAGTAGGGCTGGCTGGAGGAGCCCAGCACGTAGGCCCCGCCGTGCACCCAGACCATCACCGGCTTGGCGTCCCCGGCGACCGTGCCCGAGGGCGCCCACACGTTGAGCGCCAGGCAGTCCTCACCGGGCGCGGCGCCCAGGTTGATCGGGAAGTTCGGCACCGGCGGCTGCGGGCAGACCGGGGCGAAGGCGTCGGCGTCGACCGGCTTGGTCCACCGCTTCGGGGGTTCGGGGGCCCGGAAGCGCATCTCGCCCACCGGCGGTGCGGCGTACCGAACGCCCTTCCAGGACATCGCGATGCCGTCGTCGATCCCCCGGACCGGCCCGTGGACCGTTTCCACCACCAGGTTGGTCATCGGCTCTCCTGATCGACTGCCCGTCCAGGTTACCCAACCCGCGGGACTAGAAGTGCAGCGCCGACCACCGCCAGTCCAGCACCGGACGCTCCGGTTGGCCGCCGGTGGCCGCATGCACCACCGACCGCAGGCCCAGTACGCCGCCATGGTCGCCGGGCAGCGGGTCGGCCCGGACGACGTGCACCTCGCTGAGCAGGGTGTCGCCTTCGCGGACCGGAGCCAGGTGCTCGCAGGACTGCCAGCCCAGCACGGTGACCAGGTTCGGCAGCAGCCGGACGGCCTGAGCCAGCGCGAGGCCGATGGTGTGGCCGCCGTAGACCAGCCGGCCGCCGAGGATCCGCTCGTCGTGGTGGACACCGGCGATGTTCAGGGTCAGCCTCGCCAGTTGTGCGGCGGAGTCGACCACATCGGCGGTGCTGCGCAGCACCGAACCGGCCATCCCGGGGGTGAACCGCGGCCCGGGAACCCGTTCGCGGAAGACGCCGGCGTCCCAGTGCGCGGTCGGGTCGGTCTCCTGCGGAGGTCCGGCGCCGATCTGCGACAGGTCGTCGGCGTGCCCGGTGTCGCCGGCGTCGGGGCTGCACGGCAGCATGGCGCAGCGGTAGAAGTCCAGCACCAGGCGGCCGACCTGGTCGATGGTGGTCATCCGCAGAGCGGCCAGGCCGGTGCGGGAGCTGCGGTTCTGTTTGAGTCCCACCACCTCGGTGCGGGTGAACAGGGTGTCGCCGATCACCGGGTACCGGTGGAAGCCCAGTCCCCGATAGAACAGGTTGGCCCGCACCCGCTGGGTCGCCAGCGTGGACTGCCCGACGGCGACGTCGCAGACCAGCGCCGGGTGGGCGAGCTGCCCGGGTGTCCCGGTGACCGCGTGGGACAGTTCGGCGTCCAGCGGCAGCCGCAGCCGGTCGCCGAGGATGCTCTGGTGCAGGGCAGCGACACCGGAGGTCAGCGTCATCGACGGCGCCCCGTCGAAGACCCGGCCCACCGCCAGATCGTCGAAGTAGGGGCCGCCGCCCTCGTCGCCACCCTCGTCGCGGTCGCTCACGGCTGTCCAGTCTTTCATCACGGCCTGCTCTGCCATCATTACAGCGATGCCCGGCCTCGACGACGAAGAGACGCTGCTGGTCGACACCGTGCGCGCGTTCGTCGACCGCGAGGTCAAGCCCGCGGTGCGTGAGGTCGAACACGCCGACGACTACCCCGAGGCGTGGATCGAGCAGATGAAGCGGCTCGGCGTCTACGGACTGGCGATCAGCGAACGCTACGGCGGCACCCCGGTGTCGATGCCGTGCTACGTCGAGGTGACCGAGGAACTGGCCCGGGGGTGGATGAGCCTTGCCGGGGCGATGGGCGGGCACACCGTGGTGGCGAAACTGTTGGAGGACTTCGGCACCGACGAACAGAAGCAGACCTACCTGCCGGCGATGGCGACCGGCGGACTGCGGGCGACGATGGCCCTGACCGAACCCGGCGGCGGATCGGACCTGCAGAACATGGGCACCCTCGCCCGGCGGGACGGCGACGCCCTGGTGATCAACGGGACAAAGACCTGGATCAGCAACGCACGGCGCTCAGGGCTGATCGCGCTGCTGTGCAAGACCGACCCGGGTGCTCAGCCCCGGCACACCGGCATCTCGGTGCTGCTGGTGGAGTCGCCCCCCGGTTCCCCGCCGGCCGGGCTGACCATCTCCCGGGACCTGCCCAAGCTGGGCTACAAGGGGGTCGAGGCCTGCGAACTGGTGTTCACCGACTGCCGGGTGCCGGACTCTGCGGTGCTCGGCGGAGCGCCGGGCCGGGGTTTCGCGCAGATGATGAAGGGCCTTGAGACCGGGCGGATCCAGGTCGCCGCCCGGGCCCTGGGGGTTGCCGCGGCCGCACTGGAGGACGCGCTGTCCTATGCCCGGACCCGCGAGAGCTTCGGCACGCCGATCTGGAAGCACCAGTCGGTCGGCAACTACCTGGCCGACATGGCGACCAAGCTGACCGCCGCCCGTCAGCTCACCCGGTACGCGGCGCAGCGCTACGACAGCGGGGAACGGTGCGACATGGAGGCCGGGATGGCCAAACTGTTCGCCTCGGAGGTGGCGATGGAGATCGCCCTGGACGCGGTGCGGATCCACGGCGGCTACGGCTACTCCACCGAGTACGACGTCGAACGCTATTTCCGGGACGCGCCGCTGATGATCGTCGGCGAGGGCACCAACGAGATCCAGCGCAACGTCATCGCCGCCCAACTGGTGGCCCGCGGCGGGATTTGACCGCGCGGCCGGCACCTTCCGTTCAGTCGGAACGGCGCGCCCACGCGACCATGTAGATCAGCATCGCGCCGACAAGGGCGAGTAGCACCCACAGCACCAGCGCCTCGTCGATCCAGGAACCGAACGGCGGGTCACCGGGAAGCACGTTGCGGATCGGAACGACGGCGAACAGCATGGCCGCGAACCACGAACTGAAGGCCGGCTGGAACTTCTTCTTGCCCCGCAGCATTTCGATCGCCGCGAAAAGGGCGAGTGCCGGCAGGGCCAACAGGATCAGGCAGATCCCGAAGATCAGCGTCAGCGGACCCTTCGACCTCGAGAGGGTGACTGTCACGCCGGAATCGTTCCCGCCGGGCCGGGAGGCCGGTCCCGAGGGTGTGCCGCGGATATCCCATCCGTACAGCGAGCCGATCACCTCCACCCGCGCAGGCACGTACCGCCGCGCGCTGCCGGTGCCGGCGAACACCTCGCCGCGGATCGACCCGGTGGTGTAGCGGTCGAAGGGCCACTGGTCGGCGCTGCCGTTCGCCGTGATCGATATGGTCACCGCCGCGGGAAGGCTACCCGCAGGGAAGTTGAGCTCGCCGAAATCGACTGTCGAAGCGAGACGAACGGTGAGGTCGGTGGTGAGCTGGCCGAACTCGGGATCCTGCAATCCCGGCTGCGGAATGACCAGCATGGTGGCGTCGGCGGTGTTGTCCAGCGGGTGGATCGCGGTGATGTCGACGACGATGAGGGTCTCCTCGACCGCCCTGAGATTTCCCGGTTCGAGCGTGTGCGCCGAACTGTCGATCCAAAAGTAGCCCGCCACCGAGGCGAGGTAGATGGCCACAATCGCGGCGACGGTCGCGACTCGCCGAAACCGGGCGTGGCGCGGTCGCGACACCGACTGCGGCGACTGCACCGACGGCGCCGAGGGTGCTTGCACACCGAGATGCTAGTTGCCGGAGCAGCCGATTCAGTCGGCTTGTGCCAGGCGCTGCTTGAGCGCGTCGAACTCGTCGCGCACACCGGTGGGCAGCTTGTCCCCGAGGAACTCGAACCACTCCTCGATCTGGGGCAGTTCGGCGACCCATTCGGCCGGTTCGACGGTCAGCGCATCGGAGACGTCGGACTCGGCGACATCCAGGCCGTCCAGATCGAGGTCGGCGACCGCCGGAACCGTCCCGATCGGGGTCGAGACGCCGTTGGCCCTGCCCTCCACCCGGTCGACGATCCACTTGAGCACCCGGCTGTTCTCACCGAATCCCGGCCACAGGAAGCGGCCGTCCGCGCCGCGCCGGAACCAGTTGACGAAGAAGATCTTCGGCAGCTTGGAATCGTCGGCGTTCTTGCCCAGATCGAGCCAGTGCTGGCAGTAGTCGCCGGCGTTGTAGCCGAGGAAGGGAAGCATCGCCATCGGGTCCCGGCGTACGGTGCCGACCTTCCCCTCGGCGGCCGCCGTCTTCTCGCTGCCCAGGGTGGCGCCGATGAAAACGCCGTGCTGCCAGTCGCGGGCCTCGGTGACCAGCGGCACGGTGGTCTTGCGCCGGCCTCCGAACAGGATCGCCGAGATCGGCACGCCCTGCGGGTCGTCCCACTCCGGGGCCAGCGTCGGGCACTGCGACATCGGGGTGCAGTAGCGCGAGTTCGGGTGCGCGGCGGGCGTCTCGGCGTCCGGCGTCCAGTCCTCGCCCCGCCAGTCGACGAGATGCTGCGGATCGCCCTCGAGGCCTTCCCACCAGACCCCGCCGTCGTCGGTCAGTGCGACGTTGGTGAACACGGTGTTGCCGGCCGCGATGGTCCGCATGGCGTTCGGGTTGGACTTCCAGTTGGTGCCCGGAGCCACCCCGAAGAAGCCGAACTCGGGGTTGACCGCGTACAGGCGGCCGTCCTTGCCGAACCGCATCCACGCGATGTCGTCGCCGAGGGTCTCCGCGCGCCACCCCGGGATGGTCGGCTGGATCATCGCCAGGTTGGTCTTCCCGCAGGCCGACGGGAACGCCGCGGCGACGTAGTAGGCCTTGTTCTCCGGGGAGATCAGCTTGAGGATCAGCATGTGCTCGGCCAGCCAGCCCTCGTCGCGCGCCATCACCGAGGCGATCCGCAGCGAGTAGCACTTCTTGCCGAGCAGGGCGTTGCCGCCGTAACCGGAACCGTAGCTCCAGATCTCGCGGGTCTCCGGGAAGTGCGTGATGTACTTGGTCTCGCTGCACGGCCACGGGACGTCGGCCTGGCCCGGTTCCAGCGGCGCGCCCAGCGAGTGCAGGGCCTTGACGAAGAACCCGTCCTCGCCGATCTTGTCCAGGGCCGCCGTGCCCATCCGCGTCATCACCCGCATCGAGACGACGACGTACTCCGAGTCGGTGATCTCCACGCCCAGCTTGGGATCGTCGGCCCCCAGCGGACCCATGCAGAACGGCACCACGTACATGGTGCGCCCGCGCATACAGCCCCGGTACAGCTCGGTCATGGTGGCCCGCATCTCGTCGGGGGCCATCCAGTTGTTGGTGGGGCCGGCGTCGATCTCGCGCTCCGAGCAGATGAAGGTCCGCGACTCCACCCGCGCGACGTCGGAGGGGGTGGACCGGGCGAGGTAGGAGTCCGGCGTCGCCGGATCGCTCAGTTCGATGAAGGTGCCGGCCTCGACGAGCTGCGCGCACATCCGCTCGTACTCCTGCTGGGAGCCGTCGGTGAAGACCACCCGGTCCGGTTCGGTGAGCTCGGCGATCTCGCGCACCCAGGCCAGCAGGCCGCGATGGGTGGTCGGTGCGCTGTCCAGACCGGGGATGGTCGCTGAGGTCATTGGGTTTCTCCCACCTTGATTCCCACCGGACGCGATTACCCCTGACCGAAGCGGCGCCCGCTCGTCTGATTGAAGGTTAACGCCTGCCCCTACCCGTCGGGTAACCGCCGGTGCCCGGCTGCGACCCCGACCCTGGCCGGTCACCGTCCAGGGCGGCCGAGACAGCGTCCAACTCCCGGCGCAGGCGCGCGTCTCCGGGGGCGGGGCCGGGTTCCGGCGGCCGGGACAGGAGGGCGCCGGCCGCCAGCGCGCGGGCGGCGACCCGCGCCTCCAGCGCGCCGCGCAGCCCGGCGGTCAGTTCGGTCACCCAGCGGTCCAGGTTCGCCCGCTCGGCCAGCACCCGGCGGGTGCGCACCAGCCAACCGGCCACCGCGATCCCGGTGGCGGCGCTGAGCAGGCCCACCACGGTCTCGCGTCCCGGCAGCAGTTCGCCCAGCACCCGGCCCAGCGCCAACCCGGCGCCGACGCCGAACCCGGACCCGAGCAGGGCGCCCAGCCGGTTCTCCAGCCCCGCGCGCGGCGCCGGCATCGGCAGCAGCGCCGGCACATCCCAGTGCCCCGGCACCGGCAGACGCGCGGCGGATCGCAGTTCCCGGTCCGCGCACCGGCCGAACTCGGCCACCACCTCCGCGGCCCGCCGCCGCGCCTGATCACCGAACCGGTCCGGCCGCCGGGCCCGGGCGGCTCCGGCGCGCAGTTCGGTTCGCAGTTCTGCGCAGATCCGCTCGGCCAGCGCCATCAGCCGCAGCCGGGCCGCGGCCAGGGCGGCGCTGCGCTCGGCGCGACCCCGCTGCGCCGCCCGCAGGCTCGCCTCGCGCCGACCGCGTCGGATCCGCCCGCGCAACTCCGACTCGGTGGCGCGCAGCCTGTTGCGGTGCTCGAGATCGTCGCAGGCCAGGGCGGTCCGCAGCGCCGCGGTCAGCTCGTTCAGGCGCACCGGGCCCACCTCGGGCCGGGCCGCGACGCCGAACCAGGCGACCGGCCGGTAGCGCGGCGCGCGCCCGCCCAGCGCGACCCGGTTGGCGGCCAGCACGGCCCGCCAGCCGCGATGCACGTCGATCTTGGTGACGGCGGCGAGCACCGTGTCGGTGCGCTCGGCCACCTCGTCGAGCAGCGCCGCGTCGGACTCGACCATCGGAGCGGCGGCGGACACCACGAACACCACGACCGACGGACGCTCGCCGGCGGCCAGCTGATCCGGTTCGCGCACCCGCTGCCCGGGCATCTGTTCGGCCAGGGCGCGCGCCACCGCGGTGGCCCCGGACAGCGGCGGCCCGGCGACCAGGATCACCACGGCGGAATCACCACAGTGGGATCACCACAGTGGGATCACCACGATCCGGACTCTCGGGACCACCGCCGGAGCAGTCCGCGAACCATGTCTCGGGCACAGGCCCGGTGCAGGTCGGTCACCGGCCCCGACGCGTAGCGCTGCCAGCTGACCGCCTGACGCAGCGGATCGGACCCCACGTCCTCCCCCGCCGGCCCGGCCGCCGCGAGCACGGCGCCGGCCAGCGACATCCGGGCCTCGGCCATGGCGTCCCCGGCCAGCAGGCCGGCCACCCCGGGCCGCACGGCGGCCGCCCCGGTGAGGGCCCGCAGGGCCGCCGCCGCCCGCCGGTAGCGCACCGCGGATGAGGATCGCTCGATCTCGGCGAGCACCGCGTCCACCCCGCTGGCCTCGCGCAGCGCCCGCGCCACCCCGTCCCGCCCGGCCCCGGCCCGCACCGCACGGACGGCCACGGCCACCCCGAAGAGGTCGAGTCCGGCCAGCAGAGGGTCTGGCGGCCCGGCGGGGACCTCGCCGCGGGCCAGCGATCGCACCGCACCGAGCACCCGCTCATCGAGCGCACGCGGATCGGAGGCGGCCGCCGCCGCGAGGGCGGCCAGCGGCAGCACCGGCACCCCGGTCTCCCGCTCCAGCGCGGCGCACCGGCGCGCCGAGACCGACAGCGGGTCCACCCCGCCGAACCCGGCCAAATCGGCCTTGCCCAGCACGGCCACCCGGGGGCCTGCCGCGCCGGCCAGGGCGGCGCGGTCCTCCGGGGTGAAGGTCTCGACGGCGACGTAGAGGACGACCCCGGCCGGGTCGGGCCCCTCCGGGTCGACTCCGGCCAGCCCGGCCCCGCGGAGCGCGCGCGCGACGGTGCTGCGGCCGGCGCCGGGCCGGCCCCGCACCCCGACCCGGACCGGTTCGGCCAGCCCTCGGGCCAATTCCGCGAGCGGCGGCTCGCCCAGCCGTTCGGCGGCCGCCGACAGGATGGCCCCGACGGGGCAGTCGATCATCGGGCCATGCTCACCACCACCGCCGGGCGGCGCGAGTCAGGTGCGCGACCGCTGTGCACGGGCCGCACCCACCGGGCCGGGGAAGGCAACTGTTGGGTATCAATCCGGGGCGGCGGGAAGGCAGAGGGCGGGTCGATGGTCCACGATGAGGGCGTGCATGCGCAGCGCGAGGGCCGATCACCCACGGCCCGGGCCGTCGAGACAGCGCAGCGACCCCGCCGGGTGACCAGCTTCCGCTCGCGGCGATCCGCGCTGACCCAGTCCCAGCAGGAGGTCTGGGACCGGTTGTGGCCGAGCCTGGGGCGGCGCGCCGACGAGGAGCCCCACGGCCCCCTGGACACTGCGGCATGGTTCGGCCGCAGCGCCGGGCTGATCCTGGAGATCGGCTGCGGGACCGGGACCTCGACGCTGGCGATGGCCCGTGCCGAACCGGACCTGGACGTGATCGCCGTGGAGGTCTACCGGCGCGGGCTGGCGCAGTTGCTCAGCGCCATGGACCGCAGTGCCGCTGACCCCGAGGCCGTCTCCAACATCCGCCTGATCCGCGGCGACGGCGTGGACGTGCTCACCGACCTGCTGGGCACCGGGGCGCTGACCGGGGTGCGGATCTTCTTTCCCGACCCGTGGCCCAAAGCGCGCCACCACAAGCGGCGCCTGCTGCAGCCGGACACCTTCGCGCTGATCGCCGACCGGCTCCGGCCGGGCGGGGTCCTGCACGTGGCCACCGACCATGCGGGCTATGCCGAGCAGATCGCCGAGTCCGGCGACGCCGAACCACTGCTGCGCCGAGCCCTCCCCGGCGAGTCGCTGCCGATCTCCGTCGACCGGCCGGCAACCAAGTACGAGACCAAAGCCCACCACGCCGGGAGCAAGGTGGCCGAGTTCCTGTGGGTGAGACAACCGTGACCGTTCTCAACGACCCGGCGCTGGACGCCGCCGGCCCCGGCGCGACCGACGAGCCGGCCCGGCCGGCCGGCGAGCGCGTGCTGCTGGTGTGGGATGCGCCGAACCTGGACATGGGACTGGGCGCGCTGCTGGGCGGGCGCCCGACCGCAGCGCACCGACCGCGTTTCGACGCCCTGGGCCGCTGGCTGCTGGCCCGCACCGCCGAGGTCGCCGCCCGCCGGCCCGGGCTCGTCACCGAGCCGGAGGCCACGGTGTTCACCAACATCGCGCCCGGCAGCGCCGAGGTCGTCCGGCCATGGGTGGAGGCGCTGCGCAACGTCGGGTTCGCGGTGTTCGCCAAACCGAAGATCGACGAGGACAGCGACGTCGACGCCGATATGCTGGCCCATATCGCACTGCGCCGCGCCGAGGGCCTCGCCCACGTCGCGGTCGCCTCGGCCGACGGGCAGGCTTTCCGGGTCCCGCTGGAAGAGATCGCCAGGTCGGGCATCGGAGTCAGCGTTCTCGGATTTCGCGAACATGCCAGCTGGGCGTTAGCGTCAGATACCTTGGAATTCGTCGACTTGGAGGATATCCCCGGTGTTTTCCGTGAACCCCTGCCGCGAATCTGTCTGGATTCGCTCCCAGAGGGTGGCGCGTGGCTTGCGCCGTTCCGACCGCTGTCCGCGCTGCTGACCTCGCGGCCGTAGCAGGGCAGCGCGGTTCGCCACGTGGTCCTCAGTAAGGAGTCTTGATTTGTTCGCCTGGTGGGGTCGGATGGTCTACCGGCACCGGTACATCGTCATCGCGGTGATGGTGGCACTGTGTCTCGGGGGCGGCGTCTACGGATTGTCGCTGGGCAGCCACGTCACCCAGAGCGGCTTCTACGACGAGGGCAGCCAGTCGGTCAAGGCCTCCCTCCTCGCCGACGGGGCCTACGGCCGGGACACCTCCGGCCACATCGTGGCGATCTACACCGCCCCGGACGGCAAAACCGTCGACGACCCGGCGTTCACCGAGAAGATCCTGAACAACCTCGACGAGGCCCAGGAGGAGCATCCCGACGAGATCCTCCGTTCGATCGGCTACTTCCGCAGCCCGGAGATGCTGTCGAACATGGCCGACGCCGACAAGAAGCACGCCTTCATGTCGATCCAGCTCAAGGGCGATGACGACGACACCATCCTGAACAACTACAAGAAGGTGTCCGACAGTTTCGCCATCGACGGTGTCGACGTGAAACTGGCCGGCCTCCAGCCGCTGGCCAACGAGCTGACCGGCACGATCGGGGAGGACCAGCGGCGCGCCGAGGTGGCCGCCATCCCGCTGGTGGCGGTGCTGCTGTTCTTCGTCTTCGGCGGGGTCGTCGCGGCCTCGCTGCCCGCGGTCATCGGCGGGCTGTCCATCATGGGGGCGCTGGGCATCATGCGGCTGGTCGCCGAGTTCGCCCCGGTGCACTTCTTCGCCCAGCCGGTGGTGACGCTGATCGGACTGGGCATCGCCGTGGACTACGGGCTGTTCATCGTCAGCCGGTTCCGCGAGGAGCTCGCCGAGGGCTACGACACCGAGCCGGCGGTGCGCCGCACCGTGATGACCGCCGGCCGGACGGTGGTGTTCTCCGCGGTCATCATCGTGGCCTCCTCGTTGCCGCTACTGCTGTTCCCGCAGGGCTTCCTGAAGTCGATCACCTACGCGATCATCGCCTCGGTGATGCTCTCGGCGGTGCTGTCGATCACCGTCCTGGCCGCGATCCTCGCCATCCTGGGACCCAACGTCGACGCCCTGGGCGTGCGGACCCTGCTCCGGGTGCCGTTCCTGCGCAACTGGAAACCCACCAACTGGTGGTTGAACTGGCTGGCCGACAAGACCCAGAAAACCAAGACCCGCGAAGAGGTCGAGAACGGCTTCTGGGGCAAGCTGGTCAACCGGGTGATGAAGCGTCCGGTCCTCTTCGCCGCCCCGATCATCGTCGGGATGATCGTGCTGATCATCCCGCTGGGCCAGCTGTCACTGGGCGGCATCAGCGAGAAGTATCTGCCCCCGAACAACTCGGTCAGGGAGGCCCAGGAGGAGTTCGACCGGACCTTCCCGGGATTCCGCACCGAACCGCTGACGCTGGTGATCCAGAACGACGAAGGGGCACCGGTCACCGACCAGCAGGTCGCCGAGATCCGCAACGACGCGATGGCGATCAGCGGGTTCACCGACCCGGACAACAATCCCGACAACATGTGGAAAGAGCGGCCCTACCTCGACGGGGCCTCCAAGGATCCCTCGGTGCGGGTCATCCAGAACGGCCTGGTGAACCGCAACGACGCCGCGAAGAAGATCTCCGACCTGAGATCCATCACCCCGCCCAAGGGGCTGTCGCTGTATGTGGGCGGCACGCCCGCCCTGGAGCAGGACAGCATCCACAGCTTGTTCGCCAAGCTGCCGCTGATGGTGCTGCTGCTGATCACCACGACGACCGTGCTGATGTTCCTGGCGTTCGGGTCGCTGGTGCTGCCGATCAAGGCCGCCCTGATGAGCGCGCTCACCCTCGGCTCGACCATGGGCGTGCTGACGTGGATGTTCGTCGACGGCCACGGCTCGGGGGTGATGAACTACACGCCGCAGCCGCTGATGGCGCCGATGATCGGGTTGATCATCGCGGTGATCTACGGGCTGTCCACCGACTACGAGGTGTTCCTGGTGTCCCGGATGGTGGAGGCGCGGGAGCAGGGCATGTCGACCACCGAGGCGATCCGGATCGGCACCGCCACCACCGGCCGGCTGATCACCGCCGCGGCGCTGGTGCTCGCCGTGGTGGCCGGGGCGTTCGTGTTCTCCGACCTGGTGATGATGAAGTACCTGGCCTTCGGCCTGCTGATCGCGCTGCTGCTGGACGCCACCGTGGTCCGGATGTTCCTGGTGCCGGCGATCATGAAACTGCTCGGCGACGACTGCTGGTGGGCGCCCAAGTGGATGAAACGCCTGCAGCACCGCATCGGCCTGGGCGAGACCACCCTGCCCGACGAGCGGCCCCGCGCCGCCGCGCCGGAACCGGTGCACGCCGGGGCCGCCGCGGGGGCCACTGTCGGGTCCACAGCTGCGGCCGCTGCTGGGTCGATTGCGGAGGCCGCCGCTGGGTCGATTGCGGCGGCCGCCGCTGGGTCGATTGTGGAGGCAGCCCCCTCGGGCGGGGCACCGGCCACCGCGCTGTCGGCACCGCCGGCGCCGTCCCGTCGTCCCGGCAGCCCGGCTGCGGCAACCGAACCGGTCAAGGCCCCCGCCGCCGAGGCGCCGACCACCCGCTTCGCCGCACCCGCCCCGGCCGAACGGGCCGACCGCGGCAAGCGCGGCGGCAAACACGAACGCGACATCGGCTCCTGGCTCGGGGAGTTGCGCAACATCAAACCGCGCCGCCAGGCGGCGCCGGAGGACGCCACCACCGCGATCCCGACCCCGATCCCGAACGCGGGCCCCGCGGCGCCGACCGAGCAGATCTCCGCCGAGGAGACCCGCGCCATCCCGGTCAGCCGGACCGAACCGGGTGATCCGGAGGTGGCCACCGAGCAGCTCAACGCCCGCGCCAAGCAGGGCGCGCATGATCTGCTGCCCCGCGACGGCCGTTAGCCCGCCGGGCCGCCGGCGGAGTCGGGGGTGTCCGGCGTGGCGTGGACGATCGTCGCGTCCTCGCCGGCCTCCAGTTCCGCGGCCTCCTTGGCCGGGTCGCTGGCCACCAAGACCCGGATGGCGCTGTTGAGGAAGGCCAGCAGTGGCACCGCCAGCAGCGCCCCGATGATGCCGGCCAGCACCGCGCCGGTGGCAAGGGCCAGCACGATCGCCAGTGGATGGATGGAGACCGCGCGGCCCATCACCAGCGGCTGAAGCACGTGGGCCTCCAGTTGCTGGACGGCGATCACGAGGCCGAGCACCAGGAACGCGTAGAAGAAACCCTTGGCCAGCAGCGCCACCACGACCGCGAGGAAACCGGTGATCACCGCGCCCACCAGGGGGATGAACGCCCCGAGGAAGACCAGCGAGGCCAGCGGTAGGGCGAGCGGCACACCCATGACCGCCAGGCCGGCGCCGATCCCGACGGCGTCGACGAGCGCGACCAGGAAGGTCGCGCGGACGTAGCCGATCAGGGAGCCGAAGCCGGCCCGTCCGGCGGCACGGGCCCGGTCGCGGGTGTGCGCGGGCACGATCCGGGTCAGGTAGTCGTAGATGTTGCGCCCGCCGTAGAGCAGGAAGATCAGGGTGAACACGGTGAGCACGGCGCCGGTGATGATCTCGGTCAGGGTCGCGGCGGTGGACAGCGCACCGGTGGTGAGCTTCTCCTGGTTGTCCTTGAGCGCCTTGACCGCCGCGTCCCCGGCCCTGTCGATCTGTTCCAGGCTCAGGTGGAACGGCCCGTCGATCAGCCACTGGGTCGCGTTGTCGATGCTGCGGGTGACCTGTTCGGTGAGGCCCGGAAGTCCGGAAATGAATTGGCTGACAACGAAAGTCATGAGGCCGCCGAGAACGGCGAACCCGCCGAGCAGGATCAGCGCCACCGCGGCGCCGCGGGGTAGCCACCGCCGGTCGAGCCAGTCGACCGCCGGCATGAGCAGCGCGGTCAGGATGACCGCCAGCGCCACCGGGACCACGATCACCTCGAGGCGCCAGAGCAGCCAGAGCAGCGCCACCACCGCGGCCAGGATCACCAGAAGCCGCCAGGCCCACGCGGCGGCCTTGCGGACAAACGGGTCAACCGCGTCGTCGTCGCTCGCGCCGCCGGCCGGCATGCCGATCAGAGTAACCGGCCCCGCGGCTCCCGTTGCCCAGGACCGTCCGCCGTTACCCTGGCTGACGTGGCCACAGACGCGACGGGCGCATGGGCCCGCGGCGCACGCCGACCGGCGACCAGGGGCAGGTACTGGTGGCTGCGGTGGGCGCTGCTGGGAGTCGCGGTGGTCGTGCTCACGGTGGAGGCGGTGCTGGCGCGCGACCAACTCGCCAAAGCCTGGCTGAGTCTGATCTCGGCCAACCCGTGGTGGGTCGCGGCCGCGATCCTCGCCGCGCTGTTGTCGATGCACAGCTTCGCCCAGATCCAGCGCACCCTGCTCAGGTCGGCCGGGGTCAGGGTGCGCCAGTGGCGTTCGGAGGCGGCCTTCTACGCCGCCAACGCGGTGAGCACCACCCTTCCCGGCGGTCCGGTGCTGTCGGCGACCTTCCTCTACCGGCAGCAGCGGCAGTGGGGCGCCTCCCCGGTGGTGGCGTCCTGGCAGCTGGTGATGTCCGGTGCGCTGCAGATCGCCGGACTGGCGCTGCTCGGCCTGGGCGGTGCTTTTCTGTTGGGGGCCAAGGACAATCCGTTCTCGCTGCTGTTCACCCTCGGCGGCTTCCTCGCGCTGCTGCTGCTGGCGCAGGCCGTCTCGACCAGGCCGGAGCTGATCGACGGCATCGGGGCGCGGGTGATCGGCTGGTGGAACTCGTTGCGCGGCAAGCCCGCCGACGCGGGACTGCCCAGATGGCGGGAGACCCTGACCCAGATGGAGTCGGTGACCCTGGGCAGGCGCGATCTCGGTGAGGCCTTCGGCTGGTCGCTGTTCAACTGGATCGCCGACGTGGCCTGCCTGGCGTTCGCGGCCTACGCCGCCGGCGGGCATCCCTCGCTGGCCGGCCTCACGGTGGCCTACGCGGCGGCCCGGGCGGTCGGCTCGATCCCGCTGATGCCCGGCGGGCTGCTGGTGGTCGAGGCGGTGCTGGTGCCCGGGCTGGTGTCCAGCGGAATGACCCTCCCGGACGCGATCTCGGCGATGCTGATCTACCGTCTGATCAGTTGGATCTTCATCTCAGCCATCGGCTGGGTGGTGTTCGCCGCCATGTTCCGCACCGAGGGCGCGCTGCACCCCGACACCGAGGTCGACGAACTCGCCGCCCGCGAGATGGGCTCGCCCCCGCCGGAATCCGACCCTCCCGGACCACCTCCGACCGAACCGCGGCCCCCGCGGTGAGCGCCGCGACAGAAGGGGATCCCATGCAGGTTCAACAACGGGGCGTGCGCGCCCCGGCGGCGCTGGCCGCCGATCTGGTGGCCGTCCTGGCGTTCACCACTCTGGGCCGTCGCAATCACGACGAGGGACTCTCCGCCGCCGGGATCGCCACCACCGCCTGGCCGTTCCTGGTCGGCGCACTCGTGGGCTGGGCGCTGTCGCGGGGCTGGCGGCGGCCGGGTGCGATCGTGCCGACCGGGGTCACGGTCTGGGTGTGCACCGTCGCCGTGGGGATGCTGCTGCGCAAGGCCACCGGCGCGGGCACCGCGCTCAGTTTCGTCCTGGTGGCCGGCCTGGTGACCGGGCTGGCGCTGCTGGGCTGGCGCGCGGTGGTCGCCGCGCTCGGCCGGCGCCGCGTCTAGGGGGCCGGCGGGACGTCGTCGGGGAGGTTCTCGCAGCGCGCCCTGAAGTCCACCAGCGGCTGGCGGATGCCGGTCAGCTCATCGCGGACCCGGGGGTTGGCGTCCAGATACTGCTGGATCTGACCGCGCATGGCGTCCCGGTCGGTGCCCTCCAGACCGGTGAAGAAATTGTTGACGTCGGGGTGGGTGAACAAGTACGCCGACGTCGCGGCCGACACCCCCGAGGACACCCCGGCCAGATCGGCGGCCGTGCAGTTCGGCGGCGCGGCGACCGCGGCGGGCGCCGCGGCGAGCAGCACCCCGGCGGCGAGCGCGCACCCGCCGACAACGGCGCCCGCGACGCGGCGGGCGGGAGGGACGTCGAGCATGGCGGGCACTCCCTATCTGGACTTATCTCCTCGTTCGAGACCAATCGTAGGTCAGTGACGGGCCCGCGCCGGACCCCGGGTCGAGCCCGGGACCGGCCCGCCCGGCTGCGGTAGGCTCGCGGTGTTTCGATGCCGTCTGCCGGGAGTGCGTCATTCAGCAGTTCATGATGCGTCTGAGCGGCAGCCTGCGCAGACACCGCCGGCTGGTGTTCAGCTGCTGGCTGCTGGCGCTGCTGCCTGCGCTCTATCTGGCCTTCACCCAGTCCGGCAACCTCACCGGCGGGGGTTTCGAGGTGGCCGGGTCGCAGTCGCTGCACGTCCAACGCGAACTGGAGGAGCACTATCCCGGGCAGGGCGCCTCCCCGCTGGCCCTGGTGGCCGCTCCGCGGGCCGACGCCACCTACCCGGACATGGCGGCGGCGGTGGCCCAGCTCGAGCAGGCGGCCCGGCAGGTGCCCAGCGTGGCGGTGGTCCCCAACCCGGTCCAGCCCGCGCCCGCCCCGGACCGGCCCTATGTGATCACGCTGCGGCTGGACTTCGACAACACCGGTGCCGTCGACGTCGCCCGGCAGCTGCGCTCCCTGATCGGCGTGGACGGCGACCAGCCCGGCGAGATCGACAACGGGCGCGTCCGGCTGTACGTGATCGGTCAGGGCGCGCTCGGCGCGGCCGCGTCGCTGAGCACCCGTGAGGACATCGCCGCCGCGGAACGCTGGAACCTGCCGATCGTCCTGATGATCCTGGTGGCGGTGTTCGGGTCGCTGGCCGCCGCGGCGATCCCCCTGGTTCTCGCCGTCTGCACGGTCACCGTGACCATGGGCGTGGTCTACCTGCTCTCCACGGTCACCTCGATGTCGGTGTTCGTCACCTCCACGGTGTCGATGTTCGGGATCGCGGTGGCGGTGGACTACTCGCTGTTCATCCTGATGCGTTTCCGCGAGGAGTTGCGGGCCGGCCGTGACCCCGAGCAGGCCGCCGACGCCGCGATGGCCACCTCGGGTCTGGCGGTCCTGCTGTCCGGTCTGACGGTGGTGGCCTCGCTGACCGGGATCTACCTGATCAACACCCCGGTGCTGCAGTCGATGGCGACCGGGGCGATCCTGGCGGTGGCCTTCGCGGTGCTGACCTCGACCACGCTGATCCCGGCGGTGCTGGCCACCTTCGGACGGGCGGCCGCGCGCCGCTCCCCGCTGCTGCACTGGTCGCGGCTGCCGGAGTCGGCCCACTCCCGGTTCTGGACCCGCTGGGTCGGCACCGTCATGCGGCGGCCGTGGGTGTCGGCGATGGCCGCGACCGCGGCGCTTCTGCTGCTGGCCGCGCCGGCGTTCTCGATGGTGCTGGGCAACAGCCTGCAGCGGCAGTTCCCGTCCTCCCACGAGATCCGGGGCGGCGTCGCCGCGGCGGCCGAGGCGCTGGGGCCCGGCGCGCTGGGGCCGGTCCGGATCCTGTTGAGCTTCCCCGACGGCGGCGCCGACCAGCCCGCCAACGCCGCGGCGATCGAGGCCGTCAACCGGGTGACATCGCAGGCGATCAACATCGTCTCGGTCGCGCCGCCGGTGTTCGGCGACGACGGTCGCAGCGCGCTGCTCTCGGCGGTGCTGGCGGTCGACCCCGAGGACATGCGGGCCCGGGACACCGTCGGCTGGCTGCGCTCGAGCCTGTCGGCCCTTCCCGAGACCGCCGGGGTCGGCGTCGACATCGGCGGGCCGACCGCGCTGATCAAGGACTTCGACGACCGGGTCGCCAACACCCAGTTGCTGGTGTTCGGATTCGTCGCTCTGATCGCCTTCGTGATGCTGCTGATCTCCATCAGGTCGGTGGTCCTCGCCGTCAAGGGCGTCCTGATGACGGTGCTGTCGGTCGCGGCCGCCTACGGGAGCCTGGTTGTGGTGTTCCAGTGGGGGTGGCTGGAGGACCTGGGGTTCACCCCGATCAGCTCCATCGACAGCACCATCCCGCCCCTGGTCCTGGCGATGACCTTCGGGCTGTCGATGGACTACGAGATCTTCCTGCTGACCCGGATCCGGGAGCGCTATCTGCAGTCCGGCGACACCCGCGACGCGGTGGCCCACGGCGTGGCCACCAGCGCGCGCACCATCACCAGCGCCGCCCTGATCATGATCGCGGTGTTCGTCGGGTTCGCCTTCGCCGGCATGCCCCTGGTCGCGCAGTTGGGGGTGGCCTGCGCCGTGGCGATCGCGGTGGACGCGACCGTGGTGCGACTGGTGCTGGTCCCGGCACTGATGGCGATGTTCGACAAGTGGAACTGGTGGCTGCCCGGCTGGCTGGACCGCCTGCTGCCCTCGGTGGACTTCGACAAGCCGCTGCCCAAGCTCGACCTGGGCGATCTGGTGGTGATCCCCGACGACATCTCCTCGATCCCACCACCGGCGTCGGACCTGCGGATGGTGGTCCGCGGCGCGGCCCGGCTCAAGGAGATGGCGCCCGACGCCGTGTGCGTCGCCGACCCGCTGGCCCTGACCGGGTGCGATGCGCTCTCGGGCCGGGTTCGCGGGGGTGACGGCGCCGCCGCTCCAGGTCCGCGCCGGCTGGTCAGCACCATCGGGGCGGCGCTGGACCGGCGGCTCAGTACCGCGGAGCCGGCGATCCCCACGACGGTCGGGGCGCGCGGGGTGCACCCGGTGACGATGTGGCGGGGCCGGCTGGCGGTGGCCCTGGACGCCCTGGGCACCGACGCCGCCACGGCCCGCCGCAGCCCGGTGGAGACCGCCTACGTGCAACTGCCCAACGGCGACCGGCTGCAGATCCCGACCGGCGCGGAGACGCTGCGGCTCAAGGGATATCTGGTGCTGTGCCGCAACACCCGCGGCGACTACGCCGAACTGGCCGAACTGGCCGATGCCGTCGGGGTCGAGAACGCGGCCGCGGTACTGGCCGGGATCGACCGGTACTACAGTTCCGGACATCCGCAGCGACAGTGGATCGCCACCCAGTTGGTTCGCCGGCTGGCCGATCCCGTTCCCGACGACGGGGACGGGCCGGCCCCGCCGGACCAGGACCCCGCCTGGCAGTCGGTCCGGCAGCGCTGCCTGGCGCTGGCGGTGACGATGCTGGAGGAGGCGAGTTGACACGCTGGTCAGACGGGCGGGTCGACGAGCGGCCCGTCGAGTTCTGGCCGACGGCGTCGATCCGGGCCGCACTGGAGACCGGCGACATCGAGGTGTGGCAGCGCATCGTGGTGGCCATCAAGCGCGACCCGTACGGTCGCACCGCCCGCCAGGTCGAGGAGGTCCTTCAGGACGCCGCCCCCTACGGCATCTCCCAGGCGCTGACCGAGGTCCTGGTCCGGGCCCGCAACCATCTGGAGGCCAACGAGCGCGCCGAGGCCGCCCGCCACGTCCGGTTGCTGCTGGAACGCTCCCGGCTCAGCGAGCCGGAGTTCGCCTCCCGGATCGGGGTGTCGGCAACAGACCTGTCGGCCTACCTCGACGCCACGGTCAGTCCGCCGGCGTCGCTGATGATCCGGATGCGCCGACTCTCCGACCGGTTCGCCAAGATCCGTGCCCAGCAGGAGGCCTCCGACCCGCCCGGGGCCGATGAGTAGCGCCAATCCGTCACCGGAGGAGTTGGCCGCCATCCTGCGTGACACCCGTTCGGTCGCCGTTCTCGGCGCCTCCGACGACCCGTCTCGCCCCAGCAACGACGTGTTCTCCTATCTCGCCCGGCACAGCCCCTACCGCCTGTACCCGGTCAACCCCAATGTCACCGCGGTGGCCGGGGTCCCGGCCTACCCGAGCCTGGCCGATCTGCCGGAGATCCCCGACCTGGTCGACGTGTTCCGCCGGAGCGCGGAGTTGGCCGGCGTGCTGCGGGAAACCCTTGCCCTGCAACCGCACCCGAAACATCTGTGGCTGCAGCAGGGCCTGTGGGACGACTCCGTGGCCCAGGCGGCGCGGGCGGCCGGGATGACGGTGGTGATGGACCGTTGCCTGAAGGTCGACTACGCCCGGCTCATCGGGAGTTGATCGGCACGACGTCGGCGACCCGCCAGCCGTCGTCGCCTCTGGCCAGGGTCACCCGCAGGGCCAGCACAGCGGTGCTGCGCTGCTCACCGGGCGCGCTCTGGGTAGCCCGAACCAGCACCGCGACACTGGCCGCGGCCGGCCCCAGCACTTCCAGGCCGGCCGAGATCGTGCGGGCCTCCGCGGATACCTTCCGCTTGGCAAGATCCTTTGCGGTGGTGGCGAACTGGGCTTTGAACGCCGCCGCACGCTCGGGCTCCATCAGCGCGGCCGCCCGGTCGATTGCCGAGTCCGGTTGGGCCGGGCTGAAACTCGCGGTGGCCTCGGCCACCGTGCTGGCGATCCCGACCACCTCCGAGGAGTCGCGGCTGAAGGCGCGGTCCGGGACCGTCCACCGGGTGTAGCCGACGACCACCGCGGCGGCCAGCACGGCGGCGGCCACCGCGACGGCGGCCAGCCGCAGCCCCGGAGCGTCGTCGTCGGTGCCCATGGTGACCGAGTCCCGCCGGAAGCCGAGGATGTTGACGACCACGGCCTGAAGCACCAGGAAGCACAGGATCGAGCACGCCGACACCCACCACGGCGGCCAGCCGAGCATCACCCCGATCGTCAGCAGTCCGGCGACTGCGGCGACGGGAACGGCCACGTCGAAGACCGCGACCCGGGCTATATTCCTCACCGCACGTTCCTCACCGCAGCGTTCCTCACCGCAGCGACTCCAGCCGGGAGATCATCAGCTCCCCGTCGACCTCGGAGACGCCCAGGCGCAGATTCCAGCGCACCGTCACCGGCCCGGCGGGCCCGGCGTCTTCGCCGTCTCGGGCGCCTCGGGCATCTTGGGCGTCCTCCGCCGCAGCCCGCGCCGCCTCGGTGCCGGCGTTCTCCGACACCGAGGTGGCGACCACCAGGACGGTGTCGGTGCGACTGGACATCTCGGCGGCGACGGACCCGGCCGCTGAACCGGCCGCCGGGTCATTGTCCAGACCGGTGTGCAGCTCCTCGATCGACACCGACTCGACCTGACCGGCGGTGCGCGACCGCAGCTTCTGGACCACCTCCCGGTAGGGGGCGATGGAACCCTCGAACCCGGAGTTGAGTTCCCCGACGGTGCCGTCGCGCAACTGTTCCAGACTGACCTCGACGTTGTCGGCGTTCATGTTGATCAACGTCGCGGTCCATTCGGCGGCGAACTGCATCGCCCGCGCCTGGTAGGCCCGTTCTGCTTCGGCGTCCCGGTGCCCGGCCCACAGCACCGCCACCAGTGCCACGGCGGCCAGCGCGACCAGCCCGAGCGCGGCGGAGGCGACCCCGTACCCCGACCAGACCCCGGAGGCGTTCTCCGGCGCCGCCGGACCGGACGGGTCGGCGCTCTGGTCAGCCTCGGGCATGCAGGCGAGGCTACCGGGCGTGGTAAGGATGATGACGTGACGGTGGAAACTCTGCGCTCCGGCATCGACCTGTCCCACGTCGACCCCTCGATCCGGCCCCAGGACGACCTGTTCGGTCACGTCAACGGCCGTTGGCTGACCGGATATGACATTCCCGCCGACCGGGCCACCGACGGCGCCTTCCGGCACCTGCGCGACCGGGCCGAACAGCAGGTGCGCGCGATCATCGCCGAGGCCGCCGAATCCGGGCCGCCGGCGGGAACCGACGAGCAGCGCATCGGCGACCTCTACGCCGGCTTTCTCGACGAGGACGCCGTGTCGCGGCGCGGCCTGGCCCCGCTGCGCGAGGAACTGGCTCTGGTCGACGCCGCCACGGACCCCGGGGCGCTGGCGGTCCTGCTGGGCCGGCTGCAGCGCACCGGGGTGGGCGGCGGGGTCGGAATGTACGTCAACACCGACGCCAAGAACTCCGCGCGCTACCTGGTGCACCTGACCCAGTCCGGCCTCGGACTGCCCGACGAGTCCTATTACCGCGACGAGCAGCACGCCTCGATCCTGGCCGCCTATCCGGCCCACATCGCCCGGATGTTCGCGCTGGTGTTCGGCGGGTCCGCCGACGAGTACGCCGAGCGGGCCGGCCGGATCGTGGAGCTGGAGACCAGCCTGGCGGCCGCGCACTGGGACGTGGTGCGCCGCCGCGACGCCGAACTGTCCTACAACCTGCGCACACTGGCTGAACTGCCCGACGGCGGCTTCGACTGGGCCGGATGGGTGGCCGCGCTGGGCGGCTCCGGCGAGTCTTTCGGCGAGCTGATCGTGCGCCAGCCGGACTACCTGAGCGCCTTCGCCCGGCTGTGGCGGTCCGCGGACTTCGCCGCCTGGCGGGACTGGCTGCGCTGGCGGCTGATCCACGCGCGCGCCGCGGTCCTGACACCCGAACTGGTGGCGGAGGACTTCGCCTTCTACGGCGCCGTCCTGTCGGGCACCGAGCAGATCCGGGAGCGCTGGAAGCGGGCGGTCTCACTGGTCGAGAGCCTGATGGGCGACGCGGTCGGCCGGCTCTACGTCCAACGGCATTTCCCGCCGGAGGCCAAGGCGCGGATGGACGAGCTGGTGGCCAATCTCCGCGAGGCCTACCGGATCAGCATCAGCGAGCTGGAGTGGATGACGCCGGAGACCCGGGAGCGGGCGCTGGCCAAGCTCGACCGCTTCACCGCCAAGATCGGTTACCCCGCCCGGTGGCGCGATTATTCGGGGTTGCGGATCGACCGCGATGACCTGTACGGCAACGTGATCCGCGCCGCGGAGGTCTCCTTCGACCGGGAGCTGGCCAAACTGGGCGGGCCGGTGGATCGCGACGAGTGGTTCATGACGCCGCAGACGGTCAACGCCTACTACAACCCGGGACTCAACGAGATCGTGTTCCCGGCGGCCATCCTCCAGCCGCCGTTCTTCGACGCCGACGCCGACGACGCGGCCAACTACGGTGGGATCGGGGCGGTGATCGGCCACGAGATCGGCCACGGCTTCGACGACCAGGGCGCCAAGTACGACGGCGAGGGCCACCTGGTGGACTGGTGGACCGCCGACGACCGTGCCGAGTTCGGCGTGCGCACAGCGCAACTGATCGCCCAATACGACAGCTACGTGCCCCGCGACCTGGCCGTGGGACCGGATGCGACCGACGGCCCCCCGCACGTCAACGGCGCGTTCACCGTCGGGGAGAACATCGGCGACCTCGGCGGGCTGTCCATCGCACTGCTGGCCTACCGGCTGTCGCTCGGCGGGCGGCAGGCTCCGGAGATCGACGGGCTCACCGGCCTGCAGCGGGTGCTGTTCGGCTGGGCCCAGGTCTGGCGCACCAAGTCACGGGTGGCCGAGGCGGTGCGCCGGCTGGCGGTCGACCCGCACTCCCCGCCGGAGTTCCGCTGCAACGGCGTGGTGCGCAACATCGACGCCTTCTACGAGGCCTTCGAGGTCGCCGAGGACGACGCCCTGTACCTGGATCCGGGTCAGCGGGTGCGGATCTGGAGCTGAGACCGACCCGGTTTCAGCGCCGGGGCGTGCCGTCTCAGTACAGCGTCCACTGCCAGTCGTCGGCGCCGTCGGGCGTGGTGTAGAGGCCGCCGCCGGAGTTCTTCACCACGACCGGGTCGCCACTGCCGAAGTTGTCGTAGAACCACTTGGCGTTGGCCGGGCTGAGGTTGATGCAGCCGTGGCTGACGTTGCGCACGCCCTGATCGTTGACCGACCACGAGGCGCCGTGCACGAAGCCGCCGCTGTTGTCGATCCGGACCGCCCACGGCACCTTGATCCGGTAGCCGTAGGTCGAGTTCACCGGCACGCCGTAGGTGGAGGAGTCCATCATAAGTTCGGGGAACTTCTCCAGTACGTAGTAGGTGCCGTTCTTGGTCTCGTGTTTGCCGTTGTCCATCCCCATCGAGATGGGGAAGACCTTCTCGACAACGCCGTTGCGGGTGATCGTCATCTGCTTGGTGGCGTCGTTGACCGTGGCGATCAGCGACTCGCCGACGGTGAAGCTGGACCGGGTCCCGCTGGCGTCGATGCTCACCTGGGTGCCGGCCGGCCAGAAGTTGTAGGGCCGCCAGCGCACCTGGGTGTCGGTGGTCCAGTAGAAGGTGCCGGCCACCGGCGGGCTGGAGGAGATCCGGATGGCCTGCTCGGCGAGCGCGCGGTCGGCGATCGGCCGCTGGAAGTTGATGATGATCGGCTTGGCCACCCCGACCGTCGCCCCGTTGACCGGGTTGAAGCTGGGCGGCGCGAAGACCGGGTTCCCGGTGTAGGGGGTGGGGTTCTGCCCCCGGACGCCGGCGCCGGAGTACCCCGACGCCGGTGCGGTGCCGGGCGCGGCAAGGTCGCCGGGCAGCACCGGCGGGGGCGGGGGCAGCGTCACCGCGGGCGGCTGCGCCGGAACCCCGGCCGGATCGACCGCCTGCGGATCCGCCGGTGGCGCGACCGGATCGGCCAGTGCCGAGCCGCTACCCAGTCCCATGCCCGCGAAGCCCGCCACGCACAGCGCGACCGCCAGGGTGCTCTTGACCCGCTTCACCGCAAACCTCCTGTGTTTCAGTCTTTCCAGTCTGACACAGCACAGCCACCGGCTAACTTGGGCTACGGTCCGCCCGGCCCGCCCCCACCACCGGTGAAACCGCGCTGAACTGCACAGATGCCATAGGCATCGGCGCAGTCGTGATGGGCGTTACTTTCCGCTGGCCAACCGGGGGAACAGGCCGGCGCTGGCCAGCACGGCCACCAGGGCCCCGGCGGTCAGCAGGGCCGACGCGCCGAGCATCACCGCTTCCCCGCCGTGCTCGTAGAGCAGCCCCCCGATCAGTGACCCGGCCATGATGCCGATCTGGAAGGCCGCCACGTAGACGCCCGAGGCGGCGTCGGGGTTCTCCGGCGCGTGCCGCATGGCCGCCGACTGCAGCATCGGGGGCATCGCGGTGGCGGTGGCGCCCCAGAAGATGATGGCCACGACCCCGGCCACCAGCGCCGCGGGGCCGGGCCCGCCGCCGTCGCTGCGGGCCAGGACCGCCAGCACGGTGAAGACCACGACCAGCCCGGCCAGGCAGCCGCTGACCGCCGCCTTGGGCCGACGGTCCCCGGGCCGGGCCAGCAGACCCATCGCCACCAGGCCGGCGACGCCGTAGGCCGCCAGCAGCCAGGCCAGGTTCGGCCCGCCCACCCCGACCACGTCGCGGATGATCACCACGATGAAGGTGTAGGAGATGAAGTGTCCGGTCACGCCGACCAGGGTGAGCGCCGACAGGGTCAGCAACCGGCGGTTGCGGACCAGCCAGGTCCGCCACCGCGCCGGGGGCGCCGCGGGGTCGGCCGGCGCCGGCACCGCCAGCGCGGGAATGGCGAACCTCGCCGCCACCAGCACCGCCGCGGCGGCCGCGGTGATGGCGGCCACCGCCAGCCGCCAGCCCCACACCTCGCTGAGCGCGGCGGTCAGCGGGCTGCCCACCACCAGCGCCAGACCGGTGCCGCCGTAGACCGCCATGGTGGCTCTGGCCGCGTGGGTCGGCGGCACCAGCCGCACGCCGATCGGCGCGATCACCGACCACATCAGGCCGTGGGTGAGCGCGCACAGCACCCGGCCCATGGCGAGCACGGCGAAGTTGGGGGCCAGCGCCGAGATCAGCTGGGACACGGTCAGGCAGGCCAGGGTGAACAGCAGGGTGCGCCGGCGCGGCCAGGCCGCGGTCCAGCGCACCAGCGGAACGGTGGCCAGCGCGGCCACCAGGGCGTAACTGGCCAGCAGGGTGCCAACCAGCGCCTCGCTCACGGCGAGGTCGGCGGCGATCGCCGGCAGCGCGCCCACCGGCATGATCTCGGCGGTCACGTAGATGAACGCCGACGCGGCCAGCACACCCAGCGCAAGGACGACCCGTGGGGTCCACGGGCCGGGACGGGCCGGGGCGGGAAGTTCGATGGTCATGGCGCGGTCGGCTACCACGGTATCGGCGGCACCGGCCACCGGCGCCGGACCTCAGCCCGCGGCGCGCCGGGCGTGTTTCAGGAGCGAACCAGCCGCGCGATGGCCGCCGACGCCTCGTCGAGCTTGTCCTGGGCGGCGGATCCGCCCTCGGCGACCGCATGCCGCACGCAATGGTTCAGGTGCTCCTCGAGCAACGCCAGCGCCACCGACTGCAGCGCGCTGTTGACGGCACTGATCTGGGTCAGCACGTCGATGCAGTACTTGTCCTCGTCGATCATCCTGGCGATGCCGCGGACCTGGCCCTCGATCCGGCGCAACCGTTTGGCGTAGTACTCCTTGTCGGCCGAATAGCCGTGCGTTGAGGACGTTTCGGGTTTCCCGCTTGCGGGCATCTCAGCTCCCCTCCTCGAGCATTCGCTGCATCTGGTCGATCTCGGCCTGCTGGGCCGTGATGACCCCGCGGGCCAGGGCCCTCATCTCATCGTTCTGGCCGTCGGCGACCTCGACGCGGGCCATTTCGATGGCACCCCGGTGGTGGCTGATCATCGACTGCAGCCACAGGGTGTCGAAGGGCCGGCCCCGCAGTTCCCCGAGGCGCGCCATGGTGGTCTCATCCACCATTCCGGCCATCGGTCCGCTCATCCCGCCGTGGCCGTTGTGCTCTTCGGCCGGCGCCTCCGGGTCCACGCCCCACGCCGCGAGCAGCGCGCTCATGGTGTCGATCTCGGGTTGCTGTTCGGCGGAGATGGTCGAGGCCAGAGTGATGACGGCGGCGTCATCCGAACGCCCGGGCACAAGTTCGGCGAGTTCGAGGGCCTGCCGGTGGTGGGGGATCATCATCTGGGCGAAGCCGATGTCGGCGGCGTTGTGCGCGACGGCGCCGGTGGCCTCGGCGGCCGACGTCGCCGGACTGCCCGCCGGCCGTTCGGTGGTCGGCGGGCCGGCGCAGGAGGCCAGCGCGGCTCCGGCGATGACGGCCGCAGCCGCCACCGCCGCGAGGGACCGGCCGGCGCGGATCGGGATCGTGGTCATCCCGCGATCCTACCGGATACCCCCATGGGGTATGGCCGACGCGGCCGTCGGGGCCGGCGGTCCATACTTGTCCGGTGAGCCAATCCCCTGACATCAAGCCCCGCAGCCGCGACGTCACCGACGGCCTGGAGAAGGCCGCCGCCCGCGGAATGCTGCGCGCGGTCGGCATGGGCGACGAGGACTTCGCCAAGCCGCAGATCGGCGTGGCCTCCTCGTGGAACGAGATCACCCCCTGCAACCTCTCGCTGGACCGGCTGTCCAACGCCGCCAAGGAAGGCGTGTTCGAGGCCGGCGGCTTCCCGATGAAGTTCGGCACCATCTCGGTCTCCGACGGCATCTCGATGGGCCATGAGGGGATGCACTTCTCGCTGGTCTCCCGGGAGGTGATCGCCGACAGCGTGGAGACCGTCATGCAGGCCGAGCGGTTGGACGGGATGGTCCTGCTGGCTGGTTGCGACAAATCCCTTCCCGGGATGATGATGGCCGCCGCCCGGCTGGATCTTTCCGCGGTGTTCCTCTACGCCGGTTCGATCATGCCGGGGTTCGCCCGGATGTCCGACGGCACCGAGCGCGAGGTCACCATCATCGACGCCTTCGAGGCGGTCGGCGCGTGCGCTCGGGGCCTGATGTCGAGGGAGGACGTCGACGCCATCGAGCGCGCCATCTGCCCCGGGGAGGGCGCCTGCGGCGGCATGTACACCGCCAACACGATGGCCAGTGTCGGAGAGGCGCTGGGGATGTCGCTGCCGGGTAGCGCCGCCCCGCCGGCCACCGATCGCCGCCGGGACGGCTATGCCCGGCGCAGTGGCATCGCGGTGGTCGAGCTGCTGCGGCGCGGTATCACCGCCCGCGACATCCTGACCAAGGAGGCCTTCGAGAACGCCATCGCCGTGGTCATGGCGTTCGGCGGATCCACCAACGCGGTGCTGCACCTGCTGGCCATCGCCCATGAGGCCGGGGTCGAACTGTCCCTGGCGGATTTCAGCCGGGTCGGCGCCAAGGTCCCGCACCTGGCCGATGTCAAACCCTTCGGCTCGCATGTGATGAACGACGTCGACCGGATCGGGGGTGTGCCGGTGGTGATGAAGGCCCTGCTGGATGCCGGCCTGCTCAACGGCGACTGCCTGACGGTGACCGGGGCGACCATGGCGGAGAACCTCGCCCACATCGCCCCGCCCGATCCCGACGGCAAGGTCCTACGGGTGTTGAGCAACCCGATCCATCCCACCGGGGGGATCACGATCCTGCACGGGTCGCTGGCACCGGAGGGAGCGGTGGTGAAGTCCGCCGGATTCGACTCCAGCGTCTTCGAGGGAACCGCAAGGGTTTTCGATGGTGAGCGTGCGGCGATGGACGCCCTCGAGGACGGCACCATCACCGCCGGGGACGTGGTGGTGATCCGCTACGAGGGGCCCAAGGGCGGCCCGGGGATGCGGGAGATGCTGGCCATCACCGGCGCGATCAAGGGCGCCGGCCTGGGCAAGGACGTGCTGCTGCTGACCGACGGCCGGTTCTCCGGCGGCACCACGGGACTCTGCGTGGGCCATGTCGCCCCCGAGGCCGTCGACGCCGGTCCGATCGCCTTCCTGCGCGACGGTGACCGGATCAGGCTGGACGTTGCCGGCCAGACCCTCGACGTCCTCGTCGATGCCGCGGAGTTCGAGTCCCGGAAAACCGGGTTCACCCCGCCGCCGCCGCGCTACACCACCGGGGTACTGGCCAAGTACC
This sequence comes from uncultured Mycobacterium sp., assembly GCA_964447215.1. Lineage (GTDB taxonomy): Bacteria > Actinomycetota > Actinomycetes > Mycobacteriales > Mycobacteriaceae > Mycobacterium. Next base: position 47,131 of record CAYURT010000015.1, read on the forward strand.
GCAAGCTGGTCGGCTCGGCCGCCGGCGGGGCGGTCTGCGACTGACCGCCACGGCACGGGCGGCCTTGCCTCCCGACCGCCACTGGCGCACAGTGGCAGGGTGAGCACCGCGCTTCGGATCTGTCCGCTCTGTGAGGCCACCTGCGGGTTGGTGCTCTCCATCGACGACGGCCGGGTGACCGGTGCCCGCGGCGACCGGGACGACGTGTTCAGCCACGGGTTCATCTGCCCCAAGGGCGCCAGTTTCGCCGAGTTGGACAACGACCCCGACCGGCTTCGCGGACCCCTGGTGCGGCGGGACGGCGTTCTGGTCGAGACCGGCTGGGACGAGGCCCTGGCCGCCGCGGCCGACGGCCTGCGCAAGGCCGCCGGATCGGTCGGGGTGTACCTGGGCAACCCCAACGCGCACACCATCGCGGGGGCGCTGTACGCCCCCCAGGTCATCCGCGCCTGCAAGACCCGGCAGGTCTACTCGGCGAGCACCCTGGACCAGATGCCCAAGCAGGTGGCCTGCGGCTACCTGTTCGGCAACCCGTTCGCCTTCACCGTTCCCGACGTCGACCGCACCGATCACCTCGTCGTCATCGGCGCCAACCCGCTGGTGTCCAACGGAAGCGTCGCCACCGCAGCCGATTTCGCCGGAAAGCTCAAAGCGCTCAAAAAGCGCGGCGGCCGGTTGACGGTGATCGACCCGAACCGCAGCAGGACCGCCGAACTGGCCGACCGGCACCTGGCCCCGTTGCCGGGCACCGACGGCGCGCTGTTGTTCGCGGTGGTCAACGTGCTCTTCGACGAAGACCTGACCGATCCGGATCTAGGTGGGCTGGCCGACCACGTCACCGGGCTGGAGCAGGTGCGGGCGGCCGCGCTGGAATTCGGGCCGGACGCGGTCGCCGCGCACTGCGGGGTGCCCGCCGATGAGATCCGGGCCCTGGCCCGCGATATCGCCGCCGGACCCCGCAGCTGCGTCTACGGCCGGATCGGCACCTCCACGGTGCCGTTCGGAACCCTGACCTCCTGGCTCGTCGACGTGGTCAACCTGCTCACCGGCAACCTCGACCGGCCCGGCGGGGCGATGTTCGCGACCTCCCCGGTCGGCCCGGCGCCGCGCCCGGCCAAGCCGGGCCGGGGCTTCTCAGTCGGACGCTGGCACAGCCGGGTCTCCGGCGCTCCGGAGGTGGCCTCCGAACTGCCCACCGCCTTGCTGCCCGAGGAGATCGAAACCCCCGGCGACGGGCAGATCCGGGCGCTGCTGACCGTCGCCGGAAACCCGGTGCTCTCCGCTCCCGACGGTGACCGGCTGGCCGCCGCGCTGGACACCCTGCAGTTCATGGTCTCGATCGACCCGTACCTCAACGAGACCAGCTGCCACGCCGACGTCATCCTGCCGCCGCCACCGCCGTCGTTCGCGCCGCACTTCGACGTGGCGCTGTCCAACACCGCGGTGCACACCACCGCCCGCTATTCGCCGCCGGTGTTCGCCCTGCCCGCCGGCCGTCCCGGCGAGATCGAGATCCTGTGCCGGCTGGCGCTGGGGATCCTCGGGGTCGGAACCGAGGCCGACCCGGGCCTGGTCGACGACCAGATCATCGCGGCCGTGCTCGGCAAGGAGGTCGCCGACGCGGAGTCACCGGTGGCCGGGCGCGAGGTCGAGGAACTGACCGCACTGCTGCCCGAGGGGCCCGGCTACGAGCGGCGCCTGGACATGATGCTGCGGCTCGGCCCGTTCGGCGACGCGTTCGGCGCCCAGCCCGGCGGGCTGACCCTGCAGACCCTCAAGGACAGCCCGCACGGGATCGACCTGGGTCCGCTGCAGCCCCGCATTCCCGGGGTTCTGCGGACCCCCTCTGGCACAGTCGAACTGGCGGCGCAGCCGATCATCGACGACATCCCGCGACTGGCGGAATCGCTGGCATCCCGCCCGGAAGGCCTGCTGCTGGTCGGGCGCCGGCATCTGCGGTCCAACAACAGCTGGATGCATAATCTGCCGGCCCTGGCCGGGGGCACCAACCGCTGCACCCTGCAGATCCACCCCGACGACGCCGCCCGGCTGGGTGTGGTGGACACCGCGGTTGTCACCGGACCCGGCGGCAAACTCGCAGTGCCGGTGGAGATCACCGACGCCATCCGTCCGGGCGTGGTCTCGCTCCCGCACGGCTGGGGGCACGACGTCCCCGGGACCCGGCTGTCGGTGGCCGCCGGGCAGGCCGGCGTCAACGTCAACAGCCTGCTGGACTCCTCGCTGCTGGAACCGCTGTCGGGTACCGCGGTGCTCAACGGGGTGCCGGTGGAGGTGGCGGCGGGCTGACGAGCACCCTCCGCCGAACGGGTCAGCCGGCGTCATCGGCGTCCGGCCGCAGCAGTCGTTCGGGGTGGTGGTAGTCGTTGACGCGGGTTTGTCCTCGATCGAGATGGGGCGGCGGGATCCATTCGGTCCGGTTGTCGGTCTTACGTTTTCGGGTTGTCCAGCCGTTGGCGGTGTCGTCGACGAGCCGGTTGTCGCATCCGCAGGCGAGTGTCAACTGGTCGATGTCGGTCTGGCCGCCGTGTTGCCAGTCGCGTTCGGCGTGATGAACCTGGCTCTGACCGGCGGGCGCGGTGCAGCCGGGTTTGGTGCAGCCGCGTTCGCGGGCGAACAGCGCCAGGCGTTGCCCGGGGCTGGCGGTGCGGCGGGTGCGCCCGAAGTACAGCTGCATCTCGCGGGGATTGCGCAGCAGCAGTAGGTAGGGGTGGAGTTCGGCGGCCATCCGGATCAGGGTCGGGATCGGCAGCCGGCTGCCCCCGCTGGTGTAAGCGTGCCCGGTCCCCGCGGTCAGGTCGGCCACCGCCGCGGTGGCCACGATCGTGACGGGCAGCCCGTTGTGGCGCCCGAGTTGCCCGGATGCGAGCATCGCCCGGCAGACGGCTTTGAGGGCATCGTGGCTGCGCTGGGCGCCGCTGCGGGTGTCCGCGGCGATCTCGGCCTCCGACGGTGCGCCCTCGGCCGTCGGATTCTCGGCGTCGGGAAGGCAGTGCCCCGGGGCGGCGAGTTTGCCCAAGAGCGCCTCCAGTGCGGCCCGGAGTTCAGGGTCGACCCAGCCGCTGAGCTTGCTCATACCGTCGAGTTCCTGGCGGCCCAGGGTCACGCCGCGCTTGCGGGCGTGTTCGCGTTCGTCGTCGAGCGTGCCGTCCTGGTCGAGGTAGCCCATCAGCTGGCGGGCGACCTGACGCAGACCCTCGGGCGTCAGCCCGCCCGCCAGTCCGCTGAGCTGGGTTTCGGCCTCCGCTCGGGTGCCCGGGTCGACATCGGCGGGTAGGTGCTCCATGAAGTCGCGGATCACGCCCACGTGCTCACCGCCGATCTCGCCGCGGGCTTGCGCCGCGGCGGTGCCGGGCAGTTCAGCCTCGAGCCGCTCGCCGGTCACCGCACGGCGCGGCCCCAGTTGGGCGGCCTCGGCGATGCGACGGCCGGCGTCGGCGCCACCGATTCCCAGCCGTTGGGACAACGCCACCCGCCAGGATTTCGCGCCCACCTCCTTGGAGGTTGCCTGAGACTGCAGGTGGTTGATCAGGCCGTGTTCGACCGACGGCTGGCGGCGGCGGTGCACTTCGAGCCGATCGAGTACTGCGAGCACCTGCGGGGCGTCCAGCGCGCTGATGGACACCGAGGCCATCTTGTCCCATGCGGCGTCCAACTCCGCGAGCGCGGTGAGCACCGCCCCGGCCTCCCGCGTTCCTGCTTCCATATTTCGAACACTAGTTCGACTCTCTGACAAAAACCTCTGCCGAAACCGGATCCGAATTGCGGCGGCCACCGGATCCGGACCTCACGCCAGTGGCCGGGAACGACGGGCTACCCGGTCAGCGGACATCCTGCTTGGCGTAGACCACCCGCAGAACGTGGCCGGCCTCCGGACCCATCACGGCCGCTGCCAGCGTGCACAACGTGTCGGTGAACTCCGGCCCGTGGGCCGGCCCGGCGCCGTCGTTGAGGTGGTGGGCCAGTTCGTGCAGCACGACCAGCTCGCGCAGCGCCCAGCCGGTCGCCTGCGGCACGGCGATCACCCCGGCGGCCCCGGAACCAGTCTCGTAGTGGGCGGCCGTCGCGGCGCGCCGGGCACGAACGGTGACCGGCCCCGCGCCGGGCCAGCGCCCGCTGACCGCGGGTAGCCGCAGCACCTCTTCGACGTAGCGCTGAACCGACTCCACCGAGGCGAAGCGGGCCTCCGGCGGCAGCGTGATGGAGGCCCCGAAGAAGTCCACCGCCCGCGAATTGTGTTCGGCGGCGCGGTCGAAGAGGGTCCGGACGAACCCCTCGGCGGCGTAGACCCGGGACCGTTGGGTGTCCCGGGTCACCGGGACAGCCGGGTCCGCGACCGCGGCAGTTCCGGGCTGGTCGCCAGCCGGGCATTCCGGCCGGCCCGGTCGCCGGCCCGCCGGGCGGCCGACGAGTACCCGGCCGACGCGCTGGTCGCCCGCCAGGTGCCGCGGGCTTTGGAGGCGCTGCGGTAGTGGTCGCGCAGTTCGACGTCCTTGTTGCGCAGCGCCAGCGCTGTTCCCGGCGCCGAGGCGGCCGAGGAGGTGGCCTCCCGCTTGGCCTCGTCGCGGGCCTGGGACAGCCGGAGGCCGATCCTGGATCCGAACGCCAGCTGGAAGTTCAGCCTGGCGGTGATGGTCGGGGTTGGCCGGTGTGCGCCGGTGGCCAGGTAGGCGTCGCAGGCCCGCACCATCTGGACCACCAGGCTGGCGTAGAGCGCGTGGGTGGTGTCGATGTCCTCGGCGAACCCGTAGGCGTAGACGAATGTCGAGTTCGACGCCACATCGCAGCGCACATCATTGGCGGCGGCGATGACGGCGAACAGTTGCACGTAGGTGCGCAGGCCCCGGGCGCCCGGCTCACCGATGGTGACGGTGCGCTGGGTGGGCGCCGAGCCGGCGGCGCGGCCGGCCGAATGCGCCCGGGCGACCGCCAGGTCGATCGAGGCGGTGGTGGCCAGGCGCTGCGCCGCCGCCATGAACGCCTCGGCCTCGTGGGCGTTGTCGGTGCCCTCGGCCTGACGCAGCAGTGCGGCGATCCGGGCGAGCATCCTGTCATCGGTCATGGCGACAGGCTAGGCCAGAACCGCGACACCGCCACCCGGCCCGCCGCCCCGGGCAAGGCCGGCGGCCGCGGTGATCCCCAGCCCGGTGTTGGTCCCCAGCCCTGGCTCACTTGCCGACGAATTGGTCCAGCGCTGCGATCAGCTGCCCCGACAGCGGCCCGCCGGAGGCGTACCGGGTGATGTCGTCGGTGGGGTCGTCGCGCAGCACGTGGTTGACACCGGTGAGCTCCACGAACTGCAGTGCGGTGTGGTCCAGCGCGCCGGCCAGCACCCGGACGTCGGCGCAGTCGGCCTGACCGTCGGAGTCCGAACAGGTCAGCAGCACCGGGGTGCCCGGCGGGATGCGCGCCGCCAGGTCCAGCGGGTTGATGGCGTCGGCCTCGACCACGGCACCGACGTTGCCCGGGTTGAGGATCGCGCCCAGCCCGTCGGGAAGGTCGGCCGGCACGGTTCCGGCCGTGCGGGCCTGAGCCACCGCGGCCCGCCAGGCCGCGGCCACCGCCTCGGCCTGGGCCGGGGTCTTGGTCCCGGCCCGCACCGCCGCTGCCAGGTCCTCGTCGACGCGGCCGGAGACGAGGTCCAGGTAGCGCCCTGACAGGGGCTGCAGCAGCGCCAGCGAGTGGATGCGCGGGGGGCCGGAACCGCCGGCCAGCGCCATCGCGTGCACGGTCCCCTCCCCTACCGCGTAGACCGAGATGCGATCGTCGTCGGTTGCGGGCTGAGCGGCCAGGAAACCCGCCGCGGCCCGGGCGCCGTCGGTGTAGACCGCGCTGCCGACGTCGCCGGGCTGGTCGGCGAAGGGTCCCAGCCCGGTGGCTCCGGTGCCGACCTTGTCGTAGCGCAGGCTGGCGACCCCGTGCCCGGAGAGGTACTCGGCGAGTTGGCGCATGTTCCCGATCGGGCCGGCGACGTTGTTGTCACCGTTGCGGTCGGTCGCACCGCTCTCGGAGATCAGCAGCGCGGCCGGTTCCGGGTCGGCACCTGATTGGTGCAGGTAGCTGCCGAACAGCGTCAGCCCGCCGGCGGCGAAGCTGACCTCGTCGGTCACCCAGGCGGACTCGGCGCGGTGGTCGCCGCACCCGGCGAGCGCCAGCAGCACCGCCAGGGCGGCCAGCCACCTCACAGCCGTGCCTGGATCCAACCGGTGACGTCATCGAGCACCTGATCGCGCTCGGGCTCGTTGAACACCTCGTGGAAGAGCTCCGGGTACACCTTGAGTTCGACGTCGCGGGAACCGACTTCGCGCACCAGTTGCCGGCTGCCCTCGGCCGGCACCAGCCGGTCCTCCCCGCCGTGCACGACCAGCAG
>CAYURT010000016.1:0-53434 GCA_964447215.1 uncultured Mycobacterium sp.
GGTGCCCGCCGCACCGCCGGCACCGCCAGCACCACCAACGCCACCGTTGCCGCCGTCGCCGCCCTCAGAACCATTCAGGCCGGGATCGCCGGGGTTGGTGCCGTCGGTGCCGTCTGCGCCCTGCCCGCCGTTGCCGCCGTTACCGGCATCGCCACCGGCGCCGCCGCTCCCACCGCTGCCATTGACGCCCGCGGCGGCCGTTCCGCCACCAGCCCCGGCGTTACCACCAGTACCGCCGACACCACCGTCGCCCGCGTTACCGCCGGTGCCACCAGCCGTGGCGGCACTGACCGTGATCACCGCATCCGCACCGTCGGCGCCGTTACCGCCGTTACCGCCGGCCCCGGCGGCACCACCGGTCCCGCCGTTACCGCCGGCCGAGTCGGTGCCCGCGCTGGCCCCGGCCCCACCGGCGCCGCCGCCGGCCGCCCCGGCGCCGCCGAAGCCGCCCTCCCCGCCGTTCCCGCCAGCGCCGCCATCAGCGCCGGAATCGCCGGGGTTGGTTCCGTCGACGCCGTCAGCACCCTCGGCGCCGTCACCGCCGATACCGCCGTCACCGGCGGTGCCGGCGTCACCGCCGTCGCCGTTGGTGCCGGTGCCGGTCACGCTGCCGCCGTTGCCGCCGGCGCCACCGGCCCCGCCGTCACCGGCGTTCCCGCCGTCATCACCGGGTGTGCTGGCCGAGGCGCCGTCACCGCCGTTCCCGCCGTCACCGCCGGCACCACCGGCACCGGCGGTCCCGTCGACCGCGTTCCCGCCGTCACCGCCGAGACCGCCTCGCCCGGCGCTGGTCCCGATACTGCCGCTACCAACGACCGCGTCGGCGCCGTCACCACCGTTACCGCCGCTTCCACCGACCCCGCCGGCGCCGGCACCGCTGGCCGCCCCACCGAAGCCGCCGTCACCGCCGGAGCCGCCGCTCGCGCTGGTCGTGGCCGCACTCAGACCGTCCCCGCCGGCGCCGCCGTCACCGCCGTCTCCCCCGTCACCGGCGGCGCCGGCGCCTCCCGAACCCGACGCCCCGCCGGCACCGGCCGCCCCGGCGTTGCCGCCGTCACCGCCGTCACCGCCACCGATGCTCAACCCCGGACCGGAGGCCCCAGCACCGCCCGCACCGCCGTCACCACCGTCACCCGCGTTGCCACCGCTTCCGGCGAGCCCGGCACCGCCCGGTCCCGTTCCGCCGGACTGCCCGGCCCCACCGGCCCCGCCGTCACCGCCGTTACCACCATCGAGGCCACCGGGTGCCCCCGAACCGCCCGCGCCGCCGTCACCGCCGGCGCCACCGGTACCGCCATTACCGCCGACCCCGTCGGCGCCGGTCCCCGCCGCGGCGCTGCCGGCCCCGGCCAGCCCGCCGGCCCCACCGGCCCCACCGTCAGAGCCGTCCTGCCCGCTGCCGGCCGCGGCACTGAAACCATCACCGCCGCGACCGCCGACACCACCGTCACCGCCGGTACCACCACCACCGCCGGCGCCGGTCGCGCCCGACCCGGCGTTCCCGCCGCCGGCCCCACCGGCCCCGCCGACACCCGCGGTCCCGGCATCACCACCGCCACCGCCGGCACCACCGATCTGACCATCCACCCCCAGAGAGGAACTGGCCGCCCCGTCCGCCCCGTCACCACCGGCACCACCGGCTCCGGCATCCCCGCCGTCACCGCCGTCACCGCCGACCCCGTCGGCGCCGGAGGTCGCACCGTTACCGCCGGCCGCGCCGCCGATACCACCGGCACCACCGGTGCCGCCGGTGCCACCAGCACCGCCGTTGCCGCCGGTGGCGCCGGCAGCCCCGGGGGTGGCGCCGTCCGCGCCGGTCACACCGGTACCGCCGGTGCCCCCGGCCCCGCCGGTACCGCCGGCCCCGGCATCCCCGCCATTCCCGGCGGTGCCGTCGGTTCCCGTGACGGCCACCCCGGCAGCGCCGCCGGCGCCGCCGTCACCACCAGCAGCGCCCTGACCGCCGAACCCGCCGGCCTGACCGTCGGGGGCGGCCTGGGTGCCATCAGCGCCGGCCACACCACTGCCACCGCTGCCACCCGTGCCGCCGGCACCCCCGGTGCCACCATTGCCGGCGAGACCGGAGGTCGCCGCACCACCGGCCCCGCCGTCACCGCCGTCACCGGCGGCCGTGCCGTCCAGACCCGACCCGGAAACGCCGGCGAAACCGCCGCCGCCCTTGCCGCCGGCCCCGCCGTTACCGGCGGTCCCGGTGGTGGCGTCCCCGCCGTCGCCGCCGTCCCCGCCGTTGCCGCCGGACTTGCCGGCCACCGTGGAGGTCCAGCCGTCTCCGCCGTCCCCGCCGTTGCCGCCGCTGGTGGTCGTCCCGTCCTGACCGGGCCCCTGCCCGGCACCGCCCTGGCCCGCGACGGCGCCGGAACCGCCGTTGCCTCCGGTCCCGCCATCGGGGTTCTGCTCGGTGCCATCAGCACCGCGGGCACCGTCGGCCGCCGCACCACCGTTGCCGCCGTTGCCGCCGGGACCGGTTACCGAACTGCCGCCGTCACCGCCGATCCCGCCGTTGCCCCCATCACCGCCGGCGCCGTCAAGAGCATTGCCACCGGCACCGGCGTTACCGCCGTTACCGCCATCACCGCCGGCGCCGTCGACCGCGGTGCCGCCGTCACCGCCGACACCGCCGTTGCCGCCGGTGCCGCCGCTGAACGCGTCGCCGCCGTCGCCGCCGTTACCGCCCTTACCAGCGTTATCGGTGCCGGTGGCGTTATAACCCTGACCACCGTTACCACCGGCGCCGCCGTTGGCCGAAGCGCCGAACGTTCCGAAGATCGCTCCGAATCCGCCGATGCCGGCCGTACCGGCGTCCCCGCCCCGGCCGCCATCACCCCCGTCGGGGGTCTGGGCGTCGATACCGTCAGCGCCGTTGCCGCCGTTGCCGCCGGCCCCGGCGTTCCCACCGTTGCCGCCGTTGCCTTCGTCCCCGTCGATACCGTCGACGCCGCCCGTGCCGCCCGCAGCGCCCGCGGTACCGCCGAAACCGGCATCCCCGCCGTTACCGCCGCTGCCGCCGGCACCGCCGTCCTCGCCGTCGGCACCTGGCGTCTGGCCGTCCTGACCCGCATAACCCACACCGCCGGAACCACCGTTGCCGGCGTCACCGCCCTGCCCGCCGTCACCGCCGTTGCCGTCAGTACCCGCGGCCGCGGATCCGCCACCAGCACCACCAGCACCCCCGGAACCACCGGCACCGCCGTCACCGCCATACCCGCCGGAGCCGCCGTCCTGGGCGGTCACCGAGGTACTCGTGCCCGAGTCGCCGGTGACACCGCTGCCTCCGTCGCCGCCGTTGCCGCCGGCCGCACCGTTACCGCCGTCACCGCCCACGGCGTCCGCGCCCGCGACAGCCCCGGCCCCACCGGCCGCACCCCCGGCACCGCCCGACCCGCCGAAACCGCCCGAACCGCCGTTGCCGCCGCCACTGCCGTCCTGCCCATCGGCACCCGGCGCCTGGCCGTTCAGGCCGACGTAGCCGGCTCCGCCCGAAGCCCCGTCACCGGCGTCACCGCCCCGCCCGCCGGCGCCGCCGTCCGCATCGGCGCCCGCGGCCGCCGAGCCGCCGCCGGCACCACCAGCACCACCGGCACCTCCGACGCCGCCGTTACCGCCGTCACCGCCCGAGCCGCCGTCCTGCCCGTCGACCAACGGCCCCGTGCCGGCCACACCGGCCACACCATCACCGCCATTGCCGCCGTTCCCGGCAGCACCACCCCGGCCGCCGTCACCACCGGCGGCATCCGCCCCAGCGACACCGGTCCCACCACCAGCCGCACCACCAGCACCGCCAGCACCACCGGTACCGCCCGAACCGCCGGACCCGGCGTTGCCGCCATCGGTGCCCGAATCCCCGGGATTGACCCCGCTGGCGCCGGTGAACCCGGCCCCGCCGGCCCCACCGTCACCGGCACTGCCGCCCAGCCCGCCGGCGCCGCCATCACCATCGACACCGTCGGTGCCACCGGCGGCGGTGGCGATCCCACCAGCCCCGCCGGCCCCACCGCTACCGCCGTTACCACCATCGCCGCCGTCGGTGCCCGAGGTGCCGTCCGGAACGATCGCGGTGCCGTCGGTGCCGTCCAGGCCACCGCCGCCGGTACCCCCGGCCCCACCGGCCCCGCCGACCCCACCGGCACCCGCGATCCCTGACGTGGCCGTCCCGCCGGCCCCACCGGCCCCACCGTCACCGGCATTGGTGCCGTCGACACCGCTCAGCGCCGTGGCATCCAGGCCCGCCCCGCCGGCCCCGCCGGCCCCACCGGCCCCGGCCACACCGGTGGTGCTCGCACCGCCGTCCCCGCCGTCACCGCCGTCCCCGCCGTCAAGACCGGCCACCGTTGAGGTCCAGCCCGTACCACCCACTCCGCCGGTACCGCCGTCACCGGCAACACCACCGGGACCGGCCAGCCCGCCGCGGCCGCCGGCCCCGCCGTCACCGCCGTCAGGAGTGCTCTGGTCACCGGCCGCGCCGGCACCACCGGCGCCGCCGTTGCCGCCGTTACCGCCACTGCTGGTCCCGGTGCTGCCGCCCGCACCGTTACTGGCGAACAAGAACAGGAACCGCGCCGTGCCGGCCTGACCGGCCGACCCGCCGGTCCCACCGCCCCCACCGGCACCGCCATCACCGCCGGCCTGACCGTCATCGCCCGGATTGACCCCCGCCGCCCCGGTCGCACCGTTACCGCCGTTACCGCCGGCCCCCGATCCGCCGTTACCGGCATCACCGCCACGGCCGATGACCCAGCTGCCGTCCCCGCCGTTGCCGCCGGTGCCGCCGCCACCGCCCGGACCGGCGTCACCACCGGACTCACCCGGGTTGACCCCGTCGGCGCCGTCGGTCCCGCGCCCGCTGCCCCCATCGCCGCCGCTGCCGCCGTTGCCCACGATCGACAGCAACCCGGTGCTGCCCCCGTCACCGCCGAGGCCGCCCTCACCGCTGATGCCCTCACCGCCGTCACCGCCGGCGCCACCGCTGCCCAAGATCAAGCCCCCGGACCCGCCGGAACCGCCGGCCCCGCCGTCGGTGCCCTCACCGCCGGCGCCGCCGGAACCGCCGTTGCCCCACAACGTCAGCAAACCCGCATCCCCGCCGGCCCCGCCGGTGCCACCGGCACCGCCGCTGCTGTCCCCGCCGATACCGCCGTCACCGCCGCGACCGATCAGCCCGACTCGCCCACCGGCCCCGCCGGCCCCACCGGCCGCCCCGGTGACCACCGCGGCGCCACCGGCCCCACCGTTGCCGCCGTTGCCGATCACCAGCCCGCCGGCCCCGCCGGCACCGCCGGGCCCGCCGTTGATGCCAGCCCCGCCGTCACCGCCGTCACCGAACCACCCGGCGCTGCCGCCGTCACCGCCGTTGTAACCGTTACCGCCGCTGCCCAGCAGGCCACCATTGCCGCCGTCGCAGGCCACACCCCCGGTGCACGACGCCGCGGTGTAGCTGTAGCCGTTGCCGATCAGGATCCCCGCATTCGGGTTGTCCGCGGTGCCGTTACCGATGAAGAACCGGATGAAATCGGTCACCGGATTCGACGTCAACGACGCCGTCGCCGCAGCCGAGGGCACCGAAGAGCCCGACACCCGATCCCGACGCGCCACACCCGCCAGCGCCCACATCAACGGAGCCGCTATCGGCAGATCCCCACCGCCCCCACCGCCGAGCCACCCCAACACATCCCGCCCCATCGGCGTCACCGACCCCGGCTCCACTGCCACGGCCTGTGCCTCAGCGGCGGCTGGAGATGCGGTCGGCGCAGCCGGTGCCAGTGTCATTGCCGACGCCACCGAGGAATCGCTGGCGGCTACCGATCGGGCGACATCAGCGGCGTCAGACCCGCCGAGAGACTCCCCCGGTCCGGAGGCCTGCCGGGACAGAACCGGTGCCGCAGCGCCGGCGGAAACCCCACCCCCGGCCAGTGCCGAATCAGGGTTGCTCTCGGCCACTCCATCGCCACCGGAAGCCGGCCGGTGCGAATCATCGCGCTTCGCCGACGAAAACGTCTCAGGCAAAGTCGTCGAACCGCGCCGGGTCGACTGGGCCGCACCAACCGAGGACGAGTCGGCTTCCGGACGGCTATCCGCCGATGCCGATCGGGCGGCCCGAGACCCACCGGCGCGACGCCCCGGCGACGCCGGGGCAGCATGGTCAGCGGCCTGCGGCTTGCGTTGGACCGACGTCGAATCCGCCGAGCCCGAGGGCGTCCCGGAGCCCGATGCGCCCGCCGAGCCGCTGTCGTCGGCAAAGGCAGCCGGCATCGCAGCGACGGCCGCACCGATCCCCAGTGCCACCGCCAGGACACCCACCCGGCCCACGTACGACACCGCAGCAACGCGCCCCTGCGGAGCGACAGACAGACGAGACCCGGAAATCGGCAAGATACGCATCGAGCGAACGTTGCCAGTTTTCTCAGGTTTTTCCAATGATTTCGACAGTTCCCCGCAAACGATGGAAGGTTGGCGGGTCAGCCATGGAAAGTCACGCGGAGCGAACAGTCCCGACGCTGGCCGGCGGGATAGCCAACAGGCGATCAGCGCCTCTGTACCGCGACCAGAAACGCCGTTGGTGCGGCCTGAACCGCCTGCGTTCCACACCCGGCGGTATCCCTATGCTGAGCGGAGTGAGCAGGCCGAGTTTCATCGACCGGGCGGTGGGCCGGGCGCTTCGGCTGCCTCCACCCACCACTGCTTATCGGATTCACCGGGGTGTGCGGATCCCGATGCGCGACGGCGTGGATCTCGTCGCTGACCACTACGCGCCGACCGCTACCGATCCGACAGGCACCATCCTGGTCCGTGGACCCTACGGCCGGTCGCTGCCGTTAGCGCTGATCTACGCGCGTACCTACGCCGCCCGCGGCTATCACGTGCTCTTTCAAAGCGTGCGTGGGACCTTTGGCTCCGGCGGGGAGTTCATCCCGATGGTCCACGAGGCCGACGACGCCGCCGATACGGTCATCTGGTTGCGCCGGCAACCGTGGTTCACCGGAACCTTCGCCACCATCGGCCTGTCCTACCTCGGCTTCACCCAGTGGGCGCTGCTTTCCGAACCGCCGACTGAGTTGGCCGCGGCCGTCATCGCCGTCGGCCCGCATGATCTGCACTACTCCTCTTGGGGCACCGGAGCTTTCGCGCTCAATGACTTCCTCGGCTGGTCAGACATGATCGCCAACCAGGAGACCTCCACGCCCCGCCGGCTGGCCTTCCAGGTCCGCGGACCCCGCCGGCTGGCCGGCGCGGTCGACGGCCTGCCGCTGGGCCAGGCCGGACGGGCCCTGTTGGGTGCCGGATCACCGTGGTACGAGTCCTGGATCGAACACCCGCACCCCGACGACGGCTTCTGGGAGCGGATGAGGATGACCGAGTCGCTGCGGCGCTGCGAGATCCCCGTCCTGCTGATCGGCGGCTGGCAGGACGTGTTCGTCGACCAGACCCTCGCCCAGTACCGGGTATTGCGCGACCGCGGCGTGGATGTGGCGATGACGGTCGGGCCGTGGACCCACGAACAGATGGTCACCTCCGCGGTGGCCCCGACGGTGGCCGAGACCCTGGACTGGCTGGGAGCCCACCTGGCACAGCGGCCGGCACCTGGTCGGACTCCGGTCCGGGTGCACACCACCGGTTCCCGGCCGGGCTGGATGGACCTGCCCGACTGGCCGCCGACGACCCTGGACCGAACCTGGTTTCCACTGCCGGACGGCGGCCTCGGCACTGCCGCCCCACCGGGCGGGGCCTCGGGCTTCCGCTATCACCCGGCCAATCCCACGCCCACCGTCGGCGGGCGACTTCTTTCCCGGCAATCCGGCTACCGCGACGACACCGGCCTGGCCGATCGCGCCGATGTAATCAGTTTCACCGGTGCCCCGCTAACCGGGGAACTGCTGGTCTGCGGTAGCCCGGTCATGGAGTTAGATCACCGATCTGACAACCCGAACTTCGACGTCTTCGCCCGGATCAGTGAGGTCGACCCGCAGGGCCGCTCCCGCAATGTCAGCGACGGCTACCGCCGGTTCAGCGCGCACCCCGACGCCCCGATCCGGATCGACCTCGACCCGATCGCGCACCGCTTCGCCGCCGGGTCGCGGATCCGAGTGCTGATCGCCGGCGGCAGCCACCCCCGCTTCGCCCGCAATCTGGGAACCGGGGAGTCGGCGGTCAGCGGCAAGCGAATGGTTGGGGCGCAGCACACCGTTCGTCACGGTGCCGCGACCAGGCTGATTCTTCCGGTCAGCGATACCCACGGCTGATGCCCTGACAGATCCGAACTGCAGGCGGCACGGCGTCTAGGGCTGCGCGGTGACGGCCGACGTCCCGGCTTGGGTGCCACCCGAACCGTCGGCGCAGTCCGGGGCCGCTGTCGCCGATGTCGACGCGCACGGCACCGGCATCATCGGCGGGGGCAGGATGAGCGGCGGCGGCCGCGACGGAGACGTCGTGGTCGTCGCGGTGCCCGGCGCACTCGGGGTGGACCCCGGCGATCCGCTGACGGCGACGAAGATCGCGAGCATCGACAACAGGAAACCGATCGCCGCGACGATCACCAGCATCACCTTGGGGTTGGGCGTCCTGCGATCAGCCATGCCGACCAGCATCGCCGCCGCCCGGTGAATCCGCCAGAGCACTTCGGCTCCGATCCGCCCGGATACGGTGTGGCTATGAGCGCCCCGACCGACAAGACCGCCCAGCCCGACATCCTGCTCGTCGACACCACCAACCGGGTCCGGACCCTCACCCTCAACCGGCCCGAGTCCCGCAACGCGCTGTCGGCCGCGCTGCGTCAGCGGTTCTTCGCCGCCCTGCGCGACGCCGAGGCCGACGACAACGTCGACGTGGTCATCGTGACCGGCGCCGACCCGGTGTTCTGCGCCGGACTGGACCTCAAGGAACTCGGCGACACCACCGAACTCCCCGACATCTCCCCGAAGTGGCCGCCGATGGGCACGCCGGTGATTGGGGCGATCAACGGCGCCGCGGTCACCGGCGGCCTGGAGTTGGCGCTGTACTGCGACATCCTGATCGCTTCGGAGAACGCCCGGTTCGCCGACACCCACGCCCGGGTCGGATTGCTGCCCACCTGGGGCCTCAGCGTGCGGCTGCCGCAGAAGGTCGGGGTCGGCATGGCCCGCCGGATGAGTCTGACCGGGGACTACCTGTCGGCGGCCGAGGCGTTGCGGGCGGGTCTGGTCACCGAGGTGGTGGCGCACCGGGATCTGATGCCGGCCGCGAGGGCGATCGCCGCCTCGATCGTCGGCAACAACCCCAGGGCGGTGCGGGCCCTGCTGGAGTCCTACCACCGCATCGACACCGAGCAAACCGCTCAGGGGCTGTGGCTGGAGGCCGAGGCGGCCCGGGCCTGGATGCGCGTGGCCACCGGCGACGACATCGCCGCCAGCCGGGCCACGGTCATGGAACGGGGCCGCTCGCAGGTGCGCTGAGATGCGCTACCCCACCCCCGGCGCCGCCCACCGGTCCGAGGACACCCGCCACACCCCGAACACCAGCCGCAGCACGATGAAGGCGCTCAGCCCCGCCCAGATTCCGGCCAGCCCCCAGCCGAATGCCAGCGACAGCCAGGTCAGCGGCAGGAACCCGACCAGCGCGCTGACCACGGTGGCGGTCCGCATGAACGCCGCGTCCCCGGCTCCCAGCAACACCCCGTCGAGAGCGAAAACGATTCCGGCCAAGGGCAGTTGGGCGACCAGGAACCACCACGGCACCCCGATGGCGTTCAGCACCGCACGGTCGTCGGTGAACAACGCCGGGAACAGGGGCGCCCCGAGCGCGAGCACCCCGGCCAGCACCGCGGCCGTCGCGGCGGAGAACCCCACCACCCGGACCGCCACCTGTTTGGCGCCGCGCACCTGCCCCGCCCCCAGCGCCGCGCCGACCAGCGACTGGGCGGCGATGGCCAGCGAATCCAGCACCAGCGCAAGGAAACTCCACAGCTGCAGCACCACCTGGTGGGCGGCCAGCGCCGCGGCCCCGAACCGGGCGGCCACCGCCGCCGCGGAAACGAAACAGGCCTGGAAGGCCAGGGTGCGCACCACCAGGTCGCGACCCATCACCAGTTGCGCCCGCAGCACCGCGCGGTCGGGCCGCAGCGGCACCCCCTCGCGGCCCAGCGCCCGCAGGAACAGCAGCGCGGCCAGCCACTGCCCCACCAGGTTGGCCACCGCCGACCCGGCCAGCCCCCAGCGCGGCATCCCCAGCCAGCCGTACACCAGCAGCGGGCACAGCACCGCCGACACCGCGAACCCGATCACCACGTAGCGCAGCGGGCGCACGGTGTCCTGCACCCCGCGCATCCAGCCGTTGCCCGCCAGTGAGATCAGGATCGCCGGGGCGGCCAGGATCGCGATCCGCAGCCACGGCAGCGCGGCGTCGGCGATCGGGCCGGGCCCGCCGATCACCGACACCAGTGGCGCCGCGGCCAGTTGGACGACGATCAGCACCGCCAGGCCCACACCGGCGGCCAGCCAGGTGGCCTGCACGCCCTCGCGCACCGCGGCCGCCCGGTCCCCGGCGCCGTGGAACCGGGCCGCACGGGCGGTGGTGCCGTAGGACAGGAAAGTCAGTTGCGAGGCGACCACCGTCACGATCAGCCCGCCGATCGCCAGACCGGCCAGGCTGACCGCCCCCAGCCGGCCGACGACGGCGGTGTCGAACAGTAGATAGAGCGGCTCGGCGGCCAGCACACCCAGGGCCGGCAGCGCCAGCGCGGCGATGCGCCGGCCGACCCGCTCAGTCGTCGGCGTCGTCCTCGCCGGTGACCCGGTAGGGCTGCGGCTCCCCCGCCGGTGTAGCGCCCGCCCGAATCCGGGCGACGTCGGCGTCGGCGGCCCGGGCCTGAGCCAGCAACTCTTCCATCCGGTGAGCGGCCTCGGGGACGGTGTCGCGCACGAAACTCAGCGTCGGGGTGAACCGGACCCCGGTACCCTCACCGACCTTGGTGCGCAGCACCCCCTTGGCCTTCTCCAGCGCGGCCGCCACCCCGGCATAGTCGGGTTCCTCGTCGAGGGACCGTCCCATCACGGTGTAGAACAGCGTGGCGTCGTGCAGATCGCCGGTCACCTTGGCGTCGGTGATCGTCACCCCGGCCAGCCGCGGATCCTTGATCTCGTACTCGATCGTCGAGGCCACGATCGTCGAGATCCGCTTGGCCAGCCGCTTGGCCCGTGCCGGATCAGCCATGACCTAGGTGCGTTCCTTCTCGACCAGTTCGTACGTCTCGATCACGTCGCCCTCCTTGATGTCGGAGTAGGTCAGGGTCAGGCCGCACTCGAAGCCCTCGCGGACCTCGGTGACGTCGTCCTTCTCCCGCCGCAGCGAGGACACCGTGAGGTTCTCGGCGACCACCACGTTGTCGCGGAGCAGGCGTGCCTTGGCGTTGCGGCGGATGATCCCGGACTGGACCAGGCAGCCGGCGATGTTGCCGACCTTCGAGGACCGGAAGATCGCCCGGATCTCGGCCCGGCCCAGCTCCTTCTCCTCGTAGACCGGCTTGAGCATGCCCTTGAGGGCCTTCTCGATATCGTCGATGGCCTGGTAGATCACCGAGTAGTAGCGGATCTCGACGCCGTCGCGGTTGGCAAGCTCGGTGGCCTTGCCCTCCGCGCGGACATTGAAGCCGATGATGATCGCGTCCGAGGCCGACGCCAGGTTGACGTTGGTCTCGGTGATACCGCCGACGCCGCGGTCGATGACCCGCAGCTGCACCTCGTCGTCGACCTCGATCCCCAGCAGCGCCTCCTCGAGGGCTTCGACCGTGCCGGCGTTGTCGCCCTTGAGGATCAGGTTCAGCTGGCTGGTCTCCTTCAGCGCCGACTCCAGATCCTCCAGGCTGATCCGCTTGCGGGCCCGGGCCGCCATCGCGTTGCGCTTGCGCGCGCTGCGCCGGTCGGCGATCTGACGGGCGATGCGGTCCTCGTCGACAACCAGGAAGTTGTCCCCGGCTCCGGGCACCGAGGTGAACCCGATGACCTGCACCGGCCGCGACGGTGTCGCCTCCTCGACGTCCTCGCCGTGCTCGTCGACCATCCGCCGCACCCGGCCGTAGGCGTCCCCGGCCACCACCGAGTCCCCGACCCGCAGCGTGCCGCGCTGGATCAGCACGGTGGCCACCGGGCCGCGGCCGCGGTCCAGATGCGCCTCGATCGCCACGCCCTGGGCCTCCATGTCGGGATTCGCCCGCAGATCCAAGGCAGCGTCGGCGGTCAGCAGCACCGCCTCCTCCAGCGCCTGAATGTTGATGCCGTTCTTGGCCGAGATGTCGACGAACATGGCCTCGCCGCCGAACTCCTCGGGAACCAGACCGTATTCGGTGAGCTGACCGCGAATCTTCTGCGGATCAGCACCTTCCTTGTCGATCTTGTTGACCGCCACCACGATCGGCACGTCGGCGGCCTGCGCGTGGTTGATGGCCTCCACCGTCTGCGGCATCACACCGTCGTCGGCGGCCACCACCAGGATGGCGATGTCGGTGGCCTTGGCGCCGCGGGCACGCATGGCGGTGAACGCCTCGTGGCCCGGGGTGTCGATGAAGGTGATCAGACGCTCGGCGCCGTCGTGGTTGACGGCCACCTGGTAGGCGCCGATGTGCTGGGTGATCCCGCCGGCCTCGCCCTCGCGCACCGAGGCCTGCCGGATGGTGTCCAGCAGTCGGGTCTTGCCGTGGTCGACGTGGCCCATCACGGTGACCACCGGCGGGCGCTGCTCGAGATCCTCCTCGCCGCCCTCGTCCTCGCCGTAGGACAGGTCGAAGGACTCCAGCAGTTCGCGGTCCTCGTCCTCGGGAGAGACCACCTGGACGACGTAGTTCATCTCGCTGCCCAGCAGTTCGAGGGTGTCGTCACCGACCGACTGGGTGGCGGTCACCATCTCACCGAGGTTGAACAGCGCCTGCACCAGGGCCGCCGGGTTGGCGTTGATCTTCTCGGCGAAATCGCTCAGCGATGCGCCGCGGGCCAGCCGGATGGTCTCGCCGTTGCCGTGCGGCAGGCGCACCCCGCCGACGACCGGAGCCTGCATGTTCTCGTATTCGGCGCGTTTGGCCCGCTTGGACTTGCGGCCCCGCCGCGGGGCACCGCCGGGACGGCCGAACGCGCCGGCCGCGCCGCCGCGCTGCCCGGGGCGGCCACCGCCACCGGGCCTACCGCGGAATCCCGCTCCGGCCGGGGCACCGCCGCCACCACCGCCACCGCCGCCGGGTCCGCCGCGGTAGCCGCCACCACCGCCGGGACGGCCGCCCTGTCCGGGGCCGGGGCGCGGCCCACCGCCGGGACGCGGGGCCCCCGGACGGCCGGGCGCGCCGGGTCGGGCTCCGGGCGGACGGGGCGGCATGTTGCCGGGGCTCGCGCCGCCCGGCCGCGGCGCACCGGGACGCGGGCCACCCGGCCCGGGGCGGGGCCCCTGCGGACGCGGCATCGGACGCTCGACCGGCTGGGCCGAGGAGAACGGGTTGTTGCCGACCCGCGGGGGTCGGGGCAGCCCCGGTTTGGGCGCCGCCGGACCCGGGCGCGGGGCGGGTGTCGCGGCCGGGCGCGCGGGCGCCGGGGCCGCCTGAGCGGCCGGGGCGGGCGGGGCCGCCGGCTTGGGCGTCGCAGCAGCGGCGACCGTGCCGGCCACCGTGTCCGCCGGAGCCTGGGGCGCCGTAGCGGCGGGCGCCGCCGGGGACTCAGCCGGAGCCGTCGCGGCCCTCGCCGGGGTCTCAGCCGGGGTCTTAGCCGGAGCTTTAGCCGGAGCCTTGGCGGGGGCCGCCGCTGGCTTGCCGCCGCCGAATGACTCCCGGAGCCGGCGCGCGACCGGCGCTTCCACCGTCGAGGACGCCGACTTGACGAACTCGCCCTGCTCGCTCAGCCGGGCCAGTACTTCCTTGCTCGTGACACCGAGTTCTTTCGCCAACTCGTGTACGCGGGCCTTACCTGCCACTACATCTCCATCTCTAGAGGCGACAGCGGTGGGTAGGCCGCGCCTCGGGTTTAGCTACGACGCATGGTCATCGTCGGAACTTCACGGTGTGCTCATGTTCTTCGCTACCTGTCTGGTGTCGGGCGAGCCGAGCGGAACTGCTCGACCACCGCGGACGTGTCCGGTGAACCGGTGATGCGCAACGCTCTCGCGAAGGCGTGCCGTCGAACCGCCGTCTGGAGACAACGGTCGTCGCGGTGCAGCCAGGCACCCCGGCCCGGGAGGCGACCACTGGTGTCAACGGTGACGGCCGGTCGGCCGTTCCCCGTCGGCACCGCCACCAACCGCAGCAAATCGACGGCCAACTCTCGCTTCCGACAGCCGATGCACGTCCGAACCGGTGCCCCGGCACGGTGACGAGCCCGGACAGCCGGTCTCTCGCGTTGGATCACGGTGAAGTCTACCGCCATGGTGGCCGCAGCGGAGAATCAACCTCCGACGCCGGGCCGCCCAGCCTGTTCGGCGGCGCCGGCCGCCCCCTCCGGCGACTCCGCGTCGCTGCGGATGTCGATCCGCCACCCGGTGAGCCTGGCGGCCAGCCTGGCGTTCTGCCCTTCCTTGCCGATCGCCAGCGACAGCTGGAAGTCCGGAACGATCACCCGGGCCGCCCGGGTGGCGGCGTCGACCACCTGCACCGAGACCACCTTGGCCGGCGACAGGGCGTTGCCGACGAACGCCGCCGGGTCCTCGTCGAAGTCGATGATGTCGATCTTCTCCCCGGACAACTCGCTCATGACATTGCGGACCCGCTGTCCCATCGGGCCGATGCAGGCGCCCTTGGCGTTCAGACCGGGCACCTTGGACCGGACCGCGATCTTGGAGCGGTGCCCGGCCTCGCGGGCCACCGCCACGATCTCCACCGACCCGTCGGCGATCTCGGGCACCTCCAGGGAGAACAGCTTGCGGACCAGGTTCGGGTGGGTGCGGGACAGCTCGATGCGCGGTTCCCGCAGTCCGCGGGTCACACCGACGACGTAGCAGCGCAACCGTTCGCCGTGTTCGTACCGCTCGCCGGGCACCTGCTCGGCGGCTCGGATGGTGCCCTCCGATCCCTTGGTCTCGGTGCCGAGCCGGACCACGATGTTGCCGCGTTCGTTCTCGCGGCGGTTCTGCTGAACCACCCCCGCGACGATGTCGCCCTCCCGGGCCGAGAACTCGCCGTAGACCCGTTCGTTCTCGGCGTCGCGGAACCGCTGCAGCATCACCTGGCGGGCGGTGGTGGCCGCCACCCGGCCGAAACCCTCCGGAGTGTCGTCCCACTCGCTGATGACGGCGCCGTCGGCATCGGTCTCCCGGGCGATCACCTGGACCGCCCCGGTTTTGCGGTCGATCTCGATACGGGCGTCGGGCTGATGGCCCTCGGTGTGGCGGTAGGCGGTCAGCAGCGCGCTCTTGATGGTGTCCAGCAACTCGTCGACGGTGATCCCGCGATCGACTTCGATGGCGTGCAGCGCGGCCATGTCGATGTTCACGGCCCTACCTCCGTTCCTTGACCGGTCACGAGTGCGAGTTCGGCAGCGCTGGGCCGGGAGAACTCGACCTGCACCACCGCGGTGCGGATGTCGGGCAGGGCGAAGCGCCGCAGCACCCAGCCGCCGGACTCGGGAATGACGAGGTCGACGACCCCGTCGGCAGCCGACGCGATCCGGCCGGTCACCGATGTGGCGTCGCAGAGCTGCATCTCGACCTTGCGGCCGCGCGCACGACGGAAATGCTTCTCCTCGGTCAGCGGGCGGTCCACCCCGGGCGAGGTGACCTCCAGCAGGTAGGAACCGGTGTCGAGGGAGTCCAGCAGCGCCGAGGCGGTGCGGGACAGCTCGGCGGCGGCGTCGAGGCTCAGCGGCGTGTCGCCGTCGGCGACCACGGTGACCCGCGGCGGCCGGCTGCGGTCGTCGACCGCGACGTCCTCGATGTCGTAGCCGGCGCGGGCGAACTCGTCGTCGAGCAGCTCGACCACCTGTTCGGGCGACGGTAGACCCGCGGGCCGCTGCGTCACGGCGAGCTCCTCATCTTGAGTTGTTCTGACATGTTGTTCGGACAACCGTGTTCACGACGTCGGCTCGGGGAGCCGCGTGACCACGATACGCCTGCATCGTCGTCGGCAATGGCAGGATGTGGACGTGCTATCCCCGCCGCCGTACCCCGGCCCGCGAGCCGCGACGCCGGGATCGGGCATCAACCGCCGGAGACTGCTCACCGACGGGTCGCGCGCGGCGCTGGCGCTGGTTGTGCTGGGACCGGTGGCAACGGCCTGCGGAGTGGGCAAGGCCCCCGAACCCGACCCGCTGGAGGCCCAGCTGGAGGCGGCCCGCAGCGACAGCACGTTGGCCAAGGCGGCGGCCACGGGGACCCCGGCCATGGCCCCGGCGCTGCTGGTGGTCGCCGCCGAACGCGAGCAGCACGCCACCGCACTGATCGAGGAACTGGCCCGGGCGGCCGGGAAACCGACCCCCGACCCCACCGCCACGCCCGCCGCCGAGGCGACCACCGCAGCCGCCGCCTCGGAGCCGCCCGCCCCGGCGCCGACGGTCCGGCAGGTCGCCGACGCTCTGCGGCGCTCCGCCGACAGCGCCGCGGCGCAGGCACCGACCCTGGCGGGGTACCGGGCCGGGCTGCTGGGGTCGATCGCAGCCTCCTGTACGGCCCTGCACACGGTGGGCCTGCTGCCCCGCGAGAGGAAGAAGCGATGACCTCGCCGGTTCCCACCCCGCAGACCACCGACCCGGACCGCCCCGAGGCCGCCGACCAGGCAGCGCTTTACGACGCGCTGGCTGTGGAGCACGCCGCGATCTACGGCTACGGCATCGTCTCGGCGCATAGTCTGCCCATCCGCAACGAATTGGTCTCCGAGACGCTGGCCCAGCACCGGGAGCGCCGCGAGGCGCTGGTGGCCAGAATGACCGAGGAGTCCGTGCCGGTGCCGCTGCCCGCGGCCGGCTACCAGCTCCCCAACGTGGTCGCGACTCCCGTCGACGCCGTGAAACTGGCGGTCACGATGGAGAACGACTGCGCGGTGGCCTGGCGGGCGGTGCTGGAGCAGAGCGGGTCCGAGCAGGATCGCACCCTCGCGGTCACCGCGCTGAGCCAGTGCGCGGTGACCGCCGCCCGCTGGCGCAGGGTGCTGGGAGCGTGGCCGGTGACCGAGGCCTTTCCCGGCGGAAGCGAGTAGTTCAGGGCAGCCCGGCGGCCAGCGCCCCGGCGATCTGCTCGGCGGCGCCGTGCACGCCGATCTCCCGGCTCTGCCCGCTGAACCGGTCGCGCAACTCCACCAGGCCGTCCGCCCAGCCCCGGCCGACGACCACGATCCAGGGCACGCCGAGAAGTTCGGCGTCCTTGAACTTCACCCCCGGCGAGGCGGTCCGGTCATCGAGGAGCACCTCGATCCCCCGCTGTTCGAGCGCGCCGGCCAGTTCCTCGGCGCCGGACCGCGCCCCCGGGTCCTTGTTGGCGATCACCACGTGGACGTCGAACGGCGAGACCGACGACGGCCAGCGCAACCCGAGGTCGTCGTGGTGCTGTTCGGCGATCACCGCCACCAGCCGGGACACCCCTACCCCGTATGAGCCCATGGTCAGGCGGACGGGCTTGCCGTCCTCCCCCAGGACGTCGACGGAGAACGCGTCGGTGTACTTGCGGCCCAGCTGGAAGATGTGGCCGATCTCGATCCCCCGGGCGCTGACCAGCGGTCCGGCTCCGTCCGGCGACGGATCGCCGTCGCGCACCTCGGCCGCCTCGATGGTGCCGTCGGCGACGAAGTCGCGGCCGGCCACCAGGCCCACCACGTGCCTGCCGGTCTCGTCGGCTCCGGTGATCCAGGCCGTTCCGGTCGCCACCCGCGGGTCGATGAGGTAACGGACACCGTTGTCCAGCAAAGCCTTCGGCCCGATGTAACCCTTGGTCAGGAAGGCGTGGCGGGCGAAGTCGGACTCGTCGAGCAGCGCGTACTCGGCCGGGTCCAGCGCGGCGCCCAGCCGTTTGTCGTCGACTTCCCGGTCGCCGGGCAGGCCGATGCCCAGCAGTTCCCAGTCCCCGCCGGGCGCGCGAACCTTGAGCATGACGTTCTTGAGGGTGTCCGCGGCGGTGACAGCGCGGCCGCCGAACTGCGGCAGCGCCGCGCCGTTGGCCCAGTCCACCAGGGTGGCGATGGTCGGGGTGTCGCCGGTGTCGTGGACCACCGGTTCGGGCAGGCCGTCGACGGGCAGAGCGGCGGGCGCCGCGGTGGTGACGGCTTCGACGTTGGCGGCGTAGTCGGACTGCAGGCAGCGCACGAAGGTGTCCTCGCCGATCTCGCTTTCGGCCAGGAACTCCTCCGACGCGCTGCCGCCCATCGCGCCGGACACCGCCGAGACGATCACGTAGCGAATCGCCATGCGGGCGAACATCTTCTGATAGGCCTCGCGGTGGGCGGCGTACACCGTACGCAGGCCATCGTCGTCGACGTCGAAGGAGTAGGAGTCCTTCATGATGAACTCGCGGCCCCGCAGGATCCCCGCGCGCGGGCGCGCCTCGTCACGGTACTTGGTCTGGATCTGGAACAGCAGCAGCGGGAAGTCCTTGTAGGAGCTGTACTCCCCCTTGACGGTCAGGGTGAACAGTTCCTCGTGGGTGGGACCCAGGAGGTAGTCGTTGTCACGGCGGTCCTTGAGCCGGAACACGCCCTCGCCGTACTCGGTCCAGCGGTTGGTGGTCTCGTAGGGCGCGCGCGGCAACAGGGCCGGGAAAAGAATCTCTTGACCGCCGATCGCGACCATCTCCGCACGCACGATCTCCTCGATGCGGCGCAGCACCCGCAGGCCCAGCGGCAGCCAGCTGTACAGGCCCGGCCCGACCGGCCGGATGTAGCCGGCCCGGATGAGCAGTTTGTGGCTGGGCACCTCGGCGTCGGCCGGATCGTCTCGCAGGGTGCGCAGGAACAGCTCCGACATCCGGGTGATCACAGCGCAGTAGCTTAACCAGCCCACCACGGGCGCCCACTTCCCTGCGTCGCCTCCCGGTGGCGTGTTCTGATGAATGGACATCCCCGCCGGACAGAATTGGAGCAGTGGTGTCCGCACACCAGCCCGACGCCCCCACTGACGAAACCCCGCCGGCGGTACTGGCCCGCGATCTGCGGCTGTCCGGCCCGTGGGGCCCGGTCTACGGACCCGTCGACCTGCGCATCGAGGACGGCGGGCTGACCGTGCTGGTCTGCCCGGCCGGCACCGGGCGCACCGCCCTACTGATGACCCTGGCCGGCCGGATGCGGGCGAAGTCCGGCGAGCTCACCGTGCTGGGCGCCCACCGCGCTACGGAGATTTTCGCGCTGTCGGCGCTGGCCGGGGTCGACGAACTAGACACGGTTCCCGAATCGGTGACCGTGGCCGACCTGCTCACCGAGCAACTGCGCTGGAACTCCCCCTGGTACCGGATGGTGCCCAAGGCCGATGAGGCCGCGCTGAGCAAGGTCTGCTCTCCGGTGTTCGGTGACCTGCCGCTGCCGCCCTTGCACGAGTACTTCGAGGAACTCTCCGAGCTCGACCGTCTGCTGTTACGAGTGGCGCTGGCCGATATCGGTCGCCCGCCGCTGCTGGTCGTCGGCAGCGCCGACAACGTCACCTGCGACGTCAACCGCGGACTGCTCATCGACCGGCTGATTGATCTGGGCCGCCGGCAGACCGTGGTCACCGCCAGCGTCAACGGGGCGGGCGACCGCGCGGTGCGCGCCGAGATCCCGGTGCCCAACACCGACCGCGCCGAACTGGCCAAAACCGGAAAGGCGGGGCGCTGACCATGCTGGCCGGAATGTCACTGGGCACCGACATCAAGCGGTACTCCTCCGGCGTCCTGCCGCGGATCGCGCTGCTGACCATCATCCTGATGCCGCTGCTGTACGGGGCGATGTATCTCTGGGCGTTCTGGAACCCGTTCGGGGAGATCGACAAGGTCCCGGCGGCGCTGGTCAACGAGGACCGGGGCGCCCAGAGCCAGGGCAAGCCGGTCCGAGCCGGCGATCAGGTGGCGGGCGCCCTGCGCGACTCGGGCCAGTTGCTGCTCCACGAGGTCTCCGCCGCCGAGGCCGCGGATGGTCTGGCCGAGGGCAGGTACTACTTCACCATCACGATCCCGCCGGAGTTCAGCGCCGACGTCGTCTCCCCGTCCGGCGGGGACCCGACCACAGCGAAGCTGAGGTTCAACTTCAACGGCGCCAACAACTACCTCGCCTCGATCATCGGCCAGAACGCCGCCCGCGAGGTGCTCAACCAGGTCAACGCAGGCGTTGCCGAGCAGAGCGTGGACACGGTGCTGACCGGGCTCACCGACGCCGGCGCCGGCCTCGTCGCCGCCGCCGACGGCGCGCAGCGGCTCAGCGCCGGGCTGGACACCGCCGATGGCGGGGCCCACCAGCTGGCCGCCGGGTCGGCCACCCTCGCCTCCAGCATGGCGACCGCACGCGACGGCGCGGCCCGGCTCGCCGAGGGCACCCGCGAGCTCGGCACGGCCATCCAGACCGCGACCGATCCGCTGGTCGAGGTGCTGGGCCGGTTCGACTCGCTGGGCGTGGATCCCGACGAGGTCGGCCGGGCCGCCGGTCATCTGAGCGCGGCGATGCGCTCGACGGCCGACCGGATCGCCGCCCTCAACGTCGATCAGGCGAGGGCGGCCGGCATCATCGACCAGTCGGTGGCCACCTTGTCGGCCAGCCCGGATCCGGCGGTCCGGGAGGTCGGCGGTTTCCTGGCCGGCGCGCAGCGGATGCTGCGCGCCCAGCACATCGACCCGGCCACCGACGAGGGCCTGATCCGGCTGCGCGACGGCGCATCCCGGCTCGAGGAGGAACTCGCCGATCCGGACAGCACACTGCGCACCTTCCTGACTGCTGCCGTGGACGGCACCCTGCGCGCCGATGTGCTCAAACTGCAGGACGGGGCCCGGCAACTGGAAAGCGGATCCCAGCAGCTCAGCGCCGGATTGGTGGCACTGACCGACGGAAGTCGTCAGCTCGCCGACGGCGCCCGGCGCCTGGCCGACGGCACCGGAGAACTGCGCGACGGGGGCCAGGAGCTGGCGGTCAAACTGCGGGAGGGTTCGACGCAGGTCCCGTCGTGGACACCGGAACAACGGACGGCGGTGGCCAAGACCGTCGCCGCGCCGGTGGCGCTGGACCTGGTCACCGACAACCCGGCCCCGACCTTCGGCACCGGTTTCGCGCCGTTCTTCCTGCCGCTGGCCCTGTTCATCGGCGCCCTGATCATCTGGATGCTGCTGACACCGCTGCAGTCCCGTCCCATCATCAACGGGCTGTCCTCGGTCCGGGTGGTGCTCGCCTCCTACTGGCCGGCGCTGGTGTTGGCGGTGTGCCAGGTCGTGGTGATGTACGCCGTCGTGCACTGGGGGGTCGGCCTCAAAGCCCGCTACCCGCTGTCCACGGTGGCCTTCCTGATCCTGGTGGTCGCCACCTTCCTGTCCATCATCCAGGCGTTCAACGCGGTGTTCGGGGTGGCAGTCGGCAGGGTGGTGACTTTGGCGTTCCTGATGCTGCAGTTGGTTTCCGCCGGCGGCATCTACCCGGTGGAGACCACCGCCACACCGTTCCAGGTCATCCACCCCGCCGATCCGATGACCTATGCGGTCAACGGTTTACGCCAGCTCATCAATGGCGGGATCGACCATCGGCTGCCGGTGGCGATCGCCGTGCTGACCGGGGTGCTGCTGGTGTCACTGGCCGCCACCGCCCTCTCTGCCCGGCGAAACCGGCAGTACACGATGGAGCGGCTGCACCCGCCGATCGAGGTCTGAGCGACTACAGTTCGCCGGCCTCGACCGCCTCCCGGGTGTGCTGGGCCGCGGCGATCTGTTTGGAGGAGAAACCGATGAAGAACGCACTGACCCCGACCAGGATCGCGACCGCGGCCACCCACAGCAGCGAGTAGGTGTAGCCGGCGTCGAGGGCGTCGAGTTGGGCCGGGGTCATGTCGGCCACCGGGCCGGTGGTGCCGCCGAGGTAGAGGGTGCGGGAGATCTGCACCGCCTGGATCACCACCAGCACCAGCGGGCCGCCGAGGTTCTGCGCCATCAGGGTGATCGCGCTGACCGGGCCGACCTCTTTGGGACCCACATTGGCCAGCGCGCACAGCGGGAGCACCACCGAGATGATCCCGATGCCGAAACCGCCGATGACGATGGGCAGCAGCAGGTCGGGGAAGTACGGGATGGTGCGGGTCAACGTCGAGCCGAACAGCATCGCGCCGAGCACGAAAGCGCCGCCGCCGATGATCAGCCAGCGCGGGGCGATCCGTGGGGCCAGTTTGGTGGTGAGCAGATTGCCCACGCCCAGTGCGAGCGCGAACGGGATGAAGCTGATGCCCGCGTGCAGCGCGGAGTACCCCAGCACGTCCTGCACGTACAACCCGATCATGACGGTCAGAGTCAGCAGCACACCACCGGCCAGGAACAGCGAGACGAAGGTCATCACCCGGTTGCGGTCCCGGAACAGCCACAGCGGCACCAGCGGATGGTCGGCGCTGCGCTCCACCACGAAGAAGCCGATACCCAGCAGCACCGCCAGCACCCCGGCGCTGATCACCCAGGGATCCACCCACCCGCGCGGCGGCCCCTGGGTGAACACCAGCACCGCCGCCGTGCAGCCCAGGGTGGCCAGCAGCGCGCCGGTGATGTCGAGTTTGAGCCGCTCGTGGCGGGTCTCCTCAAGCCTGGTCAGGGCGATCCAGACGATCACGACCCCGATCGGGAGGTTGATCAGGAAGGCCAGCCGCCAGGACACCTCGGTCAGGGCTCCGCCGAGCACGAGTCCCATCACCGAACCCAGGCCCTGCATGCCGGCCGACATCGCCATCGCCTGGTTGCGGGCATGCCCGACGGCGTAGGTGGTCGCGATCAGCGCCAGCCCGGTCGGGGCGGCCACCGCCGCCCCCATCCCCTGGACCGCGCGCGCGGCGATCAGCAGCGGGCCGTCGGTGGCCAGCCCGCAGGCCATCGAGGCGATGGTGAACACCCCGACACCGGAGATGAAGGCCCGCTTGTGGCCGATCGCGTCACCGACCCGTCCGCCCAGCAGCAGCAGCCCGCCGAAGGTCAGCACATAGGCGGTGATCACCCAGCTCTTGGCGGCATCGGACAGGTCCAGCTCGGCCTGCATCCGGGGCAGCGCGACGATGACGATGGTGCCGTCCAGGGTGGCCATCAGCTGCATGCCGGTGATGGCGATGATCGCGACCCCCAGCACGCTGGAGGCGAGCGGTTTGGCCGGCGGTTCGGGAACAGTCGTGCCGGCCATGGCTAGCCACCCTACCCAGCGGGAGATCGGCGCGGTCGGGCTACAGCTCTCGAGCTAGAGCTCTCCCGCACCCCGGCCCGATTGACGCGGTCGAGCTAGAGCTCTCCCGCACCCCGGCCCGATTGACGCGGTCGAGCTAGAGCTCTCCCGCGTCGAGCGCGTCCTTGACCTCCTGGGCGTGGGCAACCTGCTGCGCGGTGTAGCCGATGAACAGCGCCACCCCGCCGACGATCACCGCGACGGCCGCCACCCACAGCAGGCCGTAGGTGTAGCCGTGGTCGAGGGCGGTGAGCTGTTCGGGGCTCATCCGCTTCACCGGACCGGTGGTACCGCCCAGGTACAGGGTCCGGGAGGTGATGACCGCCTGGACGACCGCCAAGACCAGCGGCCCGCCCAGGTTCTGCAGCATCAGGGCGATCGCCGAGACCGGGCCGATCTCGTCCAGGCCGACACCGGCGATGGCCGACACCATCAGGGGCACCACGATCATGCCGATTCCGAGGCCCCCGACGGTGATGGGAAGCAGCAGGTTCGGGAAGTACGGGATGCCGCCGTTGAGCGTCGAGCCGTACAGCATGGCGCCCAGCACCAGCACGCCGCCGGCGATCACCAGGATCCGCGGCGCGAAGAACGACACCAGTTGTGAGGAGACGCCGAGGCCGACCCCGAGGGCGATCACGAACGGGATGAAGCCGATTCCGGCCTTCAGCGCCGAGTAGCCCATGATGTCCTGCACGTACAGCCCGATCAGCACGGTCAAGGTGAACATCACCCCGCCGGCCAGGAAGATCGCGGCGAACGTCGCCACCCGGTTGCGGTCGGCGAACAGCCGGAAGGGCACCACCGGATTCACCGCGGTGCGCTCCACGAGGATGAAAGCCGCCGCGGCGGTCACCGCGACAGCACCCGCCGCAAGCGTCCACGGGGCCAGCCAGCCGTTCTCCGGCCCCTGGGTGAAGCCGAACACCGCGGCCGTACAGCCCACCGTGGCCAGCAGCGCGCCGGCCGCGTCCAGCTTCATCCGTTCCCGGTTGGTCTCGCGCAGGGTGGTCCGGGCCAGGTAGATCACCAGCAGCCCGATCGGGACGTTGACCAGAAAGGCCAGGCGCCAGGACACCTCGGTCAGAGCGCCGCCCACCACCAGGCCCATCACCGAACCCACGCCGGTCATGGCGGCGAACACCGCGGTGGCGGTGTTGCGGGCCGGGCCCTTGGGGAAGGTGGTGGCGATCAGCGCCAGCCCGGTGGGCGAGGCGATGGCCGCCCCGACGCCCTGAAGCAGCCGGGCGATCACCAGCGTCGCCTCGTCCCAGGCGATCCCGCACAGCACCGAGGCGATGGTGAACAGCGTGACGCCCACGATGAAGGTCCGCTTGCGCCCAATGGTGTCGCCGAGCCGTCCCCCGAGCAGCATCAGACCGCCGAAGGTCAGGACGTAGGCGGTGATGACCCAGCTGCGGCCGGCGTCGGAGAGGTTGAGCTCGTCCTGGATCTTGGGCAGCGCCACGATCGCGATGGTGCTGTCCATGGTCGCCAGCAGCTGCATCCCGCCGATCGCCACGACCGCGGCGATGAATCCCCTCGAGGACAGCCACTTGCGCTGTCCGGTGCGCTCGAGCACCGGAGGATCCACCCGGGCCGGCAGCGGCCGGTGCGAACCGGAATCATCGTCCCGGCGGGCGGCGGTGCGGCGGAAGGTGGCGCGCTCGGCGTCACTGAGTGCCGTCATAGCGGGCCACCCTACCGGAAAATTAAGAGGACTTTAAAGTCCCGAAGCCGGCCACCGGGCCGACCACGATGACCGCGGGCGGCCGGATGCCCTCCGCCCGGATGTGTTCTGCCACGTCAGACAGTGTCGAGCGGAGCACACGTTCGGCCGCTGTGGTGCCGTGCTGGACCACCAGGACCGGCGTTTGCCCAGGTCGGCCCCCATTGAGCAGGGCGGCGGCGAACTTCTCGATGCGTTCGACCGCCATCAGCAGCACTAGCGTTCCGGTGAGCCGGGCCAGCGCGTCCCAATTGACTAACGATTCGGGATCCTCCGGTGATAAATGCCCGCTGACCACCACGAACTCGTGGTTGACCGCCCGATGGGTGACCGGGACACCGGCCAGTGCGGGGACCGCGATGGCGCTGCTGACCCCGGGCACGACTGTGATCGGGATCCCAGCATCGGCGCAGGCGAGGACTTCCTCATACCCGCGGGCGAACACGAACGGATCGCCGCCCTTGAGGCGGACCACAAACTGTCCGGCGCGGGCCCGGTCGATCATGACGTCATTGATGGCCTCCTGCGCCATCGCCCTGCCGTAGGGGATCTTGGCGGCGTCGATCACCTCGACGTGCGGCGGCAGTTCGGCGAGCAGCTCCGGCGCCGCCAACCGGTCAGCGACCACCACATCGGCGTGGGCGAGAAGCCGCCGGCCCCGGACGGTGATCAGTTCCGGGTCCCCGGGACCTGCCCCCACCAGTGCCACTCCCCCGGGCACCACGTCCGGGGTGCTGGCGGCGACGAGGTCCGGGGCGATGACGCCCCGCTGCATGGCTTCCCGGATCGCCGAGCGCACCGCGGCCGAGCGGCGGTGCTCGCCGCCGGCCAGGACGCCGACCAGCAGACCGCGGTAGTCGAAGGTGGCCGGGGTGACCGCGGTGCCGGCCCCGGCGGAGTCGGTCCGGCAGCAGAAGATTCGCTGTTCCTCGGCCTCGGCGACGACGGCGGCGTTGACAGCGGGATCGTCGGTGGCCGCGACCACGTACCAGGCCCCGTCGAGGTCGCCGTGTCGGTACTCGCGCAGGTCGAGGTCGATGCCGGGTTGCTGTTCGGCCAGCGCTTCCAGTGCCGGGGTCGCCTCCCGGGCGATCACCCGAACCCTGGCGCCGACGCCGAGCAGCATCGGAACTCGGCGCGCGGCGACCGTGCCGCCGCCGACCACGACCACCTTCTTGCCGGCCAGCCGCAGGCCGACCAGGTAGGGGGTCTCGGTCATCGGGCAGAGCCTAGCGACGCGGCCACCCGGTCGGTCGCCGCGCGGTCGAAGCGATCCAGCACTGTGGCCGTCACCAAGGGGTGCGCGGCCAGCGGGGCGGCCATCGTCGCCCCCGCCACACCTGCCACGGCGGCCACCCGGTCGGTGATGCGTCCGGGAGCGATGAACCATGGCGCCACCACGACGTGGCGGGCACCGCGATCGCGCAAAGTCGCGATGCCCTCGCCGACTCCCCAGCCGGCAGAGGCGCTGGGACCGGTCGCGAAAGCGATGCGGACCGCGGCCCAGTGTCCGTCGGCGGCCAGTTCGGTGGCGACGGATGCCGTCCTGGCATTGGCCGCGTCGTCCGAGGCGCCGACGGCCACCACCAGAATCCCCACCCGGGAACTTCGGTGAGCGGCCGTGACCGGGATCAGGCGCTCCCGCAACGCGTCGATCAACCGCGGGTCCTCCCCCAGGGTGTCGGCCTGCACCACATCCGCACCGGTCTCGGCGACGATCGCCGGGATGTCGACGCGGGCGTGGTAGGCGCTGGCCAGTAGCAGCGGGGTGACCACCGCGGGGCGGTCCAGCCCGGCCAGCACGTCGCGCAGGTTGGGTTCGGTGCGTTCGCAGAACGCGACCCGGACGTCCAAGCTCGGCCGCAGCCGCCGGATCTGGTCGGCGATGGCGTCGGTGACCGCACCGGACCGGGGATCGGAGCTGCCGTGCGCGGTGAGCACCAGGGCCGAGGGCGGTTTGGGCGGTGGCAAGGGCTGCATCAGACGTGCAGTCCGCACTCGGTTTTGGCGGTGCCCTGCCAGCGGCCGCTGCGCGGATCGGCGCCTTCGGCCGGCTTGGCGGTGCACGGCCGGCAGCCGATCGACGGGTAGCCCTCGGACACCAGCGGATTGACCAGGACGCCATTCGCCTCGATGTAGTCCTCGATGTCCCGGTCGGTCCAGGTGGCCAGCGGGTTGACCTTCACCAGCCCGCGGGACTCGTCGAACGCGACCACCGGCACGCCGGCGCGGGAGGCGGACTCGGCCCGCCGGATCCCGGTGACCCACGCCGAGTAGTCGCGCAGCGCGTTGCGCAACGGGACGACCTTGCGCAGGCGGCAGCATTCGTTCGGGTCAGTGGCGAACAGGTTGCGGCCGGCCAGCAGATCCTGTTCGGCCACAGTATGTTCGGGCGTCACGGTGACGATGGTGACGTCGTAGAGCGCCGCGACCGCGTCGCGGGTGCCGATCGTCTCGGCGAAGTGGTAGCCGGTGTCGAGGAACAGCACGTTGACACCGGGACGGACGGTGGAGGCCAGATGCGCCAGGACGGTGTCCTGCATGCTGGATGCCACCACGAAGTGCGGCCCGAACTGTTCGTCGGTCCACCGCAGGATGTCCTCCGCGCTCGCCTCCGCCAGTTCGGCATTCGCGCGCGCAGCCAGTGCGCGCAGTTCGGCCTTTGCCAGCACGCTCATCGCAGATCGCCTTCGTCCGCGCGCAGCGCCCACTGGGCGAAACGCTCTCCGTCATAGCGCTGTTCGACGAAGTTGCGCACCACCCGTTCGAGGTAGTCGCCCAACTCCGCGCCGGTGACCTTGTGCCCGCGCAGCTTGCGGCCGAATCCGCTCTGGGCGCCGAGGCTGCCGCCCAGGTGCACCTGGAAGCCCTCGGTGTGACCGGTCTGACCGTCGCGGTCGTCCTCGACCACCTGGCCTTTGAATCCGATGTCGGCGATCTGGATGCGGGCGCAGGAGTTCGGGCAGCCGTTGAGGTTGACCGTGACCGGGACGTCCAGGCCGGCGTTCAGGTCGGCAAGCCTGCTCTCCAGCTCCGGCACCAGGTCCTGCGCGCGCTTGCGGGTCTCGGCGAAGGACAGCTTGCAGAACTCGATCCCAGTGCAGGCCATCAGATTCCGACGCCACGGCGAAGGGGTTGCCGGCAGGCCCAGGGCGTCCAGCCCGGCCGTCACCTCCTCGAGCCGCTCATCGGGGATGTCGAGTACGACCAGCTTCTGGTTCGGGGTGAACCGGATACGGTCCGAACCCGCCCGCTCGGCCAGGTCGGCGACCGCGGTGAGGATGGTGCCCGACACCCGCCCGGCGATCGGCGCGACCCCGACGGCGTTGCGGCCGTTACGCAGCCGCTGAATCCCGACGTGGTCCACCGGCCCGCTCACGGGGTCCGGCGCGGGCCCGTCGATCAGCGGCCGTGTGAGGTACTCAGCCTCCAGGACCGCGCGGAACCGGTCGACGCCCCAGTCCTTGATCAGGAACTTCAGCCTGGCCTTGGAGCGCAGCCGGCGGTATCCGTAGTCGCGGAACGCGCCGACCACGGCTTCCCACACATCGGGGACCTCATCGAGCGGCACCCAGGCCCCGAGGCGCTGGGCCAGCATCGGATTGGTCGACAGCCCGCCGCCCACCCAGACGTCGAAGCCGGGGCCGTGATCGGGATGGACCACACCGACGAAGGAGAGGTCGTTGACCTGGTGGACGACGTCCTGCAGACCGCTGACCGCGGACTTGAACTTGCGCGGCAGGTTGGCGTAGCGGGGATCGCCGACGTAGCGGCGCACGATCTCCTCGATCGCCGGGGTCCCGTCGATGACCTCCGCCAGCGACTCGCCGGCCAGCGGGGAGCCCAGCACCACCCGCGGGCAGTCCCCGCAGGCCTCGCCGGTCTGCAGGCCGACGGACTCCAGGCGGCGCCAGATCTCGGGAACGTCCTCGACCCGGATCCAGTGGTACTGGATGTTCTGCCGGTCGGAGATGTCGGCGGTGTCCCGGGCGAACTCGGTGGAGATGGCCCCCAGCGTGCGTAGTGCAGCGACATTGAGCGCCCCGCCGTCGCTGCGCACCCGCATCATGAAGTAGGGCGCTTCGAGCAGTTCGGCGTTGTCGTCACCGGTCCAGGTGCCGTCGTAGCCTTCCTGTCGCTGGGTGTAGAGCCCCCACCAGCGGAATCGGCCACGAAGATCGGTTTTGTCGATGCTGGCGAAGCCCTGCTTGGCGTAGACGTCCTCGATGCGCCGGCGGACGTTCAGCGGGGCGTCGTCGGCTTTGATCTGTTCGTTGTGGTTGAGCGGTTCGGTGTCGCCGAGGGCCCATTGGCCCTCGGTTCGGGTGGCGGCGCGGGTCATGGCGTTCTCCTGTGATCGAGGAGCTGACAATCGGCAGCGCGGAGCCAAGCGGGAAAACGCGAGATCTGGCCGCGCAGAACCGTCGGCCAGCTGGAATGGACGGGTCTACGGAATCAGCGCAGACAACAGCTGCAGCTGGACAGCCGCCCGAAATCGACATGCCGACGCACCACGAGCGCGACAGCGCGCTGGGGCGAGGATCCGGCAGCCATGACGGCAAGTGTGCCATGCGCCCCGGTGGTCGCGCCAACCCGACCCACGCACAACGCGGTCAGCCGGCCGCGGCGCGTTCCACGAACCGGCGGACCGCCCGGGGATGCGAGGCGGGGTGGGTGTGCAGATACGAGGCGTGCACCCCGGCCCGCACCACGCCTTCCGGACCGCCAGCCGCGAGGTGCCACGCCGGTTGGACCGGCGCGGCGAAACTGACTGCGGTGCGGTGGAATTCGTGGCCCACCAGAGCCTGGCCGGCGTCGAACAGCGGGGAATCCCCGGCGGCGACGGCGTCCCGGTAGCCCAGAGTCAGCCGCGGGGTGAACCGGGCGGAGCCGCCGAGCACCCCGCACATCGGGTGACCGTCGAGGTCGTCCATCAGGTAGGTCAGTCCACCGCACTCGGCGTGCACCGGTGATCGTTGCGCCAGGGTGCGGATCTGCCGGCGCAGATCGGCGTTCGCCGCGAGGTGTTCGGGGTACTGCTCGGGGAACCCGCCGGGCAGCACCAGCGCGGCCGTCCCGTCCGGCAGTGGGTCGGACAGCGGATCGAAGAAGGCCACCTCGGCGCCGGCGGCGCCCAGCAGTTCGTCGCGTTCGGCGTAGCCGAAGGTGAAGGCCGCCCCCGCGGCGACCGCGACGACCGGGCGGCCGGGCACCGGCTCGCCGACCGCGTCGTTCGGCGACCACGGCTCGGCGGCGACACGGGCGCCGGCCATGGCCACCACTGCGGCCAGATCCACGTGGGCGCACACCAAGTCGGTCATCGCCGCCACCGCGCTGCGCGCCTCACCGTCGTGTTCGGCGGCGGTGATCAGGCCCAGATGCCGGGAGGGCACCGCCGCGGCGTCCAGTCGCGGAATCGCGCCCAGTACCGGAACGCCGACGGCCTTGCAGGCCTGGCGCAGCACCTGTTCGTGGCGCGGCGAGCCGACCCGGTTGAGGATGACGCCACCGACTCTGATGCCGTCCTGGAAAGTCGAAAAGCCATGCAGCGCAGCGGCGATGCTGTGGCTCTGCCCGCGGGCGTCGATGACCAGCACCACCGGCGCGCCGAGCAGCTGGGCGACCTGCGCGGTCGACCCGCTGGCCGGGGAGGCGAAACTCTCGTCGATGCGGCCGTCGAAGAGTCCCATCACGCCCTCGATCACCGCGATGTCGGCACCCCTCGCGCCGTGCCGGTACAGCGGGCCGATCAGGTTTTCGCCGACCAGGACCGGGTCGAGGTTGCGGCCGGGGCGCCCGGCGGCCAGCTGGTGGTAGCCGGGGTCGATGAAGTCCGGGCCGACCTTGAACGGCGCGACCCGGTGGCCGGCGGCGCGCAGCGCGCCCATCAGTCCGGTTGTGACGGTGGTCTTACCGCTGCCCGACGCCGGGGCGCCGATCACGATCGCGGGGGTGGTGGTCGCTGTGGTCATCATTGGAGGTTCACCATTCGATGCCGCGCTGGCCCTTGCGGCCGGCGTCCATCGGGTGCTTGATCTTGGTCATCTCGGTGACCAGGTCGGCGGCGTCCAGCAGCGGCTGCGGCGCGTCACGTCCGGTGATCACCACATGCTGGCGCCCGGGCCTGGTCCGCAGGGTGTCGATCACCTCGTCGGCATCGACCCAGCCCCACTTCAGCGGGTAGGTGAACTCGTCGAGCACGTAGAAGTCGTGGCGCTGATCGGCCAGCCGGCGGGCGATCTCGGCCCAGCCCTCGGCGGCCGCGGCGGCGTGGTCGGCGTCGCTTCCGGACTTACGCGACCAGGACCACCCCGAGCCCATCTTGTGCCACTGGACCGGGCCGCCGACCCCCTGTTCGGCGTGCAGGCGACCCAGTTCAGTGAACGCGGTCTCCTCCCCCACCTTCCATTTGGCGCTTTTGACGAACTGGAAGATCCCGATGTCCAGACCGGCGTTCCAGGCTCGCAGCGCCATTCCGAAGGCCGCCGTGGACTTGCCCTTCCCGGCCCCGGTGTGCACGGCAAGGACCGGGGCGCCGCGCCGCGCCCTGGTGGTCAGGCCGTCGTCGGGGACGGCGAGCGGTCGGCCCTGCGGCATCGTCGTCCCCCTGGTTTCAGGCGACCCGGCGGACGGTGTCGGCCAGCCGGTCGGCCCGCAGTTCCTCGAGGCGGATGACCGGAGCGCCGAGGAAGCCGGCCAACTCGCCCGCCAATCCGAGCCTGACGAAGGACATCTCGCAGTCCACCACCGCCGCCGCGGTGCCCTCAGCGGCCAGCAGCCCGGCTGCCCGCCGGCTGCGCCCGAGCGGGTCCGGGCCGCCGGTGGCACGGCCGTCGGTGAGCACCACCACCAGCGGCCGGCGGGAGCGGTCGCGGGCCCGCTCGCGCAGCACGACGTCGCGGGCGGCCAGCAGACCCTCGGCCAGCGGGGTGGACCCACCGGTGTCGAAGCGGGTCAGCCGGCGGGCCGCGATGTGCGCCGAGGTCGTCGGCGGTAGGACGAGCCGGGCCTGCCCGGCCCGAAAGGTGATCACGGCGACCTTGTCCCGGCGCTGATAGGCGTCCCGCAGCAGCGACAGCGCCGCCCCGGCCACCGCCGCCATCCGATCGCGGGCCGCCATCGACCCGGAGGCGTCGACCACGAAGATCACCAGGTTGGACTCCCGGCCTATCCGCAGCGCCCGGCAGATGTCCTGCGCGGCGGGGCGGATCGGTCCCGGCGCGGTGCTGCGTTCGGCGGCGGCCAGCACCGTGGCGAAGGGGTGCAGCCCGTGGCCGGTGTCCGGGGTGGGGCTGGGCCGCACCACCGCACCGGAGGAGTTGCGGCCGGCCGAGCGACGGCCGGCATCGCCGTCGCCCACCCCGGGCACCCGCAGGGCACGGGTACGAAACAGGGCGGACGGGGCAGCCGACGGCGAAGGCTGCGATGCCGCGTTCGACGATCCCCCGTTGGATGCGGCGGTATCAGGTTGCGCCGCAGCGGGTTCGCCGTCGGGTTCCGCTGACTGCCCGCCGCCGGACGGATCCGGATCGGGATCGTCGTCGGCCGCCCGGGCGGCATCCAGTGCGGCGTCGAGATCGGCCGGGTCGATACCGGGGTCGTCGAACGGGTCACGGCGGCGCCGATGCGGCAGCGCGAGTTCGGCGGCGACCCGGATGTCCTCCTCACCGACCGTTCCCGCACCGCGCCACGCCGCGTGGGCGACCGCCGTGCGGGCCACCACCAGGTCGGCGCGCATCCCGTCGACGTCGAAGGCCGCGCACAGCGCGGCGATCCGGTTCAGCTCCGAGTCCGGCAGTTCGACGCCGGCGAGGCGGGCCTGCGCGGCGGCGATCTGCCCGGCGATCGCCTCATCGGCGGAAGCGTGCCGGGCGGTGAAACCGGCCGGGTCGCCCTCGTAGTCCAGCCGCCGGCGGATCACCTCGCTGCGCACCGCCACATCGCGGGAGGCCTGGACGTCGACGGTCAGCCCGAACCGGTCCAGGAGTTGCGGGCGAAGTTCGCCCTCCTCCGGGTTCATGGTGCCGATCAGCACGAAGCGCGCCGGATAGCTGTGTGAGACCCCGTCCCGCTCGAGGTGCACCCGGCCCATCGCGGCGGCGTCGAGCAGCACATCGACGAGGTGGTCGGGCAGCAGGTTGACCTCGTCGACGTAGAGCACCCCGCCGTCGGCGCGGGCCAGCAGACCGGGGGCCACGGCCTGCTCGCCGTCGCGCAGCACCTTCTGCAGGTCCAGCGACCCCACCACCCGGTCCTCGGTGGCTCCGATGGGCAGTTCGACCAGCCGGGCGTCGGGCTGAGCCGCGGACAGCACGGCCGCCAGGGCCCGGACGGCGGTGGACTTGGCGGTGCCCTTCTCGCCGCGGATCAGCACGCCGCCGATCTCCGGGCGGATCGCGCACAGCAGCATCGCCAGCTGCAGGCGCTCGTGCCCGACGAGCGCACTGAACGGGTAGGGCGGGTTCACCGCGACGCCTCCCGCACCATCGGCACGTGTGCGATGCCCTCGTCGAGGAACTCCGGTCCGTCCGGGCTGAAGCCACGCCGGGCGTACATCCCGGTCAGATAGGTCTGCGCGCTCAGCCGGCAGGTCCGGTCGCCCACCTCGGACAGCGCGGCCTCCATCAGCCGCCCGCTGTGCCCGTGGCCGCGCCGGTCAGCCCGGGTGCAGACCCGTCCGATCCGGAACACCGCGGTGTCCTCTGAGCATTCTTCGAGCAGCCGCAGCGTCGAGATCACCTCTGCACCATCGGATTGCAGCCAATAGTGGCGCGTGGTGGGGTCCAGGTCGCGGCCGTCGAGTTCGAGGTACGGACATGACTGTTCCACCACGAAGACCTCCATCCGCAGGGCGAGCAACGCATACAGCGTCGCCGCGTCCAGATCGCTTCCCCGGCGCCGGCGCACCGCGACCGTCACACCACCCCCGCCGGGGATGAGGGGCCAGGGGCGTGACTGTCCAGTCCGAGCACCTTGGTGCCGTGGTCCCAGACCTCGGCGAACAGTCGTGGCTCGTCGGACAGCCGGGAGCCCAGCGAGGGCACCATCTCCTTGAGTTTGGGCTCCCAGGAGGGGTAGCGGTCCTCGAAGCAGCGCTGCATCACCTCCAGCATCGCCGGAACCGCGGTGGAGGCGCCCGGGGAGGCGCCGAGCAGTCCGGCGATGGAGCCGTCGGCCGCGGCCAGCACGGTGGTGCCGAACTCCAGGATGCCGAGTTTCTTCGAGTCGCGGCGGATCACCTGCACGCGCTGGCCGGCGATGTCGAGCTCCCAGTCCTTGCTCTGCGCGGTCGGGGCGAACTGGCGCAGCGCGTCCACCCGGTCCTCCTGGGACTGCAGCAACTCGCCGATGAGGTACTTCAGCAGCGACAGTTCGGTGAGGCCGACGCCGACCATCGACAGCAGGTTGTCCGGTTTGACCGACAACGGAAGGTCGGTGACCTTTCCGGCCTTGAGGAACTTCGGCGACCAGCCCGCGAACGGCCCGAACAGCAGCCAGTTCTTGCCGGTGATGACCCGGGTGTCCAGGTGCGGCACCGACATCGGCGGCGCACCCAGCGGCGGCATGCCGTAGACCTTGGCGTGGTGGCGCCCGGTGAGGCTCTGGTTGTCGGTGCGCAGCCACTGACCGCTGACCGGGAAGCCGCCGAAGCCCCGCGCCTCCTTGATGCCGGACTTCTGCAGCAGCGGCAGGGCGCCGCCGCCGGCTCCGACGAAGACGAATCTGGCGGCCAGGTCGAGCTTCTCGCCGGTGCGCCGATTGACCACCTTGACTTTCCAGCTGCCGTCGGACTGCTGGTCGAGGTCGCGCACCTCGTGGCCGAACAGGGTGTTCATCCCCTGGGCGGTGCCGTGGGCCAGCAGTTGACGCGACAGCGCGCCGAAGTCCACATCGGTCCCGCCCTCGGTCCAGTTCAGGGCGACCGGTTCGGTCAGGTCGCGGCCATCGGCCATCAACGGCAGGCGGCGGGCGAACTCGTCGGCGTCGTCGATGAACTCCATGGTGGCGAACAGCGGGTTGCGTACCAGGGCGTCGCGCCGGCGGCGCAGGTAGTCGACGTGGTCGGCGCCGCGCACGTAGCTCACGTGCGGCACCGGGTTGAGGAAGCTGCGGACGTCGGTGAGGATGCCGTTCTCATGGGCGTAGGCCCAGAACTGGCGGGTGACCTGGAACTGCTCGTTGATATTGACAGCCTTGGCGATGTCGATGGTGCCGTCGGGGTTCTGCGGGGTGTAGTTGAGCTCGCAGAGCGCCGAGTGCCCGGTGCCCGCGTTGTTCCACGGGTCGCTGCTCTCGGCCGCGGCGGCGTCCAGACGCTCCACCAGCGTGACCGACCAGCTCGGTTCGACCAGCTGTAGCAGCGCCCCCAGCGTCGCGCTCATGATTCCCGCACCGACCAGTACGACGTCGGTCTTGGCTCCCGTTGTGGTGCTGTCAGACACCGGACACGTCCTTCGCTCGTCGGCGGTCCGCGCCGACGCTCTGGAACCGCCGGCTGCGGCTGTCCCGCTAGGTTATCCCGACCCCTTTAGGGTTGGCCCGTGATGGCAGCGCGAACCCCGTGGGCCGACGACGTCCTGCCGGGCTACCGGCAGGCCACCCTGGCCCTGGGGCCGGACCCCGACGGGCAGGGCGAGCTGTTCGCGACGGTGGTGCGCGGCGCCGATCCCGAGCCCGGCCCGCTGGCGGTGCTGGCCGTGCACGGGTTCACCGACTATTTCTTCCAGACCGGGCTGGCCGGGCACTTCGCCGGCCGGGGCTTCCGGTTCTACGGTGTGGACCTGCATAAATGCGGCCGCTCCTGGCGGGCGGGACAGACCCCGCACTTCACCACCGAGTTGGCCCGCTACGACCGTGACCTGGAATGGGCGCTGGAGATCATCGCCGCCGAGAACCCGGGCGCCCGCACCGTGGTCTACGGGCACTCCACCGGCGGGCTGGTGGCGTCGCTGTGGCTGGACCGGGTGCACCGCCGGGGCGACACCGCCGCGCTGGGGCTGGCCGGTCTGGTGCTCAACAGCCCGTTTCTGGACCTGCGCGGTCCGGCGGTTCTGCGTAACAGGGCGACCGCCTCGGCGATCGGGGCGGCGTCAAAGGTCAACAGCACCCGGGTGGTGCGCCCCGCCGGTCAGGGCGGCTACGGGCTGACCCTGCACCGCGACTATCACGGCGAGTTCGACTACAACCTGGCCTGGAAGCCGCTGGGCGGCTTCCCGGTCACGGTCGGGTGGATCCACGCCATCCGGCGCGGCCAGGCCCGCCTGCACCGGGGTCTGGATGTCGGCGTGCCCAACCTGGTGCTGCGCTCGGATCACAGCGTCGCCGAGAGCGCCGAGATGGACCTGCTGCATCGCGGGGACGCCGTCCTCGACGTCGACCAGATCGCCCGGTGGGCCGGGTGCATCGGCAACCGGTCGACCATCGTGCCGGTTGTCGACGCCAAGCACGACGTCTTCCTGTCGCTGCCGGGCCCGCGGGCGGTTGCCTACCGCGAACTGGACGCCTGGCTCGACACCACCCCCGGACTGCTTGGGGCCGCCGGGGAACTAATCGCGCTCGACCGCGACTAGATGCACGAAGACCGCGAGCAGCGCGGGCTCAGATCATCTGCGAGGTTGGCGTGCGTGCATGCGGTGGTGTCGGTCGGATCGGCGGAGTGGCCGGCGGTGTGACCCTGGCCCTCGGCGTCATGGCGACCATGGTCGCGCCCGCCGCGGCGTGGGCCGACGAGGAGGCCGGCAGCGGGCGTTCGGCGGCCTCCCATCGCGGCGGCGAACCGGCGGGCGCTTCCGACGGCCGCCGCTCTCGGCCGGTCACCACCACCGCCGGCTCCGGAGACGATGCGACACCGGCGACCGGCCGGTCGGCGAACCGCCGGGCGGCCACCACCTCGGCACCGGGAGCCCGTTCCTCGGCACGCGCCTCCACCGACTCCGCCGTCGCGGCCGCCGCCGCGGCCGCTTCCGCTGGTGCTGCGACGGCGACCGGCGAGGGCACAGGCCGCGCGGCCGTCGAGGTCGCGCCGGCCGCTGTAGCCAATCCCGGTGCCGCCGCAGCGGCGGTGGCCAATCCCGGTGCCGCCGCAGCGGCCAAGCCTGGTGCCGCCGCAGCGGCGGTGGCCAATCCGGTCGCGGACCTGTTCCGGATGTTCATCGGCGACGGCACCGCCGACAATCCCGATGCCGGCCTGCTGTTCGGCAACGGCTACAGCTACACCGAGTTCGACGGCACCTACTGCACCAGCGCCGCGGCCTGCAACGGCGGTAACGGCGGCGTCGTCGGCAACGGCGGCAACGGTTACAACGGCGGCAACGGCGGCATGGCGGGCTGGTTCGGCAACGGCGGCAACGGCGGCGACGCGCTGACCGAGGGCGGCGCCGGCGGCAACGGCGGGCGCGGCGGAATCCTGTTCGGCAACGGCGGCAACGGCGGCAACGGCGCCGCCGCGACCGCGATGGCCAACGGCGGCGCCGGCGGCCGGGGCGGGATGGCCGGGACCATGATCATGCTCGGCGATCTCGGGCTGCCGTCCAGCCTCTACGGCAACGGCGGCGACGGCGGCAACGGCGGGGACGCCGTGATGGGCACCGCCGGCGCCGGCGGCCGCGCCGGCATGGCCGCCATCATCGGTGACGGCGGCACCGGCGGCGACGGCGGCGGCATCGTCGGCATGGGCGGCGGTACCGCCGGCAACGGCGGCAACGGCGGGATGGCCGGCTGGCTGACCGGCGCGGGCGGTGACGGCGGCAACGGCGGTGATGTCGACGGCGTCAACGGCGGCACCGCCGGCAACGGCGGCAACGGTGCGATGGCGATGCTGCTGTTCAGCACCGGAGGCAACGGCGGCAGCGGCGGCAGCTACGGGCTGAACGCCTCCGGCGACGTCGTCGGCGGCAACGGCGGCAACGGCGGCCCGGGCGCGTGGCTGACCGGCGGCGCGGCGGGCAGCGGCGGGGCGGGCGGCGCCGGCCTGGGCATGGGCGGCGGCGGAGACGGCGGACGCGGCGGCAACGGGGTCGGCATCAGCGACGGCGGCCTGGGCGGCGCCGGGGGCGCCGCGGTGATGGGCAACGGTGGAACCGGCGGCCGCGGCGGCACCGCCGGGGTACTCGGCAGCGCCGGGGCCGGCGGTGCCGGCGGAGCGTCAGCCATGGCCGCCGGCGGCGACGGCGGCGACGGCGGCGACTCGGTGTTCATGGGC
This sequence comes from uncultured Mycobacterium sp., assembly GCA_964447215.1. Classification (GTDB taxonomy): domain Bacteria; phylum Actinomycetota; class Actinomycetes; order Mycobacteriales; family Mycobacteriaceae; genus Mycobacterium. The sequence continues at coordinate 38,218 of CAYURT010000016.1, forward strand.
AACGCCGGCGACGGCGGCAACGGCGGGGACGGCATGACCGCCGGCGGGGACGGCGGCGACGGCGGCAACTCGTCGCCGATCATGGGCAACGGCGGCAACGGCGGCAACGGCGGCGCCGGGATGACCACCGGATGCGGAGGCACCGGCGGCATGGGCGGAATGCTCGCCAGCGACATGGGCGCCAGCGGAACACCCAGCTGTGGCGGCGGCATGATGGGCGGCGGCATGCACAGCATGGCGGCGGTCGCCGCACCGTAAAGCGGTCAACGACATTCAGGAGGTTCGGCGGTGGACGTGGTCTCGATGCTGGGCATGCCCGGAGCGGCGTTGCGGGTGCCGCGGCCGCAGTGGCGCCAGTCGCTGTCGGCCGCGCTCCTGGAGGCCTTCGAGTTCCACCTGGCCAACAACGGCTTCTACCGCGCCCTGTGCGAGGCCGAGGGGATCCGCGCCGGCGACATCGGCGGCGACGGCGACCTGCACCGGATACCGCTGCTGCCGGTCGGGATGTTCAAGCAGGCCAACGCCCACGTGATGCTGACCGCCGGACTGGCCGACATCGAGTTGGAGATCCGGTCCACCGGGACCGGCGGGATTCCCTCGGTGTCCCGCCGCGACGCCACCACCGTGACCCGCGCCTCGGTTGGCATCTTCGGCGGCTACCGGGACTTCTTCGGAATCTCCAAGGGCGCCGGGCTTTTCCTGTGCCCATCCACCGCCGAGGTCCCCGAGATGGGCATGGTCAAGGTCTTCAACCTGCTGACCGGCATGCTCGATGACCACCGATACCTGGTGCACGAGTTCTCCTTCGACCCGAACGAGGCGCTGGACCAGTTGCGCCGCTGGGAGGGCCGGATGACCAGGCACATCGTCGGCCCGCCCTTCATCATCGCCAGGTTCATGAGATTCCTTGAGCTGGAGGAGATTCCGCTGCAGCTCGATCCGGAGTCGATGATCATCATGCTGGGCGGCTGGAAGCAGTACACCGGACGCTCGATCAGCCGGGAGGAGTTCGACGCCAACGCCGAGCGGCTGCTGGGGGTCGAGCCGGCCCGGATCCGTGACATGTACGGGATGATCGAGTCGAATATGCTGGCCATCGAGTGCGAACACCACCGCAAGCACGTGCCGCCGTGGTGCTACGTGTCCATTCGCGACATCACCGACCCGGCCGTCGAACTCGCACCCGGCCGGACCGGCGGAATCGCCATCCTGGACGCGCTGAACACCTCCTACCCCGGCTTCCTGCTCTCCGACGACGTCGGCGAGGTCGACGAGAGCGACTGCCCGTGCGGGCGCACCGGGCAGACCGTGCGGTTCCGGCGCCGCCGGCAGGGCGCCGAACTGGGCTGCTGCGCGGTGAGCATCGAGAAGTACCTGGACTCCCAGCAGGTGGTCGCCGACTGCGACCTGGCGGGGTCACCCGCGGCAGCCGGACGGTGACCCCGTGGCGCGCTACAGCCCGACGGTGATCGACCACTTCACCAATCCCCGCAACTGCGGCCGGCTGGCCGATCCCGATGTCACCGTCTTCGTCGGCAACCCGGTCTGCGGCGACCAGATCCTGCTGACCGCCCGGGTCCGCGACGACTGCGTCACCGAGGCCGGATTCGAGGCGTACGGATGCTCGGCGTCGCTGGCCGTCGCCTCCATCCTGACCGAGCACCTCTCCGGTATGCCGATGCCGGTGATCGCCGACGTCGACGAGGCGCAGGTGCTGGCCTGGGCGGGCGGGCTGGGCCCGGACCAGCGCCACGCCGCGACGCTGGGCGCCGACGTCGCCCACCGGCTGGCCGAGAACCACCGCGCCGGCACCAGTGACGGCGACGCGATCGGCTGCGATGGCTAGCGTCTACCTCGACTACGCCGCCACCGCCCCGCTGCACCCGGCCGCGGCCACTGCGATGCAGGCCGGGCAGGCGCTGATCGGCAACCCGTCGAGTTCGCACACCGCAGGCCAGGATGCCGCCGAGGCCCTGGCGGACGCCCGCTCCGTCATCGCCGGGTTTCTCGGGGTGACACCGCCGGAGTTGGTACTGACCTCCGGGGGCAGCGAGTCCGACGCCCTGGCACTGTGGGGCACGTTCGCCGCCCGGGGCTTCCGCGGTCACCTGGTCACCACCGCGATCGAACACTCGGCGGTGCTGGAGAACGCCCGCGCGCTCGCCCGGCTGGGCGTCGCCCTGACCGTGGTCGACCCGATGCCGTGCGGGCACGTCGCCGCCGCCGATGTCGCCGCCGCGATCCGCCCGGACACCGTGCTCGTCTCGGTGATGCACGCCAACAACGAGACCGGAGCGATCCAGCCGGTCGGGCAGATCGCCGCCGCCGCCCGCGACGCCGGCGTCGCCGTCCACGTCGACGCCGTGCACACGGCCGGCAAGATCGACCTGAGCGCGCTGGGCGCCACCCTGATCTCGGTCTCCGCACACAAGTTCGGCGGCCCCCACGGGGTGGGGGCCCTCGCGGTCGCACGCGGCCACCGGCTGGAGCCGATGATCCGGGGCGGATCCCAGGAGAACGGGACACGGGCGGGCACCGAGAACGTGGCCGGCGCGATGGGGATGGCCGCCGCGGCCGAGGTCTGCCTGAACCGGATGACACCCTCCTACCGCGATGACATGCGGGTCCTGCGCGAGCGCCTGTACGACGGCCTGTCCGGGCTGGGCGGGGTGCACCTGACCGCGCCCGGCCCGGCCGTCGAGGAGACCATCAACCTGCGTTTCGACGGGATCCGTGGGGACGCCCTCGCCGACGCGCTGGACATGCAGGGGATCTACGTCTCGACCGGATCGGCCTGCCACGCCGGGCAGGACGCGGTGTCCCACGTGTTGGCCGCTCAGGGCCTGACGGAGGCGCAGGCCAGATCCGCGGTCCGATTCTCGCTCGGGCCCGGGGTGTCCCGGTCCGATGTCGACCGGGTCGTCGCGGCGACCGCACCGATCGTGGAAAGGCTGCGACGCACCGCCGGCCGCGTGGGCGCCCCCCGGGTAGGTACCCCCAGATGACCGTCGCGGTGCGCAATCTGCTGGCCGAGCCGACCCGGCTGGTGCTCTCGGTGCTCGGGGTGGCCGTCGCGGTGCTGCTGGTGCTGGTGATGTCCGGGATCTTCGCCGGCACAGCGCGCGGCGTCACCACCTACATCGACCACACCCGCGCCCCGGTCTGGGCAATGCAGCCCGGGGTGACCCAGATGTTCAAGGCGGTGTCCTGGCTGCCGGCCGGGGAGGGACAGCGGCTGGCCGCCCTGCCCGAGGTGGCCGCCGCCGAACCGATCCTGGGCCAGCCCTCCGACTTCGTCCACAACGGCGAGCAGACGGCGTATTTCGTGGTCGGCTACGACACCGCCACCGGCGCCGGCGGCCCCTGGTCGCTGTCCGCGGGCCGCACCGTCGGCGCACCGGGGGAAGTCGTGCTCGATCAGGTGCTGGCCCGCATCAACGGGGTCGGAATCGGCGACACCGTCAAGGTTCTCGGCGCCGACTTCACCGTGGTGGGGCTGTCCGAGCAGACCGCCGCGGCGACCAATTACTACACGTTCATCTCGCTGCCCGATGCCGCCGGGCTGATGCGCGCGGACGGCCGAGTCTCCTATTTCCTGGTGACCCCCGAACCCGGCTACACCCCCGAGCAGACCGCCGCGGCCATCAACACCCTGCCCGGCGTCTCCGCGCTGACCGCCACCACCTTCGCCCAGAACAGCCGCGACATCGTCGTGAAGATGATCGGACGGCCGCTGAAGACCATGATCGCCATCGCCGTCCTGGTCGGCATCGCGCTGATCGGCCTGACCATGTGGGCGCTGACCGCCGAACAACGCCACGACTTCGGGGTGCTGCGCGCTCTGGGGGTGCGCCCGGCCCAACTGGCCGGCACCGTCGCCGCCCAGGCCGCCATCGTCGCCACCCTCGGCTACGCGCTCGGCGCCGCCACCGCCTACGCCGCCCAGTTCCTCATCGGCGACCGCCTCGGCGACGTCACCGTCGCCGTCACCCCCACCATGCTGGCCGCCATGGCCGCCGCCACCGCCGCCATGGCCGCCCTGGGATCCCTGCTCCCCCTGCGCCGCGTGCTGACCATCGACCCCGCCACCGCCTTCCGCCGCTAGGAGCCCTATGCCCCGCCCCGTGACCCACCGTGCCCCGGTTCTCGAACTCACTGGAGTCACCCACCGCTACGGGTCCGGGGAGACCGGTGTGCTTGCGCTGCAGAATGTCTCGCTATCGGTCCGCTCCGGCGAGGTGGTGCTGGTGGTCGGGCCGTCCGGGGGCGGCAAGACCACCGCACTTCTGGTGATGGGCCTTCTGCTGACACCCGATGCGGGTACGGTGCGGATCGGTGGCGATGATGCCGGCGGGCTCTCCGAGCGGGAGCGGGCCAGGCTGCGACTGCTGCGGCTGGGGTATCTGTTCCAGGACTACAACCTGTTGGGCGCACTAACCAGCGCGGAGAACGTCGCATTGCCGCTGCGGTACGCGGGCGTGCGCAAACCCGCCGCACTGGCGCGGGCGCTCGAGTTGCTCGACGCGCTGGGTCTGGCCGATCGCGCCGGCCATCGGCCGTCGGCGCTGTCCGGTGGCGAGAAGCAACGGGTGGCGACCGCGCGGGCGCTGGCGATGCGCCCAGAGGTGATCCTCGCCGACGAACCCACCGCGAACCTGGACTCGGCAACCGGCCGGAAGGTCAGCGAGCAACTCGCCGCGGCCGCCCGGGCCGAGGGGGCCGCGGTCGTCATCGTCACCCACGACTCACGGCTGGACGGGATCGCCGACCGGGTGCTGCACCTGGAAGACGGTCGTCTGCTGAGTGCGGTGCGCTGAGCGGTGTCAGGGACCCGAGAGCACGACGCCGGCGCTGGCCGACCGGATCCGGCGGACCCGGGCGTTCATCGCCGGCCGCATCACGGTGCGGTACAGCCATCCTTTGACGCCGCGGGCGTTGACCCCGTGGGATCGGTAGAAGCTGTCCGGATCGTCGAACACCCCGAAGTCGTGATCGACCCCGGTGGCCTGGATGCTGGTGTCGGTTCCGCACCACCGCACGGGCGGGTCGGCCAGGTCCTCGGTGCCCACCCCGTATCCGAGGAAGGCGCCGCCGGAACGCCCGGTGCTCGCCCGCAGGCCGTCGAGGTAGGCGCTGTCGAGGATGACCCCCTCCAGACCCGTCCAACGGCCCTCGACGTAGACCTCGGCCCAGCTGTGGATGATGCTGCGCGGGGCGAGCCGATAGAAGGGTCCGACCATGACCCCGCGCTGCAAAACCTTGTCGATGGTGGCGCCATGGAACCGGCAGCCCACCCCGCTGGCCCGCAGCAGGGCCATCAGCAATGTGGTCTTGGTGTTGCACTGCCCGAAGCCGTCGGCCAGCACCGCCGAGGCCGGGATGTCGTCGGAGTCGTTGTAGCCGAACGGAATTTCCTCGCGGACGAAATCGTAGACGGCACCGATCCGGGCGTGTTCGGGGAGATCGGCCCACCGCCGCCGGGTGACCAGAGCCTGTATCCCAGCGGCGTTGACGTCGAGCAGTGCGGTGGCCCTGCCGTAGCGGTCGTGCATGCCTGGAAGGCTACCCGCGAAGTGCTGTTCCGGCGGATGACTAGAGCACGGAGATTGCCGCGGAGGTCAGCGTGAATCCGGCTGGAAACAAGCGCCATTCGCCGACGTTGGGGTCGGTGGCGGTGCGCAACCTGCTGGCCGAGCCGATCCGGCTGGCGCTGTCCGTGCTCGGGGTGGCCTTCGCGGTGCTGCTGGTGCTGGTGATGGCCGGGATCTTCGTCGGCACCACCGGCCAGGTGACCACCTACACCGACCACACCCGCGCCCCGGTCTGGGCGATGCAGCCCGGGGTGACCCAGATGTTCCGTGCGGTGTCCTGGCTGCCGGCCGGGGAGGGACAGCGGCTGGCCGCCCTGCCCGAGGTGGCCGCCGCCGAACCGATCCTGGGCCAGCCCTCCGACTTCGTCCACAACGGCGAGCAGACGGCGTATTTCGTGGTCGGCTACGACACCGCCACCGGCGCCGGCGGCCCCTGGTCGCTGTCCGCGGGCCGCACCGTCGGCGCACCGGGGGAAGTCGTGCTCGATCAGGTGCTGGCCCGCATCAACGGGGTCGGAATCGGCGACACCGTCAAGGTTCTCGGCGCCGACTTCACCGTGGTGGGGCTGTCCGAGCAGACCGCCGCGGCGACCAATTACTACACGTTCATCTCGCTGCCCGATGCCGCCGGGCTGATGCGCGCGGACGGCCGAGTCTCCTATTTCCTGGTGACCCCCGAACCCGGCTACACCCCCGAGCAGACCGCCGCGGCCATCAACACCCTGCCCGGCGTCTCCGCGCTGACCGCCACCACCTTCGCCCAGAACAGCCGCGACATCGTCGTGAAGATGATCGGACGGCCGCTGAAGACCATGATCGCCATCGCCGTCCTGGTCGGCATCGCGCTGATCGGCCTGACCATGTGGGCGCTGACCGCCGAACAACGCCACGACTTCGGGGTGCTGCGCGCTCTGGGGGTGCGCCCGGCCCAACTGGCCGGCACCGTCGCCGCCCAGGCCGCCATCGTCGCCACCCTCGGCTACGCGCTCGGCGCCGCCACCGCCTACGCCGCCCAGTTCCTCATCGGCGACCGCCTCGGCGACGTCACCGTCGCCGTCACCCCCACCATGCTGGCCGCCATGGCCGCCGCCACCGCCGCCATGGCCGCCCTGGGATCCCTGCTCCCCCTGCGCCGCGTGCTGACCATCGACCCCGCCACCGCCTTCCGCCGCTAGGAGCCCCGTGACCGACCCCAGCGCAGACCCCAGCGCACCGACACCTCCCACCCCTGCCGAGGTCGTCGAGGCGATCCGGGCCGGCCTGCTCAGGCTGCTGCCCGCCGAGGACCTGGCACAGATCGACCTGGCAGCGCTGGACGCCGGGACCCCGATGCTGAGCCTGCCCATCGACTCGGCGGTGCTGATGGCGCTGATGAACGACCTGGAGGACCGGTTCTCGGTGTTCATCGACGAGGAGGCGGCGTTTTCCTTCACCACCGTCGGCGAGGCCGCCGACCACATCATCGAGCGGGTCAGCGCGAAGGCGCGCAGACGTGACGGGGGGCCGGGCGGGGCGTGACGGTGTTCTCGACGGAGGTGGCCGACCATGTGGGCCGGACCGCGCCGGCGCTGGCCGGCGGGGCGGTCGACTATCGCCTGCTGCTCGGCGGCGAGTTGGCATCGCTGGACTTCTTCGACGCCCGGGGCCACCTGGGCACTCTGACCGGACCGGGGCTGGCCGAACGTGTGCTGGCGCGAGCCGCCGGACTCAGGGGCCGGGGAATCGGCCGCGGCGACCGAATCGTGCTGTTGACCAACACCTCCGAGGACTACCTGGCCACACTGCTGGGGACTCTGCTGATCGGCGCGGTGCCGTGCGCGGTGGCCCCGCCGCCGACCCCGTCGCGTCCGGAGTCCGCCGGAGTCCGGCACCTGCGCGCCGCGATCGAGGTGGTCGACCCGGCCCTGGTCCTCGCCGAGCCGCGGTTCGCGGCCGCGCTGCCGGTGATCGGATTCGACGAACTCCACGGTCCGCCCCCCGCCGAGTGGCCGGCCGGTCCGGCCCCCGCCCCCGGCGACATCCACCACATCCAGTTGACGTCGGGCTCGACGTCGGCACCCAAGGCGGTGGTGCTCTCCCACTCCGCCGTCGCGCACAACATCGCGGCGCTGGCGCACGCCATGGCGGTGTCCCCGGATCGCGACCGGGTGTTCAGCTGGCTTCCGCTCTACCACGACATGGGTCTGGTCCAGACGCTCGGCGCTTTGGTCTACCGGCTGCCGCTCGGGCTGATGGCGCCGCTGGCGTTTCTGCGGGACCCGCTGGCCTGGCCGCGGCACATGACCCGGCACGGTTCCACGGTGACCGCCGGGCCGCCGTTCGCCTACCGCGCCGCCACCGAGGCCCTCGGCCGGTCCCGGGACGGGTCCGGCATCGACCTGTCGGCGCTGCGCTTCGGCTACGTCGGCGCGGAACCGATCCCGGTCCCGACACTGCGGGGATTCGCCGAGGACTACGCCCCGCTCGGGCTGCGCCCAGAGGCCCTGGTGCCCTGCTACGGGATGGCCGAGTCGGTACTGGCCACGACCCTGGCGCTGCGGCCGGCACCGGCCGGGGGCTTCGGTCGGGTCCGCACCCGCGGGGTCGGCACGCACCCCGCGGTGGTGTCGTGCGGCGCACCGATCGACGGCATGCGGGTGCGCATCACCGGGCCCGACGGCGGCGAGGTGCCCGACGGGGTGGTCGGCGACATCCGGATCAGCGGACCCTCGGTGATGCTGGGCTATCGGCAGGCCGGCGGCACGCTGTGCGCCCCGCCGGGCGGCTGGCACGACACCGGTGATCGAGGCTTCCTCGAGGACGGCGAGTTGTTCGTGGTCGGCCGCAGTAAGGAGATGCTGATCGTGCGCGGCCGCAACCTGCCGCCCTACGACGTCGAACGCGAGATCGAGAACCTGCCGCAGATCGGCTGCGCGGTGGTGTTCTCCGCGCCCGACGAGCGGCGCGGCCGGGAGTCGGTCATCGCCGTGGTGGGCACCGGGCCCGCCGCCGGCGACCAGGGGGGGCTGCGCGACGCCGTCGCGGCGACGGTCCGGACCGCTTTCGGCTTCTCCGCCGATGACATCGTGCTGGTCCCCCGCGGCCGGATTCCGCGCACCACCAGCGGCAAGATCCAGCGGGTGGCAGTACGGGAGCGCTACCTGTCGGGGGAATTGTGACGATCCGCCGGGAACCATCCGCGGCGGTGCGCGACTATTGGACCGTGGAGTGCAGCGTGGCCCGGGAGGCGCTGTCGGCCCGGATCGACGGCGAGCGCGAACCCGTGCCCGCGACCCGTCTCGACGAACACCTGGCCAACTGCGGACCCTGCCGGCAGTGGCAGGCCGACGCCGTCGAGCAGACCCAGTTGCTGCGACGGCTGGCCGGCCGGTCGCAGGTGGCTGCGGTCACCCCGGCCAAGGCCCGCCGGACCCGCCGCTACGAGATCCGGCGCGCGCTGGGCGGGGTGTCATGGCGACGCTGGGCGCTCGGGGCGGTCGGCGTGATCCAACTCGTCCTGGCCGCCGCCCAGGGGTTCGGCGTGCACCCCGACGCCGGGCACGCGGTCACCGGCGGCCATCTGATCAACGAGTCCACGGCATGGTCCGCGGCGCTCGGAGCGGCGATGCTGGCGGCGGCCTGGCGGCCGGCGGCCGCTGCCGGGCTGGCCTGGGTGCTGGCCGCGTTCAGCGCCGTGCTGGCCGGCTACGTGGTCGCCGACGCGATCGCCGGAACGGTCACCGCCGGGCGGGCCGCCAGCCACCTGCCGGTGGTGGCCGGGGCGGTACTGGCATTTCTGGTGTGGCGGGGTGACCGTCCGGCCGGTCCCGAGCCCCACCCCGGTGCGATGCCAGGCGAACCCGGCGAGATCGTGCTGCCCGAGCGGGCGGCCCGCGGGCGGCGCCGCAGCCATCTGCGTCCCACCGACGGTTCGGCGGCCTGAGACCGCCCGGCGTCTGCGTCGTAGACTCCGGATACACCGGACGGGAGCGAACCACGGCCACCACGACTCAACAGCGACACACCTTCCCGGCGGCGCGCTGGCTTCTCGCGGCCGCCGCGGTTCTGGCCGCCCTGCTGATGTCCTACCGGTCCGGCTCGCCGACCTCGGCGGCGCAGGTTCTCGGCATGTTCACCGCGACCCTGTCCGGCGCTGCCTGTCTGGGTGGGCTGGTTTTCCTGGTGATCACCGCGCGGCCCGACGAGCGGGGCGTGCTGGACACGGCGGCGTTCCGCACCCACCTGATGGCCGAACGGCTTTCGCTGGTCTGGGTGGCCGGGGCCGTCGCCATGGTCGCCCTGCAGGCCTCCGCCGACGCCGGTGTCCCGGTGGGCCGGGTGCTGGCCAGCGGCCAGCTGGGGTCGGCGGTGGGCGCCTCCGAGGCGGCCCGCGGCTGGGTGGCCGCAGCGGTCTTCGCCACCCTGGTCGCGGTCGGGCTGCGGCTGACCGTCCGGTGGGAATGGCATGTGGTGCTGATGATCCCGGCGGTCGTAGCGGTGGTCGCCGTGCCGGTCACCGGTAATGCCGGACAGGGTCCCGACCACGACTACGCGACCGGCTCGGTGATCGTGTTCGCCCTCGCGCTGGCGGTCCTGACCGGGGTGAAGATCGCCGCCGCCGGCACGCCCGGGCAGCAACCGGAGCGTGGCTATCCCCAGACGGTGGCGCTGCTGGCCGGCGCGGTAGCGCTGGGGTACGGAGCGTTTCTGCTGGCGCTGCTGGCCGGTCCGGGCCTGCTGCTCGGCTCGGGCTACGGGCGGCTCGGACTGCTCGCCGCCGCCGCTCTGCTGGCCGGATCGGTCATCGACCTCCGGCAACGACGCACGGTCCGGGCCGGCGGGCAGCCGGGCCGGGCGGCGACGGTGGTCTCCGCGCTGACCGCGATGGTCGCCGTCGCCTGCGTATCCGGGATGAGCGTGCAGACCGCGCCGCGATTGCTGGCCGAGCAGCCCACCATCTTCGACATCCTGCTGGGCTACGACCTACCCGGCGCCCCCACCGCGCTGCGGCTGCTGACCTTCTGGCGGTTCGACACCTTCCTGGGCACCGCGGGACTGCTGCTGGCCGCCGCCTATCTGGTCGGTGTCGCCCGGCTGCGCCGCCGCGGCGACCGGTGGCCGGTGGGCCGGCTGGTGTCCTGGCTGGCCGGATGTCTGTCGCTGGTGCTGGCCACCGGGTCCGGGGTGCGTTCCTACGGGTCGGCGATGTTCAGCGTCCACATGGTCGAACACATGACGCTGAACATGTTCGTCCCGATCCTGCTGGTGCTCGGAGCACCGGTGACGTTGGCACTGCGGGCGCTGCCGACCGCCGGCAGCGGGCAGCCGCCCGGCCCGCGGGAATGGCTGCTGCGGGTGATCCACTCACGCTTCACCGGGTTCCTGTCCAACCCGATCACGGCCTTCGTGCTGTTCGTCGGCTCGCTGTACGCGGTGTACTTCACCCCGTTGTTCGACACCCTGGTGCGCTACCACTGGGGTCACGAGTTCATGAGCCTGCACTTCATGCTCACCGGATACCTCTTCTACTGGGGCATCATCGGCGTCGATCCCGGTCCCCGCAGGCTGCCGTTCATCGGCCGGCTGGGTCTGCTGTTCGCGGTGATGCCGTTCCACGCCTTCTTCGGGATCGCCATGATGTCGATGACGTCGGAGGTCGGTGGCAACTTCTACCGCGGACTGGCCCTGCCGTGGGTTCCCAATCTCAACGACGACCAGCATCTCGGAGGCGCGATCGCCTGGGGCGCAAGCGAACTGCCGATCCTGATGGTGGTCGTCGCGCTGGTGGTCCAGTGGGCCCGCCAAGACCGCCGGAGCGCTGAGCGGGCTGACCGGCACGCCGAGTCGGGCTACGCCGACGATGAGATGGAGGCCTACAACGCGATGCTGCGGGAGCTGGCGCGAACCCGGCGCTAGCCGCCCGCCTTGCTCATCTGCTTGCCGCAGCAGACCTCGCCGTGGTCCGAGGCGGGCTTGCAGCAGGGGCAGGCCTTCTCGTAGACCAGTGCCGCGCCGCACTCACTGCACTCGTAGCGTTCGCCGACGGTTCGGGGCATGGCGTCCTCCTCGGTAGATGTTGCTCACCGGATATTACGGCAGCGGACCCGCCGGACCGGTCGGCTCACACCAGGGCGTAATCGCCCTCCTCGGCCAGCGCCTCGGCGACCTCGGCCCCGCCGAGCACCCGGTCAGCCTCGACATGCACGGTCGAGGGGCCGTCCGCGCCGAGATCCACCCGAACCGCGGTGACGCCGGGCAGCGCGGTCAGGGCCTCGGTGACGTGCTTGACACAGCTCTGGCAGCTCAGCCCCGTCACGGCGAAGGTCTGGGTGCTCGGTGTCATCGGTGTCCTTTCGGTGAGGTGGCGAATTTACGCAGTCGCAAGCTGTTGGTGACCACGAAGAACGAGGAGAACGCCATCGCCGCGCCGGCGATCAGCGGGTTGAGCAGGCCGGCGGCGGCGATCGGGATCGCCGCCACGTTGTAGCCGAACGCCCAGCCCAGGTTGACCCGGATGGTGCGCATGGTCGCCCGCGCCAGGTCGAGGGCCTGGGGCACCGACCTCAGGTCGTCACGCACCAGGATGATGTCGGCCGCCGCGATCGCCACATCGGTGCCCCGACCGATGGCCAGGCCGAGATCGGCGGAGACCAGGGCGGGCCCGTCGTTGATCCCGTCGCCGACCATGGCCACCACCCGGCCCTGCTCGCGCAACTGCTCGACGACCTCGACCTTGCCCTCCGGCAGCACCTCGGCGATCACCTCGTCGATGCCGACCGCGGCGGCGACCTCCGCGGCGGTGGTCGCGTTGTCGCCGGTGAGCAGCACGGTGCGCAGGCCGCGTTCGTGCAGGGCGGACACCGCCTCGGCGGCGGTGTCCTTGACCGCGTCGGCCACCGCGATCGCCCCGCACACCTCGTCGTCGACCGAGACCAGCACCACGGTCTCGGCACGGGCCTCACCGTCCCGGCGGGCCTGCTCGACCTGCTCCGGGACCGGGCGCCCGCCGGCCACCCAGCCCGGACGGCCGACCCGCACCTGCCGGCCCGCCACCTCGCCGGCGGCTCCGCTGCCCGGTGTGGCCCGGAACTCCCGGACCTCGCGGCGCTCGGCGGTCGCCGCGACGACCGCGGCGGCGATGGCGTGCTCGGAGGCGGTCTCGACGGCGGCGGCCAGCGCCAGCACCTCGGCGGCGTCCCAACCGGGAGCCGGGGTGACGGTGGTGACGGCCAGCGCCCCGGTGGTCAGCGTGCCCGTCTTGTCGAACACCACGGTGTCGACGCTGCGAATGGCTTCCAGCGCCCGGTAGCCCTTGAGGAAGATGCCCAGCTGGGCCCCGCGGCCCGAGGCGACCATCATCGCCGTGGGGGTGGCCAGCCCCAGCGCGCACGGGCAGGCGATGACCAGCACGGCCAGCGCCGCGGAAAATGCGCGGTCCCCGCCGGCACCGGCCAGCAGCCATCCCGCGGCGGTGAGCAGACTGATCACGAACACCGCGGGCACGAAGATCCCGGCGATCCGGTCGGCCAGCCGCTGCGCGTCGGCCTTGCCGGCCTGGGCCTCCTCGACCAGCCGGACCATGCCGGCAAACTTGGTGTCCGCGCCGACCGCGGCGGCCTCCACCACCAGGCGGCCGTCCAGCACGATGGTTCCGCCCACCACGCTGCCCCCGGACTGGGCCCGGACCGGTTTGGCCTCACCGGTCATCGCGCTCATGTCGATCGCCGCGCTGCCCTCGACCACCAGCCCGTCGGCGGCGATGGTCTCTCCCGGACGCACGACGAAACGCTGCTGCTCCTTGAGTTCGTCGGCGGGAATCAGCATCTCCGACCCGTCGGGGGTCAGCACGTTGACGTTCTTGGCGCTCAGCGCGGCCAGTTCCCGCAGCGCGCTGCCGGCCTTGGATTTGGCCCGGGCCTCGAAGTACCGGCCGGCCAGGATGAACACCGTGACACCGGCGGCGACCTCCAGGTAGATGGCGTCACTGCCGATGATCGCCTGCCACACTCCGGACGGTTCGGCCGCGCGGTGGCCGACGAAGATGGTGTAGAGCGACCACACCGTGGCCGCGGTGACGCCCACCGAGATCAGCGTCTCCATCGAGGCGGTGCGCCGCATCGCGTTGTGCAGCGCCACCCGGTGGAACGGCCAGGCGGCCCAGGTCACGATCGGCAGCGCCAGGGCGGTCAGCAGCCACTGCCAACCGGGAAATCGGGTGCCGGGCAGCACCGCGAACATCACCGACAGGTGCGCCAGCGGCACGAACAGCACCGCCGCCACCCCCAACCGCACCAGCAGGGAGCGCGCCACCTCCGCGTCGGGGTCGGCGCTGAACTCGGCGCTGCGCCCGCGAGGCTGGGCCTGGTAGCCGGCCTTGGTGACCACCGCGCACAGGTCCTCGGTGGCGACGCCCTCAGGTGCGTCGACGGTGGCCACCCGGGTGGCGTAGTTCACCGAGGCGTGCACCCCGTCGAGCTTGTTGAGCCGGTTCTCCACCCGGGCGGCGCACGCCCCGCAGGTCATACCCGAGACGTCGAGTTCCACCCGGCGCACCTGGGGGGTGTCCGGTCCGCCGATGACGGTCGCGGTCATCGTCCTCCTCGCCTGGCACTGGTCACAGCCGGTGACGGTCTTTCCGGCCCCCGGAGAACAAGTCGTGCGGAGCCGGGCCGGAGTTCCCGGCCGACACCGGAAAAACTACTCGCCGATTCCGCCCTGCGCGACGACGCCTCCTTCCCGATCGCCTAGAGTGCTGACTCGTGGGTGATGAGGATCAGGCCACCACGCTGGCACTGGCCGCCGGTCGCGGCGACCGGGTCGCGCTGGAACGCTTCATCGCCCTCACCCGCGACGACGTGTGGCGGACCGTGGCCTTCCTGGCCGACCCGGGCAGCGCCGACGATCTGACCCAGGAGACATTCCTGCGCGCCCTCGGCGCGCTGCCCCGGTTCGCCGGGCGGTCCTCGGCGCGGACCTGGCTGCTGTCGATCGCCCGCCGGGTCGTCGTCGACCAGATCCGGCGCAACCAGGCGCGCCCCCGCAAGGCAGCGGGGGCCGACCTGGAGGCGATGCTGGACGCCCGGCCCGGCGCGGCCCGGTTCGAGGACATCATCGAGATCCGGATGCTGCTGGACGCACTGGACTCCGACCGCCGCGACGCGCTGCTGCTCACCGGGGTCCTGGGGCTGTCCTACGCCGAGGCCGCCGAGGTGTGCGGCTGTCCGGTGGGCACCATCCGTTCCCGGGTGGCGCGTGCCCGCGAGGACCTCATCAGCGCCGCGCGCCGCGACGACCGCGCCGGCTGACCGGAGCGGCGTCACTCAGAGCGGAGTGACTTCAGAGCGGCGTCACTCAGAGCGGCGTCACATAGGCCGAGCTGATGCCGCCGTCGACCATGAACGTCGAGGCGGTGATGAACGAGGCGTCGTCGCTGGCCAGGAACGCGACCGCGGCCGCGATCTCGTCCGCCTCGGCGAAGCGGCCCACCGGGATGTGCACCAGCCGGCGCGCGGCCCGTTCGGGGTCCTTGGCGAACAGTTCCTGCAGCAGCGGGGTGTTGACCGGCCCGGGGCACAGCGCGTTGACCCGGATCCCCTGCCGGGCGAACTGCACCCCGAGTTCGCGGCTCATCGCCAGCACCCCGCCCT
>CAYURT010000017.1:0-23411 GCA_964447215.1 uncultured Mycobacterium sp.
ACCGGGATGACGCCGGCCTGGTTGACCTTCAGCGGCAGGTAGGTCGAGGTGCCGCCGTACATCTTGCGACCGACCATCCGCTTGGCGTACTGGACCGGGATGCGGCGCTGGCCCTGCTCCACGAACACCACGCCCACCAGGATGATCAGCGCTGCCACGCACACCGCCGCGAACACCGCACCGCCGCGGCTGTCCAGGATGCTCTTGCCCTCGATCGGGATGCGGGAGGCGATGCTGGCGAAGATCATCAGCGACATGCCGTTGCCGATCCCGCGCTCGGTGACCAGCTCGGCCATCCACATCACCAGGGCGGCGCCCGCCGTCATCACCAGCACCATCACCACCAGGGTGAAGATGCTCTGGTTGTAGAGGATGTCGACCGTGCAGCCCTGCAGCAGCCCGCCGTTGGCGGCCAGGGCCACGATGCTGGTGGCCTGCAGGACCGCCAGCGCGACCGCCAAGTAGCGGGTGTACTGGGTCATCTTGGCCTGGCCGGCCTGGCCTTCCTTGCGCAACTGCTCGAAGCGTGGGATGACCACACCCAGCAGCTGCACGATGATGCTGGCGGTGATGTAGGGCATCACACCGACCGCGAACACCGACATCTGCAGCAAGGCGCCGCCGGAGAACAGGTTGATCAGCGAGTACAGCTGGGCCCCGGCCCCGCCGCTGATCTGGTCGATGCACTGCTGGACGTTGCTGTAGTTCACCCCCGGCGAGGGCAGACCGGCGCCGACCCGGTACAGGATGACCAGGGCCAGGGTGAAGAGAATCTTGCGACGCAGATCGGCCGTCCGGAACGCCGTGATGAAAGCCGACAGCACTCTTCCTCCTGGGCAGCCGGACGTCGTGTCGCGGCGTGCCGATGTGGCTGGCCTCGCCAGCGCTGGGTAACCGTTGGTCGACGCGCGTAGCGCGCCGGAGACAGTCTACGAGACTAACAGTTGGCGCAGGCTGGCCGGGAATCCGCCCGATTGGTTAAGCTGGCTAACAATGACCCGCACCGACGATGACAGCTGGGACCTCGCCTCCAGCGTGGGGGTGACGGCCACCATGGTGGCCGCGGCTCGCGCGATGGCCCACCGGGATCCGCGCGGTCTGCTCGACGATCCGTTCGCCGAACCGCTGGTCAGAGCCGTGGGTGTGGGGTTCTTCACCGCGATGCTCGACGGCCGCCTGGACCCCGCGGCGTTCGGGGACGCGGGTGAGGAACGGGTGCAGGCGATGGTCGCCGGGATGGCCATGCGCACCCGTTTCTTCGACGACTACCTCATCAGCGCGACCAGTGGCGGGATCAGGCAGGCGGTGATCCTGGCGGCGGGTCTGGACTCGCGCGCCTACCGGCTGGACTGGCCGGCCGGCAGCCTGGTCTACGAGGTCGACCAGCCGGCGGTCATCGAATTCAAGCGGGCCGCCCTGGCCGATCTGGGCTCTTCCCCCGCCGCGCGGCTTCGGACCGTCGGCGTGGACCTGCGCGGGGACTGGCCCGCGGCGCTGCGCACGGCCGGGTTCGACCCGGCCGCCCCGACGGCCTGGCTGGCCGAGGGTTTGCTGATCTATCTGCCCCCCGAGGCCCAGGACCGGCTGCTGGACACCGTCACCGCACTGAGCGCGCCGGGCAGCACGGTCGGCACCGAGTACGCACCCGGGATCGTCGACTTCGACGCCGAGCGGGCCCGCGAGATGTCCGCCAACCTGCGCGGACAGGGCCTCGACCTGGACATGCCGGCCCTGGTCTACCCGGGTCCGCGCAACAACGTCATGGAGTATCTGGCCGGCACCGGCTGGCAGGTCACCGGCGTGCCGGGTGCGGAGTTGTTCCGCCGGGCCGGGCTGACACCCCCCGAACCCGGCGAACTCGACCCACTCGGCGAGATCGTCTACGTCAGCGCGACCCGCTAGCTGTTCCCGAACGCGGAGGCGCCGGTCAGAAGATCTCCGAAATCATGCAGCGCACCGAACCCCCGCCGTAGGCCTCGATCGTCTCCACATCGCCGACCAGGATTTCGCTGGACTTGCTGATCTCCGCTTTCTGGGCGTCGGTCAACACGGTGAACGTCGAGTGCGTCATCACGGTGTAGCGCTGGTCATCGTCGCCGCGCAGCTCGATCTCGTTGCCCGCGAAGTTGTCGATCTCCTGCTCGGAGACCGCCAGGATCTCCTTGCCGCTCTTGGTCAGTTCGTCGACGACCATGGTGCGCTCGTCGGCGTCGTCGATGGCATCCAGGCAGACCACCGCGTATTTCTCGCCGATCGCCATCATGACGTTGGTGTGGTAGATCGGGACGCGCTTTCCCCGGTAGGTCTGAAACCCGTGGAACGGCACCGGCGTGAACCCGAAGTCCGTACAAAACCGGCGGAACAGTCCCTCGTCGGCGCGTTGGGACAGGCAGCAGTAGGCCGTCCGGTTGGCCCGGTCGAGCACCATCGCCCCGGTTCCCTCGAGGAAGCGGCCGTCCTTCTCGTAGCCGGTGTAGTCATAGATGCGCAGGTTCGTGCGCCCCATGGCTTCGACCAGCGCGCCGAG
Organism: uncultured Mycobacterium sp.; assembly: GCA_964447215.1. Lineage (GTDB taxonomy): Bacteria > Actinomycetota > Actinomycetes > Mycobacteriales > Mycobacteriaceae > Mycobacterium. Next base: position 2,528 of record CAYURT010000017.1, read on the forward strand.
GAACTTGATCCGTTCGAACCTGCGGTCTTGAGCGAACATCGGGCACAGCACGAGTTTGTCGCCGTCGAGGGAGACGAACCAGTTGTTCGGGAAGATACTGTCCGGGGTGTCGAAGACGGCGTTGTCGTCCTCGATGACATGGACGTTGATCCCCTTGCCCCTGAGCTTGTCGACGAATCCGTCGAACTCGATCAGCGCCTTGGCCTGGACGATGTCGCGCTTCTCGCCAAGGTTCTTCTGAAAGAAGTCGTTGGCGGCGGTCTGGGCGTTGAAGTAGAACGAGCAGGGGCGCACCATGACGATGTCGCGGGTGATCTGCCGGTGGGTCATCGATTTCTCCCAGGTGATCCTAGAACCGCCAGTTGCCCTGCCACAGGGCACTGGTCGCGCTGACAGTCTGCTGGTCCAGTACACGGGCCGCAGCGCCGAACACTCCGGCCAGCGCGCCCAGCGTGGCTTCGGGCAGTGTCGCCGCGGCCGGTTGGGAGGACTCCCGGGGCCGCAGGTAGTCCCGCAGCGACGAACCCGGGTAGCCCACCAGCCGCACCGTGGTGTCGGGGTCCAGCCCGGCCAGCACCTTGGCCCGGCGGACCGCGGTGCGCAGGCCGCCGAGTTCGTCGACCAGCCCCCGTTCGGCGGCGTCGGCCCCGGTCCAGACCCGGCCGCGAGCCACCGCCTCGACCTCCTCGACCGACATCCCCCGGGCCTCGGCCACCCGGCCGACGAAGTCGTCGTAGAACAGGTCGGCTTCGGCCTCCACCAACTCCTGCTGCTCGGCGGTGAACGGCGCGTTGGGCGACCACGCGTCGGCGTTGGTGTTGGTGCGCACCGAGTCCGATCCCACTCCGAGCCGGTCCTTGAGTTCGCGGGCCACCAGCTTGCCGGTGACCACACCGATCGAGCCGGTGATGGTGCCCGGGCTGGCCACGATCGTCTCGGCGGCCATGGCGATGTAGTAGCCGCCGGAGGCGGCCACCGACCCCATCGAGGCGACGACGGGCTTGCCCGCGGCCCTGGTGCGCGACACCTCCCGCCAGATGGTCTCCGAGCCGGTCACCGATCCACCGGGGCTGTCCACCCGCAGCACCACCGCGGTGACGTCATCGTCGGCGGCGGCCTGACGCAGCGCGGCGGCGATGGTGTCGGCGCCCGCGCTGGACCGCGACAGTGGCAGCACCTGCGGGCCACCGCGGCCGCTGACGATCGGCCCGGCGACGGTGATGACCGCCACCAGCGGCTTCTTCCGGCCCGGCAGGGAAGGACCAGGAATACCGGTCTGGCCCTTACCGGTTTGGGCATACCGGGACAGGTACAGCCGCGGCGGCGCGTCCTTGCCGTCGGGGTCGGCATCCGGGTCGGCCATCGCCTCCGCGCCGGTCAGCTCGGCGATGCGCCGGTAGGCCTCGTCGCGGAAGCCGACCCGGTCCAGCAGACCGGCGGCCAGGGCATCCTCGCGCAGCAGCGGGGCGCGGTCGGCCAGGGCGTCCAGCGCGGCGGTATCCAGCCCCCGGGACTCCGCCACGCCCTGCCAGACCTGGGTGTGCAGGCTCTCCACCAGCCGGCTGTCGGCCTCGCGGTGGGCGTCGGTGTAGCTGTCCTGGGTGAACAGGTTGGCCGCGGACTTGTACTCGCCGCGGGCGACGAACTGGGCCTGAACTCCGAGCTTGTCCAGGGCGTCGCGCAGGAACACCGCGTTGGTGGCGAACCCGATCAGCCCGACGGTGCCCGACGGCGCCATCCACACCTCACCGAATGCCGAGGCCAGGTAGTAGGACAGCGTCCCGGGGTAGGTTTCGGCCCAGGCCAGCGAGGGCTTGGCCGCGGTGAAGGCGGCGATCGCCTCCCGCAGTTCCTGCACCGCCGCCGGCGGCGCGGCCGGCATCTGCACCCGCGCGATCAGTCCGGCGACGCGGTCGTCCTCGGCGGCGCGGTGCAGGGCCGACACGGCGTCGCGCAGCCGCATCGGCTGGCCGGCCCCGGTGACGAAGCGGACCGGATCGAATCCAGCCGTCTCCGGCGGCGCCGACTGCAGGTTGAACTCGAGGATGCAGCCGCCGGGCACTCCGTGGTGGCGCGCGGTGTCGACCCGGCGGATCAGGCCGCGGACGTTTTCGGTCCCGGGCAGGAAGGCGAACATGGCTTCGAGGCTACGTAGGTGGCGCGAGCAGACGCAAAAGCCCCCGACGCGGCGCGCGTTCGGGGGCTTTTGCGTCTCGCGGCGGTCAGGACAGTTCCGTCGCCGTTCCGCCGGCGACGGTGATCTTCTCCCGGGCGCTGCCGCTGAACTTGTGCGCGGTCACGTTGACCTTCACCGTCAGGTTGCCGTCGCCGAGCACCTTGACCAGGGTGTTCTTCCGGACCGCACCCTTGTCGACGAGGTCGTCGACGGTCACGTCGCCACCGGAGGGGAACAGCCGGGCGATGTCGCCGACGTTGACCACGGCGTACTCGGTGCGGAACCGGTTACGGAACCCTTTGAGCTTGGGCAGCCGCATGTGGATCGGCATCTGCCCGCCCTCGAAGGCCACCGGCACGTTCTTGCGGGCCTTGGTGCCCTTGGTGCCGCGGCCGGCGGTCTTGCCCTTGGATCCCTCGCCGCGACCGACCCGGGTCTTGGCCTTCTTCGACCCCGGCGCGGGCCGGAGGTCGTGCAACTTGATCACGCTCACGATGTCACTTCCTCTACCTCGACCAGGTGATGCACGACCTTGATCATCCCCCGGGTCTGCGGGGTGTCCTCGCGCACCACCGACTGGCGGATTTTGCGCAACCCAAGGGAGCGCAGCGTCTCACGCTGCTTCCAGCGCGCCCCGACGGTGCCACGCACCTGGGTGATCTTCAGTTCGGACTTGTTGTCGGCCATGATCTACACACTTCCCTCACGCGCCGCCTGCGCGGCCAGCGCTTCGCTCTCCCGCCGCGCCCGCAGCATGCCGGCCGGAGCGACGTCCTCGACGGGCAGACCGCGCCGAGCGGCCACCTCCTCGGGGCGCTGCAGCATCTTCAGCGCGGCAACAGTCGCCTGCACCACGTTGATCGCGTTGTCGCTGCCCAGCGACTTGGCCAGGATGTCGTGCACCCCGGCGCACTCGAGCACGGCACGAGCCGCGCCGCCGGCGATCACGCCGGTACCGGGGCTGGCCGGACGCAGCATCACCACGCCGGCGGCCGCCTCGCCCTGAACCGGGTGGGTGATGGTGCCGCCGATCAGCGGGACGCGGAAGAAGTTCTTGCGGGCCTCCTCGACACCCTTGGCGATCGCGGCCGGCACCTCCTTGGCCTTGCCGTAGCCGACGCCCACCATGCCGTGGCCGTCGCCGACGATCACCAGTGCGGTGAAGCTGAACCGCCGCCCGCCCTTGACCACCTTGGACACCCGGTTGATGGCCACGACACGTTCGAGGTACTGGCTCTTCTCACCGCCGTCGCGGCCGCCGCGGCCACCGCGGTCGTCACGCCGGCCCCGGCCGTCGCGGCCGCCCCGCTCCTCGCCGCGGCCGGTGCCGCGGGTGCCGCTGCCCGCCGGTGCGGTGCCGGCCTGCGCCTCGGCGGTGGCCGGGGCGTCCGAAGTCTGCTCCGCCATCATGCGGTCCTTCCGTTGGTTGCGCTCATCAGAAAGCCAATCCGCTCTCGCGGGCCGCGTCGGCCAGCGCGGCGATGCGCCCGCCGTAGGTGTGCCCGCCGCGGTCGAACACCACGGTGTCGATACCGGCGGCCTTGGCGCGTTCGGCGATCAGCTGACCGACCCGCACGCTGCGGGCCTTCTTGTCGCCATCGACGGCGCGGACGTCCGGCTCGATCGACGACGCGGCGGCCAGCGTGGTGCCGTTGTCGTCGTTGACCAGCTGGACGTGGATGTGCCGCGAGGACCGGTTGACCACCAGGCGCGGACGCTCGGCGGTGCCGACGACCTTCTTGCGCAGCCGGGCGTGCCGGCGCAGCCGGGACCGCCGGCGGGCGGCCGAGGCGCTGGTGCCGATCGGCTTGTGGCGGGTGGTATCGGCCTGGGCCGTTGCTGTCTGAGCCATGGTCACTTACCTGTCTTTCCGACCTTGCGGCGGATCTGCTCGCCCTCGTAGCGCACGCCCTTGCCCTTGTAGGGGTCGGGGCGGCGCAGGCGGCGGATGACCGCGGAGATCTGGCCGACTTTCTGCTTGTCGATCCCGGAGACGGAGAACTTCGTCGGGCTCTCCACCGCGAAGGTGATCCCCTCGGGAGGCTCGATGACCACGGGGTGGCTGTAGCCCAGCGCGAACTCGAGGTTGCTTCCCTTGAGTTGCACGCGGTAGCCGACGCCGAAGATCTCCATCTTGGTGGTGTAGCCCTCGGTCACCCCGGTGATCAGGTTGGCCACCAGGGTGCGCGACAGCCCGTGCAGCGAACGGCTGCGGCGCTCGTCGTCGGGCCGGGCCACCAGGATGGCGCCGTCGTCGTCGCGCGAGACCGTGATCGGCTCGGCGACGGCCAGTTCCAGCGCACCCTTGGGCCCCTTGACCGACAGCTTCTGGCCGTCGATGGATACGTCGACGCCGGACGGAACCGGCACCGGCTGCTTACCAATACGAGACATGGCTAACTCTCCCTCACCAGACGTAGGCGAGCACTTCGCCGCCCACGCCCTCCCGGGCCGCCTGGCGGTCGGTCCTCAGGCCGGAGGACGTGGAGATGATGGCCACGCCCAGGCCGCCGAGCACCCGCGGCAGGTTGGTCGATTTGGCGTACACCCGCAGGCCGGGCTTGGACACCCGGCGCACACCGGCCAGGCTGCGCTCCCGGTTGGGGCCGTACTTGAGCTTGACCACCAGCGACTTGCCCACCCGGGCGTCCTCGGTGTGGTAGTCGCTGATGTAGCCCTCGTTCTTGAGGATCTCGGCGATGTTGGCCTTGATCTTCGAGTGCGGCAGGGCCACCTCTTCGTGGTACGCCGAATTGGCGTTACGCAGCCGGGTCAGGAAATCCGCGATGGGATCGGTCATCGTCATTTGGCGCAGGCCTCCCTTCTCACCAGCTCGACTTCTGCACGCCCGGCAGTTCGCCGGCATGGGCCATCTCGCGCAGGCAGATTCGGCACAGGCCGAACTTGCGGTACACCGCGTGCGGGCGGCCACACTTGTTGCATCGGGTGTAGGCCCGGACCGCGAATTTCGGCTTCTTCTTGGCCTTGTTGACCAGAGCCTTCTTTGCCATCTGCTCAGTTCTCCTTGAACGGGAAGCCCAGGGCCCGCAGCAGCGCCCGGCCCTCGTCGTCGGTCGTCGCCGAGGTGACGACGGTGATGTCCATGCCCCGCGGCCGGTCGATGGAGTCCACGTCGATCTCGTGGAACACCGACTGCTCGGCCAGGCCGAAGGTGTAGTTGCCGTGGCCGTCGAACTGCTTGGGGCTCAGGCCGCGGAAGTCGCGAATACGGGGCAGCGCAATGGACACCAGCCGATCGAGGAACTCCCACATCCGGTCGCCGCGCAGCGTGACCCGGGCGCCGATGGGCATCCCCTCACGCAACTTGAACTGCGCGATCGACTTGGTGGCCTTGCGGATCTCCGGCTTCTGGCCGGTGATCAGCGCCAGATCGTTGACCGCCCCGTTGATCAGCTTGGCATCGCGGGCGGCGTCACCGACGCCCATGTTGACGACGACCTTCACCACGCCGGGGATCTGCATCACGTTGGCGTAGTTGAACTGCTGCTGCAGCGCGTCGCGGATCTCTTGGCGATAGCGGGTCTTCAGCCGGGGCTGGACCTTCACGTTCTCTTCCACAGTAGTCATGACTGAGCGATGTCCTTGCCGTTGCGCTTCGAGACGCGAACCTTCCTGCCGCTCTCGGGGTCGATGCGGTAGCCGATGCGGGTCGGATTACCGTCGGAGTCGACGACCATCACGTTGGAGACGTGGATCGGGGCCTCCTGGGTGACGATGCCGCCGGAGGACGCTCCCCGCTCGTTGGCCGACTGCGCGGTGTGTTTCTTGATGCGGTTGACACCCTGGACCAGCACCCGGTTGCGTTCCGGATAGGCCTGCAGCACCTTGCCCTTGGCGCCCTTGTCCTTACCGGCGATGATCAGGACGGTGTCACCCTTGTGGACCTTCATTTACAGCACCTCCGGGGCCAGCGAGACGATCTTCATGAAGCGCTTCTCCCGCAGCTCGCGCCCGACCGGGCCGAAGATGCGGGTACCGCGCGGGTCGTTGTCGGCCTTGATGATCACCGCGGCGTTTTCGTCGAACTTGATGTAGCTGCCGTCGGGGCGGCGGCGCTCCTTGGCGGTGCGCACCACCACGGCCTTGACCACGTCGCCCCGCTTGACGTTGCCGCCGGGGATCGCGTCTTTGACCGTGGCCACGATCACGTCGCCGATGCCGGCGTAGCGCCGCGACGAGCCGCCCAGCACCCGGATGCAGAGAATCTCCTTGGCGCCGGTGTTGTCGGCGACCTTGAGCCGCGACTCCTGCTGAATCACCACAACTCCCTTGCGTTGTGCACGCGGCAGAGTTCAGCGCAGGCTGAACAAACCCGTCGTGCTCGGTCTTCGTCACCTCAAGGCACGCAGGGCCAAACCGTCTCCGGCCGGCCGAGGTCTGCCCGGGGCAACCCCTAGATACTAGGTGACGCGGCCCGGCCCGGCCAAATCCCCGCTGCGGTCAGGGGCGGCCCACCACGCAGCGGAAGCCGATATGGGTGGTGGAGGAGTCCTGGGATTGCGGGGAGCGGGCAGCCGGGCGGTAGCGGTGGCAGTACTCCGGGGCGCACAGGTGCGATCCGCCCTTGAGGGTCTGGGTGACGCTGGGGTCGGGTTCGGCGGGCACCGGACAGCAGGAACTTGTGGGCGTACCCGGAACATGGCCCCTGCCGGAGTAGGGCGTGGTGGTCCACTCCCAGACGTTGCCGATCATGTCGAGCAGCCCGAAGCCGTTCGGCGGGAAGGTCCCCACCGGGGAGGTGCCCGCCCAGCGCGCGGTGCCCGCCCCCCGCGCACCGTCGTTGCGGTAGGGGAAGCGACCCTGCCAGGTGTTGGCCATCAGCGCCCCGTCCACCGTGGGCTCATCGCCCCAGGCGTAGACGGCCCTCGATCCCCCGCGCCCGGCGTACTCCCACTGCGCCTCGGTGGGCAGCCGCCGGCCGGCCCAGGCCGCGTAGGCCGCCGCATCGGGGTAGGCCACCTGAACGACGGGGTGGTCGGGTTTGTCCTCGATACCGCTGCCCTCCCCGAACGGCGCGCGCCAGTTCGCACCGGGGGCCCAGTCCCACCACTGCCGCCAGTCCACCAGGTTCACCGGCCCGGCGGTGGGCCGGAACACCAGCGCCCCGGGCAACAGGTCCTCGGCGGCGACGCCGGGGTACAGCGCCGGGTCAAGCGGCCGCTCGGCGACGGTGACGTACCCGGTGGACTCGATGAACTCGGCGAACTGCGCGTTGGTCACCGGGTGGCGCTCGATGGCGAACGGAGCCACCGTGACGGTGTGCACCGGCGCCTCCTCGGGATAGAACCGCGTCGAGCCCATCGGGAATGAGCCGCCGGGTAGTTCGACGAGTTCGGTCAGCACGGCGATGTCAGTCCCGTTCGAAGGCCATCGCCAGTTCGCGCTCCCTGTCGACGTACGGGGTACCGGAGACGTCGACGACGACCTTGGCGATACGCCCGCCGGTGAACGCGAACGGCGCACTGTAGGCGGTGCTGACCGGCTGGCCGCTGTTGCGGCCGACCTGCACGGCCCCACCGGCCAGGCCGAAGGTGGCCGGGTGGGCGCACACCCCGTCCAGGGTGGCCACCACCGTGTCGCCGACGAACAGCGACACCGTTCCGACCGGGGTGTGGGTGCCCTCGGCAGTACCGGTGCGTTCGTAGCGGACACCGAGGATGCTGCGGCCCAACGGAACCGGATCCGGAGCCTGCACGGTCTGCTCCTGCTCGCCCATGAAGTTGTAGACGTAGCACAGCCGGCCGTCCTGAACGAACAGCGCATGCCCGCCGTGTCCGGCGCCCTGCTTGAACAGCACCCCGGCGACCCGGGCCGAGTCCACCTCCACCTCGGCGAGCACCGAGAAGGACTGACCGCGCAACTCGACCGCCGCGCCCAAGCCGACCGGGGCGGTGTCCGGGTAGTAGGTGAAGGTGGTCCGGCCGGCCGACAGTGTCGGCCGGGGACGGGTGAAGGTCTCGAAGACGTTGAGATCCCCCAGTGGCAGCCCGTGGTACTTGTCGGCCTCGGCGAACCACAACTGCTGCAGTTCGGCGAGTTTGGCCGGCTGCTCGGCGGCCAGGTCGCGACACTGGCTGCGGTCGGCCTCGATGTGGAACAGCTCCCAGCGGTCGGCGTCGAAGTGCCCCCAGCCCGCCGGGCTGGCGGCGTGCACGGTGTTGGCGAACCAGCCGTCATGCCAGATCCCCCGGGTTCCCAGCATGCTGTAGAACTGGGTCGTCTTGGCGGGCTGCGCTGACGAATCCGTGAGGGCCGCAGCGAAACTGACTCCCTCAAGCGGCTGCTGCGGGATTCCGTTGACGGTGTCCGGCGGCGCCATGCCCAGCAGTTCGTAAACCGTCGGGGTGACGTCGGCGACATTGACGTAGCTGTCCAGCACCTCGCCGCGCGCGGCGATCCCGGCCGGCCAGGAGACGATCGCGGTGTCGGCGATGCCGCCTTCGTGGGAGGCGTAGCGCTTGTAGAGCTTGTAGGGCGTGTTGAACGCCATCGCCCAGCCGATCGGGAAGTGGTTGTAGGTCGACGGCCCGCCCAGGTCGTCGTAGTGGCGCATGCTGTCTTCGACGGTGTCGAGGTAGCCGTTGAAGAACTTCACCTCGTTGACCGACCCGTTGGGACCGCCCTCCCCACTGGCGCCGTTGTCGGAGATCACCACGATGATGGTGTTGTCCAGTTGGCCGGACTCCTCCAGATAGTCCAGCACCCGGCCGATCTGGGCGTCGGTGTAGGACAGAAACCCGGCGAACACCTCGGCCATCCGGGCGAAGAGCCGCTTTTCCCGCTCGGACAACGAGTCCCACGGCCGCACGGTGTCCTGCTCGGGCCACGGCTGACCGTCCGGTCCGGTGACCCCGGCGTAGGGGTTCATCGGTGACAGTTCGGTGTCGGCAGGCACCACTCCCAGGGCCTTCTGGTTGGCCAGCACGATCTCCCGGTAGCGCTCGTAACCCATGTCGAAGGCGCCGGCGTAACGGTCGGCCCACTCCTTGAACACGTGGTGCGGAGCATGCCCCGCGCCCGGGCACAGGTAGCTGAACCACGGCTTGTCGGGGGCGATGACCGTGGAGTCCCGGATGAACTCGATGGCCTTGTCGGCCAGGTCCGCCGAGAGGTGGTAGCCCTGCTCGGGGGTGGCCGGCGGATCGACCGGGTGGTTGTCGTAGACCAGATCGGGGTACCACTGGTCAGCCTCGCCGCCGAGGAAGCCGTAGAAACGTTCGAAACCACGACCCAGCGGCCAATGCCGTTTGCGGGCGGCGAGATTGGACTCCTCCAGCGGGGTCAGATGCCACTTGCCGACGCAGTAGGTGTTGTAGCCGCGCTCGACGAGCACCTCCGACAGCAGCGCGGTCTCGGCGGGGATTCGCCCGCTGCAGTTGGGAAACCCGTCGGTGAACTCAGTCACGGTGGCCATCCCGACGCTGGTGGGGTTGCGCCCGGTCAGCAGCGAAGCCCGGGTCGGCGAGCACAGCGCCGTGGTGTGGAACTGGGTGAGCTTGACCCCCCGCTCGGCGATCCGGGTCATCGCCGGCATCTCCACCAGGCCGCCGAAGCAGTCCCAGGTGGCGATGCCGACGTCGTCCCACACGATGTAGAGCACGTTGGGGGCGCCGGCCGGCGCGGTGGGCGCGGCGTAGGGGGCCCAGTCGGGTTCGGAGTCACGGATGTCGAGGGCGATCTTCCCCTGGAACTTAGCTGCCACGGGGGCCGACGTTACCCGCTGAGGCCGCTGGGCGGGCCCGCCGGTTTTAGAATCGAACCGTCCGGCTATCTCATTCGGTGAAGGCAACAAACCGTAAGGAGCAGACCGTGAAGACCCTTACCCGTATCCCCACGAAAACCCCTGCCGCCAAACCGGTCGTGGCCACCGCTGCGGCCGCTCTGGTCGCCGCGGCCGGCCTGGCGGGAGCCCCGGCCGCCTCGGCCGCCTACCCGATCACCGGTCAACTGGGCCAGACCCTGACCATGACCGACACCGTCGGCCAGGTCCAGCTGAGCTGGAACGTCGGTGACCTCAAGCCCAGTTCCGATGTGATGCCCGGCTATCAGGTGGCCGGCACGCTCTGGGAGGCCACCGCGACGGTGAAGGCACTCACCGGCCCGGTCACACCGGCGATTTCCCAGTTCAACGCCGTCGCACCGAACCAGGCGGCCTACCGGGTGCTCTGGCAGGTGGCCAGCCCGGTCAACATCAGCGGCGCCACGATCCCGCAGGGCGCGACGTCGACCGGCAAGATCCATTTCGACGTCACCGGCCCTGCGCCGACCACGGTCACGATGAACAACGGCATGGAAGACCTGATGGTCTGGGGCCCGTAGCCGAGGACATCGGGCAGCAGTCTCGGCGCAGCAATGTTCGAGGATCGTCGTGATGCCGGCCGTCGGCTGGCGGGCTGTTTACGGCCTGATCCCGACGCGGTGGTGCTGGGACTCCCGCGCGGCGGGGTGCCGGTCGCGTTCGAGGTCGCCGCGGCGCTGCGGGCGCCGTTGGACGTGCTGGTGGTTCGCAAGCTGGGGGTGCCCGCCCAGCCGGAGCTGGCATTCGGAGCGATCGGCGAGGACGGGGTTCGGGTGATCAACTCCAGCGTGGTCCGGCACGCCGGCCTGGACGAGGCCGCAATGGCCGCGGTGGAGGATGCCGAACGGGCCGAGCTGGAACGCCGGGTTGAACGGTTCCGGGCGGGCCGGGACCGGATTCCGGTGGCGGGGCGCACTGCGGTGATCGTCGACGACGGGGTGGCCACCGGGGCGACCGCCCGGGCCGCCTGCGAGGTGGCCCGGGCCCATGGGGCGCGGCGGGTGGTGCTGGCGGTCCCGATCGGCGCCCCCGATGTCGCCGAGCGCTTCGCCGGCTACGCCGACGAGGTGGTCTGCCCGTACCGGCCGGAGTCCTTCCATTCCGTCGGGCAGGGCTACCGCGACTTCAGCCAGACCTCGGATGCGGAGGTGGTCGAACTGCTCGGCCGGCTCAGAAATGGCAGCCGGCGCCGGGGCAGCCACCGCTGAAGTCGGTGGCGGCCCGGGTCGGGGCGGCGTAGGTGAGCACCTGGCCCTCGCGGCTGCCGTAGCGGTAGATCGTGATGCCCTTGGCCTTCGCGGTCCAGGCGGCGAGGAAGATCTGGCGGACGTCCTCAACGGTCGCCTCGGCGGGCAGGTTGACGGTCTTGGAGACCGCGGCGTCGACACGGCGTTGCACGGCCGCCTGGATGCGCAGGTGCCACTGCGGCGTGATCTCCGCGGCGACCGGGAAGGCCTGCCGTATCTCGGCGGGCAGCGCCGCGACCCCGCGCACTCCCCCGCTGCGGGAGATCTCGTCGATGAGTTCCTCGGTGTAGAGGCCACGCCGGCGGGCCAGCCGGTCGAAGCAGGCGTTGACCTCCAGCACCTGCCGGCCGGCCAGCATCCGGGTGTAGGCGATGGCGAACATCGGCTCGATACCGGCGGTGGTGCCGGCGATCAGGGAGATGGTGCCGGTTGGGGCGACCGAGGTGAGCTGGGCGTTTCGGCGCGGCGCCGAAGCTGCCAGCCGGCTCTGGTCGAATGCGGGGAATGAGCCCCGCTCGGCGGCCAGGCCCTCGGAGGCCGCCTTCGCCGCCCGCTGGATGCGGGCCATGATCCGCCCGGCCAGCGCCACCGCCGCCTCGCTGCCGTAGGCGATCCCCAGGGTCGCGAACACCTCCGCCAGCCCCATCACCCCGAGGCCGATCTTGCGGGTGCGGCGCGCAGCCTCGGCGAGTTCGGCGAAGGGGTACCGGCTGACGTCGATGACGTCGTCGAGGAAGCGCACCGCCACCGCGGTCACCTCGTCCAGTCGGCCCCAGTCGAGGCGGCCGCGCGTGATCATCCGGGTCAGGTTGATCGAGCCGAGGTTGCACGATTCGTAGGGCAGCAGCGGCACCTCCCCACACGGGTTGGTGGCTTCGATGCGGCCCAGCGCGGGCAGCGGGTTGGCCCGGTTGATGGTGTCCAGGAACAGCAGTCCGGGGTCTCCGCAGGCGTGCGCGGCGGCGCAGATCTTGTCGAACAGCTCCACGGCCGGGATCCGCCCGGCGGTCCTGCCGGTGCGCGGGTTGATCAGACGGTGAGAACCTCCCCGCAGCACCGCTCGCATGAACGCGTCGGTGGTCCCGACCGAGAGGTTGAAATGGCCTAGTGCGGAGGGTGATTCAGCTTTGGTGGTGACGAAGTCGACGATATCGGGATGCGCGACGTCCAGCACCGCCATGCATGCCCCGCGGCGGCGTCCGCCCAGCGCGATGACACCGGCGGAGGTGTCGTAGAGCCGCAGGAACGACACCGGCCCACTGGCCGCTCCCCCGGTGGTGGACACCGGGTCACCGGCGGGTCGCAGATGACTGAAGGAACACCCGGTGCCGCCGCCGGCCCGTTGGATCTCGGCGGCCATCTCCAGGGTTCCGAAGATCGAGTGCAGCGAATCCTCAATGGGCAGAACGAAGCACCCGGCGAGAATCCCGACATCGGTGCCCGCGTTCATCAGGGTCGGAGAGTTCGGCAGAAAATCCAGGCCGCGCAGCAGCTCGGCGAACCTCTCGGCCCACTGTTCCGACGTGCCGGGCCGGTAGGCGTCCTCGGCGGCGGCGACGAAACGGGCAACCCGGTCCATCATCTGTCCCGGGGTTTCGGCCGGATGGCCGGCGTCGTCGCGCAGCAGGTAGCGATCCTCCAGCACCGCGACCGCCGCCGGGGACAGGCTCAGTTCGCCACGCACAGTTTCAGCCTGCCCTATCCCCTGCCCAGCGCTAGCCGCTGGGCGCTCCGGTCGGCTCGTTGACCCGGTACAGCCGCCAGTTCGGCTGGCTCTCTCCGTCGTTGGGGATCTCCAACTCCAGTGTGGCGACGTCCGCACCGGTGTCGTACAGCGTCGGGTAGCGCTTGTTGAGGGTGTCGGACTTCCCGCGGCCGGTCGGCGGGACGGCCAGCAGATACTTCGCCCCGCGCGCCGAGGGGTCGTTGAGGATGCGGACGAAGTCGGGGTCGGAGGGCAGCACGAAGGTCTTGGGCTTGCGCGAGGCTGCCACGATGGCGAAGCCGTAGACGGTGTCGGCGATCACCGAACTCTCCGGCAGGTCGAGATCGTCGAGGTAGTGGGCGATCTCGCGTTCGGTGGAGAACGTCCGGGCGATGCGGTGCTCGGCAGCCTTCTTCGCACTCACGCTGTCAGGGTCGGGATTCAGCACCGCGCCCAGGGCGTACTCCTGGGGTGCGTAACGCGGCAGGCTCATCCCCCAGCCGGCGATGACGGCGCAGACGGCGAAAACCGCGGCCGCGGCCGCGTACCCGCCCCGGGTCCGTGTCGAGGGGACCCTCGAGGGCGCCGGGGCGTTGCGGCCGCGCCGGACCGGCGCGATGAACACCCCATCGGGCACCGCCAGCAGGGCCAGGCACGCCGCGAAAGGAACGGCGACGATGTAGAAGCGCAGGAACGGGAACGTGCCCCCGGCGGCGAACGTCAGCGATTGGAACGCCAGGGCGGCACCGAAGACGGCGACCGGCGGCACCAGCATGGCAATCTTGGGCCGCCGCCAGCGGATCACACCGGCCCACACGGCGAGCGGGATCAGCGTCGGGGCGAGCAACAGGATGCAGGTCGCCGCGAAGCCCAGACCGAGCAGCGGATCGGGGCGGTCGAAACCGGACTGTTCGAGAATGGCCCGGTTGCCATACTCGGAGGTGAACTGCCCGAAGCCCTCTCCGGTGATCAGCCAGCTGGCGATCGCCCATCCCGCGAAGGCGACCACCCCCGGACCGCTGATGATGATCAGGTCGAGCAGCGCCCGCCGGATCCGCGGCGGGCGGGGCGCACGGCGGTAGGTGGTGACCGCCACGACGATCCCGGCGGCCGCGATGCAGGCCAGTGCGTCGTAGCGGGTGAGATACGCCAGGCCCATCGCGATGCCGCCGGCGACGATCAGGTGGTGCACATCGTCGTCGACCATCCACAGGATCAGCCGCCGAACCGCCCAGGTCATGAAGAAGACGAACGGCGCCTCGCTCATCCCGTTCGATCCGTAGAACACGATCATCGGGTGCACCGCGAACAACGTCGCGATTGTGACGCTGAACCACCGGGGCAGCCCGCGGTCGATCCCCATCGACAGGATCTGCACCACCGCGCCGGCCATGAACAACGCCGACATCACCGTCGCGGAGAACGCGAATTCGGTCAGCGGCGGCCACAGCGGGCTGGCGGCGACGAACGGCAGCTGCACCATCGCGGTCAGCGGGGTGAAGATGAAGCCGATGGCGGCCAGATGCGGTTCGCGGCTGAACAGCACGCTCTGGGACGCGGCGACGCGGGCCAGGCTGTCCCCCAGGATGAATCCGTTGCGGACCTGCAGCCAGTAGCCGACCCCGGCGTAGACCGCGAACGCTGCGCCGAACAGCAGCATCTTGAGCCGCCGGTCCGACAGCCGCGTCACGATTTGCTGGCCGGCTCGGCCTGCGGTCGTTGGGCCAACCCGTGGAACGTCTTCTCCCAGTATGACGGATTGCGGATCAGTTGGTAGACACCCTTGGCGGCCGCGACGCTCATCATCGCGAAGAATCCGGGCACGGTCAGCGCGGGGACGATCAGATCAGCGCGGTCGTCCTCCCGCAACGACACCAGATTCATGTAGAGCGTGGCCCCGTTGCCGACGATCAGCGCGACCAGCGCAGGGAAATAGACGAACCAGGGAAAGACGGCGCCCACCACGGCGGGCTGGCCGAGGAACCACAGGATCGTGATGAACCAGAACACCAGGTTGAGCACCGCGATGATCGGGGTGCCGGCCAGGATGAGCGTCAGCCGGACGAAGGATCGCGGCCCGACCGATCTCCACATCTCCACCGGACGGCGGATGTGGACCAGCCAGGTCTGCAGGTAGCCCTTGTACCACCGGGAACGCTGCCTGATCCAGTTGATCGGGTCGCTGTTGGCCTCCTCGAGGGTGGTGGAGTCCAGCACCGCCGTGCGGTAGCCCAGCGCGTGAATGCGCAGCCCCAGATCGGCGTCCTCGGTGACGTTGAACGGATCCCAGGCGCCGATCTCGTCGAGAACCTCTCGGCGCAGATGGTTGGAGGTTCCGCCGAGCGGGATCGGTGAGGCGCTGCGCATCATCCCGGGCAGCAGGTAGCCGAACCACAGGTTGTACTCGGCGGTGAACCATCCGGTCAGCAGGTTCTGGTGGGAGTTGTGGTAGGCCAGTTTGGATTGCACGCAGACCACTTCGGGCGGAAGTTTTGCGAAGGCCGCGACCGTTCGGCGCAGCTGCAGCGGCTCGGGCTCGTCCTCGGCGTCGTAGATGGTGATGATGTCGCCGGTGGCCAACTCGAGCCCGTAGTTGCAGGCCTTCGGTTTGGTCCGCGGGTCCGCCGGCGGCACCAGCACGATGGTGATGGTCTCGGAGTCCCGGTACTCGCCGGCAGCGGCGATGGTCACCGCGTCGTCGGCCTCGAGCAGCAGCAACACCTGCATCTTCTCCGGCGGGTATTCCAGCCGGGACATCGCGGCCAGCAGGTCTCCGACCACCTCCGGTTCGTCGTAGGCGGGAACCAGGATGGTGTACCGGGGCAGCCGGGAATCAGGGATTGCGCGCGCCTCCTCGTCGGAGATGACGACGGCCCGGTAGGCCAGTCCCTGCCGGAAGATCAGCACGCGGTCGACCATGGTCAGCACATAGGCGAGAGTGCTCAGCGCGATCAGGACGACCGTGGTCTGCATCGGCCGCCAGATCTCGAAACCGACCGTGACGATCAGCAGCACCCACAGCACGGCGCGCTGCCAGCCGACCACCGCGACGGCCGCCGAACGGGTCGGGTCCTGGGTTCGCAGCTGGTTGACCGCCCGGTCCAGAGCCCGCTGCTGCTCTTCCTCACTGAGGACGGCTGTCATCACGGCAGACCCGCGTGCCGGAGTTGGGCGTCGATGAGACCGCGGCCGAAGCTGGTGAGCAGCCCGGCGTCCTTGTAGGTCGGGTCGCTGTCCCAGGTGGCCTGGTTGCCGCGGAAGAACACCGAGACCATGGTGCGCAGTGAGGCGTTGAAACCCCCGCTGGGCTCGGGAAACACCACGTCGTCCTCATGGTTGTCGACCGCGGCGATGGTGACCCGCTGGGCCGAATCGGCCTCCCGCCAGGTCCAGGACAACAGGTTGTAGGTGACCAGACGTCGGTCATCGACGACGGTCACCAGCGATCCGATGATCCCGTGGCCGAGGTCGATGAACCTGGGATCGCTGATCCGGCTGGAGGATTCGTCGTAGAGCAGGGTCTGCGGATAGGTCTGCAGGGAGAACGGCCGGGAGGTGTTGACGCTGTCGACCACCACGGTGCGGGGACGACTGAACTTGTCCCACTCCGGATTGCCCACGTCGGCCACGAACCGCTGGCGGATCAGAACGGCGTCGCTGCCGTACACCCGGCGCACCCACCGGTAGTCGCTCTGCTCGACCTGATGCCATCCGGCCGGCGAGGCGAGCGGCCGGCCGAAGGTCATGCCCTGCACCCACACCGGCCGGTTCGCCGGAGCCGGGAGGTCGACCAGCGACAACGCCACGCCGGTCGCCACGACCAGCGGGATGCCCGCCCAGATCTGCTTGGCAGCAAGCGGTTCGATCTTGCGATCCAGCAGCCGTACGGGGACCCCCCGCCGTGAGTAGAAGAACAGGCTCAGCCCGACCGCCGACATCGCCAGCAGCGCCGGAACCAGTTGAAACGCCAGCAGCGGGGCCCTGGGCGTGAACACCGCCATAGCGGCCAGCACGGTCAGCCCGAGCAGCAGCGCCGACATCGCGCCGACGACAGCCCGGCTCCGGCTGCGGCCGACCGCCACGGCGGTGGCTGCGGCGGCGGGGACGAGGGCTGCCAAGCCGGCCGAGGCCCGGTTGCCACCCAGGAAGATCACCGCCAGGTGATATCCGACCGGGAAGGTCAACAACAGCAGCATCCACACCCAGATGAACCGCACCACCGGCCGCAATCCGAAGAGGATCGTGCTCGACGCGGTGACGAACAACCACAATGCGGCCAGGTCGATGCGCAGCAGGTGGAAATACTGCGAGTACCGCTGCAGCAGCACGAACTGCCACATCAGCGCGAAGCTCAGCCCGACGACGCCGACGATCATGTCGGTCTGCCGGTCATGGATAGGCAGTTCGACACGGTCATGGCGGGCGACGCCCACCGCGGCCACCACGGCGGCGATGGGCATGAGCCACACAAAGCCGTTGAGGCTGCCTTCCAAGGTGCTCTGCACCAGGCTGATCAGCGTCTTGTGGAAGGCCACCAGCGTGACCGCCGCAAGCAGGACGAAGCGGGCGGTCAGCCTGGTCACCGTCAGGGTGGGTCTGGGCCGGCCGGACGAGACGGGCGGGCTGCCCGCGGCGGTCGTCTCAGCCGGCATGCCCGTCATGCCCGTGGCCGTCATTGCCGTGACTTTCGCCGCAGCATCAGCCAGGCCACCCCCACCGCGGCGGCCAGCCCCGCACCACCCGCGGCCCACCACAGCGGGTTTCGGCCCCGGGCGGCGACCACGGCAGCGACACCGGCCTGCTCGCCGACGACAATCGGTTGCCGTCCGGGGGCCGCGACCACAGCCACCCCGTCCAGTGCGGAGAAGCGGCGCGGATCGGCACTCATCCACCGCAGCAGTTCATCGAGGCGGGCGGGTGCGGAGTTCGAGGTGGCGACCAGCAGCGAGCGGCGGCCGTCGAAGAAGGCCTGCAGGGACGCGAACTTGACCTCGGGGTCCAGGGTCACGGTGGTGGACTGCCCTTGGTCGGCCACGCCGTTGACGGTGATGCGCCCGCCGTCGGAAGAGACCGGCAATCGGACCGCGGAGTCGGTCCACCCTTCGGCCGAGATGATCACGGCCGGGGCCGGACTACGCAGGGCCTGGTCGACGCTGGTGACTTCGGTGTCGATGGGTAAAACGCTCAGCCGCTGCATCGCGACGGCGATCGCGGCTGCGCGGACGGTGTCGGCGAAGGCGTCCGAGCCGATGCCGACCAGCATTCTGGGCATCAGCGCCTGCGGAAGGGACTGGAGCCCCGCCGGCACCGGCGGGACGGCCACGGTGCTCTGCACGACGCTGTCGCCGTCGATCGTCAGGGTCAGCGGCTGGAACTCGCCGCATCGGCCGGTGTTGCCGGCGACGTTGAGAACGACGCCCAGTGTGGTGTATCGCTGCAGCAGCCGGTCGGGCACGTCGACCCAGCGGTCGATCAGGCCCGCGGGAGCGACCTGCCAGGTGTCGATGGTCTCCCCACCCACAATGGCGACCAGGCGGGCGCTGACGCTGTTGGGCGGCGGAGTGTAGGAGCCGATGAGGCGGACCCGGACCGACCGGACCGGGCGGCCGATCTTGGTCTGGTCGATACCGAGGGACACCTGGGGCGAGAGGGCTACCGCGGAGACGACCGGCTGGCCGAGTTCGCGCAGCGTCGTGACGTCGCCGGCCAGTTGCGGCGTGCTCGTGAGCGGACCGGCGACGGCCCGCGAGCTGACCGCCAGCCGGCCGATGTCGGAGGTCAGCAATCGGGTCTGGTTGGCCAGTTCGTTGTCGGACCCGGAGATCTGCAGGGTCGGAACGGCCGGGAAGTCAGCACGGTTATCAGCGGGGGCCGCTTGCAGGCGGAGGCCGCTCTCGGGGCCTTGGCGGATGATGACGGTCCGTTCGAACGGCGCGGGACGCGGCAACGGCCGGTCCAGCGGTACCACCGATATTTCCGTGGGTTGCTGGCCGTAGTGCGCCGTGACCGCGGTGGCCAGGCCGACGGCGGCGTCGGACTCGGCCCGGTTGGGGCCAGCCGGGACCGCAATGGTCAGCTTGCTCAGGACCGGGGGCAGGAAGTCGGCGACGGCGGACGGCACGGTCTCGACCCCGGTGAACGTCACCGCGGCGTCGGCCAGCCGCAGCGGATTGGTGGGGTCCAGACAGTATCCCTGCTCGGGGACCAGGTAGGTGCGCATCGTGACGGTGACGGCGTTGTCCTCGACGCGAACGCGCTCCAGCGGGATCTCCACCGTCCGCTCGTCGTCGGCCGGTAGCGGTACCCGCACCAGGGCGCGGTCCCGTTGCATCACCGACAGGGTTCCCGAGCGGACATTGACCGGCATCTCCACGGTGGCGCGCAGCGTGGCGGGGGTCAGACCGGGCGGCACCGGGAAGGTCACCTCGGCGGTGCCCTGGGAACCGTAGAAGGCCAGTGGGGCGGTCCATCCCAGGTCGGGAAGGGTGAGCGTCGGCCCCGCCGCCGAGGGCGGCGGCTCCGGCTCGGCGTTCGCGGCCACCGGCGCCACAACAATCGCGAATGACAGAAATGAACCCGCGAGCGCCACCGCCCGCCGGCGACCCTCGGCCGGCATGTGTGATTCTCCCTATCGTTCTCGCCGGCCAGTTCCCGGTCGTTGTGATTTACCGGAGTCCAACGGGTGCCAGCAACGGCAGCCGAACCACGTTCCAGCGCCGTGAACCCTGGGGGAATCACGGCGCTGGAACGAGGTGAGCTTCCGTATCGACCTTCCGCGACGGCGCGCGGCGGGCCGGAAGTCAGATTCCGGGTGAGACCTGACCGTACATGAAGAAACCGGCGACCGCGACGACGAGAACGGCCATCATCAGCAGCGCCATCCACGGGTGAACGGCGTGGTCGAACTGCGGTTGCGGGTCCTGATCAGCTGTTTTGACATCGTAGTCAATGGCCACGCTCATGAGAAACCTCCTTGTGACGGCCCCGGGAGGGGCCCACGTTGGTCAGATGGGCGGTTGCCGCTGTTATCCATTGACCATGGTGCGTGCGAATGTCCCGCCTGCCCATGAACCGCGGGAGCTAATCGGGGACTAGATCGGCGCGAGACCGCTGATTTGCCTGGTCAGCAAACGCGAGACTAGGGTCGTGATGAAGCCTGTCCGATATGGGGGTATGCCTGAGTGGAGGTCACTTCGGCTGTCCCGTCACCTACGGGGCCGGCGCCCACAGGGCAGGCCGCCGGAGTCCGGGTTCTGGTCATCGACGACGGCCGGTTGAACCGGGAATGCCTCACCGCCCAGTTGGAGACCCACGGGGTGGCGACAAGCAGCGCCTGGGATGCCGCCTCGGTCTTCACTGCGATGGATCAGTCACCACCGACTGTGATCCTGCTCAACATCTCCGCGCAGGACGGGCCCACGCTGTTGCAGCTCAGTCTTGATGTCGATGCCGCCGTGAAGGTCGTGGTCTTCGGGTTGTCCGCCGATCGGGAGTCCGAAATCGTCATGTGCGCCGAAGCCGGAGTGGCCGGGCTGCATCTGCGATCGGAGTCCTTCGCGCATCTGCTGGCGCTGATCGCCAATGCCGGAAACGGCCGGGCCCAATGCTCACCGGAAGTTTCGGCGATTCTCCTGCGGAGGGTGTATTCCCTTGCCCAGCAGCCCGACACGGAGGGTAGATCGGAGGTGCTCACGGCCCGGGAGATGGAGATTCTCGAGCTCATCGAACTTGGCCTCACCAACCAGCAGATCGCCACACGACTCTCCCTGGCCCTGCACACCGTCAAGAACCACGTTCACAACCTGCTGACCAAACTCGGCGTGAGCTCTCGGGCCGAGGCTGCGTCGATGACACGCGCGCTGCGATTCGGCAACTCAGCCGAGGAGTAGCCGGGATCAGGCCCAGGGTCAGGCCCAGGATCAGGCCCAGGATCAGGC
>CAYURT010000017.1:23511-26449 GCA_964447215.1 uncultured Mycobacterium sp.
GGAGTAGCCGGGATCAGGCCCAGGGTCAGGCCCAGGATCAGGCCCAGGATCAGGCCCAGGATCAGGCCCAGGATCAGGCCCAGGATCAGGCGAAGTCCTCACTCACCAGGGTCCACTCGTTCACCGTGCCGCGGCGGCGGTAAGCCAGTTCGCCGAGGACCGATTGGGCGATGGCCAGCCCACGGCCCCGTTCGGCGAGTCCGACGGGCATGGCCACCGCGCCCAGATCGACCGAGACCTCGCCCCCCTGGTCGGTGAAGGTCACTCTCACGACGTTTCCGACCACCACGGACTCCATCCGCATCGGTACGGGGGCGCCCCGGCCTGCGTGCTGCACGATGTTCGCTCCCACCTCGGCCACGGCGAGCGCGACTCTGGTGCGCACCCGTTCGGGGACTTCGGAGTGCACGGCCCACAGCGACTCCAGGTTATTCTGGATATCGTCGAGAGCCGCTGGCCCGGTGACTGTTTCGAGGATCAACTGATCAGTCCGGACCATCGAAGGCTTCCTCGACCGTCGCGGTGGCCTTGAGCACCTTGTCCAGGTTGGTCAGCTCCAAGACCGCCACAACCTGCGCGCTAGGGGCGGTGATCAGCAGATCACCTCCGGCCTGCCGGGCGGCCTTGAGACCTGAGACCAGCGCTCCCAGGCCGGAGGAGTCGATGGACTCCACCCCGGCCAGATCCACCACGATCCGGGAGTAGCCGCTCTGTACCAGGCCTCGAAGCTGTTCCCGCAGTTCCGGGGCGACGGCAAGGTTGAGCCGGGCGTCGGGGCGCAGCACCACCGTGTCATCGCGGATCGGCGTAGTGGGCCAGTCCGGCATCCCGCGCCCCTTTCGTCCTGCCTACGCCGAGAGCATAGCCGCGACGCACCGACGCATCATCCGGAACGGCACCACACAGACAGCGGGACGCCCACCGAGCGGTGTCGGTGGGCGTCCCGTTCGTCGTGCCGCAGGGGTGAAGGGGTTACTTGGCCCTCTCGAGAATCTCGACCAGCCGCCAGCGCTTGGTCGCCGAGAGCGGACGGGTTTCCATCAGTGAGACGCGGTCGCCGATGCCGGCGTCGCCGTTCTCGTCGTGGGCCTTGACCTTCTTGGTGGTCCGGATGATCTTGCCGTACTTGGGGTGTTTCACCCGGGACTCCAGCTCGACGACGATGGTCTTCTCCATCTTGTCGCTGACCACGTAGCCGATCACCGTCTTGCGGCGCCCACGGGGCTTCTCGGTGGCCGGGGTGTGCTTGGGCCCCTTGGCCTCTGTCGCTGTCTTCGTGTCGGCCATTACGACTCCTCACCAGCGGGCCCGGCGGCCAGGCCCAGTTCACGTTCGCGCAGCACGGTGTAGATGCGGGCGATTTCGCCCCGCACCACCCGCAGCCGGCGGTTGTTGGACAGCTGCCCGGTCGCGCTCTGGAAGCGCAGGTTGAAAAGCTCTTCCTTGGACTCGCGCAGTTTGTCGGTCAATTCGTCGTCGGTGAGCTCACGCAGCTCGCCGGCACTTGTGCCCACGGCCATTTAGAACTGTTCCTCTCGGGTCACGATGCGCGCCTTGATCGGCAGCTTGTGAATCGCGCGGGTCAGAGCGGCCCTGGCGATCTCCTCGTTGGGGTAGCTCAGCTCGAAGAGCACCCGGCCGGGCTTGACGTTGGCCACCCACCACTCCGGGGAGCCCTTGCCCGACCCCATGCGGGTCTCGGCCGGCTTCTTGGTCAGCGGGCGGTCCGGGAAGATGTTGATCCACACCTTGCCGCCACGCTTGATGTGCCGGTTGATGGCGATACGGGCCGATTCGATCTGCCGGTTGGTGATGTAGGCGTGCTCGAGTGCCTGGATGCCGTAGTCGCCAAAGGTCACCGAGGTGCCGCCACTGGCCATCCCACGCTGCTTGGGGTGGTGTTGCTTACGGTGCTTGACTTTGCGGGGAATCAACATGACTCAGCTCTCCGAAGTCTCTGTGGCGTTCTCGGCGGCGGGCGCCGCCTCGACGGTCTGCGTGTCCGCCGGTGCGGTGGCCGGCTCTGCCGGCGGGGCCTCATCGGCCCCCGAGGCGGCCCGGCCTGCCTCGGTGCTGGTGGCGGTGGTGCCCGACGATCCGCTCCGGCGCGGACGGGTACCCGACGGGCGCTCGCGGCGGGGCCGTTCGGAGGGGGCCGCGGCGGCGAGCTCCCGCTTGCCTCCGACGACGTCGCCCTTGTAGATCCACACCTTCACACCGATCCGGCCGAAGGTGGTCTTGGCCTCGTAGAGGCCGTAGTCGATGTCGGCGCGCAGGGTGTGCAGCGGCACTCGCCCTTCTCGGTAAAACTCCGAGCGGCTCATCTCGGCACCGCCCAAACGGCCCGAGCACTGCACCCGGATGCCCTTGACGTTGGGCTGCCGCATGGCCGACTGGATGGCCTTGCGCATCGCCCGCCGGAACGCGACGCGGTTGCTCAGCTGCTCGGCAACACCCTGAGCCACCAACTGGGCCTGGGACTCGGGGTTCTTGACCTCCAGGATGTTGAGCTGGACCTGCTTGCCGGTCAGCTTCTCCAGATCCGCACGGATCCGGTCGGCCTCGGTGCCGCGGCGACCGATCACGATTCCCGGCCGCGCGGTGTGGATGTCGACCCGGACCCGGTCGCGGGTACGTTCGATTTCGACGTCGGCGATGCCGGCGCGTTCCAGCCCGGAGGCCAGCAGGCGGCGGATCGCCACGTCCTCCTTGACGTAGTCGGCGTACTGCTTGTCGGCGTACCAGCGCGACTTCCAGTCAGTGGTAATCCCGAGGCGGAAGCCGTGCGGGTTGATCTTCTGGCCCACTACTCCGAGCCTCCCTTCGCCTCGTCGGAAGCTTCCGTGGCGGCGGCTTTCTTGGCCGTCGCCTTCTTGGTGGTCTTCGTCGCCGACTTCGCTTCGCCGGCCTTCTTGGCGGGCGCCTTCTTGGCGGGCGC
>CAYURT010000017.1:26549-52246 GCA_964447215.1 uncultured Mycobacterium sp.
TCGTCGCCGACTTCGCTTCGCCGGCCTTCTTGGCGGGCGCCTTCTTGGCGGGCGCGGGGCCGGTACCGCTGGCGGCCTTGCTGCCCTGGGCCCGGCGCGAGCGCGACGACTCGGTCGCCCGTGCGTCACGCGGCGGACGGCTCTCCACGACCACGGTGATGTGGCTGGTGCGCTTGCGAATCCGGAACGCCCGGCCCTGCGCCCGCGGCCGGATGCGCTTGGCGGTCGGGCCCTCATCGGCGTAGACCGTGGCGACCACCAGGGTCCGCGGGTCCAAACCGCTGTTGTTCTGGGCATTGGCCGCCGCGCTGGCGATCACCTTGGCGACCGGCTCACTGGCGGCCTGGGGAGCCCAACGCAGGATGTCGAGCGCATCCTGAACGGACTTGCCGCGTACCAGGTCGATCACCCGGCGCGCCTTACTGGCCGAGACGCGGACGAATCGCGCCTTGGCGACGGCGGAGGGGTACTCAGTCATCGTCATCGCCGCTTGCTCTTCCGATCGTCCTTGATGTGACCCTTGAACGTCCGCGTCGGGGCGAACTCACCCAGCTTGTGCCCGACCATCGCCTCGGTGACGAAAACCGGCACATGCTTGCGACCGTCGTGGACCGCGAAGGTGTGGCCGATGAAGTCCGGGATGATGGTGGAACGACGCGACCAGGTCTTGATGACCTGCTTGCTGTTCTTCTCGTTCTGCTCGTCGACCTTCTTCAGCAGATGGCCGTCGACGAACGGACCTTTCTTCAGGCTGCGTGGCATTTCCTCTGCTCCTGCCTAGCGCTTCTTGCCGGTGCGCCGGCGTCGGACGATGAGCCTGTCGCTCGGCTTGTTCGGTTTGCGGGTGCGGCCCTCGGGCTTGCCCCACGGGCTGACCGGGTGGCGGCCGCCGGAGGTCTTGCCCTCGCCACCGCCGTGCGGATGGTCGACCGGGTTCATGACGACACCGCGCACGGTGGGGCGCTTGCCCTTCCAGCGCATCCGGCCGGCCTTGCCCCAGTTGATGTTGGCCTGCTCGGCGTTGCCGACCTCGCCGACGGTGGCGCGGCAGCGCACATCGACACGACGGATCTCGCCGGAGGGCATCCGCAGCGCGGCGTAGCTGCCCTCCTTACCGAGCAGCTGGATGCTCGAACCGGCCGAGCGGGCCAGTTTGGCCCCGCCCCCGGGCCGCAACTCCACGGCGTGCACCAGGGTGCCGGCCGGGATATTGCGCAGCGGCAGGTTGTTGCCCGGCTTGATGTCGGCGTTGGGGCCGGACTCCACGACGTCGCCCTGGGACAGGCCCTGCGGGGCGATGATGTAGCGCTTCTCCCCGTCGAGGTAGTGCAGCAGCGCGATATTGGCCGTGCGGTTCGGGTCGTACTCGATGTGGGCGACCTTGGCGTTGACGCCGTCCTTGTCGTTGCGCCGGAAGTCGATGACCCGGTAGGCGCGCTTGTGACCCCCGCCCTTGTGCCGGGTGGTGATCCTGCCGTGAGCGTTGCGACCGCCGGTGCCGTGCAGTGGCCGGACCAGAGACTTTTCCGGAGTCGATCGGGTGATCTCAGCGAAATCGGAGACGCTGGCACCCCGACGACCGGGGGTGGTCGGCTTGTACTTGCGGATTCCCATGTCTGTTCCTCGAGGACTCTCTGCCGGCTAGGCCGGCGCTCCGAAGATGTCGATCGGCTTGCTGTCCGGCGCCAGGGTGACGATGGCGCGCTTGGTGTCCTTGCGCTTGCCGTACCCGGTACGGGTGCGCTTGCGCTTGCCGGGCCGGTTGGCCGTGTTCACCGAAGCCACCTTCACCGAGAAGATCTTCTCGATGGCGATCTTGATCTGCGTCTTGTTCGAGTCCGGGTGGACGACGAAGGTGTAGACGTTGTCCTCGATCAGCCCGTAGGACTTCTCGGAGATCACCGGGGCCAGGATGATGTCGCGCGGATCGGTCACGGTAGCCATCAGGCCGAAACCTCCTCTGCCGCGCCGCTCTTGGTGTGGTGGCTGATGTAGGCGTCCAGCGCCTCCACCGAGAACACCACGTCGTCGGCGTTGAGCACGTCATAGGTGTTGAGCTGGTCCGGGGCCAGGATGTGAACCCCGGGCAGGTTGCGCACACTCTTGGCGCCGACCTCGTCGGCCCGGCCGATGACGACCAGCACCTTGGGGTCTTTCCCGGGCGTGCGCTCGGGAACCAGCGTGCTCAGGAACGCCTTGGCGCTCTTGGTCGACGGGGTCTGCCCCGCGACGATCTCGGTCACCGCGTGGATGCGGTCGTTGCGGGCCCGGTCGCTGAGCGCACCGCGCAGCGCGGCGGCGATCATCTTCTTCGGGGTGCGCTGGCTGTAGTCGCGCGGCTTGGGGCCGTGCACCACGCCGCCGCCGGTGAACTGGGGGGCGCGGGTCGAGCCCTGTCGGGCCCGGCCGGTGCCCTTCTGCCGGTAGGGCTTGCGGCCGCCGCCGGAGACCTCACCGCGGGACTTGGTCGAGTGGGTGCCCTGCCGGGCGGCCGCCCGCTGGGCGGTCACCACCTGATGCATCAGCGCGATGTTCGGCTCGACGTCGAAGAGTGCGGCCGGAAGTTCCACCGCGCCGTCCTTCTTGCCGTCCGGAGTGTGGACGTCGATCTTGAGCGCCATTACTTCTCACCTCGCTTGACCGCGGTGCGAACCATCACCAGGCCGCCGGTGCGGCCGGGGACCGCCCCTTTGATCAGCAGTACGCCGTTGTCGGCGTCGACCTTGTGCACCTGCAGGTTCTGGGTGGTGACGCGGTCGTTGCCCATCCGGCCCGACATCCGGGTGCCCTTGAACACCCGTCCGGGGGTCGAGCAGCCGCCGATCGAGCCGGGCCGCCGGTGCACGGCCTGCGCGCCGTGAGCCGCACCCTGGCCGCGGAAGCCGTGCCGCTTCATGGTGCCCGCGTAGCCCTTGCCCTTCGAGGTGCCCGTGACGTCGACGTAGCTGCCCTCGGCGAAAATGTCGGCGGTCAGCTCCTGGCCTACCTCGTACTCGGCGGCGGCGGCCTCGTCGGGCAGCCGCAGCTCGGCCAGGTGCCGGCGCGGGTTGACTCCCGCCGCGGCGTACTGGCCGGTCACCGGCTTGTTGACCTTGCGCGGGCTGATGTCGCCGTACGCCAGCTGCACCGCGCTGTACCCATCCTTCTCAGGGGTGCGGATGCGGGTGACCACGTTGGGTCCGGCCTTGACGACCGTGACCGGGACGACGCGGTTGTTCTCGTCGAAGACCTGGGTCATGCCCAGCTTGGTGCCCAGGATTCCCTTGCGTGCCATTGCTGCCGGTCTCCTATTGGATGTTCACGTCGACGCTGGCGGGCAGGTCGATGCGCATGAGCGCGTCGACCGTCTTCGGCGTCGGGTCGAGGATGTCGATGAGCCGCTTGTGGGTGCGCATCTCGAAGTGCTCCCGCGAGTCCTTGTACTTGTGCGGAGAACGGATGACGCAGTAGACGTTCTTCTCGGTCGGCAGCGGCACCGGGCCGACCACGGATGCGCCGGTGCGGGTGACCGTCTCGACGATCTTGCGCGCCGAAGCGTCGATGGCCTCGTGGTCATAGGCCTTGAGCCTGATGCGGATCTTTTGTCCCGCCACGCTTGTCCTACCTTCACTCCCGCCGGACGCCCCGCCCGCGCTGTTGCCCGGGCGTTGGCATGTGCCGCCGCTGTTTACCTGTCCTGGTCCACCGGTCCCCGCGGTCGGGTGTGTCGCCCGCACGCGGCCCCGCAAACTGGACGAACCCGCGTGCGAGGCTGAGACCGGATGCGCCGTGGTGGCGCTGGTCGGATGCCCCGCGCGGCGCGCGTCCGAGGGCGCGGCCTGGTCAGGGCAACCCGCCTAGTATGCCTGAGACCGCGGCCCGATCCAAATCCCGCCCGGGAGCGCGCGAGAGGAGGTCCAGTCGGGAGGCTGTTAGCCTCAGGATTCAACTCGGATTTCCACACGGTGGTCCACGGAACCGGGACAGATCCATCGTTGGCTGTGAGAGGGATTCCCGATCGTCGTGACCAATCAACGTGGGCAGATCACGTCTCGGGGGATGCCGGTGGACCGACCCCCGCGGCCGCCGGTGAGTGCTGCGCCCACGGCCCGCCGCAACCCCGGCCGGTCCTCGGTTTTCGTCGTCGCACCCGTCGTCGCCGCCTTCTACGCGGGACTGGGCGTGCTCACTCTGGGCCTGGCTCAAATGACCGGCCTGGCCTCTCCGGTCTGGCCGGCCGCCGGGCTTGCCTTCGTCGCTGCGCTGCGGTGGCGGTGGCGCGCTTTGCCGGGGGTGTTCGCCGGGTCGGCCGGCGTCAACGCGCTCTGGCTGGCCCGGCTCGGCGAACCCGCGTCGCAGACCTGGGCCGTCGCCGCGGCGATCGGCCTCGGCGCGATGCTCGGGGCCGCCGCGGCAGCGACACTGGTCCATCGCTTCGTCGGCCCGGTGCGGCGACTCGACACCCCGCGGGTGGTAATTCCCACCCTCGCCCTGGGCGGCCTGCTGGCCAGCACCATCGCACCCACCATCGGTGTCGCGGCCCAGCTCTCCACCGGGCTGCTGGCCACCAGCGAGGCCGCGTTCGGCTGGCTGACGTGGTGGGTGGGCGACGCCATCGGGGTCATCGTCGTCGGGCCCCTGGTGCTCATGCTGCTGCCCTCACAGGCCGAATACTGGTCGGGGCGCCGCTGGAGGATCGCCGGCCCGTCACTGCTGATCTTCGGGATCCTGATCGCCGCCATCGTCCAGAACGCCGCCCATGAGCGCGGCCGAACCGCTAGCGCCGTCGAGCGGTTGGGCGACCGGGCGGCCGGTGACCTGGCCGGCAACATCGCTCTGCATCAGGAGGTGCTCGAAGGGGTCCGCGGGCTGGTCGATTCCTCCGACTACGTCACCGCCAAGGAATTCGACACCTACACCGACGACGTGCTCGCCCGGTTCCCCAACCTGCAGGCTCTCTCGTGGAACCCCCTGGTCACCAGCGCCGAGTTGACCGCCTTCGAGGAGCGCCAGCGGTCGCAGCCGGGCATGGCCGGCTTCACCGTCACCGAACGCGACCCCGCGGGTGAACTGCGGCCGGTCTCCCCCCGGGCCGAGTACGTCGTCGTGGCCTATATCGAACCGATCGCGAACAACCGCAACGCCCTCGGCTATGACATCAACTCCAACCCGATCCGGGCCGACGCGATCGAGAAGGCCCGCATCACCGGCCGTCCCACGGCGACCGCCCCGGTGGACCTCGTTCAGGAGTCGGGCACCCAGAAGGGCATGCTCGCCCTGTTGCCGGTCTACGAGGGCGGTTTGGACCCCGGAAACGAGCCGGCCCGGCGGGCCACACTGCGCGGCTTCGCCGTCGGCGTGTACCGGCTCGGTGACCTCCTGGCGGAGACTTTCGGCGGCGCGGACTGGGACGGCGTCGATGTGACGCTCATCGACGTCAGCGATCCCGGGGATCCCGTGGTCATCGCGGACCTCCCCGCGCGGGACTCGGCCACCCCTGACCAGGTCCGGACCGCTCCGACGGCGAACACGGCGCCGCTGGAGGTGTATGACCGTGCGTGGGAGCTCACGGTGCGGCCGGTCAGCGTGGCATTGGTCGACAGCCGTGACGGTGTCATGGCGGTCGTGCTGCTGGCCGCCCTCGCAGTCACCTTCCTGTTGGAGGCCTTTCTGCTGACCCTGTCCGGTATGGAGTCACTGGCCCGCCGGCTGGTCTCCGAGCTCGACGGGGCCGCCCGCTACGTCCGCTCGATCCTGCCCGGTGACCTCGAAGCCCCGGTACCCGTGACGGCGCGCTACCTACCCTCCGAGGAACTCGGCGGCGACAGCTTCGACTACCGCTGGATCGACGAGGACCACCTGATCGCCTATGTGGTCGACGTGTGCGGCCACGGCGTCGGCCCCGCCGTGTTCTCGGTGTCGGTGCACAACCTGCTGCGCTCGGGCACCCTCGACGCCGACATTCTCCGAGATCCCGGCAGGGTCCTCACCGAACTCAATCGGCTCTTCCCGATGGACCGGCAGGCCGGCAACTACTTCACCGTCTGGTACGGCGTCTACCAGCCCTCCACCCACACCCTTCGCTACGCCCGCGCCGGGCACCCCCCGGCGATAGTGCTGAGCGCGGACGGCGCAGCACCGGCCCTGCTGGATTCGGGATCGGTCCCGATCGGAGTCCTTGCGGACATCACCTATGAGACCCACGACCACCCGCTGCATCCGGGCCAGGACTTGCTGATCTACAGCGACGGCGCCTTCGAACTCGTCCTGCGCGGTGGCCGACGGTGGACCCTGGAGGAGTTCGTCGAGCTGTGCGCCAGCACCGCACGCTCACTGGACTGGACCCTCGACGACCTCGTCGACCAACTCGTCGAGCTGTCGGAGAGCGGACGCTTCGACGACGATTGCACGGTCGTCCGCATCTGCGCGCGTTGACGCCGGCGCAGGGGCGATTACCGGGAATCGGCGATCCCGATCCCCTGCCCGTGCCTACCGTTCATCTCATGTATCGCGTCATCCAGTGGGCCACCGGCGGCGTCGGCCGCGCCGCCATTCAGGGCATTCTGCGCCACCCCGACCTGGAACTGGTCGGATGCTGGGTGCACAGCGCGGACAAGGAGGGCCGGGACGCCGCGGCGCTGGCCGGGGAGGATCCCATCGGCGTGGCGGCCACGACCGACGTCGAGAAGCTGCTGGCCGTCGAAGCCGACTGCGTGATGTACTCCCCGCTGCTGCCCGACGAGGTGGTGGTCGCCGCGCTCCTGCGCTCGGGTAAGAACGTCGTCACCCCGGTGGGATGGGTGTACCCGGATATGACGAACCCGGCGGTGGCCGCCATCGAACGGGCCTGCCTCGACGGTGGGGTCACTTTGCACGGATCGGGTATCCACCCCGGCGGCATCACCGAGCGTTTTCCCCTGATGGTCTCCTCGCTGTCCTCGGCGATCACCCACGTGCGGGCCGAGGAGTTCTCCGATCTGCGCACCTACAACGCCCCGTTCGTCGTCCGCGACGTGATGGGTTTCGGGCTGACCCCCGAGCAGGCCGTCGGCGGCCCGATCGCCGCGCTGCTCGAGGGCGGTTTCAAGGCCTCGGTCCGGATGGTCGCCGACAAGCTCGGCTTCGATGCCCAACCCCGGATCCACTCCACCCAGGAGGTCGCCGTCGCCGTCAGCGACGCCGAGGGCCTGGTGGTCCCGATCGAGGCCGGCACGGTGGCCGCCCGCCGGTTCCGCTGGCAGGCCGTGGTCGGCGAGACGCCGGTGGTGACCGCCGCGGTCAACTGGTTGATGTGCGAGGTGGACCTCGACCCGCCGTGGACGCTGGGCCCGCAGGGCGAACGCTTCGAGATCGAGGTGAACGGCGACCCCGACGTGTTCCTGACCTTCAAGGGCCTGCAACCTGAGACCGTCGCCGAGGGTCTGGTGCGCAATCCCGGCGTGGTGGCCACGGCCAACCACTGCGTCAGCGCGATCCCCGACGTGTGCGCCGCCGCGCCGGGCATCAAGACCTATCTGGACCTGCCGCTCATCGCCGGCAGGGCCGCCCCCGATCTTTGTCGGGGCCGCGACGCCCGCTGATCCGCCGCGGGTTCACCGGATCACGGATTCGGCGGATTCGGTGGTACCCTTGAGGCGGCCCGAGTCCGTGGCCGGAAACCTCTTCTCGCCCAGCGGAATGCAGCTGATGCTCAGGCTTGAACATCCCTTGCAGCTGCCGACCACCCGAGGCCAGAATGCACAGCCAGAGCACCACAACCATGATGCACACCCAGCTGGGGCGGCTGGCCGGCCTGCTCGACGA
Source organism: uncultured Mycobacterium sp. (assembly GCA_964447215.1). GTDB lineage: Bacteria > Actinomycetota > Actinomycetes > Mycobacteriales > Mycobacteriaceae > Mycobacterium. The sequence goes on from CAYURT010000017.1 coordinate 34,332, forward strand.
GCTCGACGTAGGCCTGGTGGCGGTGGACTCCGAGGACGACTTCGCCAACGTCAATCGGACGGCCGCTTCGCTGCTGGGAATGCGGCCGGGAAACGCGACCGCCGGCGAGTTCTACGCCGCTCTGGACACCATCGCCGAACGGGCCATCAACAGCGCCGAGATCGAAGCGGAAGAGGTCCTGCTGTTCCAGGACCGCTCGGCGGAGACGCGGTCCACGTGGTTGTTCACCGACCCGCCAACGCATCTGGGGGTGGTGTCCAAACCGGCGCCGTTCACCGGCTTCGATGGCCGGATCTGGGCGTTCTATGACAACTCCCGGGTCGCCGAGGCGATCGACGCCGCCAGCCAGGCCAATGCCCTGGTGCGTGCCGTGAGCGATGCCATGCACGATCCGCAGGTGCTCTTCGAGGCGGTCTGGCGGGACGGCCGGGTCGTCGACCTGATCTACCGCGACGTCAACCCGGCCACCACCGAGTACCTCGGGCTGACCCGCGAGGAACTGGTCGGACACAGCATCCTGGACTCCCTGCCCAATATCGAGGGCTCCGGACTGCTGGCGTACTACATCCGGTGCGCCGAGACCGGCCGTCCGTTGGTTCTGGACGCATTCCCCTACTACAACGAGGTTCTCGACGATCTGCGCTACTACGACGTGCGCGCCGCGCAGGTCCGGCCCGGTCTGATCAGCCTCACCTGGCGGGATGTCAGCTACCGCATCGAGTACGCCCAGCGCATCGCCGAATCCCAGGAGCGTTTCCGACTGCTCGCCGAGAACGTCGCCGACGTCGTCGTCCGGCTGGCCGACGACGGCACCATCCGGTGGATCTCCAACTCCGTCGAGCAGGCGCTGGGCGCACCGGCCGAGCATTGGGTGGGCCTTCCCGGCACTGAGTTCGTCGTGCCCGATGAACACGACCGCGGCCCCGGGGAGGCCGGGGAGGCCGGGGAGAACCAGATCGGCCGGCGCCGGATCACCGGCGCCGACGGCCGCCCGCACTGGATTCACCTGCATTCCAAGCCGTTCTACGATTCCGCGGGGATCCGTGACGGACTGGTCGCGTCCTTCCGGGTCATCGACGACGAGGTGGCCGCGGAGGCCAGGGCACGTGAACAGATTGCCCGCCGGGAGGCCCAGAACCGCAGCCTGGCCGCGCGTCTGCAGTTGCAGACCGATCGCCTCACCGCCGAACTCGGCAGCGCCGCACGCTACGTCGACTCCATTCTGCCCAAGGGCCTGGACGGGCCGGTGCCGGTCACGGTCCGTCACGAGCCGTCCCGGGAGCTAGCCGGCGACTGCTACGACTTTCGCTGGATCGACGAGGACCACCTCGTCATCTATCTGATCGACGTCTCCGGTCACGGCGTGGAGCCGGCCATGGTGTCGGTGTCGGTGCACAACGTCCTGCGCTCGGGAACACTGACCTGGGAGACCATGCTGGCCCCGCATTCGGTGCTGGCCGAGCTCAACCGGCTGTTCCAGATGGATCAGCAGGGCGGGAACTACTTCACCGTCTGGTACGGCGTTTATCAGCTCTCGACCAGGACGCTGAGGTTCGCCACCGCGGGGCACCCGCCGGCGCTGGCCCTGTCCCCCGCCGGGGTGCGCGCTCTGTCCACCGAAGGAGTGCCCGTCGGGGTGCTCGAGGACGCTGAATTCCAGAGTGCCACCTACACGGTGCCACCCGGCCAGGACCTCCTGGTCTACAGCGACGGCGCATTCGAGTTCGAACTGCCCGAGGGCCGTCAGTGGACGCTGGCGCAGTTCATCGACATGTGTGCGGAGACGGCCGCCGGTGACACCGGTTGGACGCTGGAAAGCCTGGTCAGCCGGCTGCGAGCGCTGTCGGGCTCCGGACTGTTCGACGACGACTGCACCGTGATGCGGCTGAGCTTCCCCTGACCGGACAGGTTCCCCGTCAGCCCTGCGATCCCCAGAATCCGCACTCGTGGCGCCCGGCGAAGCCGGTGTCGAGCCCCAACCCGCCGGTGTCGAGCATCATCCGCACAGGATGGTCGGGATGCAGTGCGGGCCACTGCGGGAGGCCGGCGCCCGCCGGGACACCGGTCGCGACGAAACCGCTCCAGTAGCCGATCATCTGATCGGACAGCACCCGTTGCGCGGCGTTCAGCGGCGGCGCCCCGCCCATGTCGAACAGGTAGCGCAACTCCAGCCCGTGACCGGCCCCGGCCTCGAACGGTGCGGCCAGCACCGGTTCGGGAACCGGGGCGGTGCGGTCGGCGAACTCGTAGGCGTACACCGGCGCCCGGGCGGCCAGCCCGGTGGCCAGCGCGTCGATCGGGCAGGCGAAGACCCCGTCGGTGACGGCCGCCGCGTAGGCCAGGCCCTCACTTCCGTCGTACCGGGACGGCGGGTACCGGGCGGCCACCGCCGCGGCCTGGTCGCCGAAAGCCTCGGCCAGTAGCACGTCGTAAGGAGCCAGCCCGCCGTCGGCCAGGTAGGTCAGGGCCACGAAGAGGGTGAACTCGTCGGCGGTGTTGCCGATCAGCACCGGGACCGGCGCGGTGGGGCTGCGATCGGCCACGGCGGTCGGCGACACCGGAAGCCGACGGGTCCCGGTGACCGGCCCGCTCAGGACGCTGGTGCCCAACCGGGCGTAACCCGGGCCGCCCTGAAGCCGGTCGGCCGGCAGGCTCAGCAGACAGTCCCTGGCCGTGGCCGCCTCCGGGCAGCCGATGCCGGCGGCGTAGTCGAGGCTGACCCGCTGGGCCTCGGGCAGGCCCGCCTGAACCTGACAGGGGCCGCTCTGCAGGATCGCGGCGCGAAACAGCCCCGCGGACTCCGGGGCGACCAGATGGTCGCAGACCGACATCGCCCCGGCCGACTCCCCCGCGATCGTCACCTTGCCCGGGTCACCGCCGAAGGCGGCGATGTTCTCGCCCACCCAGCGCAGCGCCGCCTGCTGATCGGCCAGACCGTAGTTGCCCAGATCCTGGGCGGGGCCCAGAGCGGGGTGGGCCAGGAAGCCCAGCGCGCCGAGCCGGTAGTTGACGGCGACGACGACGATATCGCCGCGGGTGGCCAGCCAGCGGGCGTCGTAGATGTCGGCGCTGCCGTTGAGGAACCCGCCGCCGTGGAACCACACCATCACCGGCCTCTGGTCCTCGGCACCGGCGCCCTGCGGGGTCCACACCGTCAGGTTCAGGCAGTCCTCCCCGGTGGGCCGGCCGTAGTCGGGATCGACACGGGTGTCCTGAACGCAGCGTGTCCCCGACTCGGTGGCGTCGCGCACCCCGGCCCACGGCGTTGCCGCGACCGGCGGCTGCCAGCGCCGCTGCCCCACCGGCGCCGCAGCGTAGGGAATGCCCCGGAACACCCGGAAGCCCTGTCCGTCGGACACCCCGGCGGTGCCCCGCACCGACCCGGCGACCGTGGCGACGACCTCGGGGTCCGCCGCGTCAGGCCCGGCGCAGCCGGTCACCAGCACGAGCAACGCGCTCAGCCCGGCGGCGGCACCTCGGAACAGCATGATCCGCCAGCCTACGGACAGCGGCGGACGCCAAACTGACGTAAGTCCCTTTACTTCCCGGCCGGATCAGCCACACTGGAAACCTGACACCCGTCAAGTTCGTGCTACACGAGGAGCCAAGGTTGAGCGCATCGACCGACCACCGGATCACCGACCCGGCAGCGAATGTGCTGGCCACCCCGCAGGCCTACACCGACGAGGAGGCGCTGCACACCGCGCTGACCCACCTGCGGGAGAACAATCCGGTGTCCTGGGTCGACGTTCCCCCGTACCGGCCGTTCTGGGCGATCACCAAGCACGCCGACATCATGGAGATCGAACGGCAGAACGACCTGTTCACCAACTTCCCCCGGCCCCTGCTGGCCATCGCCGCAGCTGATGACACCTTCCTGCGCGATATCGAGGCCGGCACCGGCCTGCGCACCCTGATCCACATGGACGACCCCCACCACCGCGACGTCCGCAAGATCGGGGTCGACTGGTTCCGGCCGAAAGCGATGCGGGACCTGAAGGTCCGCGTGGACGAGCTCGCCAAGATCTACGTCGACAAACTCGTGGAGAAGGGCCCGGAGTGCGACTTCGTCCAGGAGGTCGCGGTCAACTACCCGCTGTATGTGATCCTCTCGCTGCTGGGCCTGCCGGAGTCGGACTTCCCCCGGATGCTCAAGCTCACCCAGGAGATGTTCGGCGGGGACGACAGCGAGTTCCAGCGCGGCAGCACCGTCGAGGACGTCCAGGCGGTGCTGCTGGACTTCTTCATGTACTTCTCCGCGCTGACCCAGTCCCGCCGGGAGAACCCGACCGAGGACCTCGCCTCGGCGATCGCCAACGCCACGATCAACGGCGAGCCGCTCAGCGACATGGACACCCTGTCCTACTACGTGATCGTGGCCAGCGCCGGGCACGACACCACCAGCGCCGCGATCTCCGGCGGCATGCTGGCACTGGCGCAGAACCCCGGCGAACTCCAGCGGCTCCGCGACGACATGTCGCTGATGGGCACCGCGACCGAGGAGATCATCCGCTGGGTGGTGCCGGTCAAGGAGTTCATGCGCACCGCTCAGGCCGACACCGAGGTCCGCGGGGTGCCGATCGCCAAGGGCGAGTCGGTACTGCTCAGCTACGTCTCGGCCAACCGCGACGCCGACGTCTTCGCCGACCCGTTCCGCTTCGACGTCGGCCGCGACCCCAACAAGCACCTGTCGTTCGGCCACGGCGTGCATTTCTGCCTGGGAGCGGCGCTGGCGCGGATGGAGATCAGCAGCTTCTTCACCGAACTGGTGCCGCGGCTGTCCTCGGTGGAACTGGCCGGCGATCCGGAGTTCATGGCCACGACGTTCGTCGGCGGCCTCAAGCATCTGCCGATCCGCTACTCGCTGCGGTAGCCGGGCTACACGAACTCAGCGGCCCGGTGAGCCAGCATCGCGATGGTGGCGTGCGGGCCGCGGCCGGGGACGCGCGGCAGTACCGACCCGTCGATCACCCACAACCCCTCCACCCCGTGGACCCGGCAGCGGTGGTCGACGACCGCATGCGGATCACCGTTGGCGCCGATCGGCGCCGTGCCGCACAGGTGCTGGGAGGTCGACCACCGGGGCCCGCCGAGTTCGGTTGCCCCGCTGAGGATCTCGCGCACCAGCTCAGCACCGCGGGCGAGATCTGCCACGTCGGCCGGCTCGCTGTCGTAGCGGTGCTCGATGCGCGGCGGCACACCGGGGTCCTCCGACGGAAGTGACAGCCGCCCCCGCGATCGCGGCCGCATCAGCGCCACCCCCACGCTGGTGGTCGGCGAGCCGAAGCCGTGGGTGTAGGGGCGGACCTCCAACCCGTCGGCCACCAGCACCGCCTCCAGGACCGGCCGGCCCCCGACCGCGCTCCATGCGGTGGACATCAGCCACTCCGGATGGTCGCTGAAGGCTTGCCCCACCGGAAGTTCGGCCCGCACCGGGATGGCCAGCCGTCGCAGGTCGGCGGCCGGCCCGATCCCCGAGCGCAGCAGCAGCACCGCCGAGCCGATCGCCCCGGCCGAGAGCACCACCCGGTCGGCGTCGAGGACCACCGGCCCGCCAGGACCGCTCGCCTCGACACCGACCGCCCGGCCGGCGCGGACCCGCACCCGGTGCGCTCGGATCCCGCTGCGCACCGTGATGTTCGGCCGCCCCAGTGACGGTCCGAGGAACACCGCACCCGGTCCCCGTCGCGTCCCACGGTCGATGTTTAGCGGGACCGCCGCGACCGCGTCGGCGTGGCCGGCCACCCCGGCCGCGGCGGCGAACGCCTCGGTCGGCCCGCCGGCGATGACGGCCCGGTGCGGGGCGATTCGGCTCTCCACCGCCCGGTAGTGATCTTCGGTCTCCTCCCACGACCAACCGGGCGCCCAGCCGTGGTCGCCCCGGGCGGCACGCCAGAAGTAGCCGCCGTTGACCGCCCCCGAACCGCCGACGCACTCGCCGCGGACGATCTCCGCCGGTCGGGGCGGCCGGTCGGTCAGCAACGTCCGGTAGTGCCGCGCCACGGGGCTGTCCGGGCCGATCGGCAGCTGGAAGGCATCGGCGGTCAGCGCAGCCGAAACCGGGTCGCTCAGACCCGGCCCGGATTCCAGCACCGTCACGCTGCAGCCCGGATCCGCGGAAAGGCGTTCGGCCAGAACGGATCCGGCGCTCCCCGCGCCGACGATCAGGACATCGCTCACGTCAGCATGCCGCCGGGCCCCGGCTGCCAGCGGAGCACCCGGGCGGTGCAGTCGGCGACCATTGCGGCCAGGTAGCGCGCGCCGGCCTCCGCCGTCGCGGTAGTCGGGTCGCCGAGTACACCTGCGGCGTTGACCGCCCCCACCCCGCCGGCGCGCAGCCGCGGCATCAACTCGGCGAGCGGCTCGGTGTTGCCCGGCCGGATCTCGCCGACCCGGACCGCGACCGGTGCCAGGTGCAGCAGCAGCGAGGTCTCGGTGTGCCCGGCGTGGGCGTCGCCGCCGGCGACCGTGCAGCCGAACCAGGCCACCTCGCGGCCCTCGTCGCGCAGCCGGCCGGCCGCCGCCGCGAGGGCCTCGAGGTTGCCGCCGTGGCCGTTGACGAACACCAGCCGGTCCGCCCACCGGCAGGCCGAGCGGCCGTATTCCACCAGCAGTTCGGTCAGCGCCGCGGTGCCGATCGAGACGGTGCCCGGAAAGTCCTGGTGCTCACCGGAGGAGCCGTAGCAGACCGGTGGGGCGACCAGGGTGTGCTCCCCCAGCCCGGCCGCCGCCCCGGCGGCCACCGCGGCGGCGATCCGGGTGTCGGTGTCCAACGGCAGGTGCGGGCCGTGCTGTTCGGTCGAGCCCACCGGGACCAGCACCGTTGGCGCGGCTCCCATCACCCGGGGGTGGGCCAGACGGCCCAGTTCCCGCGAATCGCCCATGCTCAGAAGAATCCGGCGGCCTTGTCGCTGTACGACACCAGCAGGTTCTTGGTCTGCTGGTAGTGGTCGAGCATCATGGCGTGGTTCTCCCGGCCGATACCGGACTGCTTGTAGCCGCCGAAGGCCGCGTGCGCGGGGTACTGGTGGTAGCAGTTGGTCCACACCCGCCCGGCCTTGATGTCACGGCCGGCCCGGTAGGCGACGTTGCCGTTGCGGCTCCACACACCCGCGCCCAGACCGTAGAGAGTGTCGTTGGCGATCCGGATGGCGTCGTCGTAGTCGGCGAACGACGTCACCGACACGACCGGCCCGAAGATCTCCTCCTGGAAGATGCGCATCGCGTTGTCACCGGCGAAAATCGTCGGCTGCACGTAGAAACCGCCCGACAGCTCCCCGCCGAGATCGGCGCGCTCGCCACCGGAGAGGATTCGGGCACCCTCGCTCTTGCCGATCTCGATGTAGGACAGGATCTTCTCGAGCTGGTCGTTGGAGGCCTGCGCACCGATCATGGTCTCGGTGTCCAGCGGATCGCCCTGCCGGACGGCCTTGGTGCGGATTGCCGCCAAAGCCAGGAAATCGTCGTAGATGTCGGCCTGGATCAGGCTGCGCGACGGACAGGTGCACACCTCGCCCTGGTTGAGGGCGAACATGGTGAAGCCCTCCAGGGCCTTGTCCTGGAAGTCGTCGCCGGCCGCCATCACATCGGAGAAGAAGATGTTGGGACTCTTGCCGCCCAGTTCCAGGGTGACCGGGATCAGGTTCTGGCTGGCGTACTGCATGATCAGCCGGCCGGTGGTGGTCTCGCCGGTGAAGGCTATCTTCGCGATCCGGTTGCTTGAGGCCAGCGGCTTGCCTGCCTCCACCCCGAATCCGTTGACCACATTGAGCACTCCGGGCGGCAGCAGGTCGGCGATGAGGCCGACCAGGTACATCACCGAGGCCGGGGTCTGCTCGGCGGGCTTGAGGACGACGGCGTTGCCGGCGGCCAGCGCGGGGGCCAGTTTCCACACCGCCATCAGGATCGGAAAGTTCCACGGGATGATCTGGCCGACGACACCGAGGGGCTCGTGGAAGTGGTAGGCGACGGTATCGGAGTCGATCTCGGAGATGCCGCCCTCCTGGGCGCGGATCGCGGCCGCGAAATAGCGGAAATGGTCCACCGCCAAGGGGATGTCGGCGTTGAGGGTCTCCCGGATCGGCTTGCCGTTGTCCCAGGCTTCGGCCAGCGCCAGAGGTTCCAGGTTGGTCTCGATCACGTCGGCGATCCTGTTGAGCAGCACAGCCCGTTCGGCGACCGAGGTCTTGCCCCAGACCGGCGCGGCGGCGTGGGCTGCGTCCAGCGCCAGTTCGATATCGGCACCGGTGGAGCGCGCGACCTCGCAGAACGGCCGACCGTTGACCGGCGAGAGGTTCTCGAAGTACTGGCCCCCGGCGGGTTTGACCCAGTCGCCGCCGATGAAGTTGTCATAGCGGCTCTGGAAGGACATCAGGGAACCGGCGGCCCCCGGCCTGGCGTAGACGGCCATGATTGCTCCTCGCGGTTTGTGGCTCTCGCCACTCAAGGGTAGGAGGCCCGCGGCGTCCTCAGGGCCCAGACGGGCGATCCGGGTGTCAGGACGCGCCGAGGCCGCGGCTGAAGCCGGGCGGCACGAGGACGTCGTCGGCGTTCAGGTCGTGCACCGAGGCTTTGCCCAGCCCGCGCAGTGCGGAGTCGACGCCGCCGTGCAGGATGTCCAGCACGTTCTCCACCCCGGCCTGTCCGGCCGCGGCCAGGCCCCACAGGTAGGCCCGGCCGATCATCACCGCGCGCGCTCCCAACGCGAGCGCCTTGACCACATCGCTGCCGCGCCGCACGCCACCGTCGAGCAGCACCTCCACCTGGTCCCCGACAGCCCCGGCGATCGCCGGCAGCGCGCGGATGGTCCCCGGGGTGCCGTCGAGGTTGTTGCCGCCGTGGTTGGACACCGAGATCGCCGAAACCCCCGCGTCCACAGCGCGTTTGGCGTCGTCGACGCGCATCACACCCTTGAGCATGAACGGTCCGCCCCACAGTTCGCGCAGCCAGGCGATGTCCTCCCAGGTTGGCGGGGGCGTGCCCATCCACTCGCCGTAGACGGCGAAGAACGGCGGCCCCTGCTCACCGCGAGCAGCCTGGTTGGGCACCGACAGCGGCGGGGGCTTTAAGGTGCGGGCCCACTCCAGGAACCAGGACGGCCGCACGATTCCCTGCGGGGACATCTTGATCGCGGTGAGCAGGTCCATCTTCTCGGGGATCTTCGGGCTGCCCCAGTCCCGGCCGTGCGAGAAGCTCCAGTCGGTGGTGACGATCATCCCGACCGCGCCCGCCGCGCGGGCCCGCTCTGCGCGGGCGGCGATCGCATCCCGTCCGCCGAGCCAGTAGATCTGGAAGAAGGTCTTGGGGTTGGCGGCGACGACCTCCTCGATGGGCTTGCTGGCGAACGACGACAGGCCCATCGCCGTCCCGCGCGCAGCGGCTGCCCGGGCGACGGCGACCTCCCCGTCGGGGTGCACGGCCTGAACCCCGGTCGGGGAGATCACCACCGGCATCGAGATGTCCTGACCCATCACGGTCGTGGCCAGGTCGCGCTTCTCGGTGGCGCCGATGACGTGCGGCGCGAAACCCAACTCCCCGAACGCCTCGACGTTGTCGGAGTAGGTCACGCCTTTCTCACTGCCGGCCAGCAGCGCGGAGTACACGCCCTTGGGGAGGCGCCTCTTTGCGCGCTGCTGCGCTACGGCGACGGTTTCGAACCAGGTGTTACGGGCCATCAGAGCGGACTTTCGTTGCAGGGCCTGGCCGGTGGGCCGGACAGGGTGAGCGGGACCGCGCGGGAATGGTCGGCCCGGGGCCGCGGCACCTGCCGGGCACCGGCCAGCGCGGGTTCGCCGTAGCCCTGCACGCACTCAGGATCGGGGCCATCCAGCGGCAGGCCGGTGAAGAACTTCGCCGCCATACAGCCACCGCGGCAGGCGTCGTAGTGCCCGCAACCGCCACAGGCGCCGGCCGACTGCGGGCTGCGCAGCTCGGCGAACAGCTCGGAGTTCTTCCACACCGCGTCGAAGCCACCGTCGGACAGCACGTTTCCGGCCAGAAACTTCTCGTGGATGGCGAACGGGCAGGCGTAGACGTCGCCGACCGGGTCGATCAGACACACCACCCGCCCGGCCCCACACATGTTCAGGCCGGCCAGCGCGCCGGGCTCGCCGAGGCCGGACAGGTGAAAGAACGAGTCCCCGGTCAGCACGCCCTCGCCATGCGCCACCAGCCAGTCGTAGAGCTGCCGCTGCTGTTGTGCGGTGGGGTGCAGCTCGTCCCAGACGTCGGCGCCACGGCCGGACGGCCGCAGGCGGGTGATCCGCAGGGTGGCGCCGTAGCGCTCGGCGAGGTTCTTGAAGTCGTCGAGCTGTCCGGCGTTGTGCCGGGTGACGACGACGGAGATCTTCGCGTCGGCGAATCCGGCGGCGGCCAGGTTCTCCAGCGCGCGGGTCGCCGTGGCGAACGAGCCCGGACCGCGCACGGCGTCGTTGACCTCGGCACTGGCTCCGTCCAGCGAGATCTGAACGTCGACATAGTCACTGGCGGCCAGCCGTGCAGCCACCTCCGGGGTGATCCGAACTCCGTTGGTGGAGAACTTGACTCCGACATCGTGCGCGGTGGCGTAGTCGACCAGCTCCCAGAAGTCAGGCCGCACGGTGGGCTCCCCGCCGCCGATGTTGACGTAGAAGACCTGCATGCGCTGCAGTTCGTCGATGACCGCCTTGCACTGCCCGGTCGTCAGTTCTAGCGGGTCACGCTTGCCCGACGAGGACAGGCAGTGCACACAAGCCAGGTTGCAAGCGTAGGTCAACTCCCAGGTCAGACAGATCGGCGCGTCCAGTCCCCGCTCGAACCGGGAGATCAGCCCGGAAGTGGCGGTCATCGGGTCTCCCTGCGTTGCAGCATGTTCGAGGCCGCCAGCACCCCGAGCGCGTGCAGGTAGGGAGCCTCGGCGTCGCGGGCCACCCCGGCGGCGTGCAACGCCGAGCGGGCGTCGGCGTGAGACTCCAGCGACTCGACCACCGCCAGGATGGTGCGGTTCTTCAGGAAGGACAGCTTGCGGGTTCCGAAGTGATAGAGCAGCGCACCGAAAGGCTCCGGGCGCACCGCCACCTGCGGGTGCAGCCGCCAGCTGTGCGTGGGATCGAATCCCGCGCCGGCGGGCACGGTCAGTAGACCCCGCACATCCCGTCGATGGAGACCTCTTCGACGAGCGTCTCGGTCACCAACTCGGCGGCGGGTTCGGTTTCGGTGTGGTTGGGTTCCATCCGGAATGTCCTCTCGGTGAGCGCCGACGCAGCGGCGGCTGACAGATGACAATATGGCATTAGGTGCCGAAACGGAAGGACGCGGTTAGTTGGCAGCCGAACCAGCAGCGGCCGGGCGCGCGGCCGGGGCCGCCCAGCGGGCCGGGCGGCGCCCTTCCACCACCTGTGACCACATCGCCGATGTCGCGCTGGACCTCTTCTCGGCCAACGGCTTCACGGCGGTCAGCGTCGACGACATCGCCCTGGCGGCCGGAATCGCACGGCGCACGCTGTTTCGCTACTACTCCTCGAAGAACGCGATCCCGTGGGGGGACTTCGACAGCCATCTGCGCCATTTCGCCGCGGTGCTCGACGGCACCGACCCGCGGGCCGGGCTGCGCAGTGCACTGCGCGCAGCGCTGCTGGACTTCAACTCGGTCGACGACTTTCAGACCGACCGGCATCGCGAGCGGATGCGGCTGATCCTGCAGACCGCGGAGCTGCAGGCGTACTCGATGAGGATGCACGAGGGGTGGCGGGCGGTGGTGGCCAGGTTCGTCGCCGGCCGCACCGGCGCGCAGCCCGGCGACCTGGTCCCCCAGACCATCGCCTGGGGGATGCTGGGGGTGGCCCTGTCGGCCTACGAGTACTGGCTGGCCCACGGGGACAGCAGCGAGGGTGGCCCTGCGGTGTCGCTGAGCCAGGCAATGGGCGACGCCTTCGACGCCTTCGCCGACGGCCTTCCCGGCTAGGTCCCCCCGCGCCCCCGCCGCCTGTGCGGTTTCATCCGCGACTCGCCGCGAAGGCCGGATGAATCCGCACACTCGGCGGTGGGCCGGGCGCCTCAGGCCGCTCCGAGCACCTCGGCGATGGGCGCTCCGGCGGCGATCTTGGCCCGAGTCTTCATCACCTTGCCGGGCATGCCGCCACCGACCACCCCGGCCAGCGCCCCGTCGCGCTCGTAATACGCCAGGAACTTGCGGCCGTCGTCGACGACGACGTGCACCACGTCCCCGGCCTGCGGCTCGCCCAGGCATTGGATTTTGACGTCGTACTGGTCGCTCCAGAAGTACGGCACCGACACCGCCGCCGGGGCGTCCCGGCCGAGCATGGCCGGCACCAGCGCGCGGGCCTGGTCGGCGACGTTGCTCCAATGCTCGACGCGCGACTGGTGCCCGGCAGAGTCGCGCCATGACGCGACGTCACCCAGCGCCCAGACATGCGGCGCGCTGGTGCGCCCGGCCCCGTCGCAGAGCACCCCGCCGTCGTCGGCCAGGTCCACCCCGCTGCCGGCCAGCCAGTCGGTCCGCGGGCGCGAGCCGATGCCGACCACCACCAGGTCGGTCTCCAGCACCGCGCCGTCGCCGAGCACCACCGCACTGACCGCGCCGTCGCCGCGCACCTCGGCCACTCCCACCCCAGTGCGCACATCCACACCCTCAGCCCGGTGCAGCCGGGCCACCAGTTCGCCGATCCGCTCGCCGAGCACCGAGGCGAGCGGCGTGGGCTGCGGCTCGACGAGAACCACTTCGAGGCCCAGCGCGCGCAGACTGGCGGCCACCTCGCAGCCGATGAAGCCGGCTCCCACCACCACCGCGCGGGTGGCGGTTTCAGCCTGCTCCCGCAGCGCGACGGCGTCGTCGAGTGAGCGCAGGACCCGGATGCCGTCCAACTCCGGGAAGGTCGGGATGCGTTTGGGGGCAAGTCCGGTGGCGATGACCAGCTGGTCGTAGCCCAGCGCTGTTCCATCGGCAAGGGTGACCGTCTGGGAATCGGTGTCCAGCGTGCGCGCGGCGTTTCCCAGCCGCAGCGTGATGTCGTGCTCAGAGTAGAACTCAGCCGGTTTCAGGATCACCTCCTCGGGATCCTTGGCGGCGCTGAGCACTTCCTTCGACAGCGGCGGGCGGTCGTAGGGCAGATAGTCCTCGTCGCCGACGACGGTCAGCGGGCCCTCATAGCCGGCGGCGCGCAACTGTTCGGCGGTGCGGACCGCGGCCAGCCCGCCGCCGACGATCAGAACACCGTGATTGCCCACAATGTGTTCATACACGATTCAACGCGCACCACCGCACCGAGTGCAGGCATAATCGGTCGGTCGGCCCCCGGTGAGGAGAAGCGATGACGGCGCCGCCGATCACCCTGACCGAGCAGATGCTGCGACGCCGGCCTGTGGTCGGCGCGCCGGTGGCCCATGGCGCCTCCGTGGGACTCAAACGCACGATCGGCACCTTCCAGCTGAGCATGTTCGGCATCGGAGCCACCGTCGGCACCGGCATCTTCTTCGTGCTGTCCGAGGCGGTCCCCGAGGCCGGCCCCAGCGTGGTGGTCTCCTTCCTGATCGCCGGGTTGGCGGCCGGACTGGCTGTGCTGTGCTACGCCGAATTGGCCTCCGCCGTTCCGGTTTCGGGCTCGACGTACTCCTACGCCTACGCGACGCTCGGCGAGGTGATGGCCATGGTGGTGGCGGCCTGCCTGTTGCTGGAGTACGGCGTGGCCACCGCCGCACCGGCCGTCGGCTGGAGCCAGTACGTCAACAAGCTGCTGGAGAACTTCATCGGACACGGCCTACCGCAGGTGCTTTCGGCCGCGCCGTGGGATTCCGATCCCGGGTGGATCAACCTGCCCGCCGTAGTGCTGGTGATGCTGTGTGCGCTGCTGCTGATCCGCGGTGCCAGCGAGTCGGCGAAGGTCAACACCATCATGGTGGTGATCAAGCTCGGGGTGTTGGCGATGTTCGCGGTGATCGCCCTGACCGCTTTCCGTACCGACCGGTTCGCCGAGTTCGCCCCGTTCGGCGTCGCCGGGATCGGCGCGGCGGCCGGGACGATCTTCTTCTCCTACATCGGCCTGGATGCCATCTCCACGGCCGGCGACGAGGTGCGCGAACCGCAGAAGACCATGCCGCGTGCGCTGATCGCCGCGCTGCTGGTGGTGACCGGTTTCTATGTGGTGGTCACGGTGGCCGCGCTGGGCGCGCAGGACTGGCCGGAGTTCGACGGTCAGGAGGCCGGTCTGGCGGCGATCCTGGACCAGGTGACCGGAGCGCGCTACTGGGGCACGGTACTGGCCGCCGGGGCGGTGATCTCGATCTTCTCGGTGACCCTGGTGACGATGTACGGCCAGACCCGGATCCTGTTCTCCATGGGCCGCGACGGCCTGCTACCGCCGCTGTTCGCCCGGGTCAACCCGCGCAGCATGACGCCGGTCAACAACACCGTGATCGTGGCGGTGATCGTGGCGGTGCTGGCTGGTCTGGTGCCGTTGAACTACCTGGCCGACCTGGTCTCGATCGGCACACTGGTGGCTTTCGTCGTAGTGTCGGTAGGGGTGATCCTCCTTCGCACCCGCGAACCCGACCTGCCCCGCGGATTCCGGGTGCCGGGATACCCGGTCACCCCGGTGTTGTCTATCCTGGCCTGCGGATACATCCTGTTCAGCCTGCGCTGGTACACCTGGCTGGCGTTCGCCTGCTGGGTGGCGGTGGTGCTGGCCTTCTACTTCACCTGGGGACGCCATCACAGCGCCCTCAACAAACTCCGGGAGACATCATGACCGTCGTCGTCGGCTACCTCGCCGGTAAGAGCGGCACCGCTCCGCTGCATCTGGCGGTCACCGCGGCCCGCACCCTGCGCTCGTCGCTGACCGTGGTCACCGTCGTGCCCAAACCGTGGATGACTCCCTCCCCTGCCAAGGTCGACGCCGAGTACGCCGCCTGGGCGGAGCGGTTGGCGGCCGACTCGGCGCGGGAGGCCGAACAGTGCCTCGCGGTCATGCCGCCGGTGCAGGAAGTGACGTTTCGCAGCCAGCCGCACCGATCGGTCTCCGGAGGCCTGATCGAGGTCGTCGAGGAACTGGGCGCCGAAATGCTGGTGCTGGGTTCCTCGGCCAACGGCCAACTGGGCCAGGTGGTGGTCGGCTCCGCCGCCGACCACCTGCTGCACTCCAGCACGGTGCCGGTGGCGATCGCCCCGCGCGGCTACCGCAGCCCGCCCTCGGCGATGCTGAGCCGAATCACCTGCGGCTACCCCGGAACCCCGGAGGCGGTCGACCTGCTGAGCCGGATCACCGTCGCGGCGGAGCGGCTGAGTGTGCCGCTGCGGGTGATCACCTTCGCGGTGCGCGGCCGCACCATGTACCCGCCGGAGGTCGGCCTGCACGCCGAGGACTCGGTGCTGGCGGCGTGGGAGGAGCAGGCCGCCGCCAAGCTGGAGGGCCTGCGCGCCGACGGGGTGCTGGCCCCCGACGTCGAAGTGGCCGTGGTCAGCGGCAACGGCTGGGACGAGGCACTGGACGACGCCGACTGGATCGACGGTGAGATTCTGGCACTGGGCACCACTCCGCGCCCCACGGTGCGCGAAGGCATCGCCGAGGTGTTCCTCGGATCGCACGGAGCCAAGATCCTGCGCTTCAGCCCCGTCCCGGTTCTGGTGCTGCCGGGTTAGTACTTCATCACCGCGCGGTCGAGCACGATCTGCGAGCCGGACAACACCCCCGAGGCGTCTCCGGCCAGCCACGCCACCACCTCGGCGGCCTCCTCGACGGTCATGAAATCGGTGCGCTTGGCGCGGCCGTCCTTGGCCGGGGGCTGGTAGGGCATCGGCGGGTAGCTGTGCAGAAACGCGGGGTGCGCGCCCAGCACGGAGAGCATCGCGTCGTTGGTGATCATCGGGGTTTCGATCGAGTACGGATGAATCGAGTTGACCCGGATGCCGTACTCGCCCAACTCGATCGCCAGGGTATTGGTCATGGCCGTCAGCCCGTGCTTGGTAGCCGCGTAGTGCCCGTTGCCCGGGGTGGCCTTGATCCCGCCGGCCGAGCTGACGACGACGATCGAGCCGCCGTTGCCGGCCTCGATCATGGCCGGGATGACCGCCCGCAGCGTGCGCCATGTTCCGGTCAGGTTGGTGTCGATGACGGCGTTCCACTGCTCGTCGGAGAGCTCCCACAGCCGACCCCAGCTGAGCACCCCGGCATTGGCCACCACGACGTCGAGGCGGCCGAACTGCTCGACGGCGTCGGCGACCAGCCCGCGCACGGCGGCGTCGTCGCGGATGTCGACCCGGCGGGCCAGCGCCTTGCGGCCCTCCGCCTCGACGAGCCGGACGGTTTCCTCCAGTTCCTCGGCCGTCGCAGCGGCGTAGGGAACGGTGGACGATACCGGTGCACAGATGTCGCTGACGACGACGTCGGCGCCTTCCCGGGCCAGCCGCACCGCATACCCGCGGCCCTGACCGCGGGCGGCCCCGGTAACGAAGGCCACTCGTCCTTCTAGGGTGCCGCAATTCGCCGCCATCAGTGGTCCTTCCGCCGCGCCGAAGCTCAGGCTAGCAAGGAACTGAAACGTGTTTCAGAAGGGCAGGCCCATCAGGCGGGTGATGCTCGGCAGCCCGAACGAGGGCAGTCCGATGGGCGGCAACCCGATCGCCGGGGGCGGGGGGAGGCCGAACGGCGGGGGCGGAGGTAACGCCGGCAGCCCGAACGGCGGAGGCGGAGGTAGCGGCGGCAACCCGATAGGCGGAGGCGGTGGCAACGCGGGCAGAACAGCGGCAGCCGCGGGCAGCGCGAACAGTGCGGCGGCCGCCTGGTCGGGATTCGGCAGCGCCGGGGGCGGGGGCAGCGGCGGCAGCGCCTGCACGCCCAGAGGGGGGGCGGCCGCGGCCGCGGCGAAGGCTGCGGACAGGCCGGTCAGGTCCGGTGGCGGCGGCAGGGACTGCGCGACCGCGGCCGCCGCCGGGGCGGCCGCCAGCGATGACTGCAACTGGTTGAGCGCTCCCTGACCGTTGTCGACGACCGCCAGGAACAGCGCCAGGTCACCTGCCGCGGCGGCCACCGCGGCCACCGCACCGATGGAGGTGCCCAGTACCGATCCGGTGGTGTTGATTGCCGCGTTGGCATTCTGCGCGGCGACCAGCGGTGCCACCAGAGCCTCCCAGTCAGCCGGCACAAACTCCGGTGGCGGCGGCAGCTGCTGCAGCGCCGGCGGCGGGGGCAGTGTGCCCGCAGATCCCGGGTTGAGGCCGGGCGCGGCGGCGAACATGCCGGAAGAGTCACCGGAATACGATTCCGCAGTGCTGCCCGAGGACAACCCATCGGTACCGCTCGAGGACAGACCGCCCGTGAAGTCCAGAAGGTCGCCGGCGTCGTCGGGCAGTTCGGCGTCTTTGGGTGCGGGGGCCGTCGGCGTCGGCGTCACCGGACTCAGCGCGGTGGGCTTCTCGACGGTATCGCCGGAGAACAGCAGCACCATCGTGCCGCCGATCAGGGAGAGCACCAAGGCCACGCCGGTGCCCCCGGCGACCGCGGTGCGACGACGAGACCGGTTCGTGGTCTCCATGACATCCTCTTCCGGTTTCCCACTCAGTGAGTGGTGGGCAGAACGCCCCCTCATCTCTATTTTAGCGCGTCGAAAAGGGCAAAAGCGGCGCCCGCCTGATGGCGGGCGCCGCTCTCGCGTGCGGTTGTCAGATCATTACTTGATGATCTTGGTCACCCGTCCGGCACCCACGGTGCGACCACCCTCGCGAATGGCGAAGCGCAGGCCCTCATCCATGGCGACCGGCTGGATCAGCTTCACCGAGATGTCGGTGTTGTCGCCGGGCATCACCATCTCGGTGCCCTCCGGCAGCGTGACCACACCGGTGACGTCGGTGGTGCGGAAGTAGAACTGCGGCCGGTAGTTGTTGAAGAACGGCGTGTGCCGTCCGCCCTCGTCCTTGGACAGGATGT
>CAYURT010000018.1:0-7715 GCA_964447215.1 uncultured Mycobacterium sp.
CGCGTCATCCAGTCGTGGGTGTCGGCGAAGGTGCCGCGCTGAATCCCGGTGAGGGTGTCCCGCAGCGCCATCGTCACCTCGCCGGGTTCGCCGTCACCGACGGTGAACTCGCCCTCGCCGTACTTGACCTGAGCGACCGGGGTGATGACCGCCGCGGTGCCGCAGGCGAACACCTCGGTGATCTCGCCGGTGGCGACACCCTTACGCCACTCCTCGACGTCGATCTTGCGCTCCTCGACGGCGAAGCCCGCGTCACCGGCCAACTGCAGCAGCGAGTCCCGGGTGATGCCGGGCAGCAGCGAGCCGCTCAGTTCCGGCGTGACCAGGCGGGCAGAACCGCCGCTGCCGAAGACGAAGAACAGGTTCATCCCGCCCATCTCCTCGACGTACCGGCGCTCGATCGCGTCCAGCCAGACCACCTGGTCGCAGCCGTGCTCGGCGGCCTCAGCCTGGGCCAGCAGCGACGCGGCGTAGTTGCCGCCGAACTTCGCCGCACCGGTGCCGCCGGGACTGGCCCGGACATACTCGGTGGACAGCCATACGCTGACCGGCTGGATGCCGCCCTTGAAGTAGGCCCCCGCAGGGGAGGCGATGACCATATAGCGGTACTCCGCCGAGGGCCGCACCCCGAGGCCCGGTTCGGTCGCGATGATGAAGGGCCGAAGGTACAGCGCCTGCTCGCCGCCCGCGGCCGGCACCCACTCGTGGTCGACCGCGACGAGCTGGCGCAGCGATTCCAGGAAAATGTCCTCGGGCAGCTCCGGAATCGCCAGCCGCCGCGCGGAAGCCCCGAGCCGAGCCGCGTTGGCCTCCGGCCGGAACGAGACGATCGAACCGTCGGCCCAGCGGTAGGCCTTGAGTCCCTCGAAGACCTCCTGGGCGTAATGCAGGACGATCGCCGAGGGGTCGAGCTCGATGGGTCCGTACGGCAGCACTTGAGCGTCGAACCAGCCCCGGTCATGGGTGTAGAGCACCGAGACCATGTGGTCGGTGTAGTACTGGCCGAACCCCGGATCGGCAAGGATGGCCGCCCGCCGCGACTCGCTCGCCGGGTGCGCGGTGCGCTGCACCGCGAAGGCGAGTCCGGTGGTGGGCATAGCGGCGATTGTATAGCCGGTCCGCTAGCGGGTCTTGACGTGGACGAAGGGCGGTTTGACCAGCTCGCAGTCCAGCAACCGCCCGCGGACGTCGAGGCTCACCGCCGCGCCGTCGGGCAGATCGGCATCGGTGTCGATCAGGGCCAGTGCGATGCCGGCGTTGAGCGTCGGTGAGAAGGTGCCGGAGGTGGTGACACCCACCGGGGCAGCGTCGCGCAGCACGGTCATGCCGGCCCTCGGCACGCCCCGGCCGGTCGCCCGCAGACCGCGCAGCAACCGCCGCGGACCGGCCTGCTTCTCGGCAAGCAGTGCCGCCCTGCCCCA
This sequence comes from uncultured Mycobacterium sp., assembly GCA_964447215.1. Taxonomy (GTDB): domain Bacteria; phylum Actinomycetota; class Actinomycetes; order Mycobacteriales; family Mycobacteriaceae; genus Mycobacterium. Next base: position 1,422 of record CAYURT010000018.1, read on the forward strand.
GAACTCGTCCTTGGACCAGCCGACCGCCCAGCCGCAGCGGGCCTGCAACGGGGAGATCCCCGGCGACAGTTCATGGCCGTGCAACGGGTAGCCCATCTCGGTGCGAAGGGTGTCCCGAGCACCGAGACCCGCCGGTTGCCCACCGCTGCGCTCGACCGCGGCGGCCAGCGCGTCGAACACGGCGGGGGCAGAGTCCCACGGCGGCAGCAGCTCGTAACCGTGCTCACCGGTGTACCCGGTACGGCACACCCGGACCGGAATCCCGTCGAACTCCGCGTCGGTCCACTCCATGTAATCCATGCCGGCCGGCAGTCCCAGGGCGGCCAGCACCTCGGGCGACCGCGGGCCCTGGACGGCCAGGACGGCATACGAACGGTGCTCGTCGGTGACCGAGATCCCTTCCGGGGCGGCGGCGCGCAGCGCGGCGACCACCGCCGCGGTGTTGGCGGCGTTCGGGACCAGGAAGATCTCGTCGTCGCCGACGTAGTAGGCGATCAGATCGTCGGTGACCCCCCCGGACGGTGTGCAGCACAGGGTGTACTGGGCTCTCCCGGGACCGATCCGGCGCAGATCGTTGGTCAGCGCGGTGTTGACGAAATCCGCTGCGCCGGGACCCCGCACCAACGCCTTGCCCAGATGGCTGACATCGAAGAGCCCGACGGCCTCGCGGGTGGCCCGGTGCTCGCCGACCGTGCCGGCGTAGGAGACGGGCATCAGCCATCCGCCGAACTCGGCGAAGGTGGCGCCGCGGTCCCGGTGCCGTTCCTCGAGCGGTCCGTGCTGCAGATCCGGGGTGTCGGTCACGTCGCCCCACCCTAGTCCCCGCCCACCGTTAGGGTGATTTCGGTGAGCACCCGACCCGGCTACCGCGCCCCCGCCGTCACCGTATCCGCCGCCCTGCCCAAACGCCGATCGTCAGCGGTCCTGATCGTGGGCGTCTGCGCCGACGGCGGGTCCCCGGCGGTGGTGGGCACCCCGTTCCTGGACGCCGAGGCGGTCGGCGAGATCGACGTGGCACTGCGGGCGCTGGGCGCCAAGGGCGGCCCCGAGGCGCTGACAAGGCTGACAGTTCCCTCGCTTCCGGTGGCCAGCGTGCTGGCCGTCGGACTGGGTCCGGCGCGGGAGGAGTGGAGTCCTGAGGCGATCCGGCGCGCCGCCGGCGCCGCGGCGCGCTCCCTCAGCGGTGTGGAGTCGGTGATCACCACACTGTCCGAACTGCACCTGGAGGCCGCGATCGAGGGCCTCATCCTCGGCGGCTACCAGATCCACGAGTTCCGCAGCGCCAAGACCGCCCCCACCGAACCGGCGCTGTCGCGGATCACCGCGCTGAGCACGGCTGCGCGGGCCAAGCCGCTGGCGGCCAGAGCCGCCGCGGTGGCGTCGGCGGTGGCCACCGCCCGCGATCTGGTCAATACCCCGCCCAGCCATCTGCACCCCGACGAGTTCTCCAAGCGGGCAAAGGCTCTGGGGACCGCCGCCGGGCTGCAGGTGGAGGTGCTCGACGAGAAGGCACTGGCCAAGGCCGGCTACGGCGGGATCATCGGCGTCGGTAAAGGCTCCTCCAACCCGCCGCGGCTGGTCCGCCTGACCTATCGGAGCGGGAAGGCCGGGAAGGGCGGCAAGGTCCCGAAAGTCGCCCTGGTGGGCAAGGGCATCACCTTCGACACCGGCGGTATCTCCATCAAGCCGGCCGCCTCGATGCACCACATGACCTCGGATATGGCCGGCGCCGCCGCGGTGATCGCGGCGGTCGTGCTCGCCGCCGAGCAGCGGCTGCCCATCGACGTGATCGCCACCGTGCCGATGGCCGAGAACATGCCCTCGGCGACCGCGCAGCGCCCCGGCGACGTCCTGACCCAATACGGTGGCACCACCGTGGAGGTGCTCAACACCGACGCCGAGGGCCGGCTCATCCTGGCCGACGCGATCGTGCGGGCCTGCCAGGACTCCCCCGACTACCTGATCGAGACCTCCACGCTGACCGGCGCACAGACCGTCGCGCTGGGCTCCCGGATCCCGGGGGTGATGGGCAGCGACGAGTTCCGCGACCGGGTCGCGGCGCTGTCGCAGCGCGAAGGCGAGAACGGCTGGCCGATGCCGCTGCCCGAGGAACTCAAGGACGACCTCAAGTCGACGGTGGCGGATCTGGCCAACATCAGCTCGCAGCGCTTCGCCGGAATGCTGGTGGCCGGGGTGTTCCTGCGCGAGTTCGTCGCCGACGGCGTGCAGTGGGCGCATATCGACGTCGCGGGGCCGGCGTACAACACCACCGCTCCGTGGGGCTACACCCCCAAGGGCGGTACCGGGGTGCCGACCCGGACGCTGTTCGCGGTTCTGGAAGACATCGCCGAAAACGGCTGAGCCCGTTCGATGATCCCGCCGCAGAAACAGATGACCGGGATGCTGGGCCACCCGGTCGCCGAGAACCCGATTGACCGGATGTTCGACACCGTCTACACCCACTACGGACTGCACTGGCAGTTCTGGAAGAGCGACATCGCCGACGAGGAGGACCTGGCGCTGGCGGTCGCGGCGCTGGGGCCCCTCGGGTATCGGGGGGTGGGCATCACGGTGCCCTACAAGGTGGCCGTCGTCCCACTGCTCGACGAGGTCGACGATGATGTTCGCGCCATCCGCGCGGCGAACTACCTGACCATCGAGCAGGGCCGCCTCGTCGGACACAACAACGACGGCAAGGGCGTTGTCCGGGCGATCGAGAAGGTGGTGCCGCTACGCGGCCAGCGGGTCGTGATGCTCGGCGCCGGCGGCGCGGGACGGGCGATGGCCGTGGAGATCGCCTGGGCGGGAGCCGCGCATCTGACCCTGGTGACGCGCCGGGAATCCCAAGGCGCCGAGGTCGCCCAGCTGGTGCGGGAAGCGGCCGGGGTCCCGTGCGACTGGCAGCCTTGGAGCACGCCGGTGCGCGTGCCGGAGGGCACCACACTGCTGATGAACGCCACCCACCTGGGCTGCGCGCCGGAGCTGGAACCGGTTCCGGTGCAGTGGGATACGGTGGCCGGCGACTGCGTCGCAGTGGACGTGATCACCAATCCCCGGATCACACCGTTCCTGGCGACGGCGGCTGAACGGGGCTGCCGGACCGTCGACGGGGTGGAGATGCTGGTCCAGCTGGCCATGCAGATCTTCCAGCGCTGGACCGGGGTCGCGCCGCAGGAGAGCGTCTTCCAGCGGGCGGTGGCCGAGGCGCTGGGCGAGGGAGCCCCGGGCCGATCGGACGACCCGGACTAGACGACCCGGCCGCGGGCCGTGCTGCGCAGCGCCTGCGGCAACAGCCTGGAGGTGCCGTACAGCAGGTAGGCCTCCGGCGTCACCGGCCGGATGGCCTTGTCCTTGCGAACCGCGGACAGGATCGCCGAGGCCACCTTCTCCGGGCCGTACCGGCGCAGCTCGAACATCCGCTCCAGCTGGGCACGTCGGCCGGGCACCGCGGCACCACGGCCCTCCGGGGCGTGAAATCCGGTGGCGGCCACGATGTTGGTGTTGATCAGTCCCGGGCAGACGGTGGTCAGTCCGACGCCGGCGGCGTCGAGCTCGGCGCGCAGGCAGTCCGAGAACATGTACACCGCCGCCTTGGAGGTGCAGTAGGCGTTCAGCGAGCCCAGCGGGGCGTAGGCCGCCATCGACGCCACATTGACGATATGACCGCCGGTGCCACGCTCGACCAGCCGGCGGGCGAAGGCACGACAGCCGTTGACCACCCCGCCGAGGTTGACCTCCAGCACCCGGTCGAACTCCTCGGCCGGGGTGTCCAGGAAGGACCCGGCCACCCCGATCCCGGCATTGTTGACCACGATGTCGGGCACGCCGTGCGCAGCGCACACCCGCTCGGCGAACTCCTCGACCGCCTCGGCGTCGGCCACGTCCACGACGTAGGTGTGGGCGACCCCGCCGAGTTCGCCGATCCGGGCCGCGGTCTGTTCCGCCTGCGCTTCGTCGATATCGCTGACCACCACCTCGGCGCCCTCGGCGGCGAAGGCCAGAGCCGTGGCCCGACCGATCCCGCTGCCGGCGCCGGTCACCGCGACGAGCAGGTCTCCGAAGGGTTTCCGCGCCCTGCCCACCTGCGCCCGCAGCAACGCTCGGCCCGGCGGGGCGCCCTCGATGTGTTCGACGAACTCGGTCACCGCCGCGGCGATCACATGCGGATGCGACAGCGGCGACCAGTGTCCGGCACGGATGTCGCGCCGCCACAGCCTCTCGACCCAGCGCGGGGTGTCCTCGTAGACGTAGGGGCGGACGAAGTTGTCCCGCGTGTTGACCACAAGCTGCACCGGGACCCGCACGTGACGGTCACGCCGCGCGTCGCCGAGGACCCGCGGGAAATTGGCCCGGTAGATCTTCATCCCGTTGGCCGCGTCGGCGACGAAGGTGCTCCCCTGGTGCCGCCGCTGCGGTGGCACCCCCGCGTTGACCGCGAACCGGCGGGTGGCCTCGGCCAGAAAGGCCCGCATGGCGAGCGGCGCCAGCGCCGTGCGGAAGAACACCATGTAGCTGAAGTGCAGGGCCTGGGAGAGCGCACGTGCGAACCGCCGCGGACGGTAGGGCCGGGCCAGTCCGTCACGCAGGAACCGGCTCAGCTGGACGGGATCGGGCCCGGAGATCGAGGTGTAGGACGCCACGCGCTCGCCGGCCCCGGGCCGGGTCACCGTCTCCCACATCGTGGCCGCGCCCCAGTCGTGGGCGACGACGTGCACCGGCGTCTGGGGACTGACCGCGGCCACCACCGCGTCGAAGTCGTCGGCGAGTTGCCCGACGGTGTAGGCCGATGCCGGGCCGGGCGTGTCGGAGGCGCCGGCGCCCCGACTGTCGTAGCGGACGATCCGGTGGGTCGGGGCCAGTTCGGCCGCCACGCTGTCCCACAAGACGTGCGAGTCGGGCCAGCCGTGCACCATCACCACCGTCGGGCCGTCGGGATTGCCCTCCTCGAAGACCGCGATGCGCGTTCCGTCCGCGGCCCGCACATAGCGGGGCTCGCCTTCGGAGTCATCAGGGACAGCTGTCACCGGCCCGACCCTTCCGGCGGCGCCCTGCGGTGTCAAGACGGCTCAGGAATCGGTCGGGTCCTGGTCGAGCTGCGCCCGCAGGGCCCGCCGGCGGGCGATCCGGCGGCGGGCGTCGAAGTCGCGCATCCGCTGCGGATAGCCGACTTTGCCGACGTCATAGACCGGGATCGACAGCGTCTGACCGACTCTCCTGGCGCCCGACGGCCCGCCGCACTGCCGCCGTGTCCACTCCCCGTCGGCGGCCACCAGGACGACGGTCATCGGGGTCACGGTGGTTTCCGGCTCGACGAATGCCTCGACCCCGGTTCGAGCGGCCGCCCAGTCCCGCAGATAACGCAGGTCTCCCCCCAAACCGGAGGACCGGCGACGCCGGAATCGGAACCTGCCGAACAACCCCACCGTCGAACTCCTCCTTTTCCCACGGTTTGTTCCGATGGTGCCAGAGCCGGATGGATCCGCACGCCGCGGCGACGGCCCCACACCGGCCGACCCGGCGAATGACAGGATGTGGAGGGCAGGCTGTGGTAAGGCTGCTGTAGTAAGCCGGTGGTTGACCGACTGTAGAGGAGTCCAGATGGCCGTCTCCGTTCAGATGCCCGCTCTCGGTGAGAGTGTCACCGAGGGAACCGTGACGCGCTGGCTGAAACAGGAGGGCGACACCGTCGCTGTCGACGAGCCGCTACTGGAGGTGTCCACCGACAAGGTCGACACCGAGATTCCCTCCCCGGCGGCGGGGGTGCTGACCCGGATCGTCGCCCGCGAGGACGACACCGTCGAGGTCGGCGGTGAACTGGCGGTCATCGGCGACGCCTCCGAGGCCGCCCCGCCGGCCCCGGCCCCGGCAGCGCCGGCCTCGCCGCCGCCCGCCGCGGCATCCGCCCCCGAAGCTCCGGCGCCGGCCGCCGCTGCGCCCCCCGCCTCGCCCCCGCCGGCCGCTCCCGCCGCGGACGCCACACCGGTGCTGATGCCAACCCTCGGCGAGTCGGTCACCGAGGGGACGGTCACCCGCTGGCTGAAGAAGGTCGGGGACGCCGTCGCGGTCGACGAAGCCCTGGTCGAGGTCTCCACCGACAAGGTCGACACCGAGATCCCCTCGCCGGTGGCGGGCACGCTGCTCAGCATCACCGCCGAGGAGGACACCACCGTCGCGGTCGGCGGTGAACTGGGCAGGATCGGCAGCGCCGCGGCCGCGCCGGCGCCCCAGGCCGCCGCGCCGCCACCGGCAACCGCCGCGCCGGCACCGCCTCCGCCGCCTCCCCCACCCCCTCCG
>CAYURT010000018.1:7815-50745 GCA_964447215.1 uncultured Mycobacterium sp.
GCCACCGGCAACCGCCGCGCCGGCACCGCCTCCGCCGCCTCCCCCACCCCCTCCGGCGCCGGCAGCGCCGCCCCCTCCCGCTCCGGCGCCGGCAGCGCCACCGGCACAGGCCGCGCCGCCGGCGCCGCCCGCGCCGCCCCCCGCCGCCGCGGACACGCCCTATGTGACCCCCCTGGTCCGAAAGCTGGCCGCCGACAACGGCATCGATCTGTCGACGGTCAAGGGAACCGGGGTCGGGGGCCGGATCCGCAAGCAGGACGTGCTGGCAGCCGCGGCCCCGAAGGCGGCGCCTGCTGCCGCCGCACCGGCCGCCCCGGCGCCGGCGCCCACCGCCGCCGCGCCCTCGCCGCTGGCCCACCTGCGCGGCACGACGCAGAAGGCCAACCGGATCCGTCAGCTGACCGCGAAGAAGACCCGCGAGTCACTGCAGGCCACCGCTCAGCTCACCCAGACCCACGAAGTCGACATGTCCAGGATCGTGACGCTGCGCGCACGGGCCAAGAAGGACTTCGCCGAGCGCGAAGGCGTCAACCTCACCTATCTGCCCTTCATCGCCCGCGCGGTGATCGACGCCCTCAAAGCCCACCCCAACGTCAACGCCAGCTACAACGAGGACACCGGGGAGATCACCTACTACGACGCCGAGCATCTGGGCTTCGCGGTGGACACCGAGCAGGGCCTGCTCTCGCCGGTGGTCCATAACGCGGGTGATCTGTCGCTGGCAGGTCTGGCCCGGGCTATCAACGACATCGCCGCCCGCGCCCGGTCCGGGAATCTCAAGCCCGACGAGTTATCCGGCGGGACCTTCACCATCACCAACATCGGCAGCCAGGGCGCGCTGTTCGACACCCCGATCCTGGTTCCCCCGCAGGCCGCGATGCTGGGCACCGGGGCGATCGTCAAACGGCCCCGGGTGATCGTCGACGAGTTGGGCAACGAGTCGATCGGCGTCCGCTCGATCTGCTACCTGCCGTTGACCTACGACCATCGGCTGATCGACGGCGCCGACGCCGGCCGCTTCCTCACCACCGTGAAGCGCCGGTTGGAGGAAGGCGCCTTCGAGGCCGAACTCGGGCTTTAGCGGTGGGTGCCGCCGAACGCACCACGATCGCCGTCGCCGGGTCTTCCGGACTGATCGGGTCGGCACTGGTCACGGCCCTGCGCGCGGCCGATCACCGGGTGCTGCGGGTGGTCCGCCGGGAGCCGGCCAACCGCGACGAACTGCGGTGGGACCCCGCCAGAGGCGACCTGGACCCGGCCGGCCTGAACGACGTCGACGCGGTGGTGAACCTGTGCGGCGTGGGGGTCGGCGACCGGCGCTGGTCGGGTTCGTTCAAGCAGAGCCTGCGCGACAGCCGCATCGACCCCACCGAGGTCATCTCGGCGGCGGTGGCCGAAGCCGGGGTGCCGGTCTTGGTCAACGCCAGCGCGGTCGGCTACTACGGCGACACCGGCGACCGCATCGTCGACGAGTCCGAGCCGGCGGGTACGGGATTCCTGGCCCGGCTGTGCGTGGACTGGGAGGAAGCGACCCTGCCCGCGCAGCGCGCCGGAGCCCGGGTGGTGCTCGCCCGGACCGGGCTGGTGCTCTCCCCCGGCGGCGGCCTGATGGACAAGCTGCGGCCGCTGTTCGCGCTGGGACTGGGGGGACGGCTGGGCGGCGGCCGGCAGTACATGCCGTGGATCAGTCTGGAGGACGAGGTCCGCGCGCTGGTCTTCGCGATCGGTACCCCGGAGGTGTCCGGCCCGGTCAACTTCACCGGACCGGCTCCGGTCACCAACTCCGAGTTCACCAGCGCCATGGGCCGGGCGCTGAACCGCCCCGCCCCCTGGCTGGTGCCGGGTTTCGCGCTGCGAACGCTGCTCGGCGAGTTCGCCGACGAGGGGCTGCTGGGCGGCCAGCGTGCGATACCGGCGGCGCTGGAGCGTGCCGGTTTCGTCTTCCACCACAACACCATCGGCGAAGCGCTCGACTACGCGACGGACCGATCGGCACGCTAGTACCGTCGGTATCGTGCTGTCCTCCATCCGGTCGAGCTCTGATCCGATGGCGGTGCGCCACCTCGGCACGCTCGGCTACCAGCAGGCCTGGGGGCTGCAACGCGAGCTGGCCGACGCCCGGGTCCGCGGCGGTCCGGACACCCTCCTGCTCCTCGAGCACCCGCCGGTCTACACCGCCGGAAAACGGACCGAACCGCACGAGCGGCCGGTCGGCGGGGTTCCGGTCGTCGACGTCGACCGCGGCGGCAAGATCACCTGGCACGGGCCGGGCCAACTGGTCGGCTACCCAGTCGTCGGGCTGGCCGAACCGCTGGACGTCGTCAACTACGTGCGCCGTCTGGAGGAGTCCCTGATCTCGGTGTGCGCCGGGATGGGCCTGGCCGCCGGACGGGTGAACGGACGTTCCGGGGTGTGGCTGCCGGCCGGTGCCGGACGGCCCGCCCGCAAGATCGCCGCGATCGGCATCCGCGTCGCCCGGGGGGTCGCCCTGCACGGGTTCGCCCTGAACTGCGATTGCGATCTGGCCGCGTTCTCCCTGATCGTGCCGTGCGGCATCACCGATGCGGGTGTGACCTCCCTGAGCGCCGAACTGGGTCGCACCGTCGGCGTCGCCGACGTCCGCGACCGCGTCGCCGGGGCGGTCTGCGACGCCCTCGACGGACGCCTGCCGGTCCCGGCTGCCGTACCATCGCAGCCATGAGCGCCGCCGAACCCCAGCCCGGCGCAGGCCCGGTGGAACCCGGACCGCGCAAGTTGCTGCGGCTGGAGGTGCGCAACGCCCAGACCCCGATCGAACGCAAACCGCCCTGGATCAAGACCCGCGCGCGGATGGGTCCGGAATACACCGCCGTCAAGGCCCTGGTTCGCCGGGAAGGCCTGCACACGGTCTGCGAGGAAGCCGGCTGTCCGAACATCTTCGAATGCTGGGAGGACCGCGAGGCCACCTTCCTGATCGGTGGCGAGCAGTGCACCCGGCGGTGTGACTTCTGCCAGATCGACACCGGCAAGCCCGCCGAACTGGACCGCGACGAGCCCCGCCGGGTGGCCCAGAGTGTGGCCGCGATGGGCCTGAAGTACGCCACCGTCACGGGGGTGGCCCGCGACGACCTGTCCGACGGCGGCGCCTGGCTGTACGCCGAGACCGTACGGGCCATCAAGGAGATGAACCCGTCGACGGGGGTCGAGCTGCTGGTTCCCGACTTCAACGGCGAACCGGCTCTGCTGGGTCAGGTGTTCGATTCGCGCCCCGAGGTGCTGGCGCACAACCTCGAGACGGTTCCGCGAATCTTCAAACGGATCAGGCCGGCGTTCCGATACCCGCGCAGCCTGCAGGTCCTCACCGCGGCTCGCGAGGCGGGGCTGGTCACCAAGAGCAACCTCATCCTGGGACTGGGCGAGACGATCGAGGAGGTCCGCAGCGCGCTGACCGATCTCAGGGATGCGGGCTGCGACATTGTCACCATCACCCAGTACCTGCGTCCGTCGGCCCGCCACCACCCCGTGGAACGGTGGGTCCACCCCGATGAGTTCACCGCGCTGGCGGGCTACGCCGAGGGTCTGGGCTTCGCCGGGGTGCTCGCCGGGCCGCTGGTGCGCTCCTCCTACCGGGCCGGCCGGCTCTATCAGCGGGCCGCCGCACTCAAGGCCTCCGCAGTCAAGACCGGGACCGCAGTCAAGACCGGGACCGAAGCCGAGGCCGCCACCTAGCTTTCGTGACCTGGCCCGAGCGCACCGGCCGAAGGGGCCTGAGACCAGCCCGCTGGGTACGTATCCTTGTGAACTATGCCCAAGCCGTCCAAGCCGCCGTCCAAGCCGTCCAGGTCCCGCACTCCCGCCGAGCTCAAGGCCGCCAAGGCCGAGGCCAAGGCGACCCGGAAGGCGCAGTCCAGGCAGCGTCGCACCCAGCTGTGGCAGGCGTTCCAGATCCAGCGCAAAGAGGACAAGAGGCTGCTGCCCCTGATGATCGGCGCGTTCGTGCTGATCGTGGCCGCGTCGGTGGTGCTCGGCTCGGTCATCGGCGGTTTCAGCGCCTACCTGATGCCGGTGTTCGGCGTGACCCTCGGGCTGCTGGTCGCCTTCATCATCTTCGGGCGCCGGGCCCAGAAGTCGGTGTACCGCAAGGCCGAGGGCCAGACCGGGGCGGCGGCGTGGGCGTTGGACAACCTGCGCGGGAAATGGCGGGTGACGCCGGGTGTGGCGGCCAACGGACATCTCGACGCGGTGCACCGGGTCATCGGCCGTCCGGGGGTCATCTTCGTCGCCGAGGGCTCACCGGACCGGGTCAAGTCCCTGCTGGCCCAGGAGAAGAAACGGACCGCCCGCCTCGTCGGCGAGGTCCCGATCTATGACGTGGTCATCGGCAACGGCGACGGTGAGATCGCGCTGTCCAAGCTGGAACGCCACCTCAACCGGCTGCCGGCGAACATCACCGTCAAGCAGATGGACGCGCTGGAATCGAAGTTGACGGCGCTGGGCGCCCGGGTCGGACCCGCCGCGATGCCCAAGGGTCCGATGCCGGCCCAGGCCAAGATGCGCGGGGTTCAGCGCGCGGTCCGTCGGCGTTAGGCCACGGCCGGGCCCGCGGCGCGTTACCGCCGCACCACCGCCGTCGCCGTCAGCCGGTCCTGGATGCCGCGGCCGTCTTCGTCGGTGAACAGCGCGGGGATGACCAGAGCGATGAGCATCCCGCGGGCGGCGGCGCGCCCGGTACCGACGTGCAACCGGTTGTCGACCGATGCCACCCGCAAGCCCAGCAGATACTGGCCGGGGCTGAATCCGAACAGCCGCACCGAGGCCACGCCGAGTGCGAACCACACGATCAGGACGGCTGTGGACAGCCAGGACACGCTCACCAGGCCGAGTGTCAAGCCCAGCGCTGCGATGCCGTAGGCGATCAGCCAGTCGGTCACCAGGGCCGCCATCCGGCGGCCCATCCTGGCCATCGAACCCGAACCTTCGGCGGGCATACCGAAACGCTCTCCGGGGTGGCCCTCACCCGACCCCAGTGCCTGCGGCCCCGACAGCCACGACCCCATCTCACGCCCCATACCGTCGAGGATAGGCCAGGATTCCGGCCGGCCCACGCGTAACTTCGGCGCAACATTCGGTTGACGGTCGTGCAACATCGGCTCCCTACCGTCAGCGCGGTCAGAGCAACCTTCATTCACGCTGACCTGCACAGGCTGCACCTATAAGGAGTTGAGTACGTGGCAGAAAAGACAGCCGACGACATCATCAAGCTGATCAAGGACGAGAAGGTCGAATACGTCGACATCCGGTTCTGCGATCTGCCCGGTGTGGTCCAACACTTTTCGATTCCGGCGTCGGCCTTCGGCGAGGACGTTTTCGAAGACGGTCTGGCCTTCGACGGCTCCTCGGTCCGGGGTTTCCAGTCGATCCACGAGTCCGACATGATGCTGCTGCCGGACCCCGCCACAGCGCGCATCGACCCGTTCCGGGCGGCGAAGACGCTCAACCTGAACTTCTTCGTGCACGACCCGTTCACCCGCGAGCCCTACTCTCGCGACCCCCGCAACGTGGCCCGCAAGGCGGAGAACTACCTGGCCAGCACCGGAATCGCGGACACCTGCTTCTTCGGCGCCGAGGCCGAGTTCTACATCTTCGACTCGGTGGCCTTCGACTCCAAGATGAACGGCACCTTCTACGAGGTGGACTCGGAGTCGGGATGGTGGAATTCCGGAGAGCCCTTCGAGGCCGACGGCAGCGCCAATCGCGGCTACAAGGTCCGCCCCAAGGGCGGCTACTTCCCGGTGGCGCCCTACGACCACTACGTCGACCTGCGCGACGAGATGTCGACCAACCTGATCAACGCCGGGTTCACCCTGGAACGCGGCCACCACGAGGTCGGCACCGCCGGCCAGGCCGAGATCAATTACAAGTTCAACACCCTGCTGCACGCCGCCGACGACGTGCAGTTGTTCAAGTACATCATCAAGAACACGGCCTGGCAGAACGGCAAGACCGTCACCTTCATGCCCAAGCCGCTGTTCGGCGACAACGGCTCGGGCATGCACGCCCACCAGTCGCTGTGGAAGGACGGCAAGCCGCTGTTCCACGACGAGTCGGGCTACGCCGGACTCTCCGACCTGGCGCGGCACTACATCGGCGGAATCCTGCACCACGCCCCGTCGCTGTTGGCGTTCACCAACCCGACGGTCAACTCCTACAAGCGCTTGGTGCCCGGTTACGAGGCCCCGATCAACCTGGTCTACAGCCAGCGCAACCGCTCGGCCTGCGTGCGGATCCCGATCACCGGCAACAACCCGAAGGCCAAGCGCCTGGAGTTCCGCTGCCCGGACTCCTCGGGGAATCCCTACCTGGCGTTCGCGGCCATGCTGATGGCCGGGATCGACGGGATCAAGAAGAAGATCGAGCCGCTGGCGCCGATCGACAAGGATCTCTACGAGCTCCCGCCCGATGAGGCCGCCAGCATCCCGCAGGCGCCGACCTCGCTGTCGGCGGTCATCGACCGGTTGGAGGCCGACCACGAGTACCTCACCGAGGGCGGGGTGTTCACCTCCGACCTGATCGAGACATGGATCTCCTACAAGCGGGAGAACGAGATCATGCCGATCCAGATCAGGCCCCATCCCTACGAGTTCGCCCTCTACTACGACGTTTAGGGAGCGTGAGCGGGGCGGCATTCTGGGAACTTGCTGGGAATCGGCGCAACGGATGCCCCGGCCGGCACCGCGACCGGCAGGATCTGACGGTATCCGCTGCGCCCCGTCCCCACAGCCGCGCAGCGGAGCACTGACCGGCTCGGTCAGTGTCGACGGCCACCGCAGCGTCCCCGCGCGGTGGCCGTCCCCCTGCCTGAAGCCCCAGACGTGGGCTTGGACGGCGGAACATGCAAAAGAGGCAGGGCCGGTGGTTCCACTCCCCACAATTACTGTGGAACCACGGCCCTGCCCCCCTAAACTAACCTGAGAAACAACTGAGTGCAACCTGAGCGCAAGGTGCGGTCGGGATCGGAGCCCGTCAACGCGGACGACCCCGGGCAGCCGGCCGAAATACCGACGGCGGCGGCCCGTTCGGCCAAAGCCCCGCGGTGATGCGATACTTCGATCCGCGCGCGACAGGCCAGACAGGCAGGGAGACGAATGACAAGCGTCCGGAAACTGACCCAGTTGGCGGTGACCCCCGCCCTGATAGCCGCCGGCGTGGGGCTGGCCGTTCCGGCCCAGGCCGCGGACCCGAATGCGGTCGGCACCTACACCTTCGAAAGCGCGGATGGCGAGTCGGCGAAGTGGGTGGTCACGCCGTGCGCGGACGACACCCCGCACTGCGTGCACGTCTCCGAGACCGAGAACTCCCTGCGTGCGCCGTGGAGCGCCAACGCCTACTGGACCGTGGGCTCCTGGATCCTCTTCGTCGATCAGCCCGACGCCATCATCTGCAATGACGGCGGGGCCGCTCCCGGGGTCAACAACTACTCCTGGGATGCCACCAGCCTCGCCGGCTACGCCAGCATCTTCAACAAGGACGGCGCGTGCGGCATCGAGCCGTCGAGCCTGACCATCCCGTTCACCCTGACCAAGACCGGTTCGGGCCCGATCCAGTACCCGACCGCCCCGGTTCAGGATCAGCCCTACGTGGTCGACATTCCTGAGCCGTACGTGCCGGGCGCCGCCGAAGCGCCACCGGGCGCCGCCGAGGCCCAGGCACCGGCACCGGTCGAGAACGAACCGGCGATGAAGGTGACGCCGAATTACATCCCGAGCCCGGAAGACCCCCTGACCGAGGGGGTCGTCTCCGAACCGGGTTTCAACCGCTAGACGCACTCCAGCAGACCGTCGGCGACCTCGCCGACCGGCCCGACCGTGGCGTGCGGGATGATCCGGCCGTCCGCCGCGTCGATGGTGGCGCAGACGATCCCGCACTTACCCGCCTCGACGCCGCGGGCGATGGCCGGGGACCGTTCCAGAAGCGCCAGACCGGTCTCGACGGTGTGCGCGGCGCAGACCGTCTCGACCGACTCCGCGGTGAGGCCCCGCCGCACGATCGAGCCGATCGCGTGCTCGACCATGACCCGGGTACTGCCGATCGGGATGTCGGCGTTCTCCCAGGCGCGCACCGCCGTGCGCATCGCCCGGCATTCCTGATGACCGAGAACGACGATGAGGGGCACGTGGAGTTCCTCGACGGCGTAGTCCAGGGTGGCCAGCACACCGGAGTCGATGACATGACCCCAGGTGCTGATGTCGACCAGCGAGCCGCAGTCCTGGCCGAAAACCGTTGCGCTGGCGACCGCGGCATCCGCGCACCGGAACACCGCCGCAGCGGGCCGCTCCTCGACCAGGCCGGCACGGCGTTGCCAGCCGGGCACGAAGACCCGCTCGTTTCCGGCTCGCAGTCGCTGCCAGGAGAGCATTGGTGTGGACATGGCGCTGTTCCTTTCTCTTTTCTTCGTGGCGTCTTTCTCGTTGACGTCCGTCATCAGCTGAAGTAGTCGGGTCGGCTGACGAAGGTCTCGGTCACGAACATCACCCCGGAGGATGCGTCGAGCAGTGGGCGCAGACCGGCCAGCAGAGCGTCGACCTTCTCCGGCGGCACCACGGTGATGATCAGTTCCAGGGCCGCCTGCTGGTTGAACAGCAGTCGGCCCTGGTGGTAGCCGTGGTGACCAAGCCCGGACACACCCGACAGGCTGGTGTAGCCGGTCGCGCCGACGCTTTGGATCAGATCGCGCACCGCCGGTGCGTCGGTTCCCGAGACGACGACCTCGACCTTGGTCATCTTGGTCAGTGCGGGCGCGGTCATTGGACCATCTCCTTTTCGTGAGTTCCTGCGGTACTGGATGTTTCGTTCCACGGCCGCCAACCGCTGCGGGTCCAGCGCTGCCATGGTTCGCTTGGGGTCTCCCGGGCCGCTAGGGCGACCCAGTCGTTGCCGAAAAGCTGCTGCAGGATCGGGTTGCGTTGCACGATCGTGTCGATCCGTTCCAGCGGCGCCTGGACCACGGCCAGCAGCCGGAGCGGCTCATGGCACAGCGCCTCGCCATCGGACACCGACTGCAGCGGCAGGCCCAGGCGCAGATCGCCCTCATGGCCGGCGATCACGCCGACCTGACCCACCACGTTGTGGATGGTCTTCGTCCCCGCGCCGAAGACATCGGGGGCGACCGCCGAGAAGTAGTACTGGCAGTTGATCCATTGGGCGACCACCAGCGGAGCGGTCAGGATCGTCTCCAGCGCCGAACCATCGGGGTCCACGTCGGCCCGGTAGGAGTGCAGGAAGGTGCGCCGCTGCAGGTCCAGCCCGCTGGTCACCTCGCGGGGCGCGACGATGAAGGCCGCGTTGCCGGCCAGACCCCACTCCGGGTAGACCTGCGCCCAGTCCGAGGACCGCGTGCGCACGTGCCGGACAGCCCGTTCAGGGGACAGACTCCCGGCGACGCCCGGGAGCGCACCGCAGCGCTCGGCGGCCAGTGCGGCCCCGGCCCGGCGGAGGTCTCGATCGAGTCGTTGGGCATCGGCCCGGTGGCTTTCCGGGATCAGATGCCTGTCGAGCAGTTCGACCCGGTCGACGGCGGTGTCGTGCTCGGCAGCGACGAACCAGGTGTGTTCCGGGATGTCGATGCCCAGGCTGCGCAGCCCCGCGCGCACGGTGGGCCGGTTGAGGATCGCGACCGCGGTGCGGGCGTTGGGCGCACCGGCCTGCCCGCCGCACGCGCCGCAGTCCAGCGAGGCCTGAAAGGGGTTGTTCTCGGTGGTGCTGCCGTGCGCGCACAGCACCACCAACCGGCCGAACCCCCGGGTCAGCCCCATCGTGGTCAACGCCACCTGGGCGAAGAGCACCTGATCGTTCTGCGGCATCCCGTCGAGGTCGATCAGCGCCGGCGCGGCCGGTGCGACGGCGTCGCGCAGCCTCCGGCGGACCCTCGTCGACAGCGCGGGGGTGAGGGTCTTCGCCGCGGAGAGTGCCGCCGCCGGCCATCCGGCGGCCTCGGCGAGAACGAAGGGTGCGGCCAGCTCCTCTTTGGCGGAGTGGAACGCCGACTCCGCCGCGGCCAGCCTGCCGACGCCGGCCGAGCGTCGGCTCGCCGCGTCGGCGCCGTCGGGGGACACCGTCTCGGTGATCGAGTGACTCGGGGATATCAGCACCGGGCACAGGTCTTTGGGTGCGCCGCCCAGAAGGTCGGTGAATCGGATGGCCACCGCGAAGAACCCGGCGAATCCCAGCGTCTCGTAGCCGCCGATTTCCTCCAGGTGCCGGCGCAGCCCCTCCGACCGGGTGTCGATGCAGCTGACCAGATGGGTGTGCGCCCCCGCCGTCTCCGACGGCAGGTCGCGGCCGGACAGGGCGTCCAGCAGCTCGTCGCGGTAGTGCTCCTCAAAAGCGTTCTGCCACATGATCTCCCGTGCCGCAACGGGCAGGGAGGTGAGCAGCCGGGCGACGGATCCGGCCTCATCCCCCGCGGGGCTCAATCCCATCGCCTCGAAGACCCGGGCTGCCCGCTCGTGCGCGTCGGGAACCGCTGCGGGCTGCTCCGACCCGGCTGCGGTGACCGGTGTGTGACCGGCCAGCAGAGCCGCTTCGTAGCTCAGCCGCATCGCCAGATAGGAGGTGAGGTCGATCCCTGTGCCGTTGGCCGCGCTCCACTGCACGTGCGCCGCCCATCCGGGCATCCGGGTCAGGTGCGCCTGCAGGTAGGGCACGCGGGCCTGCTCGTCCACGGCCAGCAGCTCCAGCGCTGCCAGGATCGCGTCGTCGGGCCGCGCCGGCACGCTCCTCAGCGCCGTGCGCGCGGCGCGGGGCAGGCTGCGGTCACTGACGGCCAGCGCCCGCCAGGCCCGGAAGAACCCGCGATCCCGGCCCGGCATCGGCCAGGCGGCGGCTCCGAAGAAGGCCGCACACCATTTGCCGGTCTGTGCGTCCACGGCGTCTGCCACGCCCGGGTCCCGCTCCTCGGCACGGGTAGTGCTGCGGCGCTTCGGCTTCGGGGTCCCCGTCCCGTGCAGAAGGTCGGCGCGAAGCAGCTCGACGGGACGCACGCGGCGGTCACCGACGGCCAGAGCGGGCGCCGAAGCCAGGTTCGGGTAGCGACGGCACAGCGCGCGGTCCAGGTCGGCATCGGTGATCCGTCCGCAGCGGTGCAGGTCGCGGAAACTCGCCTCGCTCAGCGTGCCCGGCATTCCGTAGAGATCTCCGGCCCTTCTGATGGCCTGCTCGAAGGGAAGGCCTTCCAGTCCGGCAAGCGGATTGACCGCGATGAAGGTCTCCAGCGGGTAATGGGTGGGAACCACCCGCGCGGCCAGGGTGACGTCAGTGCGCAGTCGGGCCCTGCGGCTGTCGATGTCGGCGGTCATCAGCGGACTCCTGTCGGTTGCGGGGTGTGACGGGCCGGGACGTACCCGGCGGACAAAGCGCTGGTGTACAGAACGCCGTGCAGACGCTGGGCGCGCGGGCTGCGCAACGCCACGGCGAGGACCGCCAGCGCCGCCGCGGCGAGCGCCGCGACCAGCCAGACCACCGACGCCGGCAGAGCCGGGTCGGGCAGCGCCGGGGCCAGGAAACCGCTCAGCGATGTGACGATGCCGACGTAGGCGAGGGCTGCGGGCAGCAGCACGGCCGCGGCGCCCAGCACCCCGGGCAGCCCCGGGCGCCGCCGCATCCAGCCCCGGGTGGCCGCCACACCGGTCAGGAAGGCGAAGATCAGCAGTGCCTGCTCGGCGGCGTGGTCGCCGGACGAGCCGAACTGCGGCGCCACCACGGCGACGGCGAGCGCCAGCGCGAGGCCCGGCAGCAGCACCGCCGCCGCCGCGGCGGCGAATCGCTGCGCCGGGTTGGGCGCCGGGCCGGCCGGGGGCCGTGCCTCCGCGCGACGGCCCGCGGCGACCGCCGAACCCGAGGACAGGAACAGGGTCGACTTGTAGAAGCCATGCGCGACGAGGTGAATCGCAGCGGCCGCCCACAGCCCGAGCCCGCAGGTCAGGATCATGAAACCCATCTGAGCGGTCGTCGAGTGCACCAGGGCGCCCTTGACATCCGGCTTGGCCAGCATGATCACAGCGCCGTAGACCATGGTGGCCGCGCCGGCCAGGACGGTCAGCGTCCGGGCCGTACCGTCGGCGGTCAGCGGTGCGAGCCTGATCAGCAGGATGCCGCCGGCGTTGACGACACCGGCGTGGAGCAGGGCCGACACCGGGGTGGGCGCCGCCAGGGTGGCCGGCAGCCAACGGTGGAAAGGGATCTGCGCCGAACGGGACAAGGCTGCCAGCACGATCAGCACGGCGATCACACCGGCGAGCGGTCCCCCCGGGGACGCGGATCCGGCGGCGCGCAGGTCTACCGTCCCCCAGGACACGGTGGCCAGCACGACCGCCGACCACAGCGCGAGGTCACCGACCAGGAAGGCCAGGACGGCCCGCCGCACCCCGTCCCTGGCCGCGGGCAGTGTCCAGTAGGTGGCCAACAGCAGGCACAGTGCGATACCGGCGAGGGTCCAGCAGAATGCCAGGGTGACCAGGGTGCCGGCCGTGACAAGGCCCGCCGAGGCGCCGGTGAGCAGGATCGCGTTGGCGGCGAACCACCCGGCGCGGGGGTCCCCGGCGAGGTACCGGGCCGCGAAGACCTGGGCTGTGACGCTGACCGCGAAGACCAGCAGCAGCAGCATGACAGCGAGCCGGTCGACGCTGAACTGCAGTGGCCCCACGGCGACGGATGCCACCGCACCGCGCGAGACCGGCACCGCCACCGCCGCGGTGGCGGCGAGGCCGGCAGCGGCGCCGGCAGCGCCGAACCGGGCCACCAGCCGCGACGCCCGCCTGCCGGATGCCGGCGGCCCGACGTCGTCCAGACCCGAAGCCGCATCCCGACTCTTGATGTCAAACATACGATTTAAAATACGCATATTTAACTAGGCGTGTCAATCTTCGTGATTATGAATTCGCTATGAGGTCCCGGGCCTGGGCCCCGGCGCGCTGCCGGTGGCCCGGCGACACGACCGATGATTCGGCCACTACGGCCCTCGCCCCGGCGACCGCCTGAGTAAGGTGCCCGTTCATGACGCAGTGGACGTTCCTCACCAACCACGCCCACGTCTTGTGCTGCATCGCCCGCGACCCGGGAATCCGGTTGCGCGACGTGGCCGAACGAGTGGGGGTTACCGAGCGCGCAGCCCAGCGCATCGTCAGCGACCTGGTCGAAGGCGGCTACCTGGACCGCATGCGGGAAGGCCGGCGCAACTCCTACCGGATCAGGCGCGACCGGCCGCTGCGCCACCCGGTCGAGAACGGCCACCACATCGGCGAAGTCCTCGATCTGCTGTGCCCGGAACCCAGTCGCCAGGCGGTGTGAGCGCCCGGCGCTAGCCCTCGAGGTCCAGATCCTCCCGGAAACGTCGCATTCCGTCGATCTTGTCGCGCAGCGAGGCCTCCGGACCGGCGTAGAACACCCACGGCATGGTCAGAATTCCGTTGATCCCGCCGTCCAGCGCCCGCCGATAGTGCTCGGGGGTGAATGCGTCGGTCAGCGGTGTCAGGACGGTGAAACCGTCCATCGTCATCCCCTGGGCCTCCCGCAGTTCGCGAATGCGCCGCACCGACGCGAGCGCCTGGTCCAGACCGATCAGGTCCCCGATCCACCCGTCGTGACGGGCGGCGCGGCGCAGTGCGACATCGGAGAGTCCGCCGACATACACCGGGATCCTCGGCGGCACCGGGGTCATCTCCAGCCGGGGCGCGGTGTAGAACTGGCCGTCGAACTCCGTCCACCCCGGCTGCCACAGCTCGCGCATGAGATCCAACATCTCGTCGGTGCGCCTGCCGCGTCCGGCGAACTGCTGGCCGAGCAACGCGAACTCCTCCTCGCACCATCCCACCCCGACGCCGAGTTCCACTCGGCCCCCGGACAGGTAGGCGGCGGTGCCGATCGCCTTGGCCGCAGAGTAGGGGTCGCGCATCGCGGGGATGTAGACCGTGGTGACGAACTTCAGCGACCGGGTCACCTGGGCCAGAGCCCCGATCAGGACCCAGGGGTCGGGCCACGGCGTGAAGGGCGGCCAGCGCCGCTCTCCGTCGTCGGTGTAGGGATATCGGGTCGACAGGGTCTCCAGATTCACCACATGGTCCGGGATCGCCAGACCCTCGTAACCCAGTTCGTCTGCCGCCCGGGCGATCTCAACGATCTCCCGGGTGTCCAGGAACGCGGTGCTGACGTAGAACCTCATGGCGATGTCAGTTCCCGAAAACCTTGTTCACCACGGCTTTGGCCCGCCGCGTCACCCGCAGGTAGTTGTCCAGGAACTCCCCGCCGTCACCGTTGCGCCAGCCCGCGGCGGCCGCCACCGCGCCGAGTTGGCGTCCCGGCCCGGGCAGCTGGTCGGTGGGCTTGCCGCGCACCAGCACCAGGGCGTTGCGGGCCCTGGTGGCGGTCAGCCAGGCCTCCCGCAGCCGTGCCACGTCGGACTCCGCCACCAGTTCGGCCGCGCCGATGACGTCCAGCGCCTCGCAGGTCGAGGTGCTCCGCAGCGCAGGCACCTCATGGCCGTGCAGCAACTGGAGCAACTGCACCGTCCACTCCACGTCCGCCAGCCCGCCACGGCCGAGTTTGGTGTGGGTGTTGGGGTCGGCGCCGCGGGGCAGGCGCTCGGCGTCCACCCGGGCCTTGATCCGCCGGATCTCCCGCGCGTCCTGCGGGGAGATCCCGCCCTCGGGATAGCGGACCGTGTCGGCCATCGCCACGAACCGGCGGCCCAGGTCGGCGTCGCCGGCAACCGGCTTGGCCCGCAGCAGCGCCTGCACCTCCCAAGGCTGCGCCCACTGCCGGTAGTAGGCCTCATAGGAGGCCAGGGTGCGCACCAGCGGGCCGCTTCGGCCCTCGGGCCGCAGATTGGCGTCCACCTCCAGCGGCGGGTCGTCGCTGGGAGTCCCGAGCAGGGTGCGGACCTGCTCGGCGACCGACACCGACCATTTGACGGCGTGGGTCTCATCGCTGCCCTCGGCCGGCTCGCAGACGAACATCACATCGGCGTCGGATCCGTAACCCAGTTCGCCGCCCCCGAGCCGGCCCATGCCGATCACCGAGATCCGGGCCGGGGCCGGCTCCCCGGCACTCCTCGCCCTGATCACCACATCCAGCGCGCTGTGCAGAACCGCGACCCACACCGAGGTCAGCGCCGTGCACACCTGCGGCACCTCGAGCATGCCGAGCAGGTCCGCGGAGGCCACCCGGGCCAGTTCGCGCCGCCGCAGACTGCGCGCCGCGGCGATGGCCCGGGCCGGCTCGGGATGGCGACCGGCCGAGGCGATCAGCGCGCGGGCGACGCCCGCGGGCTCCGACTCGCGCAGCTTCGGCCCCGCGGGACCGTCGCCGTACTGCTGGATCACCTCCGGAGCGCGCATCAGCAGTTCGGGCACGTAGGCCGAGGTGCCCAGCACCCGCATCAGGCGCTTGGCCACCGCGCTCTCATCGCGCAACGTGGCCAGGTACCACCGCTGCTCGGAGAGCGCCTCGCTCACCCGGCGGTAGGCCAGCAGCCCGCCGTCGGGGTCGGGGGTGTCCGACAGCCAGTCCAGCAGCCGCGGCAGCAGCACCGTCTGGACCTGCCCGCGCCGCCCGCTGGAGTTCACCAGCGCGCTGAGGTGTGTCAGCGCGCTCTGCGGGCCCTCGTAGCCCAGCGCGGCCAGCTGCCGCTCGGCGGCCTGCGCCGACATCCCGGGCGTCAACCCGACAGGTGAGCCGACCGACTCCAGCAGCGGTTGGTAGAAGAGCTTGGCGTGCAGGCGCGAGACCCGCATGTTCTGGCGTTTGAGTTCCTCGCGCAGCACGCCGAGCGCGTCGTGGGTTCCGTCCGGGCGCATGTGCGCCGCCCGCGCCAGCCAGCGCAGCGCCTCGTCGTCGTCGGCGGGGGGAAGCATGTGGGTCCGTTTGAGCCGCTGCAACTGCAGCCGGTGTTCGAGCAGCCTGAGGAACTCATAGGACGCGGTCAGGTTGGCCGCGTCGTCGCGCCCGATGTAGCCCCCGGCGCCCAATGCCGCCAGCGCGTCCACCGTGGATGCCACCTGCAGAGATTCGTCGCTCCGGCCGTGCACGAGCTGCAGCAGCTGCACCGCGAACTCGACGTCACGCAACCCGCCGGTGCCCAGCTTGATCTCGCGGACGCGCACGTCGGTGGGCACCAGCGACTCCACCCGGCGTCGCATCGCCTGCACCTCGGGGACGAAATCCTCACGCTCACAGGCGGTCCACACCATCGGCATCAGCGCGTCCATGTACTGCCGGCCGAGTTCGGCGTCGCCCACCGCGGGCCTGGCCTTCAGCAGGGCCTGGAACTCCCAGGTTTTCGCCCACTTGCGGTAGTAGGCGACGTGAGAGTCCAGAGTTCGCACCAGCGCCCCAGCCTTGCCCTCCGGGCGCAGTGCGGCGTCCACCTCGAAGAAGGCCTCCGAGGCGAACCGCATCATCTCACCGGCCACCCTGATGGTCATCGGGTCGCCGTCCGCACCGACGAAGATGACGTCGACGTCGCTGACGTAGTTGAGCTCGCGCGCTCCGCACTTGCCCATCGCGATCACCGCCAGCCGCGGCGGCGGCGCGTCCTTGCACACCGTGGCGACCGCGACCGTCAGCGCGGCGCCCAGCGCGGCGTCGGCGAGATCGGCCAGGTGCGCCCCGACGGTCTGGAACGGCAGGACCGGCTCGTTCTCGACGATGGGAGCCAGGTCCAGCGCGGCCAGCACGAGCAGGCGGTCCCGATAGAGGTCTCGCAGCCGGGGCATCAGATCGGCCGGGGCCGAGAGGAATTCACCTGCGCACTCGACGAATTCCCGATGCAGCCGGTCGGCGTCGGCCAACTCCAAGGACCCTTCGAGCAGATGCCAGGAGTGCGGCCTGGCGATTAGGTGATCGCCGAGGGCCAGCGAGGAGCCCAGCACTGCGAACAGCCGCCCGCGCAGCGTGCGGTCCTTGAGCAGAGCCGCGTCCAATTCCGGCCAGTCGGTCCCGAGGGCCTCGGCCAGCCGCACCACGTTGTGCAGGGCCGCGTCGGCGTCGGGCGCGCGCGACAGCGACCACATCAGTTCGATGTGGGTGTCGGTGTCCCAGCCGAGGGACTCCAGATAGCCGGGGGCGGCCGGCTGAACCAGCCCCAGCCGGCCGACGCCGGGAAGCCGGGGGCGTTCGGTCGCCGGTTTAGCCACGGTGCCGACGGTAGCGCACCCCGGCCGCCGGCCGGCGCGTCCGACGACTCAGAGCGTGAGGTATTTCTTCAACTCGAAGGGAGTCACATTGCTGCGGTACTCCTCCCACTCCGCGCGCTTGTTGCGCAGGAAGTAGTCGAAGACGTGTTCGCCCAGCGCCTCGGCGACGAGTTCGGAGCCCTCCATCTCGCTCAGAGCGATGCCCAGGCTCCCGGGCAGTTCGCGGTATCCCATGGCGCGGCGCTCCTCGGCGGTCAGCGACCACACGTTGTCCTCGGCGTGCGGTCCGAGGACGTAGTTCTTCTCGATACCGCGCAGGCCGGCGGCCAGCAGAACCGCGAAGGTCAGGTAGGGGTTGCAGGCCGAGTCCGGGCTGCGGACCTCGACACGGCGCGACGAGGCCTTCCGCGGGGTGTACATGGGCACCCGGACCAGGGCCGAGCGGTTGGCCGCGCCCCACGACGCCGCCGTCGGCGCCTCACCACCGTGCACCAGCCGCTTGTAGGAGTTCACCCACTGGTTGGTCACCGCGCTGATCTCGCTGGCGTGTTCGAGGATGCCGGCGATGAACGACTTGGCCACGTCGGAGAGTTGCAGCGGGTCATCCGCGCTGTGGAAGGCGTTGGTCTCGCCCTCGAACAGGCTCATGTGGGTGTGCATCGCCGAGCCGGGGTACTCGGCGAACGGTTTGGGCATGAAGGAGGCCCGGACGCCCTCGGCGATCGCGACCTCCTTGACCACGTACCGGAAGGTCATGACGTTGTCGGCCATCGACAGCGCGTCGGCGTAGCGCAGGTCGATCTCCTGCTGGCCGGGTGCGCCCTCGTGGTGGCTGAACTCCACCGAGATGCCCATCTGTTCCAGCGCGTCGATGGCGTGCCGGCGGAAGTGCGGCGCGGAGTCGTGGACCGACTGGTCGAAGTAGCCGCCGTTGTCGGCGGGTACCGGCACCGAGCCGTCGTAGGGGCCGGCGTCGAGCAGGAAGAACTCGATCTCGGGGTGGACGTAACAGGAGAAGCCCAGATCACTGGCCTTGGCCAGCTGGCGGCGCAGGACGTGGCGGCTATCGGCCCACGACGGTGACCCGTCCGGCATGGTGATGTCGCAGAACATCCGGGCCGAGTGGTGCTGGCCGGCGCTCGTCGTCCAGGGCAGCACCTGGAAGCTGGACGGGTCGGGCCGGGCCACCATGTCGGCCTCCGAGACCCGGGCGAAACCCTCGATCGCCGAGCCGTCGAACCCGATGCCCTCCTCGAACGCGCCCTCCAGCTCAGCCGGGGCGATGGCGACGGTCTTGAGGAAACCGAGCACGTCGGTGAACCACAGCCGGACGAACCTGATGTCGCGCTCCTCGAGCGTGCGCAGCACGAACTCCTTCTGGCGGTCCATGACCCGAGCGTAGGCAGCGGCTGTTAACGCCGTGTTACGACAGCCCGCTGCCGTGGGGCCCGCTTCAGCAGTTGAGATCGGCGGGCAGTTCCCGGTCCACCAGGTAGCGAACCACCGTCTCGTCCACGCAGACCTCACCGTCGAGCACCACGGTGTGCTGGGTGCCGTCGAAGGTGATCAACGGCGCGCCCAGCTGGCGGGCCAGGTCGACTCCCGCCTGATACGGCGTCGCCGGATCGCGGGTGGTCGACACCACCACCACGCTTCCCGGCGGGGCCGGCCGGACCGGCTGCGGGACCGAGGTGGCCGGCACCGGCCAGAACGCGCACAGGTCGCGGGGGGCGAAACCGGTGAAGTCGCCGTAGGCCAGGAACGGCGCGAGCTCACGGATGCGCAGGTCGGCCTGAGCCCACACCTGCGGGTCGACGGGGGTGGGGGCATCCACGCACCGGATCGCATTGAACGCGTCCTGGCCGTTGTCGTAGTGGCCGTCGGCGTCGCGGCCCTGGTACTCATCGGCCAGCAGCAGCAGGTCCCCGGCATCGCTGTCCCGCGCCAGGCCGAGCAGCCCGCTGGTGAGGTACTTCCAGTACTGCGGGGTGTAGAGCGCGTTCACTGTCCCGGTGATGGCGTCGGCGTAGCTCAGGCCGCGCGGGTCCGAGGTCGGCCCCGGTGCGCTCGCCAACGGGTCGACCAGCTGGTGATACCGCGAAACCCACTGGGCGGGATCGGTTCCCAGCGGACAGGCCGGAGACGTCGCACAGTCGGCGGCATAGTCGTTGAAGGCGACCTGGAACCCGGCCATCTGGTCCACCAGCGTGTTCACCGGGTCCTGCTCGGGATCCACCGCACCGTCGAGCACCATCGCCCGCACCCGTTCGGGGAACCTCTCGACATAGGCCGCACCGAGCAGCGTGCCGTAGCTGAAACCGAGGTAGTTGATCTGCTCCTCGCCCAGCACCTCACGGACGGCGTCCATGTCACCGGCCGCCGAGGCGGTCCCGACGCCGGCCAGGAACTGCTTGCCCATCCGCTGCAGGCACTGCTCGGCCAGCTGCTGGTAGAGCCCCTCGATGGCGGCCACCCCGGCCTGGCTGAAGTCCACCATCGGCTCCTGACGCCACCGGTCGAACTCGGCGTCGGTGCGGCAGCGCAGCTGCGGGGTGGAGTGGCCGACACCGCGCGGGTCGAACCCGACCAGGTCGAAGTGTTCGGCGACCGGCGTACCGGCCAGCACGTCGGCGAGGTTGACGACCGCGTCGACCGCCGAGGCTCCGGGACCGCCGGGATTCATCAGCAACGCACCCAGCCGCTCGCCGGTGGCCGGGATCCGGATCACCGCCAGCCGGGCCTGCTCTCCGGCGGGATCGGCCGTGTCGACCGGGACCGGCACCGCGGTGCACTGCGCGGTCGGCAGGTAGGCGTCGTCGATGAACATCTCGCAGCCGGCCCACACCGGCTCAGGGGGGCCGGGCTGGCCCACACCCGGCACGGCGCCGGCCGGCGCGCCGACCGCCTGTGCCACACAGAACACCCCCAGCAGCCCGGCGACCCAGGCCGAGCCGAGCCGACCGGTGCGCGTCATGGCGGCAATCGTGGCACGCCGACGGCGGCCAGATCAGCGCCGAACGGTCACACGTCGGTATCGGAAGCGCAGCGGTCCTAGCAGGAAGCGCCGGGCGGCGGCAGCGCGAGGTCGACCAGATAGGCGGCGGCGTAGTCGTCGACGCACTGCTCGCCCTGGAAGGCCACCGTGTGCTGAGTTCCGTTGAACGTGAGCAGGGCGCCGCCGAGTTGCTCGGCCAGGTCGACGCCGGCCTGGTACGGGGTCGCCGGATCACCGGTGGAGGAGATCACCAGCACCGGCGGCAGGCCGGGCGCCGACACCGTGTGCGGGGTGCTCGTCGGCGGGACGGGCCAGAACGCGCACGTGCTCATGGGCGCATAGCCGGTGAACTCGCCGTAGCTGAGGAACGGCGCGACCTCACGCAGCCGCCGATCCTCCTCGACCACCGCGGCGCGGTCGGTGATCGGCGGCTGGTCGACGCAGTTGACGGCGATACGGGCGTCGGTGGCGTTGGTGTACCGCCCCTGGGCATCACGGCGCATGTACATATCGGCCAGAGCGAGCATGACGTCGCCGCGGCCCTCGGTCATCTCGGTCAGGCCCCGGGTCAGATGCCGCCACAGGTTCGGTGAGTACAGCGCCATGATCGTGCCGACTACCGCGTCGCCGTAGCTCAGCCCGCGCGGATCGCGGGTCTTCAACGGCTGTTCCACCAAGGGGTCGACCAGGCTCCGGTAGACCTCGACGGCCTTGGCCGGGTCGGTGCCCAGCGGGCAGGAGACGTCCTCGCCGCAGTCGGCGGCGTAGTCGTCGAAGGCCTGCTGGAAGGCCGCGGCCTGGTCGATGTCGGCCTGGATCGGGTCGGCGTTGGGATCGACCGCACCGTCGAGGATCATCGCCCGCACCTTGTCGGGGTAGGCCTCGGCATAGGCGGCGCCGATCCGGGTGCCGTAGGAGTAGCCCAGGTAGTTGAGCTTGTCGTCACCGACCGCGGCCCGCAGCGCGTCGAGGTCCCGGGCCACACTCGCGGTGCCGACGTTGGCCAGGAAGTCGGCGCCCATCTTGTCGATGCATCGCTGAACGAAAGCCTTGGTCTCGCCCTCGATCCGCTCCACGCCCTCCGGGCTGTAGTCCACCTGCGGATCGGCCCGCAGCCGGTCATTGTCGGCGTCGGAGTTGCACCACAGCGCCGGGCTGGACGCCCCTACCCCGCGGGGGTCGAAGCCGACCAGGTCGAAACGTTCCCGCACCTGCGGCGGCAGGCTTTCGACGATGCTGGCGGCGGCGTCGATCCCGGACTCCCCCGGCCCACCCGGGTTGACGATCAGCGAGCCGATCTTCTCCCCGGTCGCCGGGAAGCGGATCAGCGCCAGGGTCGCGGCCCCACCCTCGGGGTCGGAGTAGTCCACCGGGACGGCGATCTTGCCGCACTGCGCCCCCGACGGGATCGGCAGCGCCTCACCCCCGCCCCCACCGGGCCGGCAGGACTCCCAGTCCACCGGCTGGCCGACCTTGGGCTCGGCCAGCACCGCGCGGCCGCCGACGACGGTGCTGCAGCCGGCGCTCGCGGCCAGGACGGCGACGACGGCGGGCAGCACCGCTACGGTGCGCGCAGCGCGGGGTGACAGATGACGCCTCATGGCCTTCATGCTGCCATGCCCCGGCGACGTGCCTGGTAGCCCGACCCCGGCGGGTCACCGCGGGTCACCGCGGGTCACTCTGCGGCGGCCAGCAGCCCCTGCATCGCGATGCCGAATCCGTCGGCCATGTCCCACAGGTCGGGAACCAGTTCCGGGCAGGAGATCAGCCCGACGTTCAACTGGCCGTTGAGCGACATCACCGTGATGTTGAGCCCCGCACCGTGGAAGATCGGGCCCAGCGGATACATCGCCTGCACCTCGGCGCCGAGGAAGTACAGCGGTATCTGCGGCCCCGGCACATTGGAGACCACCAGGTTGTGCACCGGGCGCGCGGCGGTGAGCCGACTGCGCGCGTACATCCGCATCGCGATCCCGAACACCGCGGGACCGGCGAACTGGCTCCAGTCCTGCAACAGCGTGGCCCCGATCGCCGAACTGTGCTCCTTGGCCACGCTGTTGGCCCGGGCGATCTCCCGCAATCGCTGCCCGGGGTCGGCGATCTGGGTCTGCAGGCTGGCGAACATGCCGGAGACCTGATTGCGTCCGGGACGGTCAGAACGTCCGTGCACCGAGACCGGAACCATCGCCACCAGGCTGGCGCCGGGCAGTTCGGCGTGCTCGATCAGGTAGTTCCGCAGCACCTCGGACACCAGCGCCATCACCACGTCGTTGACCTTGACCCCGAACCTGTTCTTGACGGTCTTGACATCCTCGAGGTCGAGCTGGGCGAACGCGACATTGCGATGGGCGGTGATGCTGGCGTTGAACGGGGTCGGCGGCGCGGCGAACGGCGCCGCCATGGCCTGTCCACCGGTCGCCCGGCGCACGGTCTCCACCACCGTGTTGACCGTGGCCGGTAGCACCGAGGTGGCGAGTTGCACGGGGCGGGCGGCGAAGCGCCCCAGCCCGCCGGCGGCGATCCGCAGCGGATGGGTGCCCCGGCTGGCGGGAACCGGCTCCGGCGGCGCGGCGTCGGGTTCGACGGTGCACAGCTGCGACATCAGGTTGGCACCGGTCACACCGTCGACGGCGGCGTGGTGGACCTTGGTGAGCACCGCCAGGCGACCACGCTTGCCGGCCGAGGTGTCTCCGCCGAGCCCCTCGATGGCCCACATCTCCCACAGCGGGTGGCGGCGGTCCAGCGGCAGGCCGGCCAGGTGCCCACAGATCTCGGCCAGCTCCGCGCGCCCGCCCGGCGCCGGCAGGCCGACGCGGTGAACGTGGCGTTCCAGGTCGAACTCCTCGTCTTCGACCCACACCGGGTGGTCGAGGTTCAGCCAGCTGTTGGCCAGTTTCTCGCGGAACGCCGGAATGGCGGCGATCCGGCCGGCCAGCCGTTCGCGCAGCCGGGCGAAGCTGTAGCCACCCGGGATGGTCGTCGCGTCGAGCACCAGGACCGAGCACACATGCAGGGGCTGGGTGGAGGTCTCCAGATACAGAAAGCTGGCGTCGAGTCCGCTGAGCCGCGCGAGGTGCTGCATAGCCGCATGGTAGGCGCGGCGGGCCCGGCCATGGCGGTTGTGAGGAACTGCACTGGCGCGCCGATTCCGCAGGACGGCCCGGCGGTGGCAGACTTGGACACAAGCGAACCCGGGGACCGTCATCGGCCACGAGGATCGACCGCTCTACAGCTGAGGACTCCGATGTCTGAGCCGACGCCCTACGGCGGGACCAGCGCGCCCGCCGGACACCCGCCACGCACCAGGATTCGCACCCACCACCTGCAGCGGATGAAAGCCGAGGGGCACAAGTGGGCCATGCTCACCGCCTACGACTACTCCACCGCCCGGATCTTCGACGACGCCGGCATCCCGGTGCTGCTGGTCGGCGACTCGGCGGCCAACGTCGTCTACGGCTACGACACCACGGTGCCGGTCACCGTCGAGGAGATGATCCCCCTGGTGCGCGGTGTGGTCCGGGGCGCCGCCCACGCCCTGGTGATCGCCGACCTGCCCTTCGGCAGCTATGAAGGCGGCCCCGAGCAGGCGCTGGTGACCGCCACCCGCTTCCTCAAGGAGACCGGGGCCCACGCGGTCAAACTCGAGGGCGGCGAGCGGGTGGCCGACCAGATCGCAGCGCTGAGCACCGCCGGAATCCCGGTGATGGCCCATATCGGTTTCACCCCGCAGAGCGTGAACAGCCTCGGCGGGTTCCGCGTTCAGGGCCGCGGGGACGCCGCCGAGCAGACCGTCGCCGATGCGATCGCCGTGCAGGAGGCCGGGGCATTCGCCGTGGTGATGGAGATGGTGCCGGCCGAGTTGGCGACCCAGATCACCGGCAAGCTGACCATCCCGACGGTGGGCATCGGCGCCGGTCCCAACTGCGACGCCCAGGTGCTGGTCTGGCAGGACATGGCCGGGCTCACCCGCGGCCGGACCGCGTCTTTCGTAAAGCGATTCGCCGATGTCGGCGAGGAGCTTCGCCGCGCCGCGACCCAGTACGCCGACGAGGTGGCGGGCGGGGTTTTCCCGGGTCCTGAACACAGCTTCTAGCTGGCCGTTCACTTCTGTGTGTCACCCTGTGCCCCGCCCGGCACCGGGTGCCGGCACGAATGAAGGCGGAACACCTGTGACGATCGAGCATGGCTAAGCGGCGCGTCTCGCGCCATGTCGAACTGGAGCGCAAGTTCGACGTGCCGGGCGCCGACCAGCACCCAACCCCGTCCTTCGACGGCCTGACGGCGGTCAGCCGAGCCGACCGGATGCCCGCCCAGTCCCTCGAGGCGGTGTACTTCGACACCGTCGGGCATGATCTGGCCGTCCACCGGATCACGCTGCGCCGCCGCACCGGCGGCCCGGACGCCGGGTGGCACCTGAAACTGCCGGCCGGGGCCGGGGTGCGCACCGAGATGCGCACCGCCCTCACCGACGGGGCCGAAGTGCCGGCCGAACTGCGCGACCTGGTCGCCGCGGTGGTCCGGGACCGTCCGCTGGGGCCGGTGGCCAGGATCGCGACCGACCGCGACGTCACCATGATCTACGACAACCAGGGCGCGCCGCTGGCCGAGTTCTGCGACGACCGGGTCACCGCCAGCACAATCGACCCCATCGACGGGACGCCCGGGCCCGAGCAGCGCTGGCGGGAGTGGGAACTCGAACTCGGGGAGGCGGGCCTCGCCGGCGGTCCGGAGCTTCTCGAACGGCTCGGCAACCGACTCCGCGACGCCGGCGCGGCCCCGGCCGGCCACGGCTCGAAACTCGCGAAGATCCTCGGCGACGCGGTGGCGCCGAAGTTCCCCGGCGGGACGGCGATCCCGGACGACCCGGTGCACCGCGCGGTCGGCGAGCAGATCGAACGGCTGCTGGAGTGGGACCGCGCCGTGCGCACCGACGCCGATGACGCGGTACACCAGATGCGGGTGACCATCCGCCAGATCCGCAGCCTGCTGCAGGCCTCCGAAGAGGCTTTCGGGCTCACCGACGACGCCTGGGTGCTGACCGAGTTGCGGGAACTGGCCGCGGTGCTCGGCACCGCCCGGGACGCCGAGGTGCTCGCCGAGCGCTACCGGGCCGCCCTGGACGACCTGCCCGACGACCTGGTGCGCGGTCCCGTCCGCGACCGACTGGTCGAGGGCGCGCACCGCCGGTATCAGTCCGGGTTGCGCAGATCGCTGAACGCACTGCGATCGGAGCGCTACTTCCGGCTGCTCGACGCACTCGACGACCTGCTGTCGGCGCCGGCCGGGGCGGAGCCGGCCGCCGGCCGCCGGACCGGCGGGCGCAAGGCCGCCCTCGAAGCCGGTTATCGCCGGGTCCGCAAGACGACCAAGGCCTTCCGGGACGCCCCCGCCGGGGAGCGTGATGCGGCGGCGCACCGGATCCGCAAGGCAGCCAAACGGCTGCGCTACGTCGCGGCGGCCACCGGGGACGCCGCTGTCGCCCAGCGGTGCAAGACGGTCCAGACGCTGCTCGGCGAGCACCAGGACAGCGTGGTCAGCCGCGAGCACCTGCTGAGCCGGGCCGCCGCCGCGCACGCGGCCGGGGAGGACACCTTCACCTACGGGGTGCTCTACGAGCGGGAAGCGCAGCTGGCACAACGCTGCCGCGACCAGCTCGGGGACGCGCTGCGCGCACTGCGCCGCAGTGTCGGCAAGGCGCTGCGTTAGGGGCGGACGAGCTGGCCTGTAAGCCGGATTCTGTCCCGTCCCGGCGGGTATGCCCGTCGGGGCGGCGGCGACCATCCATCTGGGCACACCGTCACCGGGTGCCTCGAGCGGCCTACCCGCAGGCTCGGGCGAGCAGCCCTCGGGCGCCTGCGCAGCCGCACCCCGGCCCGAAGGCGGGGTGCGGCCTCTTGGCCTTGCTTCGGGTGGGGTTTACCGAGCCACCCCGGTCACCCGGGATGCTGGTGCGCTCTTACCGCACCGTTTCACCCTTACCACCGGGCCCCGTAATCGGGGAACGGTGGCGGTCTGTTCTCTGTGGCACTGTCCCGCGAGTCACCTCGGATTGCCGTTAGCAATCACCCTGCTCTGTGAAGTCCGGACTTTCCTCGACCGGCCGTTCTCACGGCTGGCCGCGGCCGCCCGGCCAACTCGTCCGCGGCTAACAACGTACTGCGCAGGTGCCTGCTTCCGCGAGCGCCTACCCCCCGGACTTGCGATATTCCAGCCAGCGCATGTCGATCGGGCACTGCTCGGGCGGCACGTCGAAGACGTCCAGGCCCCGCGTCCAGTCGGGATACCAGCTGGTGGGCGGCCACTTCTCGGCGGGAAGCCGGCTCTTCTCGTAGTCGTGGACCGAGTCGTCGGCGACCAGTTCCAGCGGGAGACCCGAGCTCGCCTGCGCCAGCTCGGAGTAGGTGAAGATCGAGGTGTAGGTCTGCTGGCCCAGCTGGCGCACCGCGTCGTCGACGGTGTGACCCGCCCGAACCAGGAACGCGTTGAACAGCAGGCGCCCACCGGGCGCCAGGCAGTGTGCGGCGAGAGCGAACAGCTTCCTGAGCTGTTCGGTGTCGCGGAAGTCCGAGACCACCTCCGAGAGCAGGATGAGCTGGTAGTCCCGGCGCAGGTCGTCGAGCGTGGCGAACACGTCGCGCTGGACAACGCGGACGTCCAGTGCGTCCCTGGCCGCCTCGGTCCGCAGGATCTCGGCGAATCCCGCGGTCATCTCGACCGCGTCGACGGGGTGGCCGCGCCGCGCGAGCGCGAGGCTGTTGCGTCCGGTGCCGGCGCCGATGTCGAGCACCCGGAACGCCGCCGGATCCGGGGCCTGCCCGGCAAGGTCGCTGACCCGCGCATCGGGTTCGGTGCCGAACAACGGCGGTTCGCGGGTGGCGACCCAGTTGTCGTAGGCCGCGGCGACGGTGTACCAGCGGGTGTTGACCCGGTAGGACGCGGTCAGGCCGACCGGGGATTCGTAGCTGATGACGATGTCCGAGCGCGGGGATGCCGTGAACGCCGCCGTCAGCTGTCCGCTGAGCACCGTCCGAAGCCCGTCGAGGTCGGCCGCCGAGAAATGCACCCCGACGGCCCTGAAGGTCTCGTCGCACATCGCGACGTAGTCCTCGAGCATTCCCGGCACCGCCGGCAGGGTGATCTCACCCCTGACCACCGCTCGGCGGTGCAGACGCCGGACCATCGCCGGACGCAACGGCGCATTCACGACGGCGCATTCATGATGTGTTCCCCTACCCGCTCGACGGCGGGCCGACCCGCCGGACCCAGATCACGTTATCGGTCAGCTCGGCCTGCTCGCCGTCGGGTCCGACGGCGACCCGCCGAACCGGACCGACCTCCACGCGCTCCCACGCCGCGGCGTCGAGCCGCAGGTCCCCGAGCACCGATTCGGCCGCGGGGAAATCGTGGTGGTGCAGCTTCGACGCCCAGGGCGGAGCGGCCGCGTGGTCGACGATCAGCAGGCTGCCGCCCTGGGCGACCGCCGCCGCCGCGCGTCGCAGCAGCCCCGAGCGGTCCAGTTCCACCGGCGAGTGCAGGAAGTGCGCGCAGACCAGGTCGAACGTGCCCCCCGGGAAGCCGGCCATCAGATCATGCTGCTGCAGTTCGACCCGGTCGGAGACGCCGCGGTCCACCGCCGCGGCCCGGGCCCGGTCAAGAGCGGTCGCCGAGATGTCCACGCCGACCACGTCCCAACCGTGTTCGGCCAGCCAGACGACGTCTCCGCCCTCCCCGCAGCCCAGGTCCAGCGCCCGGCCCGCCTCCAGCCCGGGCACTATCCGGGCGAGCTGGGCGTTGACCCGCCCGCTCCACACCTGAGGCTTGGCGCCGTAGTGCTCCTCCCAGGCCGCGCGGGCATCCCCGGAATGCTCAGACATCCAATTCTCCTGTTGGGCTTGACATTTCAGACTGACCGGCGGATCAGCCGCGCAGGTATGACGTGTCGTTGACCAGCCGCACGGAGGCGCCGTCGTCCGGGTAGAACTCGGCGATGCTCAGCGAGGCCAGATCCAGATGCAGCCGGTGCAGGATCGAGGTCCCGGCGGCCAGCGCCGACTGCAGCATCAGCTTGATCGGTGTGACGTGCGAGACGACCAGGACGGTCCCCTCCCCGTGGTCGGCGACGATGCGGTCGCGCGCCCGCGCGACCCGTTCGGCGACCTGCTCGAAGCTCTCCCCGCCGGGCGGGGGCAGACCCGGGTCGCGCAGCCAGCGGGTGTGCAGGTCCGGATGGCGCTGCGCCGCCTCGCCGAAGGTCAGGCCCTCCCACTCGCCGAAATCGGTCTCGATCAGGTCGTCGTCGGCGCGGACCGGCAGCCCGAGCAAGTCAGCGGCGGCGGTCGCCGTGTCGTGGGCGCGGCGCAGCGGGGAGCTGACCACGGCGGCGATACCGCCCCTACCGGACAGGTAGCGCGCGGCGTCGGCGGCCTGGCGGCGACCGGCCTCGGTCAACTCGGGGTCCCCGCGCCCGGAGTAGCGACGCTGCCGCGACATCTCGGTCTGGCCGTGGCGCAGCAGCAGCAGGCGGGTCGGCCCGCCACGATTGCCGGTCCAGACCGCCGGGGGTACCGCGACCGCGCCCGGCGGCGGGTCGGCCACCTGCTGGGAGTGGGTGTCCGGATCGTCCATCGCCTCATTGGCCAACCGGTCGGCGTGGGAGTTGCGATCCCGCGGAATCCAGGCGTAGCTGACCGACCCGAACGTCGATGCCAGGTCCCGCGCCTGCTGCTGGAGTTCGGCCATCGCGGGGTGCTTGACCTTCCAGCGGCCGCTCATCTGCTCCACGACCAGCTTGGAGTCCATCGCCACCGCGACATCGTCGGCACCGAGGCGGCGCGCCAGCTCCAAACCCGCGATCAGACCGCGGTACTCGGCCACATTGTTGGTGGCGATCCCGATCGACTGCTTGTGTTCGGCCAACACGCTGACGTGGTCTGCTGACCACACCACCACGCCGAAACCGGCCGGGCCGGGATTGCCCCGCGACCCGCCGTCGGCCTCGACGATGACTCTCACCCGCGGCTCTCAGCCCTTGGACCGCACCAGGATCGCCCGGCACTCCGGGCAGCGCAGCACGTCGTCCTCCGGCGCCGCCGCGATCCTGGCCAGCTCGCCGCGGTCCAGCTCGATCCGGCAGGCCTCGCAACGCCCGCCGCGCAGCCGTGCCGCGCCGGCG
Source organism: uncultured Mycobacterium sp. (assembly GCA_964447215.1). GTDB lineage: Bacteria > Actinomycetota > Actinomycetes > Mycobacteriales > Mycobacteriaceae > Mycobacterium. The sequence continues at coordinate 37,148 of CAYURT010000018.1, forward strand.
CCGCCCGCCGATCGTTGCCGTTCGTACAGTTCGGCCAGCTCCGCCGCCAGTCCGGCGGCCAGCTCGGCACGTCGCGCGGTCTGCTCGGTGCGGGCCTGTTCGATTCCGGCCAGTGCGAGGTCGCGGGCGTGGCCCGCGTCGTGGGCGTCGCGTTCCAGGGCCTCGGCGCCGGCCTGCGCGCCGGCGTGCTCGGCGCCGAGTTCCTCGCGACGCTCCATGACCTCCAGCAGCGAGTCCTCCAGGCTGGCCTGGCGGCGGCTCAGTGTGTCGAGTTCGTGCTGCAGTTCCTCGAGCTGCTTGGCGGCGACCGAGCCGGAATCCAGCAGCGCCCGGTCGCGGTCCTCCCTGCGGCGCACCGCGTCGACCTCGGCCTCCAGCCGGGCCACCTCGGCGTCGAGATCCTCCAGTGCCAGCCCCAGCACGCTCACCCGTTCGGCCGCCTCGCGTTGGGCGGCGCTGACCTCGTCGTAGCGCTGCTGCTCGGGCAGGTGCGCGCCGCGGTAGGTCAGCCGGGAGAGCTCGGCGTCCAGCTCCGCCAGTTGCACGAGCAGATCCTGCTGCTCCCTATCAGCCTTCATCAGCGTCCTGCACGATACCGGTGGCCGCGAGGTTCCAGGGATCGGTCCGCAACTGCGAGACCCGCACCGCGAGCGCGGGACCGAAATGAGCCCCCAGCAGTGCGGCGGCCTGCCCGCACCACGGGTACTCGCTGGCCCAGTGCGCCACGTCGACGAGCCCGACCTCGCGGGCCCGCAGGTGCTCGTCGGCCGGGTGGTGGCGCAGATCCGCGGTGACGTAGACCTGCGCGCCCGCGGCGCCGGCGGCGGCGAGCAGCGAGTCCCCCGCACCCCCGCAGACCGCGACCCTGGACACCGTGGCTCCGGGGTCGCCCGCCGCCCGCACTCCCCAGGCGGTCGCCGGCAGGGCGAGGCCGACGCGTGCGACGAACTCGGCGAAGCTGCACGGGCGTGCCAGTGCGCCGACTCGGCCGAAACCGACTCCGGACGGCAACGGTGCCAGGGTGAACACGTCGAACGCGGGCTCCTCGTAGGGGTGGGCCGACCGCATGGCCGCCATGACCCGGGTGCGGGCCGACGCCGGCGCGATCACCTCGACCCGGTCCTCGCTGACCTGCTGCTCCCGGCCGGGCTCCCCGATCGCCGGACGGGCTTCGTCGCCGGGCAGGAAGCGGCCGGTGCCGGCCACGCTCCAGCTGCAGTGCGAGTACTCGCCGATCTCCCCGGCTCCGGCCCCGAACAGCGCCGCACGCAGGGCTTCGGAGTTCTCGGCGGGGACGAACACCACCCACTTGTCCAGCGCCGGGCCGGCGTGGACGGGGTCCAGTACCGAATCGACGTCGAGGTCGAGCGTCTGAGCCAGCGCGTCGGACACCCCGGGTCGGGCGGCGTCGGCGTTGGTGTGCGCGGTGAACAGGGCCGCTCCCCGCCGGATCAGCCGGTGGATCAGGGCGCCCTTGGGCGTGCTCGCCGCGACGGTGTCCACCCCGCGCAGCAGCAGCGGGTGGTGGGCGAGCAGCAGTTCCCGCTCCCCGACGGTTTCGACCACCGCGGCGGTGGCGTCCACCGCGACGGTGACAGCGTCGACCGGTTCGTCGGGATCTCCGCAGACCAGCCCGACCGAGTCCCAGTCGCGGGCCAGCGCCGGCGGGTACGCGGCGTCCAGGACGGCGATCACCTCCGACAGTCGCACGCTCATCGCAGGGCCTCCTCGATCGCGGCGGCCAGCGCCGGCCACTCCGGCCGGACCGCGGCCCGCAGGTAGCCGTCGCCGAGACCGACGAAGGTGTCGCATCGCCGGACGGCGATCCCGGCGGCGCGCAGCCGTTTCCGCAGCAGCGTTGCGTCCGGGACCGCGAAGCACACGAACGGCGCACGCCCGTCGATCACGTCCAGGCCCAGACCGGACAGCGCCGCCACCATCTCACCGCGCAGCGCCATGACCCGGTGCGCGGCGGCCCCGGCCTCGGCGACGGCGTCCGGCGCGCAGCACGCGGCGATCGCCTCGAGCTGCAGGGTGCCCAGCGGCCAGTGCCCCCTGGCCGCCGAAAGCCGCCCCAGCACGGCAGGGTCGCCGAGGGCGTAGCCGACCCGCAGGCCGGGCAGCGCCCAGGTCTTGGTGAGGCTGCGCAGCACCAGCACATCGGGAAGCGCGAGGCCCGCCAGCGACTCCGGCTCACCGGGCACCGCGTCGGCGAAGGCCTCGTCGACCACCAGCAGCCGGCCGGGCCGGCGCAGGGCCAGCACCTGCTCCCGCGGGTGGAGCACACCGGTGGGGTTGGTGGGGTTGCCCACCACCACCAGGTCGGCGTCCTCGGACACGCCCGCGCCGGCCAGCCGGAACGGCGGCGCGAGCACCGCGTGGGCCACATCGAGTCCGGCCGCGGTCAAAACGGCCTCCGGTTCGGTGAAGGACGGGGCCAGCAGAACAGCCCGCCGAGGACGCAGTGCCGGCAGCAGGGCGAACCCCTCCGAGCCGCCGGCCAGCAACAGCACGTGGTCCTCGGGGACCCGGTGGCGCCGCGCGACGGCCACCGTCGCGGCCCGCAGGTCAGCCTCGCCCGGATAGCAGCCCAGGCCGGGGAGCCGGGCCGCGAGCCGTTCGACCAGCCACGGCGGCGGGCCCCCGGGGCGGACGTTGACGGCGAAGTCGAGCATCCCCGGCGCCGCCTCCCGGTCGCCGTGGTGGCGGGCCTCCGGGCGGGGCACACCGGCGTCCGTCCGCTCCCCCGCAACGTGGCCCTGCCCGCTCACCAGTAGCACAGTAGTGCGCCACAATGGACGGGTGACGCGCACGGCCGACGATGACCGCCCGGGGCTGGTGCTCTTCGATCTGGACGGCACCCTGACCGATTCCGCCGACGGAGTGGTGTCCAGCTTCCGCCACGCGCTGGCCACGGTGGGCGCGGCGGTTCCCGGCGGCGACCTCGCCGCACAGGTGGTCGGGCCGCCGATGCATCAGACGCTGTCCGCACTGGGCCTCGACGAGCGGGCCGAGGAGGCGATCGCCGCCTACCGGGCCGACTACAGCAGCCGGGGGTGGGCGATGAACCGGGTCTACGACGGGATCCCCGAGTTGCTGGCCGACCTGCGGGCCGCCGCGATCAGGTTGGCGGTGGCCACGTCCAAGGCCGAGCCGACCGCCCGGCGCATCCTCGAGCACTTCGGACTCGCGCACCACTTCGACGTGATCGCCGGAGCCAGCCTCGACGGCGGCCGGTCCGCCAAGGCCGAGGTGATCGCGCATGCGCTCGAGCAACTGCGGCCGCTCCCGCAGCGGGTGCTGATGGTGGGAGACCGCCGCCATGACGTCGACGGCGCGGCGGCGCACGACATCGACACCGTCCTGGTCGAATGGGGTTACGGCGCTGATGATTTCGAAGCCGGCTCGAAGCATTCGCCCAGTGTGGGCACCGTAGGCCAGCTTCGGGGGGTGCTCGGTGTCTGACTCCCCGCCGCTGCACGTGACGTTCGTGTGCTCGGGCAACATCTGCCGCTCACCGATGGCCGAGAAGATCTTCGCCCACCAGATCAGCGGCCGCGGGCTGGCCGACCGGGTCCGGGTGAGCAGCGCGGGCACCGGGGACTGGCACACCGGGGCCGGCGCGGACAGCCGGGCCGTGCGGGTGCTGCGCGACCGGGGCTATCCCACCGAGCATCGCGCCGCCCAGGTCGACCCCCATCATCTGTCCGCCGATCTGGTGGTGGCGCTGGGCCGCAATCATCTGCGGATACTGGCCGCGATGGGTGTCGAGCCGGACCGGCTGCGGATGCTGCGCTCCTTCGACCCCCGCTCGGCCGGCGCTGCGCTGGACGTCGAGGATCCCTACTACGGCGACGTCGCCGACTTCGAGGAGGTCTGCACCGTCATCGAGGCCGCCCTGCCCGGACTGCACCTCTGGGTCGACGAGCGATTGGACGGGGGGACGCGGTGATACGGCGGCTGGCCTTTCTGCTGAGACCGGGCTGGATCGCGTTGGCCCTGGTGGTGGTCGCGTTCACCTATCTCGCGTTCAGCGTGCTGGCACCCTGGCAGCTGGGCAAGAACACCGCGACGACGCGGGAGAACCACCAGATCGAGGCCTCCCTGTCCGCCGACCCCGTCCCGGTGTCGCAGTTCCTGCCGGATCAGGACTCATCGGCCCCGGAGGAGCAGTGGCGGCGGGTCACCGCCACCGGCCGCTATCTGCCGCAGGCGCAGGTCCTGGCCCGGTTGAGGGTCATCGCAGGGGCTCCGGCCTACGAGGTGCTCACCCCGTTCGCGGTGCGCGGAGGTCCGACGGTGCTGGTCAACCGGGGCTACATCCGGCCGGTCGAGGGGACCGCGGTTCCGGAGATCCCGGCACCGCCGACCGGCGAGGTGAGCATCACCGCGCGGCTGCGCGACTCGGAGACCGCGCCCGGCGGCGACAAGCAGCCGCTGACCGCGGACGGGCACACCCAGGTGTACGCCATCGACACCGCTCAGATCGCCGCGCTGACCGGGACGCCGCTGACCGGGTCCTACCTGCAGCTGACCGAGGGTCAGCCGGGGGGCCAACCGGCCGGACTCGGCGTGCTCGAACTGCCCCGGCTCGACGCCGGCCCGTTCCTGTCCTACGGCATCCAGTGGATCGCGTTCGGCATCCTGGCCCCCATCGGCCTGGGCTACTTCGCCTACGCCGAGATCCGCACCCGGCGCCGGGAGGCGGCCGCCAAACGGGGGGTCGCCGAGCCGGCTGGGCAGGCGCCCGCCGAACCTCTCAGCGTCGAGGAGAAACTCGCCGACCGGTACGGCCGGCGACGCTGAGCCCCACTGCCAGCCCCGCTGCCAGCGCCGCCGCGGCCGCCCCCACCAGTTGTGACAACACCACCGCCCGGCGCAGGTCGCCGACTCCCGGCGGGTCCCCGTCGCCCAGGGTCGGCCGGATCTCCAGTTCATGGCGGTACTGGGTGGGTCCGCCGAGTCGCACGCCCAGGGCCCCGGCGAACGCCGCCTCAGCAACCCCGGCGTTCGGGCTGGGGTGACGCCCGGCGTCGCGCCGCCAGACCCGCACCGCCCCGGCCGCCGAGCCACCCACCAGGGGGGCGCACAGCACGGTCAGAGCGGCCGACACCCGGGCCGGTATGAAGTTGGCCGCATCGTCGAGCCGAGCCGCCGCCCAACCGAACCGCAGATAGCGGGGCGAGCGGTGACCGATCATCGCGTCCAGGGTGTTGATCCCCCGGTAGGCCAGTACCGCGGGCACACCACCGATCGCGGCCCACAGCAGCGGCGCGACCTGGGCATCGGAGGTGTTTTCGGCCACCGACTCCAGAGCCGCGCGCGTCAGGCCCGCCGAATCCAACGCGGCCGGATCCCGTCCGCACAGCGCCGGTAACAGCGCGCGGGCGGCGTCGGTGTCGGGCGCACAGAGCAGGTCGGCCATCCGCCGGCCGGTCCGAACCAGCGAGGTCCCGCCGAGGGCCACCCAGGTCGCGGCCGCGGTGAGCGCCCAGCGGCCGGGGCCCGGCCGCACAGTGCGCTGCGCGATGCAGCCGGCCGCCGCCAGACCGCCGACCAGCACGCCGACATGCGCCGCGCCGGCGGCCCGGCTGTCGCGGTAGGACACTGATTCCAGCGCCGCCGCGCAACCGCCGAACGCGGCCACCGGGTGACCACGACGGGGGTCGGCGAAGACCAGATCGGCCAGATAGCCCGCGATCAGCCCAACGGGCCGGGCCTCTCCGAGGGCGGTCACCCCGGCAGCGTCTCACACATGATGTACTGCTTGACGGCATCACCCAACCAGCGTCCAACCGGCACCGGGAGTGAAATGGCTGATCGAATCCTCAAGGCGGGAACCGTGATAACGATGGATCCCGCGGTACCGCGGGCCGAGGCGGTCTCGGTCTGCGGGGGCGTGGTCACGGCGGTGGGAACCGAGGCCCAGTGCCGGGCGACCGCCCCGGACGCCGAAGTGGTCGACACCGGAGCGGCCGTACTGCTGCCGGGTTTGATCGAGCCCCACAGCCACCCGCTGATGAGCGGGATCGCCCTGGAACCGCCCGCCCGCAACATCACCCCGTTCAAGGATCCCGAATGGTCCGACGTCGAGAAGGTCTTCGCGGCGGCCATCGCCGAGTCCGACCCGGGGACCCCGCTGCTGTTCTCCGGCTTCGACGCGCTGTTGCACCAGCGACCCGCCCCGAAAGCCGACGAACTCGACCGCATCTTCGGTGACCGGGTTGCCGTCGTGGTGGACAACTCCGGCCATGGCGTGTACTTCAACACCGCGCTGATCAAATCCAAGGGCTGGGATGTCAATCCGCCCACCGACCCGCCCGGTGCGCACTTCGGCCGCAACCCCGACGGCAGCCTGGACGGCCAGGGATTCGAGACCGGGGTGCTGTTCGCCGTGATCGGCGACATCATGGCCAAACTCGGCAATCCCCTGGTCGCTGGAGCCAAGTACTACGCGGAGATGTCCCGGGCCGGCTACACCTCGACCTCGGACATGACCTTCGACCTCAGCCTCAAGGCGGGCTACGAGGCACTCGCGGCGGCGCCGTCCTGTCCGCTGCGGGTCTCGATGTTCGAGGTGTCGACCAGCGACACCTACGCCGCGCCGGTGTCCTTCAACGCCGATGGGCATTGGCTGGTCAAACAGGGCGTCAAACTCTGGACCGACGGCTCACCCTGGGTGGGCAACATCGGAATCTCCTTTCCCTACCTGGACACCGAAACCACCCGGATGGCCGGCATCGACCCGGCGACCGCCGGCGGCGCCCATTCGATGAACTACACCCGCAGCCAGCTCGACGCCGTGCTGGACAAGGCAGCACCCGCGGGCTGGCAGATGGCGTTCCACTCCAACGGCGACCTCGCCATCGACCTGGCACTGGACGCCTACGAGGCGGCGCTGACGCGCCATCAACTGCTCGGCACCGACCACCGCTGGCGCATCGAACATCTCGGCGCGGGCACCCGCCGGCACTTCGACCGGGCGGCCAAACTGGGCGTTTACGTCTCAATGGCCCCGTTCCAGTACTACTACTGGGGGGACCTGCTCGACGGCAAGATCTTCGACACCGAGCACGGCGGCAACTGGCAGTCGTTCGCCGACGCCGCCGCCTCCGGCGCGGTGGTCTCCTTCCACAACGACGGATCGGTGTCCCCGCCCACACCGGTGCTGAACATCCAGACCGCGGTCACCCGGCGCACCCGGTCCGGGGCCGTCCATGGTCCCGGCCAGACCATGAGCCTGGATCAGGCGCTTCGCGCGCACACCATCGACGCCGCTCGCACCCTGCACCGGGAGGACCTGGTCGGTTCGATCGCTGTCGGCAAGCTGGCCGACTTCACCGAACTGGCCGCCGACCCCTACGCGGTGGACCCGGCCAGACTGGCCGAGACCGCGCGGGTCACCGGCACCTGGCTGGGCGGCCAGCGGGTCGACCTGGATTCCTTCCTGGGCGCGGTCGGCGGCGCCGATGCCGCCCCGCACGCCCACCTCGCCGCGAAGGCCGGCCACCGGGGCTGCTGCTGAGGGGGCCGCCTCGCGCGTCGCGACCGCTGTCTGTCAGACCCTTCCCTTAGCGTGTTGCCCGGGGAGGGGAAATATGACAGAGACATGGCCGGAGTACCTGCGCCGCATCACCGGGGGGCAGACCCAGGCGCAGATCGCCGAGCGGATCGGCATCGGCCGGCTCTCGGTGTGCAACTGGCTGCACGGCAAGACCAGGCCCAAGGCCGAGACGGTGATCATGGTGGCGCGGGTCTATCAGCGCCCGCCGATCGAGGCCCTGGTGGCAGCGGACTATCTGAGCACCGGGGAGGTCGAAGCACCGGTCGAACTGCAGAGCTCGCCAAGGGACTTGCCCGCCGCAGAACTCGCTGCCGAGGTCGGCCGCCGCCTGGGCGCACTGGAGCGACTGAACCAGACCGGCTGACGCGGACCGGGCTCAGAACGTGACGGTCTGGTTGCCGTAGCGGATGATGCGGTCCTCGCAGTGCCACAGCACCGCCCGGGACAGCACCGCCCGCTCGACGTCGGCGCCCAACCGCACCAGGTCCTCGACGCTGTGGCGATGGTCGACGCGCACGACGTCCTGCTCGATGATCGGGCCTTCGTCGAGGTCGTCGGTGACGTAGTGCGCAGTGGCCCCGACCAGTTTGACCCCGCGTTCCTTGGCCCGCCGGTAGGGGGCGGCGCCGATGAAGGCCGGCAGGAACGAGTGATGGATATTGATCAGCGGGCAGCCCACCTCGGCCAGGAATCGCGGCGTGAGGATCTGCATGTAGCGGGCCAGCACAACCAGATCCACGTTGCCGCGCAGCAACTCCAGCTGACGCTGCTCGGCCTGCTCCCGGATGTCCTTGGAGGCCGGGATGTGGATGAACGGAACCCCGAAGGGCCGAACCTGATCGGCGAGGTCCGGATGGTTGGCGATCACCATCACCACCGACATGTCCAGTTCGCCGCGGCGGTTGCGCCACAACAGGTCCAGCAGGCAGTGGTCCTCGGTGGAGGCCATCAGCGCGACCCGCTTGGGTTTGGCGGCCTCGGTCAGGCGGAAGTCGATGCCGAACGGCTCGGCCACCGTCGAGGCGAAGTCCCGTTCGAGGTCGGCGCGGGCGGCCGACAGCCCCGGAAGGTGAAAGATCGTCCGCTGCATGAAGATCCCGCCGCTGTGCTGGGTGGAATGCTGGTCCAGCGAAACGATGTTGGCGCCGGCCTCGGCCAGGAAGGTGGTGACGGCGGCGACCAGGCCCGGGCGGTCGGCGCACCGGAGAAGCAGCCGGCCGGTGTCGCGGACGGGCAGCCCGGCTGCCCCGCGTGGGTGCTCTCCGTCGGGCGACCCGGCCATGGCAATTTTCCCCGTCTTGTCATTGACGTCGTCGTCGGGCGTCATTCACGTGAGTGGGCGCGGAGGGTTTCGAACCCCCGACCGCTGGTGTGTAAAACCAGAGCTCTACCACTGAGCTACACGCCCGCGGCACGGGACGTGCGAGACATCCGTGCCCGGGCAGGGTACCCGCCACCGACGCGGGTTGGGAAATCCGGACCCGTGCCCTCAGCGCTTGAGCGCGGCCAGCGCCTCGCCCCACAGCTTCTGATCACGGGCCTCGCCGGGCTGGTTGCACTCGGCGAAGCGGATCACCCCGGAGCGGTCGATGACGAAGGTTCCCCGGTTGGCGAAGCCGGCATCGGCGTTGAACACGCCGTAGGCCTGCGCCACCTCTCCGTGCGGCCAGAAGTCCGACAGCACCGGGAAGGTGAACCCGCTCTCGGTCGCCCAGATCTTGTGTGTCGGCGGCGGGCCCACCGAGATCGCCAGCGTCGCGGTGTCGTCGTTGTCGTAGTCGGCCAGGTTGTCTCGGACCTCGTCGAGCTCGCCCTGGCAGATCCCGGTGAACGCCAGCGGGAAGAACACCAGCAGGACGTTCTTGCGGTCCCGGAAGTCGCTGAGGGTGACGGGCTGACCGTCCTGGTCCTTGAGGGTGAAGTCCGGGGCCTGCGCCCCGACGGTCAATGTCACGAGTGCCTCCCGGCTGCTTTGGATTTCGGCTGGACCAGTCGGCTACCGCTCCAGTTTCCCAGATTGGCCGACGAGGTCTGCATGAGACCGGCCGTCGGCGCTGACTCGGCGATCTCGGCCGGCAGCACATGTCCGGGCTTGCCCGTCTTGGGTGTCAGCACCCAGATGACCCCGTCCTCGGCCAGCGGAGCGATCGCGTCCATCAGCCGGTCGACGAGATCGCCGTCGCCGTCGCGCCACCACAGCAGCACCACGTCGATCACTTCGTCGACGTCCTCGTCGAGCAGCTCACCGCCGCAGGCGTCCTCGATATCGACCCGGATATCGTCGTCGCAGTCCTCGTCCCAGCCAAGCTCCTGGACGATCTGATCCTTGTCTATGCCCAGACGCTGGGCATAGTTCCGACCGCTGTCACCCGCGGCGACCACCGTCTGGGTCCTCCTTCCGATCTGGACCGGTCACGGCGTCCATCGTCGCACGGCGAGTCCGGCGAGTCTCGCCGTGCCACTCATCGGAACGCCTCGTCGCACAGCCGCAATGCCCGTGAGCGGGAGAAGTTGAGATCGTCGATGATCGCGTTGAACTCCTCGGCTGAGGCCTGCCCGCTGATCGCGTCCGCGGCCGCGTAGGCCCCGTCGGACCAGCCCGCGAAGGCCTCCGCGAGCTCGTCGGGGGTGATGTCGGTGATGCTCTCCTCGACCGCCTGGGCGCTGCGCGCCAGCGCCTCGACCGCGGGACCCTCGGTGGCCGCCGGGTCTCCGCCCTCGCCGTTGTAGGCGTCGACGTAGGCGTTCACCGCGTCGATGGCCTCGTCGCTGCTGGCGTAGAGGGTGTCGCAGGAGTTCTGCAGGGCCTGGGCGGTCATCGAGGCCTGCCGCTCGGATTCCCGCGCCCGGGAACTGGCGGCGGCCTGGGATGAGGACATGGCCATCGACGAGCGATAGGCGGGGGCGTCGGAGGCGTTGACCGTGGGGTCACCGGCGGTGACGCTGGTGCAGCCGCCCATCGTCGCGGCCACCGCCGTGGCGGCCGCGACGCCACCGGCCAGCAGCCCCCCGGTGCGCGCTGCGCGCGCGCTTGCCCTACGCACGGAGCAGACGTTACCGGGTGACGTGGGTCCGCCCGCACCATGGACCGCCCAGAACACGACTTTGGCCACGGCTTTGCCCATCACCGGCGCGGTGAGTGCGGCACGATGGGACCCGAAGCGCACGCCTTGACCCAGCCACCCAGGAGCGGAAGTTGACGACCCAGACCACCGGCACGGATCAACCGAAGAGCGCGGCGGGGCCCAGCGAGTCCGAGCGGGTCAGGGTCATCAGGGAGGGTGTCGCGTCCTACCTGCCGGACATCGACCCCGAGGAGACCTCGGAGTGGCTGGAGAGCTTCGATGACCTGCTGGCCCGTTCCGGGCCGGCCCGGGCCCGCTACCTGATGCTGCGAATGCTGGAGCGCGCCGGCGAGCAGCGGGTGGCGATTCCGGCGCTGACGTCGACCGACTACGTCAACACCATCCCGACCGAACTGGAGCCCTGGTTCCCCGGCGACGAGGAGGTGGAGCGCCGCTACCGGCGCTGGATGCGGTGGAATGCGGCGATCATGGTGCACCGGGCGCAGCGGCCGGGGGTCGGTGTCGGGGGGCACATCTCGACCTACGCCTCCTCGGCCTCGCTCTACGAGGTCGGGTTCAACCACTTCTTCCGCGGCAAATCCCATCCGGGCGGCGGCGACCAGGTGTTCTTCCAGGGGCACGCCTCGCCGGGCATCTACGCCCGGGCGTTCCTGGAGGGCCGGCTGACCGAGGACCGGCTCGACGGCTTCCGCCAGGAGCACAGCCACCCGGGCGGCGGGCTGCCGTCCTACCCGCACCCCCGGTTGATGCCGGACTTCTGGGAGTTCCCCACCGTGTCCATGGGGCTGGGCCCGATGAACGCGATCTTCCAGGCCCGGTTCAATCACTACCTGCACGACCGCGGCATCAAGGACACCTCCGAGCAACATGTCTGGGCGTTCCTCGGCGACGGAGAGATGGACGAGCCGGAGTCGCGCGGGCTGATCCAGGTGGCCGCCAACGAGGCCCTGGACAACCTGACCTTCGTGATCAACTGCAACCTGCAGCGGCTCGACGGGCCGGTACGCGGAAACGGCAAGATCATCCAGGAGCTCGAATCCTTCTTCCGGGGTGCGGGCTGGAACGTCATCAAGGTGGTTTGGGGCCGGGAGTGGGACGCGCTGCTGCAGGCGGACAAGGACGGCGCCCTGGTGAACTTGATGAACACCACCCCCGACGGCGACTACCAGACCTACAAGGCCAACGACGGCGCCTACGTCCGGGAGCACTTCTTCGGCCGGGACCCACGCACCAAGGCGCTGGTGGCCGGGATGTCCGACGACGAGATCTGGAACCTCAAGCGCGGCGGCCACGACTACCGCAAGGTCTACTCGGCCTACCGCGCGGCGATGGAGCACAAAGGTCAGCCGACGGTGATCCTGGCCAAGACGATCAAGGGCTACACGCTGGGCACCCACTTCGAGGGCCGCAACGCCACCCACCAGATGAAGAAGCTGACCCTGCAGGACCTCAAGGACTTCCGCGACGAGATCCGGATCCCGGTCAGCGACGCCGAACTGGAGCAGAACCCCTACCTGCCGCCCTACTACCATCCCGGCCCGGACTCGCCGGAGATCCGCTACCTGCTCGAGCGACGGACCGCCCTCGGCGGGTTCGTGCCCTCCCGACGCACCACCACCCGGCCGTTGACCCTGCCTCCCCGGGACGTCTACCAGCCGCTCAAGGAGGGCTCGGGCCATCAGGAGGTGGCCACCACCATGGCCACCGTCCGGGTCTTCAAGGAGCTGCTGCGCGACACCGCGGCCAACGGCGTGGGCCGGCGCATCGTGCCGATCATCCCCGACGAGGCCCGCACCTTCGGTATGGACTCGTGGTTTCCGACCCTGAAGATCTACAACCGCAACGGCCAGCTCTACACCGCCGTCGACGCGCAGTTGATGCTGGCCTACAAGGAGAGCGAGACCGGGCAGATCCTGCACGAGGGGATCAACGAGGCCGGCTCGACGGCCTCGTTCGCCGCGGTGGGCACGTCGTACGCGACTCACGACGAACCGATGATCCCGATCTACATCTTCTACTCGATGTTCGGTTTCCAGCGCACCGGCGACAGCTTCTGGGCGGCGGGCGACCAGATGGCCCGGGGCTTCGTGCTCGGCGCGACCGCGGGGCGCACCACGCTGACCGGCGAGGGCCTGCAGCACGCCGACGGCCACTCGCTGCTGCTGGCATCGACCAACCCGGCGGTGGTCGCCTACGACCCGGCCTTCGCCTACGAGATCGCCTACATCGTGGAGAGTGGACTGTCCCGGATGTACGGGCCGGACCCGGAGAACGTGTTCTTCTACATCACCATCTACAACGAGCCCTACCGCCAGCCCGCCGAGCCGGAGAACCTCGACCTCGAGGGCCTGCTGCGGGGCATCTACCGGTACCAGGCCGCCAGCGTCAAGCGCACCAACGTCGCACAGATCCTGGCCTCCGGCGTGGCGATGCCGGAGGCGTTGCGCGCCGCCGAGATGCTGGCCGAGCGCTGGGACGTGGCCGCCGATGTGTGGTCGGTGACCAGCTGGAACGAGCTGGCCCGCGACGGAGTGGCCGTCGAGAAGGAGATCCTGCGCCACCCGGAACGGCCGGCACCGACGCCGTACGTCACCAAGGCCCTGGCACCCACCGCGGGGCCGGCGGTGGCGGTGACCGACTGGATGCGGGCGGTCCCCGAACAGATCCGCGCCTGGGTGCCCAACACCTACGTCACGCTGGGCACCGACGGGTTCGGTTTCTCCGACACCCGCCCGGCCGCCCGGCGTTACTTCAACACCGACGCCGAGTCGGTGGTGGTCGCGGTGCTCGAGGCACTCGCCCGGGACGGGGCGATCGACCCCTCGGTGGCGGTCGCCGCAGCCCGCGAGTACCGGATCGACGACGTGATGGCCGCCCCCGAGCAGACCTCGGACCCCGGAGTGGCGTAGGCCACGACATCAGGCCCCGGAGTGGCGTAGGCCACGAGG
>CAYURT010000019.1:0-49340 GCA_964447215.1 uncultured Mycobacterium sp.
GGCAGTGTGGGGGTCAGGGGTTCGAGTCCCCTTAGCTCCACAAAGAGAAACCCGATGCCTGAGGCCTCGGGTTTTTTGCTGGCCGGGAACCGGTTGGGCGGGTTGGCGACAGTGTGACGACGATGACGCCACTCGTCAGTCGCTGATCGAGGTATGGATCGCCGAAAAACTCGACCGGGGGATCCACCGACCGGGGTCGCGTAGGTTTTGTGGGAATCTGACCAAGACCTGACGCAGGACCCCAACGAAAGCCACCATGCCCGAGGATCAAGTTCCAGACGTTCCGCCGAATCAACTCTCCGTCGATCCGCGCAGCCCCTTCTACAGCGAAGAGGTCCTCCGCCGCGACGTGGGAGTGCGCTTCAACGGCGCCGAGAAGACCAACGTCCACGAGTACAACGTGGAGGAGGGCTGGGTTCTCGTCGAAGTTCCCACCGCCAAGGACCGTCGCGGCAATCCGATGGTCATCAAGCTCAGCGGCACGGTGGAACCGTATTTCCGACCAGCGGATTAGCGGTTGCGCCCGGCTTACCGGTGTCGCCGTCAACATCCCGAGCCGGTGAAACGCACCACGGCCACGCAGACATCATCGGCGCGGTTCCGGGTTGACAGCAGTTCCGCCAGCAGTCCGCAGTTCCGGCTCACCCCGGTCTCGGGGTCCCAGTCGGCGAGGATGCGTTCGGCCTCGGCGATGCCGGTGTCGATGTCCTCGGAGTGGCGTTCGACCAGACCGTCGGTGTAGAGCATCAGGATGTCGCCGGGTCCGACCGCCAGCCCGCTCTCGGTGTAGCCGGCTCCGGGCACCGGTCCCAGGACCGGGCCGTGAGCCGCGGACAGGCGACTCACTGTGCCGGTACTGGACTGTCGGAACAGCGGCGGCGGGTGACCTGCGGTGCTGTAGGACAGCCAAGCATCGTCGCGGTCGAAGATCGCCACCGCGACGGTGGCGAACTTCCCATTGCTGGCATCGCGGGTGAAGCCGTTGAGTTGGGCCAGCAACTGCGCGGGCGATAGACCGTGGTGGGCCAGCGCGCGGCCGGCGGAGCGTAGCTGAGCCATGTCCTCCACCGCCGACAACCCATGACCGACGACGTCACCCACGGCGAGGTAGGTCCGGTTACCGGGCAACGGCATGACGTCGTACCAATCGCCGCCCAGACCGTGGGACGCGTCGGCAGGCTCGTAGGTGACGCAGACCTCCAAACCGGGCGTCTCCACCGGGGTGCTGGGCAGTACCGCGGCCTGTAGGACCGCGGCACGGGCGTGCTCATCGGAATAGATCCGGGCGCGCACCAGTGCCTGACTGACCATGGTCGCCGCCGCGGAGATGAAGGCCCGCTGTGCTGTGTCCAGCGGCTGGGTTTCGGTCCACACCAGCAGAAGAACGCCGAACGGCTCTCCACCTGCTACGAGCGGCCAACCCACCGTCGACTCGGCACCGTTGAGGCCGGACCAGTGAACGTCATCGGGGTATGTGTCGGCGTACTCCGCGCTCGTGCCTATGGCGATCGGTTGGCCAGACCGGACAGCATCGGTGGAGACCGTACGGTCGCTGAGCAACACCGCGCGGGCAAGGTGATCGAGCGCCGCGCGGGAGTACCCTAACGTGGTCACCCAATCCAGGTCGCGCCTGTTGGCATTCACCAGACCGAGGCTCAACGCGTCCGCGCCCGCTGCGTTCAGCAACTCTTCGGACAGCACGGCGCCGATATCCCGCGGGGTCAGCGCCGCAGACAGCTGCTGGGCCAGTCGGGAGAGTGTCTCCAGGCGCATCTGCCTCTGGTACAGGTCGCGCAGGCCTTTTTCGGCGATCTCCTCGGCCTCACGGCGGATTCGCCGCTCGCGCTGCAGCCTTCGGCTGAGGAGCTTGTTCTCATCCGTCAGCGCCTCGAGCAGTTCCCGGGAATCCGTTGCCTCCGGGCGGCTCCCGGCCGGATGAGCCGTCACGACGCGACAACCGCCATCAGGCAGCGGTCCGCGCCCAAGTGCATACATTCCAGGTGCTCGACGCTGAGTGTCTCGCCGTAGTGGTCACCGACGCCCAGGATGAAGCCGTGAGCCAGGCCGCACAGTCTGCGCGGGGAGTGGTAGCCGATAACCATCGAAGCCTCCGCCTGGGAGATGAAATCGAAGTAGGGGCAGTCCGTTCCGGTGTAGAGCTTGTGCACCTCCGGATGAATCACACTGTTCAGAGTGCGCAGGAACGGCAGCGTGCTGCGGTGCGGGGCGAAAAACCCGGGCCAGCGCTGGGCCATCTTGGGAATCGCCCGCTGCCCGAACCAGCGGAGCACCTCATCACTGGACACCGACCTCATCGATGCGACGACGGAGAAGAGTTCGATGATCTCGGCGTCGTCGTAGTTCCCGAGCGAGGTGTACACGCCATCCAGCCCGGCTCGATCGAGTGCCTCGTCCCAGGTCTGCTCCCCGTAGGCATCGACGACCACATCTTCGAGCAGATTGAAGATGATGCCTTTCATGCTCCTCCATCGTGTGCCGCCCAAGCCTACGTGCCTGCTGACCCGCCCCTCCGAGAACAGCGTTTCCCGTACTCCCGACCCGGGGGAGTCTGGCGAGGTGCACTAGCGTTCGAGAGTCGGGGACGGTCGTTCACGGCAAGCCCAGATGGCGAGATGACGAGATGAGGTGAACCGTTGTCGTCAACCCCAGTCGCGGCAACGCCGGGCGTGGCCTTGGTGACAACGCGCCGGGTCGACCCCAACCGCGTGGCCGACTACCAGCAGTGGAGCGAAAGGGTCCAGCGCCGGCTCACCCAGGTGCCGGGTTTCGTCTCGGCCGAGCAGCTGCCCGCCGTCCCCGGCCAGCAGGACTTCTGGACGCAGATCGTGCGGTTCTCCAACAAGGATGACTCGCTGCGGTGGGTCCGTTCGCCGGAGTTGGCCGCACTGCTCCGGGAGATCGAGCCCTACACCCGGAACGCCGAGGTCTCCGCGGTCCGAATCGGCGACAACGACTGGCTCAATTTCGGTCTGAGCACCAAAGCGGGCCCCGGTGCGCCGCCGAAGTGGAAACAACTCATCGCCGGGGTGATGGCGCTGTACCCGACGGTGATCGTCATCCACCACCTTCTCGACCGGTTTCTCGACCTCCCGTTCGCGCTTTCGGTCCTGCTGACGAACGCCGTCGCGATGGCCCTGGTGATGATGGTCTTTCTGCCGCAGCTCTCCCGGGTTCTGCACGGCTGGCTGCTGCCGTCCGCGCCCTTGCCGGCGTCGCGGAACATCGGTGTGGCGGCGCTTCTCCTGGGCGTCATCGGGGGCTGCCTCGCGCTGTTCCTGGTGCTTTTCCCAGGTTGACCGGGGGCTTTGCCTCCCCACGCTGCGCTAGGCGTGGGTGAACTTGATGAAGACGACCAGCAGAACCAGCGCCGCGATGATTGACCCGGCCACGATGAACGAACTAGCCATGATCGTGTACTCCTTCCGCCTCGGCTTGCCTCGTCGTTGAGACAGTCTGCAGATAGCTCTGCAGCACAACGGAATCGGGAACTCGAGTACCTGGGCACGGCGACGGCGTTCCGTATCTGGGAGCTTCCGCATGTGTGCCATCAGAGAACGTCTCCCAACTACCTCAGGGGGTTGACGGCGGGAGCGTCTCTCAAACCTGGGGATGAGCCCCATTCCGAGCAGAATGCGCAAAAGTGCGCAGATCGCGCAGTTCGCGGGTAGCGATCACAAGCGCGACAGCCCCGTAACGCCGCACCTACCTTCGTCGAAGTAATCACCACAACGTTAAGGAGAGTGCGGCATGGTCGCCATCAGTTCCATCAGTGCGTGGCAGCCCGGGAGTGGGCCCGTCACCACGTGGACGGCGTCGCCGGCCAGTCGCCAGATCATGGCGCGGGCCGAGGTCGATCCGCTGCCGCCGAGCTTCCAGCAGGCGCAGCACCTGCGCACCGCGCACCTTGCCAAGCGGACCGGTCGCGAGGTTCCGCGGCTGATCATGGCCGCCTGGGAGGTCGACGGCTGGTGTGACGTGGCCGCGATGACCGAGGCCATCAACGCCCACATCCGTCGCCACGACACCTACCACAGCGCATTCGAGGTCTCCGGTGACGATGGCGAGACCATCGTTCGCCGGACCATCGACGACCCGGAGCGCATCGAGTTCGTTCCTACTTCGCTGGGCTTCATGGACGACGAGGCGATCCGCCGGCATGCGGCGACCGCCACGCCGGGCACCCTGGAGTGGGACTGCTTCACCTTCGGCGTCGTTCAGAAGGCGGATCACTTCACGGTCTACGCCAACATCGACCACCTGCACTCCGACGGCACTTCGGGTGTGCTGACCTACCGCGACATCAACCTGACCTATCAGGCGCTCGTGCACGAGGTCCCCAACCCGTTGCCGCAGACCGCGCGCTACGGCGATTTCAGCGCTCGGCAGCGTCTGCACGTCAACGCGTTGACCGCGGATTCCAGGCCGGTCAAGGACTGGACCGACTTCGCCCGCGAGGCCGACGGTGATTCGCCCCGGTTCCCGCTGGCGCTGGGTGACACCTCTGCCACCACCACCGGCCGGGTCATCGCCATGGAACTGCTCGATGCCCAGCAGACCGAGGCGTTCAACAACGCCTGCCGCGCGGCCGGCGCCCGGTTCAGTGGTGGCGTGATGGCCTGCGCCGCGCTGGCCGATCACCAGCTGACCGGCTCGGAGAGCTTCCACACCTTCACCCCGTCGGACAGTCGCCGGGGCGACCTGCAGTCGCTCAGCGTCGGCTGGTACGCCAGCCTGTTCCCGGTCTCGATGGAGATCGAGAACGCCGACTTCGCACAGTTGGCGAGGGCGGCTCAGAAGTCCTTCGACGCCAACCGGCACTTGTCGGCTGTTCCGTTCGAGCGGGTGCTCGATCTGGTCTCCGAGGAAGAGCTCGGGGCGCCGCGGTCCAGCCGGCCGTCGATGATGGTGTCGCTGTTCGACTTCCGGGCCTTGGCCGACGCCAACGCCAGCGGGCTGGTGCTCTACATCGACGACCTCTCGCACGGCGGGGTCAACATGTGGGTCACCCGCAACATCGACCAGACGACGGTCACCGTGTCCTTCCCGGACACCCCGGAGGCGCGCCACTCGGTGCACCACTACCTCGGGGTGCTGCGCGGCGTGTTCACCGACGCCGCGGAGGTGACCCAGGGATGGTTCGACGGCACCTCCGACCAGGCTTTTGCTCATTCTGCTTAGTCGACCGCTAAGCTGCCGGAGTGGCCGGCAAGCATCGCATCGACCTGCGTCTCGCGACGCAGATCCTGCTGTTCCAGCTTGCCGTGGTGGCACTCACCCTGGGGATCGCCTACGGCCTGCTGGCGCTGATCTACCACCACCGGCTGATCGATGAGTACGGCAACCGCTCGCTGGCCATAGCGCGGGTGCTGGCCGCGGCCCCGCGGGTGCGCGGCGACGTGACCGCTGACAACGTCGAACTCCCCGCCCCGGCCAGCCTGGCCGACGGCCCACTGCAGGTCCTTGCCAACCAGGTACGGGAGGCGACCGGTGTGCTGTTCGTGGTGTTCACCGACGACCAGGGCATCCGGCTGTCGCACCCCAACCCCGACCAGTTGGGCAAGCCGGTCAGTACCGAGCCGACCGCCGCGCTGACCGGTGAGGAGGAGGTTGTCGAGCAGTCCGGCACGCTGGGCGAGTCGGTCCGCGCGAAGGTCCCGGTGTTCGCGCCGGGCTCCGATCGGGTGGTCGGCCAGGTCAGCGTCGGGATGTCGACCTCCTCGGTCTACGGCCTGCTGCGCAATGAGCAGCGCCTCTCGGCGATGACCGCCGGGCCGGCGCTGCTGATCGGCGTCGTGTTGTCGGTGCTGCTCGCCCGCCGCTGGCGCGAGCAGACCCTGGATCTGCAGCCCCCGGAGATGACCGAACTGGTGCGAACCCAGGAGGCGGTGCTGCACGGTATCGGCGAGGGGGTGCTGGCCGCGGACACCGAGGGCAACACCACGTTCGTCAACGACGAGGCCTGCCGACTGCTGGAGATCGGATCGGCCACCGGCCACCCCATCGACGAGATCGGCCTGACGCCGCGGGTGCTCAGGGTTCTGCGGACCTGTGATCCCACCCCGACGCTGGCCAACGTCGGGGATCGCGTCCTGGTCGTGTCCGCCCGGCCGGTGGCGCGGGAAGGGCGCGAGCTGGGAACAGTTCTGGTGGCGAGGGACCGTACCGACGTCGAACTGCTGACCCGTCAGCTCGACGCGGTCAAGCTGATGAGCACCGTCCTGCGTGCGCAGCGCCACGAGTTCGCCAACCGCCTGCACCTGCTCAACGGGCTGCTGCACAGCGGCCACACCGACGAGGCGTCCAGCTATCTCGAAGAGCTGTTGGGTTCCGGCCCGCTGGGCTCCGCGGTGCCCGGCATCGACACCATCCGCGACCCCTTCCTGCAGGCGTTCCTGGCGGCCAAGGCGGCCGTCGCGCGGGAGGCCGGGGCGAAGCTGCGGCTGGGGGCCAACACCTGGGCGCCGGGCTGGCTGAAGGTGCCCGTCGACGTCACCACCGTGCTGGGCAACCTGCTCGACAACGCCATCGACGCCGTGCGGGGTACCGACAACCCGACCAAAACGGTGGACGTCGAGCTGCTGCAGGACGGCTCGACGCTGCACATCACCGTCGTCGACAGCGGTGATGGCGTGGCGTCGGATTTCGTCGACCAGGTGTTCATCGAGGGCACCTCGACCAAACCGCAGTCCGACCTGCCCGGTGGGCGCGGTATCGGCCTGGCGCTGTCCCGCCAGATCGCCCGCGGCCTGGGCGGCGACATCCGGCTGTCCAGTCCCGGCAATCCCGGGGCGGAATTGTCCGGTGCGGAGTTCATCGCCCGGCTGCCGGGCGTGATGACGGAGGCAGAGCTATGAGCGATACCGACTTGACCGTGCTGGTCGTCGAAGACGACTTCCGGGTCGCCGAGATGCACGCCGGCATCGTCAGGGCGCTGCCCGGCTTCACCGTGACCGCGACCGCCACGACCATCGCCGCCGCCCGCAAAGCCGACCCGGTGGACCTGGTCCTGGTCGACGTGTATCTGCCGGACGGGTCCGGGATTGACCTCATGCGCGAATTGTGTTGTGACAGCATCGTGCTCAGTGCCGCGACCGAGGCCGACACCATTCGCGGCGCGATGGCCGCCGGTGCGCTGAACTATCTGGTCAAGCCGTTCGCGCCGACCGAACTTGCGGCACGGTTGTCCGGGTATGCCCGCTACCGGCGGATCCTGGCAGGCGGGAGCCTGCGGCAGAGCGAGGTCGACGCCGCGCTGGCCGCGCTGCGCCCGCGGCCGGCCGGCGAGTCCGCACCCGCTGTGGCCCCCTCGCCGACCAGGGACCGGGTCCTGCAGGCGCTCGCTGAGGCCGCTGCCCCGATGTCGGCCGCCGAGGTCGCGGCCGGGATCGGGGTCTCGCGTGCCACCGCCCAGCGCTACCTCGCCGCCCTGGCCACCAGCGGTGATGTCAAGGTAGGGCTGCGCTACGGCACCACCGGACGCCCCGAGCAGGAGTTTGTGGCCAACTCCCGGGACAGCAGCAAGGGCAGCAGCACCCCGTCGGGGGCCTCCCGCCGGGACTGACCGTTGCGGACCGACCGGTGGTGAGGACCGCTAAGGGCAGTCCCCGTCCAACGGCAGCGGGTTGACCGCCAGCACCCGGGTGGCCCCGTCCACCAGCCACCGGGCGCCGGGATTGTCCAGTGCGGCAAGGTATGCCGCACGCGCCGGTGCGCCGACGAGTGGTCCGCAGGCCGTGGAGCGCCGGGCTCGTGTCGGCACCAGAAAACTCTCCGGCTCCGGGCCAGGCCAGACCGCGCCCGCCGGCTCCCCGGATGCGCGGGCCCGCGGCTCGTAGACGACCACCCGATCCGGGGTGTAGGGGGCTGCGGCGGCGCCGGCCGCCAGATCACGGGCCTGCCCGATCAGGGCGCGCAACCGGTTTCGTGCGTCGCGCTGGGCCTCGGTCAGTCCGCCTTCGAAACGCTCGTCGAGGGCGTAGACCACCGCCTGGGCCGGTCCCGAGCCGTCGTCGACCCTCACCGTCGTGGTGGCCACATCGGTCACCCGGGGTGTGCCGAAGTCCGTCGAACCGTCCAGCAGCCCGCTTCGGAGCGCGCCCGCGACGTAGGCGGCGACCGTCGCCGCGTCAACCCGGGCCAACTCGTAGCGCGCCGGAACAAGTTGCAGGGCGGCGTTTTCCACTGCTGTCAGCAGCCGGCCGTCGCCGTAGGCGGCGATCGAGGGGGACTGCATCGCGGCCGCTGCCGCCGGCAGCATGCCGCCAGAAGAAGTCACCGTGAGGACGATCTGGTCCCCGGGCAGGGCGCCGCCCAGCGGCGCCGGGCCGACAACGCTCATCGCCGTGACGGCGATCGCCGCGCAGGCCAGGTGGGGGAGGTTGAACTTCACGGTGCCGCCCATGCTACCGCCGGGATCGCAGGCTCGATTTTGCCTGCTGGCGCCGAATCGGGAGTAGCCTTCACTCATGGCGCAGCTGAGAGCGGGTTGGCTCGCGGGCGCCGTCGCGGTGGCCGCTTTGCTCGGCACCGCGGTGACCGCCCACGGCGCCACCGCCCACACGGCCTACACCGTGAGCGGGACCGAAGTCTTCCATCCCCCGCCCCACCCGGAGGATCTGCTGCCCGGGTACTTCGCCGACGTCGAGGTCAACCAGATCGACTACCCCGCGGCGATCCTCGGCATGGACCGGTCCGTCGCGGTGGCCGCCGAGGCTGTCCTCGCCGCCATCGACACCGCCGAGGGTCCGCTGATCCTCGCCGGTTACAGCCAAGGGGCGATCGCGCTGACCTACGGCAAGCTGGTGCTGATGTCCCGTCCGGCCGACCAGCGCCCGGCGCCGGACGATCTGACCTTCCTGACCATCGGCGACCCGACCGGGCCCGGCGGCATCATGCGTTCGCTGCCGTTCCGCGTTCCCGTTCTCGGCTTGAGTCCGGTGCTGGTACCCGAAACCCCCTACGACACCGTGCTTGTCACCGGCGAGTACGACGGCTGGTCTGACTTTCCTGACCGGCCCTGGAATCTGATCAGCCTGGCCAACGCCCTGATCGGGACCGCCTACGTACACGGGGGATACGAGATGATCCCCGGGGGGCTGGACATCTCGGACCTGCCGGCGCGGAACGTCAGCGTCGCCACCAACTCACTCGGCGGTCAGACCACCAGCTATCTGATCCCGACCGAGCGGCTGCCACTGGTGCAGCCGCTGCGCGATATCGGTGTCCCGGAGCCATTCGTGGCGGGGCTGGAGGCCTCGCTGAAACCGATCGTCGACGCCGGCTACGCCCGTCACGACGATCCCGCGGTCGACGACGTGAGCCTTGCGCAGTCCGCTCGGCAGTCGCATTCGGC
Source organism: uncultured Mycobacterium sp. (assembly GCA_964447215.1). GTDB lineage: Bacteria > Actinomycetota > Actinomycetes > Mycobacteriales > Mycobacteriaceae > Mycobacterium. Next base: position 9,374 of record CAYURT010000019.1, read on the forward strand.
CGGTGCGGGACGGCCGGGCCGGTCCCCGGCCATGCGCGCTGCCGCCGCCCCGAAGTCCCCCGCCGCGTCGGCCTCTCGGTCCTCCAGGACACGCCCGTCCGCCGCGGCCTGATCCGCGGCCACGCTGTGGTGTGATCGGCGGTATGGCAGGTGCCGCACCGTTGCTCGTCGCGCTGTGCGCGGCTGTGATCGGCGCCTGCGCGCAGCCACAGGCTTCCGGGCTCCCGGCGGCGCCCGAAACTCAGGCCCCGCCGGCGGTTTCCTCCGCGGCGCCGGCCCAGCAACGGCCCGTCGGACCACAGGTGTCTGCGGTGTCGGAAGCCGACCTGGGCCGGACCTGGCGGCCCGACTGCCCGGTGACGCCCGAGGATCTACGCCGGGTCGAATTGGATTTCCTGGGTTTCGACGGCCGGATGCACCGCGGATCACTGGTGGTTCACCGCGACCTGACCGAGGAGGTGGCGGCGGTCTTCGCCGAGCTGCTCGAACTGCGCTACCCGATCGAGCGGATGCAGACCGTCGAGGTCTACCCGGGCGCTGAGGACGAGTTGTCCATGCGGGACAACAACACCTCGGCGTTCAACTGCCGTCCGTTGCCCGGCGGCACCGGCTGGTCTCGGCACGCCTACGGCCGCGCGGTAGACCTCAACCCGTTGATCAACCCCTACATCGACGCCGCCGGCAATCTCGAGCCGGCGACCGCGGGCGACTACCTGGACCGCCGGCGCGACGATCCGGGCATCCTGCGCGCCGACTCACCGGCGGTACGGGTGTTCACCGACCGCGGCTGGAGTTGGGGCGGGGCCTGGCGAACCCCGGTCGACTACCAGCACTTCGAGTTCGACTAACGCGGCGGGTCGCCGCGCCAGGAGAAACTGTTGACGTAGTGGCCCATGTCCATGGCCAGTTCGAGGTTCGCCCCCGACGGCCGGCCCGGGCCGACGGTGGGACTGAACTGCCGGTAGGGGCCGATCGCCCCGGCGATCAGCGCCAGATCGTTCTTCACCGCGGCTAACAGCACCACCCGCAGGTGGGTGTACCGCGCGTCGGCGTCCTGCGGCCACAGGTCGGCGACGACTCCGTAGCCGGGCTGGTAGCCCACCATCGCGTTGGGGATCTCGTAGGACCGACGGGCGTTGCGGTAGCTGCGGGCCAGCACCTCGGTGACGACCTCTCTTGCCGAGCGGCCCTCGGCCGGAAGGCTCCACAGCCGAAGGACGCCGCCGTCGCCGCCGATGTAGCGGGCAGTTACCCCATCGTCGGCCAGAGTGATCTCATAGGCAGACCCCGGAGCGGGGTAGGCGACCGTGAAACCGCCGTCGGCCGCGGTGAACCGCGGGTTCGTGGTCACCGGATCCCCGGACGGCGGGTGCCCGCAGTCGGGCGGGCAGTTGAACCGCACCTCCGGTGTGGAGACGGCCGCCGACAAGCCGACCAGGCCCGCAGCGACGCCGACGTTGCAGGCCAGCCATACCCCCAGCACACGCACCATGGGGGTGCGGGTCAACGGCGCGGACGTGTAGCGCTCGGCCGGGACCGAATAGCCCGGCCACACCCGGCCGGGTGCCCCCGGTTCGTCCTCGGACAGCGGTGTCACCTGCTGCTGACGGGTGCGCAACGCGCGCGAGGTGGTGTGCGCCGAGGCCCCGCAGGACGGACAGAATGCCATGTCGGGGACCACGTTGCGGCAGTGCAGGCACACCTCGGGGGCGTAGCTGGCCGGTTCGCTGGCTTCGTGCAGCAACGCCACCTGCAGGCCCGCGCGGAGGGAGAGCACCGCCACCAGGGCCATCGCGACGTGCCAGGCCAGGATCTGCAACTGCGGCAGGTCCGCCACGTCGATGGCCCCGACGATGCCGTAGTTGCCCAGAACCAGTGCGCTGAAGATCGCCAGCAGTCCGAGCACCGCTCCGCGCGTGAGCCGGATCCCGTCGGCCGGTCGGGTGAACCACAGCGCGGCCCCGACCAGGCCGCCCGCGCACAACGCGGTGATCGGGACGGTCAGGCCCCGGATCGCGCTTTCGACCACCAGCCACTGCACCGGCTTTCCGGAACTGACCGGTCCGGCGGTCAGCTGCGGCACGAGCCGGGTGAAGGTCGCCGCCGCGGTGAAGCTGAGCGCGCCGATACCGCCGATCACGAAGCCCTGCAGGCATTCCAGCCGCCCGGGCCGGATCAGGCGGACGATCACGATGGGAGCGATCATGGCGAGCACGCCGCCCTCGGCCACCCCCAGCCCGTCGCGCAGCACCCGGCTGCCGGCCAACCCCGACTCGAACGGCGACCCGGTTGCGCGGATCACCAGATCGTCGGTGATGAGGACGAACCCGACTCCGGCGAGCACACCCATTCCGACGGTCAGCAGCAGCGTGGCCATCGGCACCTCGTGGTAGACCCCGGTCTGGAAGCGGTAGACCAGGTACAGCAGCGGAAGGCCGAGGGTGGCGAAGGCGATCATCGCGGCGGGCAATCGAAGTTGGACGGCCACCGCCATGGCCACGACGATCAGCACCAGTCCGACCGCGAAGGGAGCCCGCGAGATCTGCGACAGATGCGGGAACAGCGAACTGGTGATCGCCGGACGGAGCACATGTTCCTGCGGCGCCGCGCAGAACACCCGCGGCCGCAGCCACGCCGGACCGTCACCCGGCTGCGGGGCCAGGTGCGCTCCGCAACTACCGCAGAAAACGCCGCCGGGCACCTCTGCGGAGCAGACCGGGCAGTTCATCACCGGCATCCTCATCGGCCGGTGCCGCGCTGCAGCGCCAGCAGGTTCTGCGCCAGGTTCTCCACATTGGGACTGCCGAGCCCGGTGGTCAGGTCATAGCCGGGTCCGGCGTTGTCAACGGCGTTGCCGCCCAGCGTGATATCGCGGAAGGCCGGTAGCCGGGCGCCCTGGGCCATCTCGTAGAGCAGCGGGTTCAGGTCGCCGATCGGGCCGCCGCCGTTGTCGGCGAGGTACTGGTTGATGATGGCGGCGAAGCCCGCCCAGATCGGGGCGGACAGCGAGGTGCCGCCACCCACCGCCGGCTTGCCCTGATACACGATGCGCATTCCGGTGAACGGATCGGCCAGTGCGGCGACGTCGGGGGTCAGCCGCACCGGCGGCGCCGCGAGGTCCAGCCCCGACTGCCAGGGCGGCCGATCGAACAGGGCCGACACCCCGCCGCCGGTGCCCTGGGACAGCGGCGCGTCGAACCAGGACTGTTCGGAGAGCCAGTTGCCCTCGGCGTCGGTGGACAGCGTGGTTCCGCCCACGTCGGTCATCTCCGGCAGCGACGCCACCGAATCCAGCCCGATATCGTCCGGGCCCGGCGGGGCCGACCAGTCCTGCCCGCCCTTGCACTCCAGTCCGGCAAGGTCCCCGCTGGCGTTGAAGGCGGTGGTGCCGTTGCGGTGCGCGGCGGCCAGCGCCTCCCGGGCCGGCGCGAGGTCCGCGGCGGTGATGAGCTTGTCGCAACCCCAGCCGATCGAGAAGGTCCAGACCGCGCCCGGATAGCGCCGGTCGGCGTCGGCCATCATCGCGCCGATCTTCTCGTAGGCCCCGTCGCCGCTGACCGTGGGCAGGGCGTTGACCAGAACCTTGGTCGCGTCCGGCGCCACCGCGTGCACGGCCTGGAGGTCCATCGTGGCCTCCCCGCTGCGCCGCTCGGGCATCGGCCCGATCAGTTCCGGGGTGAACCGCGGCAGGCCGAACTCGTCGGCGAAGGTATCCAGATCGGACTGGTCGACCCCGTCGAAGGCGAACACCAGCACGGTGACGCCCTTCCCGGTGTAGCCCTGTTCGACCAGCGGAGCGGCGTTATAGGTACGCAGCAGCGCCTGCGGAGACAAGCCCCGGTCCGGAACATCCCGCGGGGCGATGAACGGCATGGACTCCCGGTGCGGGGTATAGCCCAGGATTCTGCCGAGTTCGGCGATCTCGGTGTCCAGCCCAGCCGGGACGGCGGGCTGTTCGGGGGAGGCGTAGAACACCTGACCACGCCTGCCGCGGTAGTCGTGGACTGTGACGCCGAAGGCCGCGGCGACCGCACCGGCGCTGCCCTCCACGACGGCCCAGCTCTGTCCGGGGCGCCAGCGCACCGACAGCGCTCGCTGCCGGGCCCACTCCATCAGGGTGCCGGGCTTCGCCGAGTCGTGCAGGGCGGCGGTGATCTGGACGTGCTCGTCGCGGGAGGGGCCGAGGTCGGCAGAGGCGTCAAGCAGAGCCGCGTAAGGCCCGTCGATGACCACCGGCTGCCGCGGGGGCGGGGGCGGCTGCGCGCAGCCGGCCGGCACTGCGGCCGCGACGGCCACGGCGGCAATGGCCGTCGCCCATGACCATGCGCACCGCCCTGGCATCCGTTCGCCCTTCCGTCGTATCGGCGATTATCGCCGCTGGGCGCATGGGCGGCGAGCCCATCACCGACAATGGGTCCATGGCGACAGAACAGCGACAGAAGCTGGGCGTGCAGGACGCGCTCTGGCTGGAGATGGACCGCCCCAACAACCTGATGGTGGTCGACTCGGTGATCTGGACCGCCGAGCCACTTGACTTCGCCGAGGTCAGGGCCGTGATCACCGAACGGCTGCTGGACCGTTACCCGGTATTCCGCAGCCGTGTGGTCCAGGACGAGGACGGGTCGTGGTGGTGGGAACCGGACCCCGATTTCGACTTCGACAACCACGTCGCCCTGGTCTCGCTGCACGAGCCCGACGAGCCCCGCGCACTGCAGGAACTGGTGGCGGCCCACCGCACCGAGATGCTGGACCGCAAACACCCCCTCTGGCAGGCGATCTGGGTCAAGCGCTACGGAGAGGGCAGCGCGATGATCCTGCGCAGCCATCATGCGATCGCCGACGGCATGCGGATGGTGCAGTTGTCGATGAGCCTGTTCGACGCCACCCCGCACGGCGGCGCCATCCTGGCACCCGCCGTCTCCCAGCACTCGGCTCACCCCCATCCGCCCGGACAGCCGCTGGGCCGGCGGGTGCGTGCCAGCGCCGGCGATGCGGCGCGGCGGGCGGGTTCGGCGATGTCCCGGTTCGCCGGCGCGGTCGGAGGGCTGGCCGACACCTCCGGGGTGCGCGCCCAGGCCGGCCGGCTGGGCAGGCTCGCCCTGCGCAACCCGCTGGGGGCCGGCGACACCCTGCTCACCGCCGCGCAGGCCGCGGGTGAGGGGATCGCCAACTCGCTGCGCGCGGCGCTGCCCGGGGGAGGGTCACTGATCGACATCACCTCGGCGGCGCCCGGTGACGTCGACACACTGCGGAAATTGCTGTTGGGGACCCGCAACGACGCCACGATCTGGACCGGGAGTGCCGGCGGGGAGAAGAGCGTCGCCTGGTCGGAGCCGATCTCACTGGCGGCGGTCAAAGCGGTGGCCGCGGCCAACAACTGCACCGTCAACGATGTGCTGGCCGCCTGTGTGGCCGGGACTTTGCAGGACTACCTGAAGGTCCACGGAGCGCGCTGCTCCTCGGTCACCTTCATGGTGCCGGTCAACCTCAAGCCGCTGGATCTGACCCTGCCCGAGACGCTGGGCAACGAATTCGCGCTGGTCCAGCTGGAACTGCCCACCGATGAACCCGACGCCCTCAAGGTGCTGGCGGCGGCCAAGCGGCGGATGGACCGGATCAAGCACGGCCACGAGGCGGCGGTGGCGTTCCGGTTCCAGGAGACCATCGCCGGATTCAGCCGCAGCCTTTACGAGGCCTCGGTGGACCTGTTCGCCAACCGCACCATCGGCACGCTGACCAACGTCCCCGGCCCGCCCATGCCGGTGTACCTGGCCGGCAGCCGGGTGGAGGGCATGGTCGGCTGGGCGCCGATATCCGGTGACCAGCCGATGAGCTTCACCATCTACAGCTACGACGGCGAGGTGACCGTCGGAATCGCCTGCGACACCCACCTCGTCCCCGACCACGAGATGATCATCGACGGTTTCGCCCACGCCTTCGCCCGGATGCTGGAGGCGACGCCGAGCGCGGAGTTGATGCAGATCACCTGGGGCAGTGCGGGCAGGCATCCCGCCAAGGGCCTCGCGGCCAGAAGCCGGGCTAGGGCAGGGAAGGGGCTGCGGAAAGATCCCGACCAAAAGCGATGAGCGCCCGGCGGCCCATGTCGAGGATCCGCGGGTCGAAGTCGGTGTTGTCGCGGAACGACAACTCCAGCACGCGGTCGGCCATCTCGACGGCCACCAGTAGGGCCATCGGGTCGGTGTCGGCGGGGATCAGGCCGGCCGACACCAGCATCGCGTGCATCCGGCCGGCGAGGTCGCGCATACGGGCCCGGACGTGGCGGGTGACGGTCGGCGAGGTGCGCCCGCCCATCCACAGCCGCGCCGAACCGGGGTGGCGGCGGTAGTAGGCGACGTGGAGTTCCAGTTGGAGATCGAGAAGTTCGGCCACCGAGCCGATCTCCCAGGTCTGCTCGGCTTCCACACAGCGGGCGTCGAGCTCGGCGGTGTGCCGTTCGAGAAGTTCCTCGAGGATCGCGTCGCGGTCGGCGAAGAACCGGTACAGCGACGGGTAGGACACCCCGGCGCGGTCGGCGATGGCCCGGGTGGTGGCCGCGTCGACGCCCTGCTCGTCGGCGATGGCGGCCGCGGCGTCGAGGATGCGGTTGACCGTCTGCCGGCTGCGCGCCTGGACCGGTGCGCGGCGTGACACGGGTGCGACGGTCATCGGCGGTCCCTCCTCGACATCGTGCGACGGCGACATCGTGCGACGGCGACATCGTGCGACGGCGACATCGTGCGACGGCTTGGTGCCTGGCGCTCGTTGACAGCAGCCGGTAGAAATATAACATTGTTACTGTTTGACGTCCCGCCGGCGAGAGGGTCCCATGTCCGTCACCACACTGAACCAGGCGCGCCCGACCGAACCGCTGGCCGGCCATGTCGACGTCCTCATCGTCGGGGCCGGAATCTCCGGGATCGGCCTGGGGCACTACCTGGTCAGCAAGCTGCCCGGCAAGACCTTCGCCATCGTCGACGGCCGTGACGCGATCGGCGGCACCTGGGACCTGTTCCGCTACCCGGGCATCCGGTCGGACTCCGACCTGCACACCTTCGGCTACGAGTTCAAACCATGGACGTCGGACAACGCGATTGCCGACGCCCACGAGATCCTCGACTACCTGCACGAAGCGGTCGAGGAGGACGGCCTGGCCCAGCGGATCTACCTGCACCACAAGGTGTTACGCGCCGATTTCTCCCATCGGAACGCGCGGTGGACGGTGACCCTCGAGCGGGACGGCCGGCAGTGGGAGGTCACCGCCGACTTCCTGTTCTCCGCGGCCGGCTACTACGACTACGCGGGGGGGTTCGCTCCACACTTCGAAGGTCAGGAGGACTTCGAGGGTGTCGTCGTGCACCCGCAGAACTGGCCCGAGGATCTGGACTACGCGGGCAAGAACGTGGTAGTCATCGGCAGCGGCGCCACCGCGGTGACGTTGATCCCGGCGATGGCCGGCACGACCGGTCACATCACCATGCTGCAGCGTTCACCGTCCTACGTGATGCCGCTGCCGCGTAAGGATCCCATCGCCAACGGGCTGCGAAAGGTCTTGCCCGACAAGTTCGCCTATGCGCTGACCCGTCGGTTGAACATCGGTAAGGGCCGGTTCATCTACAACCTCTGCCAGCGCAACCCGAAGCTGGCCCGGCGCATGATCCGCGGTTTCAACGTCAGGTCGCTGCCTGAGGGATTCGACGTCGACGTCCACTTCAACCCGAAGTACAACCCGTGGGACCAGCGGCTGTGCGCCGTTCCCGACGCCGACCTCTTCCGGGCGATCTCCAAGGGCAAGGCCTCGGTGGTCACCGACACCATCGTGAGATTCACCCGGACCGGAATCCTGCTGGAGTCCGGCCGCGAACTGCCCGCCGACATCATCGTCACCGCCACCGGGCTGAACCTCCTCGCGTTCGGCGGGATCGAGTTGTCCGTCGACGGCTCATCGGTCGATCTGCCCGCGTGTCTGGCCTATAAGGGCATGATGCTCTCGGGAATCCCCAATTTCGCCTTCGCGATCGGCTACACCAACTCGTCGTGGACACTCAAGGTGGATCTGGTCTGCGACCATCTCTGCCGGATGCTGTCCTACATGGACACCCACGGCTACACCACCGTCGAACCGGTGGCCGACGACCCGGGTATCGAGCGACGGCCGCTGCTGGACTTCTCAGCCGGCTACGTCCTGCGTTCGCTGGACCGCTTCCCGCAACAGGGCACCAGCGGACCCTGGGCGGTGCTGATGGACTACTGGTCCGACCACGAACGGCTGCGCAAGGGCCCAGTGGAGGATCCCGCGCTGCGGTTCGGCACCGCCGACCGGGCACTGGGGCCATCGGCGGCCTCCGGTGCGGCCACCGCCTGAGTCCGGCGCCGGGTCTGCCCGGGGGCCGTTGAGGCGGCCGGGGCGGGCCTGATCGCGCCACGGCGGGGCCGCGGGGACGGGTCGACTTCGGGATCGCCGGGGGCCGTGACCTGCAGCGCCGCCGGCGGCGGCCAGGCCAGCGGGGTGGGCGGTCCGTAGGGATCCACCGCACCGGCGTAGACCGGCGGTCCGCCCACGCCGTAGGGGCCCGGCGGGGTGGTGCCGAAGGGCCGGTTGGACGGGTCCTGGGTTAGGTAGGCGATCCCGTTGTCCCAGCCGGTCGGGAGTGCGATCACGAAGTTGGCCGCCGCCGCGATCGGGTTCGGAAAGTACAGATACTTCGCCGGGGTGGGGGCGCCGGGGTTGATGGTGCGGTCGTAGGCGGTCTCGACCAGAACGCGCAACGGGGGATCGAGGACCGTGGCGAGCAGCGGGCCGAGGACGGGGATCACCTCGAGCGGCCGAACCAGCGGAAGTGTGTCGGCGGTGAACATGTAGTACGTCGAATCCTGGTACTGGCCCTGCAATGTCGGTGTGCCGGTGCCGAATTCCGGGTGGTCGTAGGCGGAACCGATCAGCGAGTTGACCAGCGCGAGCAGGTTCAGCGGGTTGGTCGGGAAGTCGGCGATGACGTCGTACTGGTAGGCGGCATCGACCGTGCTCAGTGGAGTCGGTTGCGGCGAGTTCGTCACCGTCGCGCCGCCGAATGTGACCCCGAGGATCGGCAGACGCACCCCGACGAAACGCTCGAGGATCCCGCCGTTGGGCCGGTTGCCGCTGGAGACCAGCACGAAACTGACGGTCCCGGACGGCGGGTGGGCGATGAGATTGCTTTTCTGGATGCTGGCGATCGTCGCGCTGTCGGAGTAGCTGAAAACGGTGAAGTCGGTGTCGCTGACGGTCCGCGTGGTCGTCGACGTATAGGGCGGATCGGTCACCGTGCAGGATTGGGCCCGCAGGCAGTTATCGAGGTTGGCCAGGCCGACGGCGACCGATTCGTCGAAGGTCATCGAGTCCAGTCCGGTGTCCGGCCAGAATTCGGCGGGGGTGTACACCGCGGTCGCGACACAGGTCGGACCGCACAGTTGTGAGGGGCCGACATAGGTGTCGTAGGCCCAGGTCACATAGCGGTCGATATAGGAGGGCGGGTCGGGTCCCGGGATGGTGAGCGGATGGCCGGTGCCGCCCATGTACAGCGCGGTGGCGGTCAGGGCGAGTCGGGTCGTCATCGACGACACCGCGGCCGGGACGGTCGTCAGCGCGGACCCGGCCAGAGCGAGAAGCAGGACGACAATGGTTCGCGTCAATCCCCGCAGTAGGTCAGGCACCACGACCCCCATCTCCCCGACCCCGATCCTCCGTGCGATCACGGTACCGCGCCGGGTTTGCCACGATGGCCGATCCGGGTCCATAGTCACCGGATAGGTGACTATATGCCCTGCGCCGTCAGTTAACCGGAACGTCGAGGATCGGCCGCGGGACGTCGGCGCCGGGGCCGTCGAAATGCCACCACTCCCCGGCGTAGACCGTAAGTCCGCCCTCCGCCATCGCCGTCCGCAACCGTGCCCGGTTGGCTTGCTGTGCCGCGGTGACGCCATCGGTGGCGTAGGCCAGGGCCCGCGGGGAGAAGTCGTCGAATCCGGTCCCCATGTCGACCCGGCGACCGCCCGCGGCCAGGGTCACATCCACCGAACGGCCCGATTCGTGGCTGCGGGCGGAGGGGCCCGGCCGGGCCACCCAGGCCGGGTCGGGAACCGTTTCGAACATCCGGACCTGCACCTCGTGCGGGCGGTAGCAATCCCAGAAGACCAGCGTGAAACCCTGCTCGCGCAGGACGGCTGCGGCTGTCGCCAGGCCGGGGGCCAACGACTCGTGCACCAGGCACCGCGCGTCGGGCGGGTACAGCGGGGCACCGACGAAGTTGTCGGCGGTGGCGTAGCGCAGGTCGATGACGGCGTCGGGAACGACGCTGCGAACATCGACCAGTCCCGCGGCGCGGGCCTGATCGCCCACCGGGGGCACCCCGGGGTCGGGGGCCGCGGTCACCGTCGCCGCCGAGGCCAGAGCGCACACCCAGAGGGTGACGGCCAGCGGTAATCGCATCCCCGCATTGTGCTCCCGCCGACCCGCCCGGGTCGGCTGAAGTGGCGGGTGTAACGAATCCGGTGCATGATTTGATGGTCCTTGAGAGGGCGCTAGTGGAGGTGTGATCGCGATGATGGCCAGTGCCGCTGGTCGGCGGCGGTTCGGAGCGGGTGTGACCGCGCTGGGAGTCACGGCCGCCCTGCTGGCCGCACCGGCCGCGACGGCCGACACCGAGGAACCGGCCGACCCGCCGGCCCCGACCGTGCTGGTCGCGGATTCCGCGGCGACCCCCGAGGGGCCGGAAGCGTCCACCGAGATCGGCCCGGCCGCCGCTGACGCGCTGTCTCCGGAGGTGGGAACCACCGATGGCGATGCGCTGGCTGCCGCGGCGCAGGAGATCCTGCCCGAGGACGGGGTCGCCCACCTTCCGAGCCCGGACAGCCCGCCCCCAGGGACCTCGGCCGAAGAGCCCACCGACGGGGGCCGAGTCGGCTACCTGCGGGATCTGTGGCACGCGGTGCGCACCCAGGACTACACGATGACCGACGCACTGCTGCTGTTCACCCAGCGTTCGCTGGATGCCAAGGCCCCGCCGGGGGTGCAGACCACCCCGCGCGGCCAACTCGGCCCGTCAGCGGCGCCGCCGATGGCCGAACCCGGTTCGGAGCCGACCGTCCCGCTGTCGGACCCGGCGGTCACCGGTCCGGCGGCGGTAGACCCCGCCACGGCCGAGGCCCCGCAGGTCCCCGAGATCCCGAGCGGCGAGATCCCGGGCGCCGAGGGTTCCGACGCTCCCTGAACCGGCTACCCGGCCGCTGCTGAACCGTCGACGGTGACGGCGACCTCGTTGCGGCGGCGGAACGGGATCGTCCACGGGGGGTCGTAGAACCAGGTCACCGGATCTCCGTCGGGTTCGATACCCGCGGCGCGCAGGTCGGCGAGCAGTTCTTCGGTGCGAGTCGCCACCGCCTTGGGGCTGGCGACTCCGGAGAACCGCAGTACCGCGACGGTCTCGGGGGGCACCTCCACCAGCCGGACCCGCTCGTCGTTGGGGGTGGGGAGGGTCTCCAGGGTGTGTTCGACGGGCATGAAGAACCGGATCATCCAACCGCCTCCGGCGTCGCGCTGGGCGGCCACCGGCGCCGTCATCGCGATCTTCTCGCCGCGCTGCTGGGCCACCGGGGCGGTCATGGCGATCTTGGTGCTCCCGGTGTTGCCGCCGAAGATGTAGCGGGCCAACCGGCGGAAACCCTCGTTGCGGGCTGCCTCCTCGTCGGCGTCGATGGTGGTCTCCGCGGCCATCCGCGGTCCGTAGTTGCGGATCTCGACCTCACCGACCCGGCGCGACACCGTGAACGGGGGCTCCTCGGTCCCATGCCGGATTCCCACGATGGTGCCGCCGGCCTCGGTGACCTGACCGGCAACCTGCCCGAGCGCTCCAGCGATCTTGGCGAGCATGGCGGACCTCCTCTTCTGACACTCTGATGACTCCAACGTCACAGCCCCTCGCCGCTGTTCCCCCGAGTCAGCCGGTCGTAGCGGGCACGGTGGAAGTCGGATGAGCCGAACTCGTACTGAACCGCGGTGAGCCGCTTGAAGTAATGGCCGACCGCGAGTTCCTCGGTCATGCCCATACCGCCGTGCAGTTGCACCGCGTTCTGGCCGACGAAACGGGCCGCCCGGCCCACGGTGACCTTGGCCGCCGACACCGCACGGGCCCGGGTCGGTGGATCGGCCGCGAGGTGGAGCATCGCGAGGAAGACCGCCGCGACCGCCTGCTCGAGTTCGCAGTACATGTCCACCATCCGGTGGGCCAGGACCTGGAAGTTCGAAATCGGCTGACCGAACTGCTGGCGCTGCCGGCAGTAGTCGACGGTGTCGGTGAGCACCCGGCGCATCGCCCCGACCGCCTCGGCGCACACCGCGGCTGCTCCCTCGTCGAGGGCCTGCCGCACCGAGGCCTCGGCGTCGGCGTCGATCAGCGCGGCGGGCGGCAGGCTCAGTCCGTCGAGGACGAGGTCGGCGGCCCGGCGATCGTCGATGGTCCGGTAGGCGTGCACCCGGGCGCCCGGCGGTGGCGCGGCGGCGTCGAACCCGGTGAGGAACAAGCCCAGACCATCGGAGGCCCGGGCGGTGATCAGCAGGTGGGTGGCCAGGGGGGCGGCGGTGACGACGGCTTTGGTCCCGTGGAGCGCCCAACGCTGGCCGTCTCGGACCGCGTGGGCGGGTTCGCCGTCGTCGTCGACGGCGACCGCCACCACCGCGGACCCGGCGCAGATCCGCTCGAGCACCGCCGTCGCCTCCGGCCCGCCCGCGCGCGCCAGCAGTCCGCCGGCCACCGCGACGGTCTCGACGAACGGCTCGATCACCAGCGCCCGGCCGAGTTCCTCGGAGATCACCATCAACTCCACCGGCCCGCCCCCGGTTCCGCCGGCCCACTCCGGCAGGGTGGCGCCCAGAACACCGAGTTCGTCGGCCAGGGCGTGCCAGATGGGCGGCTGCCAACCCGCACCGGTTCTGGCGGCGGACCGGCTCGCCGCGAGGTGGTAGCGCTCGGCGAGGAATCTGGCCAGCCCGTCACGCAGCAACTGCTGCTCGGGGTTCAGGCGGAAATCCATCTCACAGCCCCAGGGTGGCTTTGGCCAGGATGTTGCGCTGAATCTCGTTGCTGCCGGCGTAGATCGAGCCCGCCCGGTCATTGAGGTAGCGCAGCGGCGCGACCGCCTGCCAGGGATCCCCGCTGAGGTAGCCGTCCGGCGGTGGCAGGTAGTCGGCGATCGGTCCGCCCGGGCGGGTGGCGTGCGGCTGGTACACCCGCCCCCGGGACCCGGCGGCCTCCATCGCCAGTTCGGTGATCGCCTGGCTGAGTTCGGTGGACAGGATTTTCAGCATCGACGATGCCGCGCCGGGGTTTCCGCCCGCCTCGACCGTGGCCAGCACCCGGTATTCCAGAATCTCCAGGACTTCGGTGCGGATCCGGACGTCGGCGAGTTTGGCCGCGAACGCGGGGTCGTCGCGCAACACGCCGCCGGCCGGTCCGGGCCGGCGGGCCGACTCGGCGGCGATCGACTCGGCCATCACCTGCAGAGCCGGGGCGGCCGCGCCGCCACCACGTTCGAACTCCAGCAGATATTTGGCCACCGTCCACCCGTGGTCGATATCGCCGATCACCTGGGCCTTGGGCACCCGCACGGCGTCGAAGAAGATCTGGGTCTGGATCTGCTCGCCGGAGGTCATCACCAGGGGCCGGATCTCGATGCCCGGCGAGGTCATGTCGATCAGCAGGAAGGTGATGCCCTGCTGTTTTCGTCCACCGCGGGCGGTGCGGACCAGGGCGAAGATCCAGTTGGCCTCGGCGGCGTGGGTGGTCCAGATCTTGCTCCCGGTGCACACCAGGTGGTCGCCGTCGTCGACGGCGGCCATCGACAGGGCGGCGAGGTCCGACCCGGCCTCCGGTTCGGAATAGCCCTGGCAGAAGAAGACCTCCCCGGTCAGAATCCTGGGCAGGAAGTACTCCCTCTGCTCAGGTGTTCCGAAAGCGATGATGGCGTGGGCGACCATCTTGATGCCCATCGGCGACAGCGCGGGGGCGCCGGCCAGCGCGCATTCCCGGCCGAAGATGTAGTGCTGGGTCAGCGTCCAGTCGCATCCGCCGTACTCGACCGGCCACTCCGGCGCCGCCCAGCCTCGCTCGTGCAGGATCGCCTGCCAGGTCATGCTGGCCTGATGGTCGGCGTAGACGCTGGTCATCAACCGGCCCGCCTGCCTGAGGTCGTCGGTGAGCTTCTCCTCGAGGAAAACGCGAACCTCGTCGCGGAACCTCAGGTCCTTCTCCGACCAGTTCAGGTCCATACCCTTCACTCCCATGCCGACTGTGCTCCCGGGGCGGACAGCCGCGTCGATTCTCGCACCGGCCGCCGATCCGGCGCCGCGCCGAGGTTTGGTCTGGGACCCGCCGGGGAACGCCGCGCTCAGACCTGCCGCGGAAGGGCCCGGCCTTGATGAACAGGGCCGGGCCTTTCGTCATCCACCGGGAGCACCCGCTCTCTCGGAGGCTGAACCGCGCGCCATGAAGCGGGAAGCTCATTACGCGAATGCGAAAAGTGGTACAAATTAGGATCATGGCTACTGCGCGCGGGGCCGCCGAGGCCAGCCGGGCCACCACATCGGCCCGGCAGTGGACATTCCTGACCAACCACGCCCATGTGCTTCTCTGCCTGGCCCGAGGCGACGCGCTGACCGCACGGGAACTCGGTCTGCGCATCGGCATCACCGAGCGGGCAGTGCAGGTCATCCTGTCCGACCTGACCGGCAGCGGCTACCTCGTCAAGAAGAAGGAAGGCCGCCGCAACGTCTACTCCGTCAATCGCAGGGGCCGGCTTCGTCATCCGCTGGAGGCGCACCACACCGTCGGCGACCTGATCGCGGCGCTCGACTAGCGCCGGGGAAGGAGCACCGGGCCATGCCCATCGCGCTCACCGACGACCACCGCGAACTCGGCCAAGTCGCCCGGTCATTCCTGACCGCGCAGAAGGCCCGCTGGGCGGCCCGCGAGATGCTCGACGCCGACCACGAGGTCAGGCCGCCGTTCTGGGGCGAGCTGGCCGAGTTGGGCTGGCTGGGGCTGCACATCGGCGAACGATACGGCGGATCCGGGTTCGGCCTGCCGGAGTTGGTGGTGGTCATCGAGGAACTCGGCCGGGCGGTGGCACCCGGCCCGTTCGTGCCGACAGCGGTGGTTTCGGCAGTGATCGACGCGGCCGGCTCCGAGGCGCAGCGGAGCCGCCTGCTGCCCGGCCTGGTCGACGGATCCGTCACCGGCGCAGTCGGATTCGGCGGTGACCTGGTGATGTCGGAGGGCCGGGTGTCCGGCGACGCCGGTGTGGTGCTGGGGGCGGCGCAGGCCGAACTGCTGATGCTGCGGGTCGGGGACGACGTTCTGCTGGTGGATCGTGACGCCGACGGGGTGAGCTTGGAGGCGGCGCCCAGCCTTGATCGGACCCGCCGCTCGGCGCGGGTCAGGCTCAGCGGAGTCGCGCCGGCGGACAACCTCATCGCCGGCGGTGCGGCCGCCGCGCTGGCCCGGGCCCGCACGCTGTTCGGCGCCGAGGCCGTCGGCGGGGCGTCGGACTGCGTGGACGCCGCGGTGGAGTACGCCAAGGTGCGTGAGCAGTTCGGCCGCACCATCGCCACCTTCCAGGCGGTCAAGCACCATTGCGCCGACATGGCCGTGGCCGCCGAGTCGGCGCTGGCCTGCGTCTGGGACGCCGCCAGGGCCTCCGGCGAGGACGAGCAGGAGTTCAGCCTCATCGCCGCCGCCGCGGCGGCACTGGCCTTCCCGGCCTACGTCGGAAACGCCGAACTGAACATCCAGGTGCACGGCGGCATCGGGTTCACCTGGGAACACGACGCCCATCTGCACCTGCGGCGGGCTCTGAGCGTGAACGCGGTGCTGGGTGGCGACGGGCCGGTGACCGAGGTCTTCGACCTGACCGCGGCGGGCCGGACCCGGGCCAACAGCCTCGATCTGCCCCCGGAGGCCGAGGCGTTGCGCACCGAGATCCGCGCCGAGGCCCGTCGGCTTGCCGAACTCGACGACACCGCCCGCCTCGATGCGCTGATCGCCACCGGCTATCTGATGCCGCACTGGCCGCGACCGTGGGGCCGGGCCGCCGGTGCCGTCGAGCAACTCCTGGTCGAGGAGGAGTTCGCCGCGGCCGGCGTCACCCGCCCGGACTACGGGATCACCGGATGGGTGATCCTGACGCTGATCCAGCACGGGACGCCCTCTCAGATCGAGCGGTTCGTTGAGAAGGCGCTGCGCAAAGAGGAGATCTGGTGTCAGCTGTTCTCCGAGCCCTCCGCCGGCTCGGACGCCGCGGCGGTCAAGACCCGCGCCACCCGGGTCGAGGGCGGCTGGAGGATCAACGGGCAGAAGGTGTGGACCTCGGGTGCGCACTACTGCCGGCGCGGACTGGCCACCGTACGCACTGATTTCGACGCCCCCAAGCACGCCGGCATCACCATGGTCATCCTGGACATGACAGCGCCCGGGGTCGAGGTGCGCCCGCTGCGGCAGATCACCGGGGGCTCGGAGTTCAACGAGGTGTTCCTCAACGACGTGTTCGTACCCGACGAGGACGTCGTCGGCGAACCCAACGCCGGCTGGACGGTGGCCCGGGCCACCTTGGGGAACGAGCGGGTCAGCATCGGCGGCGGCGCCGGCGGCATCGCGCCGGCCACCGCCTGGCTGGTTTCGCTGGCCCAGTCCCGTGGCGACCGGGTGGCCGGTGCCCGCCAGCGGGTGGGCAGGTTCCTGGCCGAGGACCACGCCCTGCGACTGCTGAACCTGCGGCGAGCCGTGCGCAGCATCGAAGGTGCGGGCCCCGGGCCGGAGGGCAACATCACCAAACTCAAGCTCGCTGAGCATTTCCAGGAGCAGGGCGCCATCGCGGCGTCGCTGGTGGGCCCGGAGGTCGCGCTGGATGAGGGGGAGGGCGCCCTGGCTGCCCGGGCCGTGATGGGCGGTCGAGGGATGGCGATCGCCGGCGGCACCTCGGAGATCGCCCGCAACCAGATCGCCGAACGGATCCTGGGTATGCCGCGTGACCCGTTGGTCAAGTAACCCGGCTCCGGCCGGACCCCGGCGAGAGTGCGGTTTCATCCGTGAACCGCCGGTCAGGGCGGATCAATCGGCACGCTCGCCGCTAGGCTGACGCGGTGCGCCCGTTCGGAGAGGGCTCCGGAGGTGCCCTTCGGCTTTTCGCCGCGGTGGCCGCGGCTTACGCGGCGACCGCATTCCTGTCCTGGCAGTTCTTCGAGGTCGGGCTCAATCCCAAGTTCTACGTTCCGGCCGGCATCACCCTGGCCGCGATGCTGCTCACCCCTCGGCGACGGTGGCCGCTGATCGTCGCCGCGATCGCGGTCGCAGAGATCTCGGTTGACATGTACTTCGGGACCTCGCTGCCCGTGGCGATCGGGTTCGTGGCCGCCAACTCGCTGGAGCCGATCGTCGGCGCCTCGCTGGTCCTGGCCTGGTGCGGGGGATCCCCCGACCTGAGGAGGCGAGCCGACCTGGCGAAGTTCGTCGTCGCCGGTTGTACCGCGGGACCGCTGGTCGGCGGGTTGATCGGCGGCAGTCTGTCGGCGATCGGTTCCGGACATCCCTGGTGGTCCGACGTCATCCAGTGGTGGGTCGGCGACGGCATCGGCGCGCTGGTGATCGCCTCACCGATCCTGCTGTGGGCCAAGCAGTCCCACGTCATCCGGTCACGGCCGATCGAAACGGCCCTGGTGCTGGTCGCCACCGTCGCGGTGTCGGTGACCGCGTTCTGGGCTGAGACCCCGCCCACGCTGTTGTTGCTGCCTCTGATGGCATGGGCCGCGTTCCGGCTCGACGTCCTCGGAGCCGCGCTGGCGGGCTCGACGCTGGCGCTGGCGGCCAACTACATGACTTTGACCGGGCATGGGCCCTTCGCCGAGTACAGCTCCGAACCGGTGCTGCGGCAGGCTGCCACCCAGATTTTCATCGCGGTCATCGTGCTGGTGGCCATGCTCACCGCCCAGGAGGTGGCCGGCCGGCTTGCCGCGGTGCGTGCCCACGAATCCGAACGGCGGGAGCGGTTGCGCCTGGAGAACCTGTCCCGGCTCGCCCAGCAATTGTCGGCCGCGCTGACCCCTCGCGATATCGGGCGGGCACTGGAGGAGCAGGTCCTCAACGAGGCCGGAGCCAGCGCTCTGGGGCTGGGACTGGTCAACGCCGACCTGAACCGGCTGGAATGGGTCATCACCCCCGGTTACTCCTCGGAGGTGATCGCCGAGGTGCAGGGCGGACTGCCGCTGTCGGACTCCAACGTCACCACCGACGCGGTACGGTCCGGCCGGCCGGTGATCATCGCCGACGCCGCGGAATACGCGCTGCGGTATCCGGCGAACCTGCGCTGGCTGGAGATCAGCGGCGCGGAGTCGATCGTCGGTTGGCCGCTGACCTCCGGGGGCGAGTCGATCGGGACTTTGCTGTTGGCCTGGTCCGAACCCCAGAAGCTGGACGCCGCTCAGCTGGCCTTCATCTCGGCGGTGGCCACGATGGTCGGGCAGGCGCTGGTGCGGGCCCGTGTCTACGCCGACGAACACGCCCGCGCGGCGGTGATGCAGTCCGCTCTGGTGCCGTCGTGCCCCACGGCCGTGTCCGGTATCGAGGTCTGCGTCAGCTACCAGCCCGCCGATGTGGCCCATGGACTCGGGGGGGACTGGTACGACGTCATGGCCTTACCGGGCGGGTGTGTCTATCTCGCGGTCGGCGACGTCGTCGGGCACGGCCTGCCCGCGGTGGAGGACATGGCCCAACTGCGCAGCGCGGCAAGGGCACTGGCGCACCAGGGGCTGGCCCCGGTGGGCCTGCTGACCGAGCTGAACAGCTTCACCAGAGACGCCAGTCAGGGCAGGTTCGCCACCATGGCCGTGGCGTTCTTCAATCCCGCTTCCCGGTCGCTGTGCTACGGGTCCGCCGGTCATCCCCCGGTGGTGCTGCGGCGGGCCCGAACCGGCGAGGTGATGCGGCTCTCCGACGCGTGCGGTCCGGTGCTGGGCCCGGTGCCGGGGGCACGCTACGCCGAGGGTCGGGTCGATCTGGAACCCGGCGACCTCGTGGTGATGTATACCGACGGCCTCGTCGAGCGCCGCGGCACCGACATCGAGATCGGGATCGCCGATGTGGAGCGGTTGGCGCGCGGCTGGGCCGAGGGCACCCCACTGGCGCAGGCCTGCAGCGAACTGGCGGCGCTGGCCGCCCGGCCGCGCAACGACGACGTCTGCGTGCTGGCCGCGCGATTCGGCCCGGTCAGTCCCGAACCGACCGCAGCAGACTGATCGGGGCGGCCCCGGACGACCGGGCCGCCGTGAGATCGCCGGGGTCGACCGGGCCGCGGCGGCTCACCCGTACCCCGTCCCGGTCCCACGCGGCCAGTGCGGACTCTATTCGCCCACCGGTGTAGAGCACGACGGCCGCCACCGCGTTGTGCGGCATGTCCTCGGCGACCAGGTCCAGATCGGTCTGGCTGAGAACCCCGGTGTCGGGAAACGACCCCAGCGCCGGGTCGACCCTGGCGCCGGGGAGCGTGCTGGGCACCCCGGCGATGGACCGGAGGAACTGCACGTCGACCAGTTCGACGGCTCCGGATTCGACCGCGTCCCGCAATGCCTCGAAACCGGGTTTCGCCGACTCGGGGTCGGCGAACTCCACCACGGCGTACCCCGCCGGGCCGGCTACCCCGCCGGCCGGTACGGCGAACCGGCGCAGCCAGTCGAACCAGGCGGCCATTCCCTCCCCGGTGCGGGCGCTGACCGGCAGGACGGTGGCCGTCGGGTTGACCTGCCGCACTCGTGCGACATAGGTGTCCACGTCGGCCTCGAGGTGGGGGATCAGGTCGATCTTGTTCAGCAGCACCACGTCGACCGAGCGGAACATGACCGGATACTTCAGCGGTTTGTCCTCACCCTCGGTGACCGAGTACACCATCACCTTGGCGTGCTCGCCGACGTCGAACTCCGCCGGGCACACCAGATTTCCGACATTCTCGATGATCACCAGGTCCAGGCTGGGCAGATCCAGCCCGGCTAGGGCGCGGTTGACCATCGGCGCGTCGAGATGGCACTCCCCGCCGAATCCGTTGCTGGTGTTGAGCAGGGAGATCTGAGCGCCGCGACCGCTGAGCTTCGCGGCGTCGAGGTCGGTGGCGATGTCGCCCTCCACCACCCCGACGGCAAGCTCGCCGGCCAACTCGTCCAGCGTGGCCGCCAGCACGGTGGTCTTGCCCGAACCCGGCGAGCTCATCAGATTCAGAGCCCGGACGCCGTTGTCCTGGAATGCTTTCCGGTTGACCTCGGCCTGGTTGTCGTTCTCGGCGAAGATCGCCTCGAGAACCTCGATGCGCTGCGAGCCGGTGTCATAGGCGCTGTGATCACCGTGATCGTGGCTGTGCTGGTCCTCGCCGTGTTCGTGGCTGTGCATGGTGCCGTCGTCGTGCCGGTGAAATCTGCCCATCGTGTTCCTCCTTACTATGAGACGTCGACGGAGGTGACGAGGAACTCCTCGCCCCGCACCACCGTGACGTCGGCGCTGCCGCAGAGTGGGCAGCACACCGACCACCGGGATTCGATGTCGGACTGTTGCCCGCAACCGCGGCACTGGACGGCGGCGGTGACGAACTCCAGTTCCAGTTCGGCGTCGGGCATGTCCTCGTGGTCGCGGACCAGGCCCCAGCAGAAGGACAGCGATTCGGGCACCACCTGCCGCAGCGCTCCCACCTGAACCCGCACGACATCGACGCGGCGGCCCGCGGCGTGGGGTTTGACCACCCCGGCGATCGCCTGGCACAGCGACAGTTCATGCATCGGAAAAACCCTACGACTAGCGTGGTCGTGGTGACCGTCCGGGTTCGCCTCGACATCACCGGCGTGGTGCAGGGAGTTGGTTTCCGTCCGGCGGTGGCGCGGATCGCCGTCAGGCACCGCCTGTCCGGCTGGGTCTACAACGACGCCGGGTCGGTGCACTGCGAGTTGGAAGGCCCCCACGACGCCGTCGAGTCGGCGATCTCCGAACTGCGCCGGCGGCCGCCGCCGATGGCGCGCATCGACACCCTGGACATCAACCCGGTCGACCCTTGCGGCGGAAGCGGCTTCGAGATCCTCGACAGCCACGCCGGAGACGGTTCGCGGACCCTGGTGCCACCGGACATCGCCGTCTGTGCGGACTGTCTGCGCGAGCTGCGCGACCCCGGGGACCGGCGGTTCGGGCATCCGTTCATCACCTGCACCAACTGCGGACCGCGCTACACCGTCATCACCGACCTTCCCTACGATCGGCCGGCCACCACGATGGCCGGGTTCCCGATGTGCCCGGCGTGCGCGGCGGAGTATCACGACCCCGCCGACCGCCGCTATCACGCTCAGACCATCGCCTGCGGCGACTGCGGCCCACGGCTGTCCTGGCAGGCACCGGGCGGTCAGCAGGTCAGCGATCCGATCGGCGCGGCGGCGGCGGCGCTGCTGGCCGGTGCCGTCGTCGCCGTGAAGGGCATCGGCGGGTTCCACCTGGCCTGCCGTGCCGACGACGGCGACGTCGTCGCGCTGCTTCGGGAACGCAAGAACCGGCCGGCGAAACCGTTCGCGGTGATGGTCGCCGACCCGGGCGCCGCAGCCGGCATCGTCGAGCTGGACACCCCCGCGGCGGCGGCGCTGGCCAGTCCCGCCGCGCCGATCGTCCTGGCGCCCCGCCGGCCCGGCGGGGTCAGTGCGGCGGTGGCGCCCGGGCTGTCGGATCTCGGGGTCATGCTGGCCTACTCACCGCTGCACCACCTGCTCTTCGACCGGCTGACCGTGGCTGCCGGGCCCGTCGCGCTGGTGATGACCTCGGCCAACCAGGGCGGTTCGCCGATCGTGTTCCGTGACGGCGACCTGGGCTGGATCGACGGCCTGGCCGACGCCGTCCTGACCCATGACCGGCCGATCCACGTGCCGTGCGAGGACTCCGTGATCACCATCGACGACCGGGGCGCGGAGTTGCCGTTGCGCCGGTCCCGCGGCTTCGCCCCGCTTCCGGTGTCGATACCGCTGCCGGGGCCGGGGGAGCCGGTGCTGGCCACCGGCGGGGACCTGAAGACCACCTTCTGCCTCATGTCAGGACCGGGCCCGGACGGACGTCGGCACGCCCATCTCTCGGCACACCTCGGCGACATGGCCGACCCGCGCACCCAGGCCGCGTTCAGCGACGCGCTGGACCACCTGGCCTTCATGACCGACCAGCACCCCGCGGTGATCGCCGCCGACCTGCACCCGGGCTACGCGACCACCAGGTGGGCGGGCCGGCACGCCGAGGGGCGTCCGGTGATCAGCGTGCAGCACCATCACGCGCACGCGGTGTCGTTGCTGGCCGAGCACGGCCGCCTGGACACCCCCGTGCTCGCCGTGACCTACGACGGGACCGGCTACGGCACCGACGCCACTATCTGGGGCGGCGAGTTGCTCCTGCTCACCGAACCGTCGCGGTTCAGCAGGGTCGGTCACCTCAGCGGGTTCGCGCTGCCCGGCGGGGACGGTGCGGTGCGCAACCCGGCCCGCATCGCCCTGGACCTGCTGCACCGGGCCGGTGTGGGCTGGGAAGCGGACCTGCCGCCGGTGGCGGCGGTGGGGGAGGACGGCCTGCGGGTGCTGGCCCAGCAGATCCCGCGGGGGCTGGGCTGTGTGCCCACCACCAGCATGGGCCGACTCTTCGACGCCGTGGCCAGCCTGCTGGGGGTCTGCCAGCACGTCAGCTATGAGGGGCAGGCCGCCATCGAACTGGAGCACCTCGCCCGCCGCGGCCGGCCCGCCGACCTGGAGTTCGCGCTGCGCGACGCGGTGATCGACCCGGAACCGGTGATCGCCGGAATCGTGCGAGGTCTGCGCGCCGGAACCAGCGCGGCCGATCTGGCCGCCGGGTTCCACGCGGCCGTCGTCGTCGCCACTGCGGCCGCGGCCGCCCAGGCCGCCCGGGCCGCAGGCGTCTCGGTGATCGGCCTGACCGGCGGCGTGTTCGTCAACCGGATCCTGCTGCAGGGGCTGCGGGATACTCTGGAAGGCAGCGGCTACGAGGTCCTCACCCACCGTGTCGTCTCCTGCAACGACAGTGGTCTGGCGCTGGGCCAGGCCACGGTCGCCGCGGCGCTTCGGGCCGGGAGTCTCGTGGGCGAGGCGGGCGGTCAGGCAGGCGAGCAGGCAGAGCAAAGGAGTGGCGTATGTGCCTCGGAATTCCCGGCAAGGTGACCGAGATCTGGGACGAGGCGGGCACCCGGATGTCGACCGTCGATTTCGGCGGCACCACCAAGACGGTGTGCCTGGCCTACCTTCCCGACATGGCCGTCGGTGAGTACACGATCGTCCACGCCGGCTTCGCGCTCACCCGGCTCGACGAGGCATCGGCCAACGAGACCCTGCGGATGTTCGCCGAGCTGGGCATCCTGGAGGAGGAACTCGGCGGGCTGAGCGGGGAAGAGCTGGGGGCATGAAGTACCTCGACGAGTTCCGCGACCCGGTCGCGGCGCGGTCTCTGGTTGAGAGCATCCGGCGCAGCGCCACCCGGACGTGGACGGTCATGGAGGTCTGCGGGGGTCAGACCCACTCGATCATCCGCAACGGCATCGACCAGCTGCTCGAGGGCGCCGTCGAGTTCATCCACGGGCCGGGCTGCCCGGTCTGCGTCACCCCGCTGGAGATGATTGACCGGGCCCTGGAGATCGCCGCCCGGGACAACGTCATCTTCTGCTCGTTCGGCGACATGCTGCGGGTGCCGGGCAGCAGCGCGGACCTGTTCAGCGTCCGGGCCCGCGGGGGTGACGTGCGGATCGTCTACTCTCCGCTGGACGCCACCCGGATCGCCGCGGAGAACCCCGACAAGGAGGTGGTTTTCTTCGGCGTCGGCTTCGAGACCACCGCCCCGGCCAACGCCATGTCGGTTCTGCATGCCCAGCGACTGGGGCTGGCCAACTTCTCCATGCTGGTCTCTCACGTCCTGGTGCCCCCGGCGATGACCGCGATCCTGTCCTCGCCCACCAACCGGGTGGAGGGTTTTCTGGCGGCCGGGCACGTGTGCACGGTGATGGGAACGGCCCAGTACGGTCCGCTGGTCGACGAATTCGGCGTCCCCATCGTGGTCACCGGGTTCGAGCCGCTGGACCTGCTCGAGGGCGTCCGGCAGGTCGTCGAACTGCTCGAAGCGGGCCGGGCCGAACTCCGCAACGCCTACCCGCGGGCGGTCACCGACGCCGGCAACACCGTCGCCCAGAAGGCCCTGGCCGACGTCTTCACCGTGACCGACCGGCAGTGGCGGGGCATCGGGGAGATCCCGGCCTCCGGGTGGACGCTGTCGGACCGCTACGCCCAGTTCGACGCCGAACGCAAGTTCGGGGTGGGCGATCTGAGGGTCACGGAGTCCGCCGAATGCCGCAGCGGTGAGGTGCTCCAGGGCCTGCTCAAACCCAACGAGTGCCCTGCCTTCGGCACGACCTGCACGCCCCGCACCCCGCTGGGAGCAACCATGGTTTCCAGTGAGGGCGCGTGCGCGGCCTACTACCAGTTCCGCCGGCTGGCCGCGAGTGTCTGAACCGCTGCCGGACCCGACGAACTGGGTCTGCCCGCTGCCGCTGCGCGAGACCAAGCGAATCGTCCTTGGACACGGTGGCGGCGGAATCCTGTCCGAGGAGCTCATCGAAAACCTCTTCCTGCCGGTGTTCGGTTCGGCCGGGCTGCCCTCCCGCGACTCGGCGGTTCTTGACCCCGGGGGCGGCCGGATCGCGCTGACCACCGACTCCTACGTGGTCAACCCGCTGTTCTTCCCCGGCGGCAACATCGGAGACCTGGCGGTCAACGGGACCATCAACGACCTGGCCTGCAGCGGGGCTCAGCCGTTGGGGCTGACCGCGGGCTTCATCCTGGAGGAGGGCCTGGAGATCGAGGTGCTCGGCGCGGTGGCCACCAGCATGGGCAAAGCCGCCGCCGACGCCGGGGTCGGGATTGTCACCGGCGATACCAAGGTGGTCGGAAAAGGCGGCGCGGACGGCCTTTTCATCAACACCGCCGGCGTCGGTGTGGTGCCTGACGGCATCGACATCGGGCCGGAGCGGGCCAGGCCCGGCGACCACGTCATCGTCTCCGGCAGCATCGGCGAACACGGTGTGGCGATCATGAGCGTTCGGGAGGGCATCGACTTCGGCACCACCGTGACCACCGACAGCGCCCCGCTGCACAGGCTGGTGGCGGCCGTCCTGTCCGCCGTGCCCGACCCGGCCGCGGTGCACGCCCTGCGCGACCCGACCCGCGGCGGGCTGGTCGCTGCGACGGTGGAGATCGCCCGGGCCGCACGGGTCGGCGTGGAACTCGACGAGCACCTGGTCCCGGTGCCTGAGACGGTGGCCTCCGCCTGCGGGTTCCTGGGTCTGGACCCTCTACAGGTGGCCAACGAGGGCAAGCTGGTCGCCTTCGTCGACCCCGCGCACAGCGAGGCCGTTCTGGCCGCCATGCGGTCCCGGCCCGAGGGCGCCGACGCCGTGCTGATCGGCCGGGTGGTCGAGGAACATCCCGGGATGGTCGTCGCGCGGACCGCCTTCGGGACCACCCGCGTCATCGAACGCGAACTGGGCGAACAACTTCCGCGAATCTGCTGACGCGGTGCCCGAGCCGATGGTGCCCGGGGTCACCGGGACGCTCGACGAGGCTGCCGTCGCGGCGGTCAGTGCGTGGGTGCGTGGTCAGGGACTCGGCTCCGGGGTCACCGGCGTCGAACCCCTGGCGGGCGGATCGCAGAACGTGGTGGTCCGGTTGCGGGTGGACGGCCGGCCGCTGGTGCTGCGCCGCCCCCCGCCGCACCCAAGGCCCAACAGCGATCGCACCATGCAGCGTGAGATCGCCGTGCTGCGCACCCTGGCCGGCGGTGCGGTGCCGCACCCGCGCCTGGTGGCCGCCTGCGAGGACCTCGACGTGCTCGGGGTGGTCTTCTACCTGATGGAGGACGTCGACGGGTTCAACCCGGGCAACGAGATCGCCCACGCCTACGTCGACGACCCCGCGATGCGCCACCAGGTGGGCCTGAACTACGCCGCCGACGTGGCCGGGCTGGGACAGGCCGAGTGGCACGGCAGTGCGCTCGCGGACTGGAAACGACCCGGGTCCTTCCTGGAACGGCAAGTGCCGCAATGGCGCTCGGTTGTCGAGCGGTACCGTAGTCAGGACGGCTACCGGCGCGACTCCCTGCCAGGGGTCGACGAGCTCGCCGACTGGCTGGACGCCAACCGGCCGGACACCTACCGGCCCGGCATCGTGCACGGCGACATCCATCTGAACAACACGATGCTGCGCCGGCGGGAACCGCGGGTCGCGGCGTTCGTCGACTGGGAGATGTGCACCATCGGCGACCCGCTTCTGGACCTGGGATGGATGCTGGTCTGCTGGCCGACCGACCCGAACCCGCTGGGTTCGGCCGGGCATCTGGCCGAACTGGGCGGACTGGCCCGGCGTGATGAACTGCTGGAGTCCTATGTCGGTGCGGGCGGGCGCCGGCCGGAGCGGCTGGACTGGTACCTCGCGCTGGCCTGCCTCAAACTCGGCGTGGTCATCGAGGGCACCTGGGTGCGCTATCTCGCCGGTGCGGCCACTCGCGAGGCCGGGCAGCGCCTGCACGACTCAGCGGTGACGCTCATGGGCCTGGGTGCGGCGGTGGCCGCCGGGGACCGCCCGTTCGAGTGACCGGGTACCGCCGGTGCTGTGGTTCAGCGCGGGTGGACGGTGGTCTCGCAGGTGCACTGCTGGGCCGGCGGAACCGACCGCATCACCTGGTCGACGTGCTGGCCGCAGCCGCCCCAGGTGGTCTTGCCGCAACGCGGGCAGGTGGCGGGAAAGCACATGGTGTGACTCCATTCTCGTTGGTTGGCCGTCTTCTCGTTGGTTGGTCGTCCAAGCGTGCAAGCCGCAGGGGGCGGATGCCTGCGTCTCGGGGGTTATGTCTGCGTCGATGTCGAGTCGGCCTCGGCGGCGATCGTGGCGCGGACCTCGTCCATGTCGAGCTCCTTGACCTTGGTGATCAACTCTTCCAGGGCCGGAGCCGGCAGAGCGCCGGGCTGGGCGAAGACGAGTACGCCTTCCTTGAAGGCCATGATGGTGGGGATGGACCGGATCTGCAGCGCTCCGGCGAGCGCCTGCTCGGCTTCGGTGTCGACCTTGGCGTGCAGCACGTCGGGATGCGTCTCCGAGGAGTTCTCGAAGACCGGTGCGAACGTCCGGCAGGGCCCGCACCAAGAGGCCCAGAAGTCGACGAGCACGATCGGACTCTCGGTCACCGTGGTCTCGAAGTCTCCGGCGGTCAGTTCAACGGTAGCCATCCTGCTTCCTTACTCCTGTCGGTGAGATCACTGCCCGTTACAATACCCCATAGGGTATTTTTTATTCCGGGTTGCCATACCCCAGAGGGTATAGGCTATAGTTGCAAACAGGACCTGGGAATCAGGTATTGGACCGAAAGGAATCACGACCCGTGAACGCACCTGCCGTTACGAACGCCGTCGACCTCCAGGGGATGCTGAACTCCGCCAACCCGCCCCGGATCCTCGACGTCCGCACCCCCGGTGAGTTCGAGACCTCGCACATCGCCGGCTCGTACAACGTCCCGCTGGACCTGCTCAAGGAGCACCGCGACGAGATTCTCAGCCATCTCGATGACGAGGTCGTCCTGGTCTGCCAGGCCGGGGGGCGCGCGGCGCAGGCCGAGGAGACGCTGCGGCAGGCGGGGATGAGCAACGTGCATGTCCTGGCCGGCGGGATGAACGCCTGGGAGGCGGCCGGGATGGCGGTCAACCGCGGCTCGGAGCGCTGGGACCTGGAGCGTCAGGTCAGGTTCACCGCCGGGCTCATAGTCACGCTGAGCATCCTGGCCAGCCTCCTGGTGCCCGGCCTGCAGTGGCTGGCCTTCGGGATCGGCGCCGGTCTGGTCTTCGCGGCGGCGACCAACAGCTGCGCGATGGGGATGCTGCTGGCCAAGCTGCCCTACAACCGCGGCCCGCGCTGCGACGCCCAGAGCATCGTCGCCGAACTGGTCGGCTCGGGACGCAAGTAACGACGCTGCAGAGGTCGGGCCGCCGGTTATGCTGGCGGCCCGACTTCGTGGAGGAGGAGAGCCGTGGTCGGTGACGACGACACCATCAACGCCGTGCTGACCCGGTTGCGCCGCGTACACGGCCAGCTCGCGGGGGTCATCTCGATGATCGAGCAGGGCCGCGACTGCAAGGACGTCGTCACTCAGCTGGCTGCGGTGTCCCGCGCGCTGGACCGGGCCGGGTTCAAGATCGTCGCCGCGGGACTGCGGGAGTGCGCGCTCGGGGTCTCCGCCGACGGCGGCGCGCCGATGACCGAGGAGGAGCTGGAAAAGCTGTTCCTCGCGCTGGCCTGACTCGGCGCTCAGCGGGGGCGGGAAGCCAGCGGGCGCAGCACGATCGGCATACCGTCGATGGGCACCGGCATGCCGGCATGGTCATAGCGCGGCCGGTAGCCGGGGTGGGCGAGTTCCAGGCGGTAGTGGCGCAGCAGCCGGTGCATGACCGTCTTGATCTCCAACTGGCCGAACACCATTCCGATGCACTTGTGCGCCCCGCCGCCGAACGGGGCGAAGGCGTAGCGGTGCCGCTTGTGTTCGGACCGCGGTGCGGCGAACCGTTCCGGGTCGAAGCGATCGGGCTCGTCCCACAGCTCCGGCAGCCGGTGGTTCATGCCCGGCCAGAGATTGACGTTGGTGCCGGCCGGGATGTAGTGGCCGAGGATCGAGGTGTCCCGCACCGCCCGGCGGACGTTGAAGGGCAGCGGGGTGACCAGCCGCAGGCATTCGTTGACCGCCAGGTCGAAGGACTCCAGGCCGTCGAGATCGTCGATG
Organism: uncultured Mycobacterium sp.; assembly: GCA_964447215.1. Lineage (GTDB taxonomy): Bacteria > Actinomycetota > Actinomycetes > Mycobacteriales > Mycobacteriaceae > Mycobacterium. Next base: position 38,269 of record CAYURT010000019.1, read on the forward strand.
TTCAGCGGTCGGTCGCCGATACCGGCGGCCTCGTCGCGGCACCGTTCCTGCCAGTCCGGGTTGGCGGCGAGCTGGTAGGCCATCGTGGTCAGCGTGGAGGTCGAGGTGTCGTGGGCGGCCATCATCAGGAAGATCATGTGGTTGACAATGTCGGCGTCGGTGAAGCGGTTGCCGTCGGCATCGGCGGTGTGGCACAGCACGGTCAGCATGTCGGTGCCCTCGGCGTCGCGGCGGGCCCTGACCCGTTCGGCGAAGTACTCCTCGAGAACCTTCCGCGACTGCAGCCCGCGCCACCACTTGAACGGTGGGACCGGGGTGCGGACGATGGCCCCGCCGGACCGGGTGGTGGTGGTGAAGGCCTGGTTGATCCTGGTGACGAGGTCGTGGTCGCTGCCGGGGCGATGTCCCATGAACACCACCGAGGCGATGTCGAGGGTCAGTTCCTTGACCGCCGGGTGGAACAGGAACCGGGCGTCGTCGACCGGCCAGTCCCGGCAGACCACCGCCGTGGCGACTCGGTCGATGTCCTCGACGTAGCCGGCGAGCCGGGTCCGGGTGAAGGCCTCCTGCATGATCCGGCGGTGGTAGTGGTGCTCGTCGAAGTCCATCAACAGCAGTCCGCGGTCGAAGAACGGTCCGATCACGTCCTGCCAGGCCACCGTGGAGAAGTCCTTGTTGCGGTTGGCGAACACCTCCTGCGTCGCCTCCGGCCCCAGCGCGGACACGGCGTGGAGTGCGGGTGTCTTGCTGAAGTAGACCGGGCCGTACCTGCGGTACATCTGCAGCACGTATTCCGGACCGCCACGGAACACCTCGATGAGGTGGCCGAGCACGGGCAGGCCGGCGTTGCCCAGGACCGGCTTCAGTCCGCTGCCGGCGGGAGGCTCGGCGAAGACGAACTCCGGCCACTGTTGCCGGCGCAGCCGGTCGTCGATCGCGCCCATTCCCGGAAGGGTGTTCAGCGTGGGAGTCAGCCGGCGGCGTGCCCGGTCCATCAGATAGCGCGGGGTGCTGACACTGGCCATCGGCGCTCCTCGGGGATCGCGGTGGAAACATCCTCGCGCCCGGATTTGACGCGCGTCAAGTTTCATCGGGACCCGGCGTGGTGCATGGTGGTCGGGTGACCGCGCACCACTCCGCGCCGCCGTCGGGGCCGGCCCCGCGCCGTCGGGGCGACAAGCAGCGCCACGCCATCGTGTCGGCGGTGCGCGAGCTGCTCGAGGAGAAGCCGTTCGCCGAGTTGTCGGTGAGCACGATCTCCGATCGGGCGGGGGTGGCCCGTTCGGGGTTCTATTTCTACTTCGACTCCAAGTACGCCGTGCTGGCCCACATCCTCGGCGAGGTCGCCGACGAACTCGATGAGCTGACCCACGACTTCGCCCCGCGCGGCGACGACGAGACCCCGGCGCAGTTCGCCACGCGGATGGTCGGGAGCGCGGCGGCGGTCTACGCGCACAATGACCCGATCATGTCGGCCTGCAACACCGCCCGCGGCACCGACGCGGAGATCCGCGAGATCCTCGACGGGTTCAACGACGCGGTGATCGACCAGATCGTGCCGATCGTGGAGGCCGAGATCGCCCGGGGAACGGCCGACCCGATCAGTGCCGACGTTCCCGCCCTGGTGCGCACGTTGTCCGCGGCGACCGCGTTGACGCTGTCGGGGGAGTCGCTGTTCCTCGGGTCGGAACGCGACCTCGACCGGGCGGTGGACGTTCTGGAGAAACTGTGGCTCCACGCCCTGTGGGGCGGGCAGGCGGGAGGCTGATGGCGGGCGAGGGCTATGCGGGCAAGCGGGCGCTGGTTACCGGAGCGGCCAGCGGTATCGGCCGGGCGACGGCGTTGCGATTGGCCCGGGACGGTGCGGTGCTCTTCCTCACCGACGTCAATGCCGAGGGGCTGGCCGCCACCGTTGACGACGCCCGCCGGGCCGGGGCGGAGGTCGCCGAGTACCGGGCGCTTGATATCGCCGACTACGACGCGGTGGCGCGGTTCGCCGCCGACATCCATGCCCGCCACCCGGCGATGGACCTGGTTATGAACATCGCGGGGGTGTCGGCCTGGGGGACTGTGGACCAGCTGACCCACCGGCAGTGGCGGGCCATGATCGACGTCAACCTGATGGGGCCGATCCACGTCATCGAGACCTTCGTCCCGCCGATGGTGGCTGCCGGAAACGGCGGTCACCTGGTCAATGTGTCCTCGGCGGCAGGGCTGTTGGCGCTGCCCTGGCATGCCGCCTACAGCGCCAGCAAGTACGGCCTGCGGGGACTCTCGGAGGTGCTGCGCTTCGACCTGGCCCGCCACGACATCGGGGTGTCGGTGGTGGTGCCGGGAGCGGTCAACACCCCGATGGTGCAGTCGGTGGAGATCGCCGGGGTGGACCGCGAGCATCCCGCGGTGCGGCGCTGGGTGCGACTGTTCAGCGGCCACGCGGTCGCGCCGGAGAAGGTCGCCGCGCAGATCCTGGCCGGGATCGCCCGCAACCGCTTCCTGATCTACACCTCACCGGACATTCGCGCACTGTATGCGTTCAAGCGGTTCGCCTGGTGGCCCTACAGCCGGGTGATGACCCGGGTCAACGTGCTGTTCACCCGCGCGCTGCGGCCGCGTGTCGGTAGCCGGTGGTAGACCTGCCCTGACGGCGCGCCGCGGGCGGCGACACGCCGAAGCCGGCACCACCGACAGGCTTACGACCAGGGAATTTCATAATTGTTATTCGGAATATGTTGTAGTCCTTCTGCGCCCCACCCACTAGGTGTAGTGTTTGGGAGGCCGACAGACCGGGAGACCGGCCGGCCGGTTTTCCCGCCCCAATCCCGCTGAGGAGCCGTTCTGCAGATGACCATCACCGTCTACACCAAGCCCGCCTGCGTGCAGTGCAACGCCACCTACAAGGCCCTCGACAAGCAGGGGTTGTCCTACGAGGTTGTCGACATCACCGAGGTTCCCGAGGCGCGCGACTACGTGATGGCCCTCGGTTACCTGCAGGCTCCCGTGGTGGTCGCCGGTGGTGAGCACTGGTCGGGGTTCCGGCCCGACCGGATCAAGTCGCTGACAGGCGCATCCGGCACGGCCTCCGCCGCCGTCAGCGCCTAGCGGCCCGGGCCGAGGGGGATGGCGATGGATCCGGTCCGGCTGGTGTACTTCTCCAGCGTCTCGGAGAACACTCACCGCTTCGTGCAGAAGCTCGGATTGCCGGCCGTCCGCATCCCGCTCAAGGGCCGCATCGAAGTCGACGAACCCTATGTGCTGATCCTGCCGACCTACGGCGGCGGCCGAGCCAACGGGCCCGATCCCGAGGCCGGCGGCTATGTGCCCAAGCAGGTCATCGCGTTTCTCAACAACGAGCACAACCGGTCCCTGATCCGCGGGGTGATCGCGGCCGGCAACACCAACTTCGGTGCCGAGTTCTGCTATGCGGGCAACGTCGTGTCCGCCAAGTGCGGGGTGCCGTATCTGTACCGATTCGAACTCATGGGAACCGCTGAGGACGTCGACGCCGTCCGAGCCGGTCTGGCTGACTTCTGGGCGGACCCCAGTCTTCAAGAGAGGGATGACAGGTGGCACCAACCGTCACTGCTGCAGAGCCGGTAACCACGTCCAACGCCGCGCACGCGCTGCCGGGGGAGACCGATTACCACGCGCTCAACGCGATGCTCAATCTGTACGGCCCGAACGGGGAGATCCAGTTCGACAAGGACGTGCTCGCCGCCCGGCAGTACTTCTTGGAGCACGTCAATCAGAACACCGTGTTCTTCCACAACCAGGACGAGAAACTCGACTACCTGATCCGGGAGAACTACTACGAGCGTGAGGTGCTCGACCAGTACTCCCGCAACTTCGTCAAGTCGCTGCTGGACCGGGCGTACGCCAAGAAGTTTCGCTTCCCGACCTTCCTGGGTGCGTTCAAGTACTACACGTCCTACACGCTGAAGACTTTCGACGGGAAGCGTTACCTGGAGCGGTTCGAGGACCGGGTGGTGATGGTGGCCCTGACCCTGGCCGCCGGTGACACCACGCTGGCCGAGCACCTGGTCGACGAGATCATCGACGGCCGGTTCCAGCCGGCCACCCCGACGTTCCTCAATTCGGGCAAGAAACAGCGCGGCGAGCCGGTGAGCTGCTTCCTGCTGCGCATCGAGGACAACATGGAGTCGATCGGTCGCTCGATCAACTCCGCGCTGCAGCTGTCCAAGCGCGGCGGCGGGGTGGCGTTGCTGCTGAGCAACATCCGCGAGCACGGCGCCCCGATCAAGAACATCGAGAACCAGAGCTCCGGGGTCATCCCGATCATGAAGCTGCTGGAGGACTCGTTCTCCTACGCCAACCAGCTCGGCGCGCGTCAGGGTGCCGGCGCGGTGTACCTGCACGCCCACCACCCCGACATCTACCGCTTCCTGGACACCAAGCGGGAGAACGCCGACGAGAAGATCCGGATCAAGACGCTGTCCCTCGGCGTGGTCATCCCCGACATCACCTTCGAGCTGGCCAAGAAGAACGAGGACATGTATCTGTTCTCGCCCTACGACGTCGAGCGGGTCTACGGCAAGCCCTTCGCCGACATCTCGGTCACCGAGAAGTACTACGAGATGGTCGACGACGCGCGGATCCGCAAGCACAAGATCAAGGCGCGCGAGTTCTTCCAGACCGTGGCCGAGTTGCAGTTCGAGTCGGGCTACCCCTACGTCATGTTCGAGGACACCGTCAATCGGGCCAACCCCATCGACGGCAAGATCACCCACTCCAACCTCTGCTCGGAGATCCTGCAGGTCTCCACGCCCTCGACGTTCAACGATGACCTGTCCTATTCCCATGTGGGTAAGGACATCTCGTGCAACCTCGGCTCGCTGAACATCGCCAAAGCGATGGACTCCCCGGACTTCGCCCAGACCATCGAGGTGGCCATCCGGGCGCTGACCGCGGTCAGCGACCAGACCCACATCACCTCGGTGCCCTCCATCGAGAAGGGCAACGGCGAGGCCCACGCCATCGGTCTGGGCCAGATGAACCTGCACGGCTACCTCGCCCGCGAGCACATCTTCTACGGTTCAGACGAGGGAGTGGACTTCACCAACATCTACTTCTACACCGTGCTCTACCACGCGCTGCGGGCGTCGAACAGGATCGCCATCGAGCGGGGGAGCACGTTCGCCGGCTTCGAGAAGTCCAAGTACGCAAGCGGCGAGTTCTTCGACAAGTACACCGAGCAGGTGTGGGAGCCCAAGACCGAGAAGGTCCGAAAGCTGTTCGAAGATGCCGGAATCCGCATCCCCAACCAGGACGACTGGCTACGCCTGAAGGAGTCGGTGCAGCGCAACGGCATCTACAACCAGAACCTGCAGGCCGTGCCGCCGACCGGGTCGATCTCCTACATCAACCACTCGACGTCCTCGATCCATCCGATCGCCTCCAAGGTCGAGATCCGCAAGGAGGGCAAGATCGGCCGGGTCTACTATCCGGCGCCGTATATGACCAACGAGAATCTGGAGTACTACCAGGACGCCTACGAGATCGGCTACGAGAAGATCATCGACACCTACGCCGCGGCCACCCAGCACGTGGACCAGGGGCTGAGCCTGACGTTGTTCTTCAAGGACACCGCCACCACGCGCGATGTCAACAAGGCCCAGATCTACGCCTGGCGCAAGGGCATCAAGACGCTGTACTACATCCGCCTTCGGCAGATGGCGCTGGAGGGCACCGAGGTCGAGGGCTGCGTGTCCTGCATGCTGTAGGGGTTCTCGGGTGTCGTCCCGGCCGGCGGGCCTGCCGAGTCGGCTAGTGTGACCAGCCATGTGCCCGAAGGGTGAAGCGGCGAACCCGCAGACCGCGAACGTCGGACTCGCCAGTGCGGTGGCCCTCGGCATCGGGGGGATGATCGGAGCCGGTCTCTACTCGATGCTGGGCATCGCCAGCGGGCGTTCGGGGACCTGGCTGCCGCTCGCCTTCCTGGTCGGGGCCATCGCCGCGGCGTTCTCGGTCTACTCCTACGCCAAGCTCGGTGCGGCCTTCCCGTCGGCAGGTGGACCCGCCAACTTCACGCTCAAGGGCTACGGGCACACGCTCGCGGCGGGCGGAATCAACGTCTTCCAATACCTGGCCTACCTGATCGCCGCGGCGCTGTACGCGGTCAGCTTCACCGAGTACATGGGCGCTCTGCTGGGCGGATCGGTGCCGGTGTGGGGCAAGCGCGCAATCGGGGTCGGCGTCGTGATCGTCTTCGCTCTGGTGAACCTGCTGGGCGCGCGCATCGTCGGGCGAGCGGAGTCAATCGCCATCGGTCTCGTGGTACTGACCCTGATCGGCTTCGTCATCGGCGGATCCCTCAAGGCGCAGCCCAGCATGATGTTCGGGACCGACGGGACAGTCCTCGGCGTCGCGGTCGCCGCCGGCCTGCTGTACGTGAACTTCCAGGGGTTCGGTGTGGTCACCAACGCCTCGGGGGCGATGGCCAAGCCCGGCCGCGAGCTGCCTCAAGCGCTGTTCATCGCCCTCAGCGCGGTCACACTGGTCTATCTGCTGGTCAGCTCGCTCGTCGTGATGCTCGTCCCGCTCCAGACGATTCAGCGCGACTCCGGGCATGTTCTGGCCGATGCCGGCCGGGTCGTCGCCGGGTCGACGGGCTTCGTCGTCATCGGCGTCTCGGCTCTGCTCGCCACTGCCGCGGCGGTGAACGCCACGATCTTCGCCGCCTCCAACGTCGCCGGTCACCTCGCCAAAGAGCGCGAGGTCTCGGCGTTCCTCGGGCGAATCGTTCTCAACCGTGTGTCGGTGGCGCTGCTGTTCTCGGCGGGCATCGTGTCGCTGCTCGTGGTCGCCTTCCCGCTGTCGGTCGTCGGCCAGATGGCGTCCCTGGGCTTCCTTCTCGTCTACGCGGCGATCACTCTGGGTCACATCCGCATTCGCGCCAAGACCGGCGCCAAGCTCTGGGTGCTGGTCTCCGCGGTGGTGATCAACATGGCGCTCTTCACGTTGCTGATCGTCGACTTGACCAGGTCGGCACCCGCCAGCGCGGTCTCGATGGTGGTGATGATCGTTCTCTCGTTCGTTCTCGAGTGGGCCTACCGCCGTCGCCACCCGCACAACGCGACCGCTGAGGGCGCCGATGGCTCCCATCCGGCCGTCTAGCCCAGGTGGCCATGGTGCTTTCACTCCGGCCTTCGCGGCGTGACGCTCGGCGGATCCGGCGGGAGTGGATACCTGGCGCCGCTACCCAGCTTCCATCCCCCGCTCGCGTCGAACAAGTCGGCGTAGGCGACGGGTAAGGACTTGGACAGCTCGCACAGATCCACGAGCTCTGCGAACCAGGACACGTAGTCGGGATCGTCCTCGTTCGCGGTCGTCTCGGGCAGCGCGTTCAGGATGAGTTCGCCGACCGCCTCGGGTGTGGATGCCACCGTGACCTCACCGCCGGCGAATGCGGCGCGTTGGCCGGTCGTGTAGCGCAGAGCCGAACCGCGGTCGATGACACGTGGGTCATCCCAGTCGTGATTCAGGTTGTCGGCGTTGGTGATAGCGATACGCCACGACATTCCCGATGGACTCAGTCCCGGAAGAACACGCAACCGGTGGTAACCGTGCTGGTGCAGGAACCTGACTCCCTGCAGAATGCGCAGCGGAGTCCATTCCGCCAACGCCGCGAGCACGTCCCGGTGCATCTCGGAGTCGAGGGTGACCAGTCGAACCTCCTCGACTCGCGTCTCGGCGCCGGCGATGGTTTCGACCGCGGCCTCGATCGCGTCCCAGCTCGGCCAGCCGAAGATGCCGGAACTGATCAGCGGGAAGGCGACCGTGCGGGCGCCGATTTCGTCAGCGACGTCCAACGCCCGGCGGTAGCAGGACTCCAGCAACGAGCGGTCCCTTTGGCCCGCGTTGTAGTTCGGGCCGACCGTGTGAATGACCCACCGGGCAGGCAGATCGCCTGCGGTCGTCCAGCCGGCGTCTCCGGTGGCCAGTCCGTCGGGGAACCTGTGCACGCAGTCGCGAAGGATCGCCGGGCCACCCACCCGGTGGATCGCGCCGTCCACGCCACCGCCACCGCGCATGGCGGCGTTGGCGGCGTTGACAATCGCGTCGACCCGCTGCTCGGTGATGTCGCCTGCAACGGCGGTGATCTTCGGCACGGGACCCAGTATGGCCGCGGGTGCCGACACGGACGCTGCCGAAATATCCGCCCCGGCGGGGCGTCGGGCAATCCCGGGGCGCTCAGAGCACCTTGTGCAGCGGTCCCTGCGCCTTCTTGTACAGCGAGCGCAGCAGCGCATCCCGGAACCGGGCATTGTCGATCAGCTTGATACCCGCTCCCGCCACCGCCGGGTAGCCCAGCAGTTTGTGGAAGTAGCGGCCACGCCGGTACTCGGTGCCCCAAGCGGCCTCCATACGCTGGGCGTAGTTGGTGAAGTCGTCCGGCCCGCCGTTCTCAAGCGCGGCCAGTGCGCACTCGCCCGCGGCCAAGCCGGACTCCAGAGCCTTGGAGATCCCGGCACCGGACGCCGGCTTGCCCGCCCCGAGAGAATCACCGGCGAACAGGACGCCGGGACGCCACGGGGGCCACGCGGTGAAGCCCATCGGCAGCCGCCAGGCCCGCACGCTCTTGTTCTTCTTCAACTCCTCGATGGACGGCAGCTTCCACTCCGGCGGCAGCGTGCGCAGGAACTCGCCGAGGAACTGCGTGGCGTTGATGGACTGCCAGTTCTTGTAGCTGTTGACGTAGCCAAGGCCGATGTTCAGTCGGCCCCCGCCCATCGGGAACACCCAGCCGTAGCCGGGCAGTTGGTCGCCCTGGAACTGCAACTTGAGGTAGATGTCCAGGCTGTCGGAGTCGGTGACGTCGGCGTCCATCTCGGACCGGATGGCGATCGCCGAATAGCCGTTGTACTGCGAGTCGAGTTTGAGTGCCCGCTTGATGGGGGAGTAGGCGCCGTCGGCGGCGATGACGGCGTCGCCGTACACCTTCTCCCCGCCTTTGAGGGCAACGCCGGTAACCCGGCCCCGCTCGTCGAGGATGGGCTCGCTGACCTCGGCGCCCTGGCGGACCACCGCGCCGGCCTTTCCGGCGTGCTCGATCAGCATGGTGTCCAGGACGGTGCGGCTCACGGTGTGACCGTGGTCGGGCATCCCGGGCCGCTTCGGGAAGGACAGCTCCCAGCGCGACGGGCTGAAGACCGTCACCCGGTTGACCCGGTGGAACTGCGCCACCTCGTCGGCCAGGCCGATCTTCTGCAGGTAGCTCACCGCACGGGCCGTGAGGCCGTCGCCGCAGGGCTTGTCCCGCGGGAACGCCGCCTTGTCGAGGACGAGCACGTTGGCCCCGGTCTGCGCGGCCTGCCAGGCGGCGGCCGAACCCGACGGCCCGCCACCGGCAATCACCACGTCGTATCGCTGGGTCACAGTCTTCGGCTCGCTTGGGTCGCTGGTCGGTACCGTTAGATGCTAGCCCACCGTCGATGCCGGGGCCGAGCGCCGCGCGGCCGGACCGCGGCCTTCTCCGCGGCCGGGAGTTCCGACACGCCGAGACACAACACGTTGTGTTTCACCGGCTTGTCCGACCCCAGGGGTAGTGTTCGGGACGCGGCCGGAGACCCGGCCTTCCTGTGTCGAAATGGGGTTCGCGGTGAGCGAAGGAATCAAGCTGATCGACCGGGCGTCGGCGATCAACTGGAACCGGGTTACCGACGAGAAGGACGCCGAGGTCTGGGACCGGTTGACCGGCAACTTCTGGTTGCCCGAAAAGGTTCCGGTGTCCAACGACATCCCGTCGTGGAACACCCTCAGCGACTCCGAGAAGCAGCTCACCATGAGGGCGTTCACCGGGCTCACCCTGCTGGACACCATCCAGGGCACGGTCGGCGCGGTCAGCCTGATCCCCGATGCCGTCACCCCGCATGAGCAGGCGGTGCTGACCAACATCGCGTTCATGGAGTCGGTGCACGCAAAGAGCTACAGCTCGATCTTCTCCACGCTGTGCTCCACAGCCGATATCGACGATGCGTTCCGCTGGTCGGAGGAGAACCCGAATCTGCAGCGCAAGGCCCATATCGTGATGGACTACTACCGCGGTGACGACCCACTCAAGCGCAAGGTAGCCTCCACGCTGCTGGAGAGTTTCCTGTTCTATTCCGGCTTCTACCTGCCGATGTACTGGTCGAGCCGGGCAAAGCTGACCAACACCGCCGACATGATCCGGCTGATCATCCGCGACGAGGCCGTGCACGGCTACTACATCGGCTACAAGTTCCAGCGCGGCCTGGCCGAGCAGGATGAGGTCCGGCGCGCCGAACTCAAGGACTACACCTACGAGCTGCTCTTCGAGCTCTACGACAACGAGGTGGAGTACACCCAGGATCTCTATGACCAGGTGAACCTGACCGAGGACGTCAAGAAGTTCCTGCGCTACAACGCCAACAAGGCGCTGATGAATCTCGGCTACGAGGCGCTGTTCCCCCGCGACGAGACCGACGTCAACCCTGCCATCCTCTCGGCGCTGAGTCCCAACGCCGACGAGAACCACGACTTCTTCTCCGGGTCGGGCTCGAGCTACGTCATCGGCAAGGCCGTGGTCACCGAGGACGAGGACTGGGACTTCTAGAGGCCCTGCTCAGTGAACGCGGGGTGAACCAGGTGCGAACCCTGGGGTCCGGGCTGGCGTAGCCCGACGGCGACAGAGACACTGATCGGCGTGACCGCCAAGAGCCTCTCGCACAAGGTCCTCGAGTGGCTTCGGGCCGGCTATCCCGATGGTGTGCCGGGGCCGGACCGGGTGCCTCTGCTGTCGCTGCTGCGAAACACCCCGCTGACCGACGAGCAACTGGCCGAGGTCGTGCGCGAGATCGCCGAGGAGGAATCCCACGCGGAGTCCGGGCACAGGATCGACCGCGACGAGATCGAGCGGTTCATCGAAGGTGTCGCCCACCACGACGGCGGGCCGGAGAACATCCGTCGGGTCGCGGCAAGGCTGGCCGCCGCGGGCTGGCCGCTGGAGGCGTTCGGCGAGGAGTGAAGCGCCCCGCGCGGCCGTCCCTACGCTTCGCGTAGCGACTCAGTGTCTGGGGTCGGATTCTCCACTTCGT
>CAYURT010000020.1:0-48263 GCA_964447215.1 uncultured Mycobacterium sp.
AGAGGAAACGGATTCAAAACCCGTCCAGTGTGAGTTCGAATCTCACCGAGGGCACAGTAACGTGCAGTTCAGAGCATCACTGATCGGCCATGGACACGCGGAGGACACCAATCGTCCGCAGCGGGTCTGGCCGCATCGTCGACAGCGTCCGCGATCCAGTCCACATCGTCGGACAAAAACCGGCGAGGGCCGGTTGCTGACGGCACCTCGGGCCTGTTGTGCAATGACCGCCCCCTGTGCGACGGGTTCAACAGGCTCTCGTCAGTGACCTTCGCACGGGTATCGAGGGCTGTGCGTCCGGCTGGCGCCCACGCTATCCGCCACTGCCGCCCATGCCAGCATCCGCTTCGGTGAAATCGTGCGAGGTTCCGGGGAGGCCTGCTGGTCCAGGGGAATATGGCTGTACGAAGCCCGCTCCGCCGCTACCGTCGATACCGAAAGCGTTGGCGCCTTCCACAGCCGAGTTATTAGCAAGCATGTCTTGGGGAGTGACGGCCGGCCCTGACGGCGTGGGGCAGGTGCCGGTAGAGGGATCGATTACCTGCCCGCCCACGCACTCGGCCAGGATACTGCCGGCGGGTGGGATGGCCTGGAGGCAAACCGCCCCGAACATCGAGGCCGCCAGGGCTGCGATCACCCACACCGAGCGGACGGGACCGTGTGTCGATGACTGAGCGACCATGGGACAAACCCCCTAATTCGACTGTTCGTACTGATGGTACGAGATTGAGTGAATCGCTCGCCAGAGGTTCTCGTCAATTCGGCGGTGCCGATCCGAGGGTGTGAATTCGACTCACGCTGAGGGCACCACTAGCCGCCGGAGCCGCCTTCGGCGATGTCGCGGATGCCCGCCAGGGTCGCCATCATGTTCGCCCGGAACTGCGCCAGCCGGCTGGCGATGATCTCCTCGGCGCGCTCAGGGTGGCGGCCGATCAGCATCGTCACCCCCGAGGGTCCCGGGCCCAGCCGCGCCCGATAGCCCAGCCGGCTGCCCGCCGGGCCGTCGGCGAGGGTGAATCGCCACGTCGCGGCCGCCGACTCCGGATCGCCCACCGTCCATCCGAAGGCGCGCGGCGGATCGAACTCCACGATCTGCGAGGTCGTCGTCCATTCCCCGACCGCGGGATTGCTGTTGCGGCCGATGAAGCGCGCGCCCAGGACCGGTCCGTCGGATCCGGGTGCCCACACCACGTCCTGCAACTCGGTGCTGAAGCGCGGCAACAGCATGACGTCGGTGATCAGCGGCCACACCTGGTCCGGCGGTGCGGCGATGTCGACGCGCACGGTTACCTCACGCCCGGCCATCCCGGAACGATAGCCCGCGGTCGGCCGCGGATTCCCTGAGCTGGACCGGGGCTAGGCTGACCCGGTGAGGTCCGAGCGGAAACTCGCTGGACGATGGTGGCCGGAAGCGTCATTCCGGCGGACGGACTGCGAACGGCTTCAGCGTCGGCCCCCGGCCCGCAACCAGCATTGGGCGGCGGCGGTCGCCCGGCCTCAGCGGGTCCTCAACGTGGCGGCCTGGATTGCCGCGCTGTTGACCGCCGGCCTGGGAATCATGCAGACCATCACCGGCGACGGAGTGGTGCGCATCGGTCTGGTCAACTTGGCGATCGCCGCGATTTTCATGGCGGTGCCGCTGCTGAGCCGGTTCGGCAACCTGATCGCCGCCACGGTGTTCGTGGCGGTCGCCTACTCCTCGTTGGTCTTTGTCGGAACCCAGATCGGCATGGACTCGGGAGTGCAGTTCTACTTCCTCGTATCAGCGTCGCTGGCTGTCCTGGTGCTGGGAATAGACCACCTCATGCTGGCCGGCGCCGTGGTGGCGATCGGCGCCGGTCTGGTGATCGGCATGGAGTTCCGGGTTCCGGCCGACACCGGGATCCAGCCGCGCTGGGCGCTGGAGGCAAGTTTCGTGTTCGCCACCCTCGGCGCCTATGTCTTGATCTTCGTCACGGTCTGGTACGCCATGCGCGAGGTGTCGCGCGCGGAGGCGGCGATGGAGGTCGAGTACGAGCGGTCCGAGGCGCTGCTGGCCAACATCCTGCCGGGCCCGGTCGCCGAGAAGCTGAAGAACCCCGCCCACGGGGTGATCGCCGACCGCTACGACGACGCCTCGATTCTGTTCGCCGACATCGCCGGTTTCACCGAGCGGGCCAGCGGCATCGAACCCGACGACCTGGTCCGGTTCCTGGACCGGCTCTACACCACGTTCGACCGCTTGGTGGACCGGCACGGCCTGGAGAAGATCAAGACCACCGGCGACTCCTACATGGTGGTCAGCGGGGTCCCGGTGCCGCGTTCTGACCACGTCGACGCGATCGCGCGGCTCGGCCTGGACATGTCGCGGGCGGTCGCCGATCTGCGTGACCCCCGCGGCGATCCGGTACCGCTGCGGATCGGCATCGCCGCGGGTCCGGTGGTCGCCGGAGTGGTCGGCGCGCGCCGGTTCTTCTATGACGTGTGGGGGGACGCGGTCAACGTCGCCGCGCGGATGGAGTCCACCGACCCTGAGGGCCGCATCCAGGTGCCGCAGAACGTCTACGAGCGCCTGCGCGAGGCCTTCACGTTCGAGGAGCGCGGTGAGATCGCGATCAAGGGCAAAGGGCTGATGCGGACCTGGTACCTCACCGGCCGCCGGGCGCCGGCGGGTCCTGCAGCGTCCGATCGTCGATGGCAGGCCGTGCCTGCTGCGGATGGCCGAGACCGTATGGAATGATGCCCGCGTGACTACGAATCCGCCTCTGCCTTTCTCCGGCCTCTTCCCGCACCTGTGGAAGTCGACGCTGCTCTCCGGAATCCTGGCGATCATCCTCGGTGCACTGATGCTGTGGTGGCCCGGCCCGACCCTGGTGGTGGCCGCCATCCTCTTCGGGGCCTACCTGTTGGTATCCGGCATCGCGCAGGTGTTCTTCGCCTTCGCCCTGCACGTCGGCGCGGGTGGCCGCATCCTGCTGTTCATCAGCGGGGCAGCGTCGCTGGTCCTGGCGATTCTGGCGTTCCGCCACTTCGGCACCGACCCGACCCTGGCCTTCTGGCTGCTGGCGATCTGGATCGCGGTCGGCTTCATCTTCCGTGGGGTCGCCACCACCGCGACCGCCGTCGGCGAACTCAAGGGAACGTCGGGGCGCGGCTGGAACATCTTCTTCGGCGTGGTCACGATCATCGCCGGCGTCGTGGTTCTGGCCTACCCCTTCAGCTCGCTGGTCACCCTGACCGTCGTCGTCGGGGTCTGGCTGATCGTGATCGGGGTGTTCGAGATCATCTCGGCCCTGCAGATGCGCAAGGCCGGCAGCGAGGTGCGCAACGCGGTCGGAGAGGTGCTCGGCTCCCGGTGAGCCACGGCCGCCGAAGGCGCGGCCGGTTCCCTGTCTGCTGATGACAACCGCACTGGCGCGGATTCCCGCTGCCTGCCTGCTGATCGGTGGGTACTCTCGCGGTGGACCGTGTCCGCAAGACCGGAGGCGTAAGCCATGACCGAAACGCCGGAGTGGTACGGCAAGTCCGACCCGAACCCTGCCGCGCCGCCCCCCGGCGGCGTCCCCTACCAGCCCTACCCCTATCCCCCCGGGCCCTACCCGGGTGGCTACCCACCGGCACCGCCCTACGGCGAGTACCCGCCTCCTGCGCCCCGCAACGGCCTCGGAATCGCGGCGCTCGTCGTCGGGATCATCGCGCTGATCGGGGCGATCTCGGTGGTCGGCGGGATCCTGCTCGGCATCGTCGCGGTGGTCCTCGGATTCGCCGGGCGCGCCCGGGTCAAACGGGGCGAGGCCACCAATGGCGGAACCGCTCTCGCGGGCATCGTCCTCGGGGTCGTCGCCGTCGTCGCCGGATTGGCCTTCGTCGCGTTCTGGGTCGGGCTGTTCAACGAGGTCGGGGCCAGCGACTACTTGGAGTGTCTGCAGCAGGCCGGCCAGGACCGGGCGAAGGTGCAGGAGTGCTCGGATCAGTTCCGCCAGTCCGTCGAAGACCGTTTCACGGTGACGCCCACCCCCTAGCCGTGACGGCCGGGTCAGTGTCCGGGGAAATGCTTGACGATCCCTTCCTGGACCACCGTTGCCACCACCTGGCCTGAACTGTTGAAGAAGTGGCCGGTGCCCAGGCCGCGGGACTCCGCAGCAACCGGGGAGGCCGTGGAGTAGAGCACCCAGTCGCCGAAGTCGACCGGGCGGTGAAACCACATCGAGTGGTTGACGGTGACCGCGAAGATCCGGTCCCATCCCCAGGACAGGCCGTGGGTGGTGATGATGGTGTCCAGGACCGTCGTGTCCGACGCGTACACCATGGCCGCGGTGTGCAGCAACGGGTTGTCCGGGATCCGCCCGTCGGCCTTGAGCCACACGCGGTTTCGTTCCAGCCTGGTGCCCTTGTCCCGCATCACCCAGGCCGGGTCGTTGGTGTAGCGCCACTCGATCGGTCGCAGCGCGTTGACGAAACCGGGCACCACCTCCTCGTATCCGACCAGGAGGTCGTCGATGCTGGGCAGGGTGTGCGGTTCCGGCACATCCGGCATGTCGAAGTTGTGTTCCAGACCGGCCCCGCCGGCCAGATAGGAGACCAGGGCGGTCGCCAGCAGCCGACCGTCCTGGACGGCGTCGACCCGGCGGTTGGCGAAACGGCGTTCATCGCGAAGCCGGGCGACGCGGAATTCGATGTCGGCGTTGGGATCCCCGCCCGAGATGAAGTGCACCGACAACGCGCTGGGTGGCAGTTCATGCACGAGGGTCCGGCCGGCGGCCATGAAGGCCTGCGCCATCAACTGACCGCCGAAGGTGCGAACCGGGTTCTTGTGAGGGTGCCGTCCGGTGAAGCGGTCCTCGTCGAGAGCGGAAAGCTCCAGGATGGCCAGCAGTTCGTCGAAGTCGGCTGTGGCCACGGGCCCGGCCTCTCCCTCCCACTGGTCGCTAGTGGTCGTTCTCTCCGATCCGGTGGACCTGAATCAGATTGGTCGAGCCTACTGTGCCCGGCGGGGCGCCTGCGACGATGACCACCAGATCTCCGCGTTTGTAGCGGCCCAGTTCCAGCAGCGCCTGGTCAACCTGGCGGATCATGTCGTCGGTGCTGTCGGTGTGCGGAACGATGAACGTCTCGGTGCCCCAGGTCAGGGCAAGCTGACTGCGCACCTCCGGCTTGGAGACGAACGCCAGCAGCGGCAGCCGGCTGTGCAGCCGGGCCAGCCGCCGTACCGTGTCACCGGAGGAGGTGAAGGCCACCAGCGCCATGGCGTCGAGGCGCTCGCCGATATCGCGTGCGGCGTAGGAGATCACACCGCGTTTGGTCCGCGGCACATGGGTGAGCGGAGGCGGTGTCAGCGAATCCCCCTCGACGCGCGCGATGATCCGCGCCATCGTCCGAACCGCCTCGAGCGGGAACTCGCCGACCGAGGTTTCCCCGGAGAGCATGACGGCGTCCGCGCCGTCGAGCACCGCGTTGGCCACGTCGGAGGCCTCAGCCCGGGTGGGCCGGGAGTTGGTGATCATCGACTCCAGCATCTGGGTGGCCACGATCACCGGCTTGGCGTTCTGACGGGCGATCTGGATCGCCCGTTTCTGGACCAGCGGGACCTCCTCGAGCGGAAGTTCCACGCCCAGATCCCCCCGGGCGACCATCACCGCGTCGAAAGCCCTCACAACGGCCTCCAGATTTGCGACCGCCTCGGGCTTCTCCAGCTTTGCGATGACCGGCACGCGGCGGCCCACCCGGTCCATCACCTGATGCACCAGGTCGATATCGGAGGGTGAGCGGACGAAGGACAGCGCGATGAAGTCGACCCCCAGCTTCAGCGCGAATTCCAGGTCCTGGATGTCCTTCTCCGACAGTGCCGGCACCGACACCGCCATCCCGGGCAGCGAGACGCCCTTGTTGTTGCTGACCGGCCCACCCTCGGTGACCGTGCACACCACGTCGTCGCCGCTGACCTCCTCCACGACGAGGGCGACTTTGCCGTCATCGACGAGCAACCGGTCCCCGGGCCGAGCGTCCTTGGCCAGCTCCTTATAGGTGGTCGAGACCCGGTCGTGGCTTCCCTCGCACTCCTCAACGGTGATGCGAACCGTCTCGCCGTTGGCCCAGACCGTCTTGCCCTCGGCGAACCGCCCGAGTCGGATCTTCGGGCCCTGCAGGTCGGCGAGGATCCCGACCGCGCGGCCGGTGGCGTCCGAGGCGCTGCGCACGCGCCGGTAGTTCAGCTCGTGATGGCTGTGTTCGCCGTGGCTGAAGTTCAGCCGCGCCACGTCCATGCCCGCCTCGACGAGTGCTTTGACCTTGGCGTCGGTACCGGTAGCAGGACCCAGGGTGCAGACGATTTTCCCGCGCCGCGTCACGGCTGTTGAGCATAGCCGGGATGCGCCGACCGCGCGGGTAGCCGACTAGAAACCGGCGGGCGCCAACGGGAATCCGGGAAGGTTCCGCACGACCGTCCACCCCACGGCGGCGACGATCAGGACGACCATGACCGTGGCGGGGAAGGCCGGGCGCTGCTGCCGCCGCCGCCACAGCCACCAGAAAGCCAACGCCGGCAGACCGGCGAGCAGGAAAGCGTTGTCGGCGGCCGCCGCGCCCAGCTGCCCGTGAAGAAGGTCGTGGGTCATCCGGATACCGCCGCATCCGGGGCAGTCCCAGCCGGTCAGCAGTTTGAACGGGCAGGGCGGATAGAGCGAACCGGGACTCCGCGGATCGACCAGCCCGACGTAGGTCAGCGAACCGGCCAACGCGGTCGCGGCCAGTATCCCGCCGGACCAACGGGTGAAGCGGGCCGTCGAGGCTTGATGTTCAGCCATCGCGCAACGGCCGGCCGCTGGCGTCGCGGACCCGGTCGGTGAAGATCAGCACCGCATCGACGATCCCCCACACCGCCGACACGATGAACCCGATGCCGCAGGTGACTATCCCGAACAGCAGACAGCCGACCAGTTGCGTCACACCGAAGGTGGTCTGCCCGATATAGATCCGCCCGATGCCGAGAACACCGACCAGGCCCAACAGTTGCAGCAGCCCGGCCACCACTTTCGACTTGTCCGAGAACGGCTCCCCGGTGACCGGATGACGGCCGTAGGGGGCCATCGGGTCGGAATACGGGTAGTAGCCGGTTGGGGGGTAGTACGGCGGCGGAAATTGACCCGGCGGCGGCCCGTACGGACCGGGTGGCGGGCTCTGATCCTGCGGCGGGAAGTAGTGCGGCGGCGTGCCGGGGGGCGGGTATCCCTCAGGCGTTCCGAACTGGGGCTCGGTCATGTCTGACAGCATGCCAGAGCACCGCACCGGACCTCGCGCGACATCAGTCCTTGCTGCGTACGCCCCAGAGCAACCGGCGCAGCGTCGTGCCGAAGCCCGGTTCCTCGCCCTGGCCGTCGGCATCGGTGACAGGTGCGGCGCTCAACGGCTCCCCGGACTCGTCGTCGAGCAGTTCGGTGACCGCCTCGGCAGGCGCGTCGCCGTCGGGGGCAACCGGTGTCTCGGAGACAACGGCCGCCTGTTCGACATCGTCATCGGCGGGCGCCCCCGCCGCCCCCTCGTCGGGGGCTGTGTCATCGGCGGGTGTCTCGTCGGCAGCTGTCTCGTCGGCGGGTGTCTCGTCGGCAGCTGTCTCGTCGACGGCGCTCTGCTCGTCGTGAGCAGCCTCGTCGACGCCGGGCTCCGCCGGTTCTGACTCACCCGTTTCCTCGGCTTGGGTCAGTTGCTCCTCGAGTTCGGCCTCGACGGCCATCTCCTCGGCTTCCACCTGTGCGACGAAGCCGGAGTCGGCGTCCACGGAGTCCTCTGCCGCGGAGTCCTCTGCCGCGGGTTGGGCGTCGTCCTCGGTCGTGGGTGGGTCACGGTCCTCGGCGGTGTCGCCCACCGCGGCGGCGTCCTCGCTCTCGTGCTCGCGGGCGACGGTGGCGGCTGCCACGACGCCGCTTCCCGCGGCGACCGCGACGAGTTCCTCGGCCAAGTCCTCGGCGAACTCCTCGGCCGGGGATTCCTCCGGCGCTTCGAGGGTCCCGGAGGCCTCCGTGCCGCGCAGGGTCGCAGGATCCTCCCGTCCCTTGGGCGCCAGCAGGATGTAGACCACCGCTCCGATGAGAACGAAGGTCGCGGTGAACACGTTGATCCGGATCCCGGCCACCAGGGTGGCGGTGTCATCGCGCAGCAGTTCCACCCCGAACCGGCCGACCGAGTACAGCGCCACATAGAGCGCGAACAGCCGACCGTGGCCTATCCGGAATTTCCGGTCGACGTAGATCAGCACCAGGAAGACCAGGACGTTCCAGAGCAATTCATAGAGGAACGTCGGGTGCACGACCGCAGCAACCTGACCGGTGGACACCCCGTCGAGGGAGTGCACATCGACCGCCCCGGAGGCGTCCCGGCGGTAGAAGATCTCCATCCCCCACGGCACCGTGGTCTCCCGGCCGTAGAGCTCCTGGTTGAAATAGTTGCCCAGTCGGCCGATCGCCTGAGCCAGCACGATGCCGGGTGCGATGGCGTCACCGAACGCCGGCAGTGGGATGCCCCGGCGGCGGCAGGCTATCCACGCGCCGACCGCGCCGAAGGCCACGGCTCCCCAGATGCCCAGTCCGCCTTCCCAGATCCGCATCGCCGCGCCGAGGCCGGCGCCGTTCTGGCCGAAGTAGGTGCGCCAGTCGGTCGCGAGGTGATAGAGCCGTCCACCGATCAGCCCGAATGGGACCGCCCACAGGGCGACGTCGTAGACGACTCCGCGTTCCCCGCCGCGTGCCGCCCAGCGGCGGTCACCGATCATCAGGGCGACGATGATGCCCGCGATGATGCACAGGGCGTAGGCCCGGATGGGGACGGGTCCGAGGTACCAGACCCCCTGTGTCGGACTCGGAAAGTAAGCAAGGACAGTTGTCGTCACCGAGCAGGAACCCCGTCTCGTACTCCGAGAGCTAACTCACCGGACAGTGCCCGGACCGCGGCCATCCCGTCGTCCAGGGCGGACACCAGCGCGGAGCCGACGATCACCCCGTCGGCGAAGCGTGCGATCTCGGCGGCCTGCTGGCGGGAACGCACACCCAGGCCCACGCCGACGGCCACATCGGAGATCTCCTTGATCCGGCGCACCAGTTGCGGTGCGGACTGCGACACCACGTCGCGGGCACCGGTCACCCCCATGGTTGAGGCGGCGTAGACGAATCCGCGGGAGGCCTCCACTGTCCGGGCCAGCCGTTCGGGTGTCGACGACGGCGCAACCAGGAAGATCCGGTCAAGATCGTGCCGGTCCGAGGCGGCCAGCCAGTCGCCGGCCTCATCGGGTATGAGATCGGGGGTGATCATGCCCAACCCACCGGCGGCGGCGAGGTCCCGGGCGAACGCCTCGACACCGTAGTGCAGCACCGGGTTCCAGTACGTCATGAGAACCGCGTTGCCGCCGGCGGCACTGATCGCCTCGACGGCCCGCAGGCTGTCGGCTACCCGCACGCCGGCCTGCAGGGCGGCATCTGTGGCGGTCGCGATGACGGGGCCATCCATGCCCGGGTCGGAGTAGGGCACCCCGACCTCGATGATGTCGCACTCGGCGCTGAGAGCGACCATCGCCTCGATCGAGGCCGCCACATCCGGGTAGCCGGTCGGCAGGTAGCCGATCAGCGCGGCCCTGCCCTGCTCGCGGCAGGCGTCGAAAACGGCGCCCAGCCGTCCCGGCGGGCTGTGCACGACGGTCATGGCGTGTCCGGTCCCTTGTCGTCAATGAGCCCGAACCAGCGCGCGGCGGTCTCGACGTCCTTGTCGCCGCGCCCGGAGAGATTGACCAGGATCACCGATCCCGGGCCGAGTTCGCGACCAAGGTCGATAGTGCCGGCGACCGCGTGGGCGGTCTCGATGGCCGGGATGATCCCCTCCAGCCGGCTCAGCAGACCGAAAGCCTCCATGGCCTGGGTGTCGGTGATCGGCCGGTACTCGGTCCTGCCGATGTCCTTCAGGAAGGCATGCTCGGGGCCGACGCCGGGATAGTCCAATCCCGCTGAGATCGAATGGGACTCGATGGTCTGACCATCGGCGTCCTGCATGAGGTAGGAGTAGGAACCCTGGAACGCGCCGGGTGAGCCTCCGCTGAAAGTCGCGGCGTGGCGACCGGTCTCTACGCCGTCTCCCCCGGCCTCGTACCCGACCAGACGTACCTGCGGGTCGTCGATGAAGGCGTGGAAGATCCCGATCGCGTTGGAACCCCCGCCGACGCAGGCGGTCACCGCGTCCGGGAGCCGGCCGGCCTGGGCAAGGATCTGTGCGCGGGCCTCCAATCCGATCACCCGCTGGAAGTCGCGGACCATCATCGGGAAGGGGTGCGGGCCCGCGGCGGTGCCGAAGCAGTAGTAGGTCTGCTCAGCGTTGGTGACCCAGTCCCGGAAAGCCTCGTTGATCGCGTCCTTGAGGGTCTTGGACCCGGATTGCACCGCGACGACCTCGGCCCCCAGCAAGCGCATCCGGGCCACGTTGAGCGCCTGGCGCGCAGTGTCCACCGCGCCCATGTAAATCACGCATTTCAGCCCCAACAGCGCGCAGGCAGTGGCGGTGGCCACCCCGTGCTGCCCGGCGCCGGTTTCGGCGATCACCCTGGTCTTGCCCATCTGGCGAGCCAGTAGGGCTTGGCCCAGCACATTGTTGATCTTGTGCGAGCCGGTGTGGTTGAGGTCCTCGCGCTTGAGAAAGATTCGGGCGCCGCCGCCCACGTGCTCGCCCAGTCGGACTGCCTCGTAAAGAGGTGAGGGGCGCCCGGCGTAGTGGGTCTGCAGCCGGTCGAGTTCGTCGAGGAATGCCTGGTCGGTTCGGGCCTTCTCGTAGGCGGCCGTGACCTCCTCGATCACCGCCATCAGGGCCTCGGGCACGTAGCGTCCGCCGAATACGCCGAAGTGCCCGCGGGCGTCGGGATCGTGCGTCGTCGGCTCGGCCACCGCCGCGCTGGTGCGCGGCAGTTCAGCGGGCTTCAGGGACTGGGTATCGGCCATGGTCGGGACTCGTTTTGCCGTCGCGTTCAGCGTACCGGTTTCGGGCACGACGGATGCGCGCCTGCGGTCACCAGATCGGCCACCGCACCGCGCGGGTCACCGCTGGTGACCAGCCCCTCCCCGACCAGGACCGCGTCGGCACCGGCCCCCGCGTAGGCCAGCAGGTCGGCGGGACCCCGCACTCCGGACTCGGCGACCCTGATCACATCCGAGGGAAGGCCCGGGGCGATCCGGGCAAAGCAGTCCCGGTCCACGGCCAGCGTCTTGAGGTCGCGGGCGTTGACCCCGATCACCTTGGCGCCGGCCTGCAGAGCCCGGTCGGCCTCCTCCTCGGTGTGGGCCTCCACCAGTGCGGTCATGCCCAGCGACTCGGTCCGGTCGAGCATCGAGACCAGCGCGGGCTGATCGAGGGCCGCGACGATCAGCAGCAGCATGTCCGCGCCGTGAGCCCTGGCTTCGTGGATCTGATACGGCCGGACGATGAAATCCTTGCGCAGCACCGGGATACTCACGGCGGCCCGGACGGCGTCGAGGTCGGCCAGCGAGCCGCGGAAGCGTCGCTCCTCGGTCAGCACGCTGATCACCCGGGCGCCGCCGCTCTGGTAGGCCCGGGCCAGATCCGCCGGGTCGGCGATCGGGGCCAGTTCTCCCCGCGACGGGCTGGCGCGTTTGACCTCGGCGATAACCCCGATGCCGGGGGCACGCAGTGCGGTGAGGACGTCGCGGGGAGCAGGTGCGGCCTCGGCGGCCGCCTTGACCTCGGCCATACTGACGCGCGCCTCACGGGCGGCAACGTCAGCCCGCACGCCATCGAGGATGGAGTCGAGCACTGTCGCCGAGTTCATGACAGCCCGGTCCCCTCCTGCGGTGCGATCACTGGACGTCGGTGAAAGGGTAGCGGCCGGTCGGCCGGACCCGATCACCGACCCTCGGTGTCGGGTCGGGCCGATTCCGGCGCGGAGTCCTGGACCGTCGGGTCCCTGCCGTCGTCCAGGGCGTCCCACATCCCGCGTTCGGACTGCCGGAGTCCTTCCGGCTCATCGGCTCGCGTCGACGGGTGAGCGTTGATCACCGCCGAGCGCATCAGCAGCACGGCGGCCAGCAACGCCAGCACGGCCGCCACCGCGGTGACGGTGGCCCCTGCCAGATACCGGTGGCTGCCCACCAGCGAGGCGATCGGCACCCCGGCCAGATCCGCGCCGCGGGGGCCGACGTCGGGCATCACCATCAGGCTGACCCCCAGATAGCCCAAAGCCAGGCAGCCCGTCGCGACAAGGATCGCGACCATCCGAAGCGCCCAGCCCCGAACCGCCAGAGCGGCCAGGGCCGCCGCCAGGAACAGGACCGCGATCGGCAACAGGGCGGTCGACCAGGCCGCGCCGTTGAGCACCGAATCCCGCTCGGGGCTGAGGCCGTCAAAGGAGCGCACCGATACCCAAGGCAGCCGCGAGGCACCCCAGATCGCTGCCGCGGCGACCACCAGAAGCGCCTGGGCGAGGCGGATCACGGCGTGTCCAGGGTCTCGGCGGCGGCGATAGCGGCCAGCACCGCCCTGGCCTTGTTGGTCGCCTCGGTGAACTCGTAGGGGCCATTGGAGTCGGCGACCACCCCGCCCCCGGCCTGCACGTAGGCGGTGCCGTCGCGCATGAGCGCGGTGCGGATGGCGATCGCGAAATCGGCGTTGCCGGCGAAGTCCAGATAGCCGACCACCCCGCCGTAGAGGCCTCGGCGGGTCTTCTCCACCTCTTCGATGAGTTCCATGGCCCGCACCTTCGGCGCTCCCGACAGCGTGCCCGCCGGGAAGCAGGCGGTGACCGCGTCCAGGGCCGTGCGTCCCGGCGCGAGCCGCCCGGTCACCGTCGACACCAGATGCATCACATGGCTGTAGCGCTCGATATGGCTGTAGTCCTCCACCCGGACGGTCCCCGGCCGACACACCCGCCCAAGATCGTTGCGACCGAGGTCGACCAGCATCAGGTGTTCGGCGCGTTCCTTCTCATCGCCCAGTAGATCCTTCTCCAGCAGTTGGTCCTCATCCTCAGTGCGCCCCCGCCACCTGGTGCCGGCGATCGGGTGCGTCGTCGCCCGGCCGTCCTGGACCGTGACCAGCGCCTCGGGACTGGATCCCACGATGGAGAACGCGGTTCGGCCGTCGTTGCCCGGAATGTGCATCAGGTACATGTAGGGGCTGGGGTTGGCGACTCGCAGCATCCGGTAGACGTCGATCGGGGCTGCCTCGGTGTCCATCTCGAAGCGCTGCGAGGGCACCACCTGGAACGCCTCGCCGGCCTCGATCTCCTCGACCAGGCGGGTGACCATCGCGTCGTACTCCTGCGCGCTGCGCTGGGCCCGGTAGCGGGGCTCGGGGTGGCTGAAGGTCGCCACGCTCGACCGCAGCGGCTGGGCCAGCGCAGCCGTCATCACCTCCAGTCGGGCGACGGCCTCCGTGTAGGCCTCGTCGACATGTTCGTCGGTCCCGTTCCAGTTCACGGCGTTGGCGATCAGCGTGATGGTGCCCTCGTGGTGGTCCACCGCGGCCAAATCGGTGGCCAGCAAGAGCACCATGTCGGGCAGCTTGAGGTCGTCGACGGCCAACGCCGGCAACCGCTCCAGCCGCCGGACGAAGTCATAGGCGAAGAAACCCACCAGGCCCCCCGACAGCGGCGGCATGCCCGGCAGTGCCGGGGTCGCCAGCAGCGCCAGGGTGGCCCTGAGGACCTCCAGCGGGTCACCTCCGTCCGGCGCGCCCTGCGGGGTGGCGCCGATCCAGACCGCCTGTCCGTCACGCACCGTCAGCGCCGACGGGGCCCCGGCACCGATGAACGACCACCGCGACCAGGATCTGCCGTTCTCGGCCGATTCCAGCAGGAAGGTGCCGGGCCGGTCTCCGGCGAGCTTGCGGTAGGCCGACAAGGGGGTCTCGCTGTCGGCGAGAACCTTCCGGGTAACCGGGACGACCCGGTGCTCGGCGGCCAGCGCGCGAAACTCGTCCAACGTCGTGGTGGCGGCCTGGGCTGAATTCACCGGCATATCCTCGCAGAACTGTTCATCGGTCCCTCGCGGCGATAGCGTGGCGGCTATGAAACGCGGTGACCGGGTCCCGGACTTCGAACTGTCGGATCAGGCGGGGACCTCCCGCGCGCTCGGCGAACTTCTTGCCGACGGTCCGATCGTGCTGTTCTTCTACCCGGCGGCGATGACACCGGGCTGCACCAAGGAAGCCTGCCATTTCCGCGACCTGGGAAGGGAGTTCGCGGATCTGGGAGCCTCCCGGGTCGGCATCAGCGCGGACTCGGTGGACAAGCAGTCGCGGTTCGCCGATTCGCAACGCTTCGACTTCCCGTTGCTGAGCGACCCCGATGGGCGGGTCGCTGAGATGTTCGGGGTGCGCCGCGGCCTGCTCGGCAAGTTCCTGCCGGTCAAGCGCACCACCTTCGTGATCGACACCGACCGCACGGTCCTGGCGGTGATCGCCAGCGAGATCAACATGGACGCCCACGCCGACAAGGCCCTCGAGGTGCTGCGGTCACGCTCGTCGGCCTGACGGCCGAACCCGGAGTGCCAAACCAGTCCCCGCAATCCCGGCAGGTTCCGCGGTCCGCGACGATGGAGGGTCGTAATCACGTGGGATTCCCGGCATCACAGAACTCCCGTGCTGAACCTCGAAGGACCCTGTGAAAAAGGGAGAAAGTGCACCGAGACGCGGGCTCTACGCGCTTGCCGGGCTGAGTTGCGTCGCCGTCTGTGCGGCTTCCCTGTGTTTGCCGACACCTGCAACGGCAGCCACCGTCCTGATAGTGCCGCCGACGTCGGCACCCAACTCGAACATCATCCCCGGTTTCAACGACCTCGCCCGATCCCGCTACGTCGAACCGTTTTATCCGGCGTTCAGCCGATCCTGCGGCGAACTTGCCGAGAACTGCGTCGGCATCAATTACCCGGCCACGTTCTGGCCGACTTCGGGCGGACCGGACGCCGACACTTGGAACGTCTCGGTCGGGATCGGACTGCAGAACCTCAACGACGTGCTACTGCTCGAACTTGCCACCACTCCTGCCGATGAGCCCATCAATCTGTTCGGCTACTCCCAGGGCGCCCGCGTGGTCAGTCTCTCGATGCAGAACCTCGTCGACGCTCTTCCTTCCGATCTCAGAGACCGGATGTCTGCTGTCGTGGCCGGCAATATCAGCCGTCCCAACGGAGGCGTCTGGGCGCGGCTGAGCGAACTGCCCGCCGTCCCCGTATTCGACATCACATTCGGCGACCCCACGCCCACCGACGTCTTCGACGATTGCACGGACAATCGGGCCGAGTGCCGCGTCACCGATATCTCTTTTCAGTACGACGGCGTCTCCGACTTCCCGCTGTACTTGTCCAACGTTCTCGCCGTAGCCAACGCGCTTGCGGGATTCATCTCCTCCCCGCATCCGACGTACCTGGGTCCGGCCTTCGGGGAGCTGCCGGGCGGATACACGGACGCCGAACTCGCGGAGCAGATGAACGAGTCGCTGCACCCTGAGAACTTCGCCTATTTCGGAGACACCCGCTACATCACGATCCCCTCTCGCGAACTGCCGATCGTGCGCGTAATCCTCGACTCGACTCCGCCGGCGCTGCAACCCCTCGTAAGACCTCTGATGGAGTTGATCGAACCAGTGCTTCGGTGGCGGATCGACAAGGCCTATGACCGCGCCGTCAATCCCGGAGAGACCACCCCGATTCGACTGTTCCGCATTCCCTTCGTCGACTACGACCCGCTGCAGGAGGCCGGCGAATTCTTCGCGGCGCTGGGTGAGGGGATCGCACGTGTGACCGGCGGTGGAAGTGCCGCCGGTAACGTCGTTCCGGCCGCAACCGCCGTGGCGGCCGCACCAAGACCCGATCAGAACCGGCGAGTCACCGAGACGCCGGCATCCGAGCCGGCTGCCGGCCCGGACGGGGCCGGCCAGACCACACGCGACACCGGCGATGGCCCCACGAGGATCGCCGCGGTGACAGACACCGCCGACCGTGCGCGGGCGACCATCACGACGGACCGGACGGACACCCATCCCGCGCCCCGGGCCACCGCGTCCGCGACCTCTCAGTCGGCAGCCGCCGCATCCCCGAATCGGCTGGAAAACGCGAATGAGGCGAGCCGGCATCGGCGGGTGCCGGCCGACCGTCCCTCCCCTCCGAGGACCAGAAACGCTTAGGTCACGCAGGCGTGGGGCGCACGTGGGCGCCGTGCCTCACTCGTGATCATCGGCCCCGGCGTCGTTCTCGGGTGCGAGCAGGACCCGGCCGTCGAAGCAGGTACGGGACCCGGTGTGGCATGCGGGCCCTACCTGGTCGACCTCGAGGAGTACCGCGTCGCCGTCGCAATCCACCCGCACCGCGTGAACGTGCTGGGTGTTCCCCGATGTCTGGCCCTTGACCCAATACTCCCCGCGGGACCGTGAGAAGTACGTGGCCTGCCGAGTGGCCAGTGTTCGCGCCAGGGCTTCGTCGTCCATCCAGGCGATCATCAGCACCTCACCGGTGCCTCGTTGTTGGGCGACGGCTGCGAACAGGCCGTTGGGGTCGCGTTTGAGTTTGGCCGCGATATCGGGGTCCAGAGTCATCGGACGGTGATTCCCTCCGCCTCCATCGCGGCCTTCACCGCCCCGATGCTCAATTCGCCGAAGTGGAAGACGCTGGCGGCCAGCACCGCATCAGCACCGGCCCGCACCGCGGGCGCGAAATCTCCGACTGCTCCCGCACCGCCGCTCGCGATCACCGGAACACTGACCGCCGCGCGCACCGCACGCAGCATCGGCAGGTCGAAGCCGGCCTTGGTGCCGTCGGCGTCCATCGAGTTCAAAAGTATCTCGCCGACACCGAGTTCGGCTCCCCGCCTTGCCCATTCGATCGCGTCGATACCGGTGCCGCGGCGGCCTCCGTGAGTCGTCACCTCCCAGCCAGAGGGCGTGGGTACCGCGTCGCGGGGTACGGTTCGGGCGTCCACCGACAGCACTATGCACTGCGAGCCGAACTGCTGGGACAACTCCTCTAGGAGTTCCGGGTTCGCGATCGCGGCGGTGTTCACCGAGACTTTGTCGGCCCCGGCGCGCAACAGGCCGTCGACGTCGGCGACCGAACGGACCCCTCCCCCGACGGTCAGCGGGATGAACACCTGCTCGGCGGTGCGCCGCACAACGTCGAGCATGGTCGCCCGCCCCGCTGATGAGGCCGTCACATCGAGAAAGGTGAGCTCGTCGGCCCCCTGTGAGTCGTAGGCGGCGGCCAGTTCAACCGGGTCTCCCGCGTCGCGCAGGTTCTCGAAGTTGACCCCCTTGACAACCCGGCCCGCGTCCACGTCCAGGCAGGGGATCACCCGCACCGCGACATCGCTCATCGGTACTCCCCGGGAGGACCGACGAGCCGGAGGATCTCGATGATCTCGCGGTGTACACCGGGCGCGGCCGCCAGCGCCGAACCGGAGGAGATCGTCCAGGGCTCGCCGGCCAGGTCGGTGACGATCCCTCCGGCCGCTCTGACCAGCGCCACCCCGGCAGCGTGGTCCCAGACGTGGTCGCCGAAACTGATTGCCGCACCGAGAATTCCCGCCGCCACGAATGCCATGTCGATTCCGGTGGCACCGTGTATCCGAAGCTTCGAGCAGACCCGGCTCAGATTCTCGAAGACCGCCAGGCGGTACCGGCCGGGAAACCGGCCTCCCCAGGCGACGTTGAGGGTCCCGATACCGACGATCGAATCGGCCAGGCCGGCGGGCTCAAGGGGCGCCTGGCGTACTCCGTTGCAGAACAGCCCACCGCCGAGCACGGCCGAGTAGCGCTGGTCGAAGAAGGGCAGCCAGGTCAGACCGGCCACCGGTTCGCCGTGCCGCAGCAGGCCCAGCAGAATTCCCGCCATCGGGGATCCGGCGGCATAGTTGAATGTCCCGTCGATGGGATCGAGCACCCACACCAGGGGGGCGTCGAGATCCGCGCCGCCGAACTCCTCACCGTGCACTCCGATCCCGGTGCTGGTTTCCAGTTCGGCCACCACCTGCCGTTCGATCGCCAGGTCGATCTCAGTAGCGAAGTCATTGCCCTTCTTCTGCACGGCCGACTCCGCGCGGTGCCCGGCCAGGAATGGGCCGGCTGCCCTGTCCAGGGCCGCCGCGGCCCGCTGCGCCAGATCCGCCAGGTCGGGTTCGGGCACCTTGTCCCCTCACCATTCCCTCGTCGCGGCCAGCGCCTGCGCCAGCGTGAACCGACCCGCGTAGAGCGCCTTGCCGACGATCGCGCCCTCGACGCCGCTGCCGGTGAGGGTGGCGATGGCGCGCAGATCATCCAGGCTCGAAACGCCGCCGGAGGCGATCACCGGGGCGTCGGTGCATTCGGCGACCCCCTCGAGCAGGTCGAGATTGGGTCCGGTCAGCGTACCGTCCTTGGTGACATCGGTGACGACGAAGCGCGAACACCCCTCGCTGTCAAGGCGTTCGAGCACCGGCCACAGATCCCCGCCGTCGGTCTCCCAGCCGCGCCCACGCAACCGGTGTTCGCCGTCGACGATCTGGACGTCCAGGCCCACGGCGACCTTGTCGCCGTGCTCGGCGATGGCACGCGCGCACCACTGCGGATTCTCCAGCGCAGCGGTGCCGATATTGACCCGGGCGCACCCGGTGGCCAGGGCGGCGCGCAGCGACTCGTCGTCGCGGATGCCCCCGGAGAGTTCGACCCGGACGTCGAGGGAGGCGACCACCTCGGCGAGCAGTTCCCGGTTGGTGCCGCGGCCGAATGCGGCGTCGAGGTCGACCAGGTGGATCCACTCGGCGCCGTCACGCTGCCAGGTCAGAGCGGCGTCCAGTGCCGAGCCGTACTCGGTTTCGCTGCCGGCCTTTCCCTGGACCAAGCGGACCGCCCGGCCCTCGACCACATCGACGGCGGGCAACAAGATCAGTGCTGTCACAGGCCCTCAACCCAATTCTCCAGCAGCGCCGCACCGGCGTCGCCACTCTTTTCCGGATGAAACTGCGTCGCCGACAGTGTTCCGTCCTCCACCGCGGCCAGGAACCGGACCCCGTGCTCGGCCCAGGTCAACAGTGCGGCCGGGTCGCCCTCCCAGTCCTGCGCGGCGTAGGAATGCACGAAGTAGAACCGGGTCTCGGCGGGGATTCCCTTGAACAGCAGGCTGCCCGCGGCGGCCTCGACCGTGTTCCAGCCCATGTGCGGAATCACTGGAGCCTCGAGACGGGTGACCGATCCGGGCCACCGGCCGCATCCACGGCTCTCGACCCCGAACTCGACGCCACGGGTGAAGAGGATCTGCATACCGACGCAGACCCCCAGCACCGGGCGGCGCGAGGACAGCCGCTCGGCGATGAGCGCCTCCCCGCCGATCGCGTGCAAGCCGGACATGCAGGCTGCGAACGCGCCGACGCCGGGAACGACCAGTCCGTCGGCGGCAAGCGCTGCGTCGTGATCAGAGGTCACTTCGACATCGGCGCCGACTCGTTGCAGAGCGCGTTGGGCTGATCGGAGGTTCCCCGATCCGTAGTCCAGAACGACGACCGATCTCCGGCTCGAACGTGCCGTCACAGAACACCTTTGGTGGACGGAATGCCCACCGCGCGCGGGTCCGACTCGACCGCCTGCCGTAGCGCCCGGGCCACCGCCTTGTACTGCGCCTCGGTGATGTGGTGCGGATCGCGTCCGTAGATGGTGCGCACGTGCAAGGCGATGCGGGCGTTGGCGGCCAGCGATTCGAAAACGTGCCGGTTGATCACGGTGTGGTAGGGCACCCCGGAACCCGCAATGGTGAAGTCGACCAGGTAGTCCGGCTCACCGGTGTGCACGAAATACGGCCGGCCGGACACGTCGACCGCGGCATGGGCCAGGGTCTCGTCCATGGGGATGAAGGCATCACCGAAGCGGCGGATGCCCTTCTTGTCCCCGAGCGCCTGGCCCAGTGCGGTTCCCAGCACGATCGCGGTGTCCTCCACGGTGTGATGGGCTTCGATGTCGACGTCGCCGCGGGCGGTGACGGTCAGGTCGAAGCTGGCGTGGGCGCCCAGCGCGGTCAGCATGTGGTCGAAGAACGGTACGCCGGTGTCGACGCTGACCCGGCCCGAGCCATCGAGATTCAGGTCGACGACGATGTCGGACTCCCTGGTCTTTCGCTCGACCCGGGCACATCGGGAGGCTGCGGTGGTCATGGGGCTCCTAGTGGCTGGGCCAGTTGGGTGGCCGCCAACCCTTCGCTGGCCGCCAGAAAGGCGTTGTTCTCGGACGGCAGCCCGATGGTGACACGCAGGTGTGCGGGGATGCCCACGTCGCGGACCAGCACGCCGTCGTCGAGGTACCGCTGCCAAGCCGTGCCCGCGTCGGCGAACTCGCCGAACAGCAGGAAGTTCGCGTCGCTGGGCACGACCCGGAACCCGGCCCGCTGCAACGCGGTGCTGACCCTGTCCCGTTCGGACATCAGGGCGGCCACACCGGCCAGGGTCTCCGCGGAGTGGCGCAGCGCGGCACGGGCGGCGGCCTGGGTCAGTGCCGAGAGGTGGTAGGGCAGTCGGACCAGCAGCACCGCTTCGATCACCGCCGGTGCGGCCACCAGATAGCCCAACCGCCCGCCGGCGAAGGCGAAGGCCTTGCTCATGGTGCGGCTGACGATCAGCCGGGCCGGGTACTCCTCGAGCAGTCCGATGGCGCTGGGCCGGGCGGAGAACTCCGCATATGCCTCGTCGACGATGAGCATCCCGCCGGCCATCGCTTCCAGGATCGTGCGCAGTTCGCTGTGCGGAATGCTCTGCCCGGTCGGGTTGTTCGGGCTGGTGACGAAGACCAGGTCGGGCTTTTCGCGGCGGATGGCGGCGACTGCCGCCTCGACGTCGAGGCTGAAGTCGGCAGCCCGCGCGACCGCGAGCCAGCGGGTTTGGGTGCCGTCGGCGATGATCGGGTGCATCGAGTAGGAGGGCACGAAGCCCAGCGCGCTGCGGCCGGGTCCACCGAAGGCCTGTAGCAGCTGCTGGAGGATCTCGTTGGATCCGTTTGCGGCCCAGACATTGTCGGCTGCGACGTCGACCCCGGTGCGGCCGCGCAGGTAGTCGGCGAGGTCGGTCCGCAAAGCCAGGGCGTCGCGGTCGGGATACCGGTGCAGGTGCGCTGCCGCCTCACGCACCGACGTGGCGATATCGTCGATCAGCGCGCGGCTCGGCGGGTGCGGGTTCTCGTTGGTGTTCAGCCGAACCGGGACGTCGAGTTGTGGCGCGCCGTATGGCTCTTTGCCGCGCAGGCTGTCCCGCAACGGCAGGTCCCCAAGGCCCACCCTGCTGCCGATGGTCACCTCTCGAACCTCCGGCGCACAGCCTCCCCGTGTGCGGGAAGGTCCTCGGCATTGGCCAGGGTGATGACGTGTCCGGCGACGTCTTTGAGTGCGGCTTCGGTGTAGTCCACCACGTGAATCCCGCGGAGGAAGGTCTGCACCGACAGCCCGCTGGAGTGGCGGGCGCAGCCGGCGGTGGGCAGCACATGGTTGGAGCCGGCGCAGTAGTCGCCCAGGCTCACCGGCGACCACGGACCGACGAAAACCGCTCCGGCGGAGCGGATCCGGTCCGCAACCCCGGCGGCGTCGGCGGTCTGGATCTCCAGGTGCTCGGCGGCGTAGGCATTGACCACCCGAATGCCGGTGTCGATGTCGTCGACCAGCACGATGCCCGACTGCGGGCCGGTCAGCGCAGTGGTGACCCGCTGCCGGTGGACGGTGGTCCGCAGTTGCGCCGCCAGTTCGGCCTCGGTGGCGTCGGCCAGTTCCACGCTGTCGGTCACCAGCACGCTGGCGGCCATCACATCGTGCTCGGCCTGGCTGATGAGGTCGGCGGCGACGTGTACCGGATCGGCGGTGTGGTCGGCCAGGATGGCGATCTCGGTGGGGCCCGCCTCGGAGTCGATGCCGACCTGGGAGCGGCAGATACGCTTGGCGGCGGTCACATAGATGTTGCCCGGGCCGGTGACCATGTCGACCGGATCAAGTTCGGCGCCGTCGGTGTCGACGCCCCCGTAGGCCAGGAGGGCCACAGCCTGCGCGCCACCTACCGCCCACACCTCATCGACGCCGAGCAGCCGGGCCGCGGCCAGGATCGTCGGATGCGGCAGGTCGTCGAAGCCGGCCTGGGGCGGGCTGGCGACCACCAGCGACGGCACCCCGGCGGCCTGGGCGGGAACCACGTTCATCACCACGCTCGACGGGTAAACCGCGGTGCCGCCGGGCACGTAGAGGCCGACGCGCTCGACGGGAACCCACCGCTCGGTCACCGAGGCGCCCGAGGGGAAGAGTGTGGTTGTGTCGGTGCGGCGTTGGTCGGCATGCACCGCGCGGGTGCGCTCGATGGCGACTTCGAGAGCGGTGCGGACCGCCGGATCGAGTCCCCGCAGCGCGCGGTCGAGTGCACCGGCCGCGACCCGGACGGTCTTGGGGAGGGATCGGTCGAATCGGGCGCCGTACTCCAGTGCTGCGACCACTCCGCGTTCGGCGACGTCGTCCACGATCGGTCGTACGGTGGGGACCACCGCATCGACATCAACACCGCCTCTGGGCAGCGCCGAGCGAAGCTGGGCCGCGGTCATGGTGCGGCCCCGCAAGTCGATTCGGGACATCGTGGGCTCCGTGGTCATCACCCGCGATTGTCCCTGATCGGGGCGGGGATACGGAAATCAATCAGGCATCGACGCCGTATCGGAGCGACAATGACGAGATGCGGTGGGAACTGTGGCTGGCCTTCGTCGGCGCGGCGGTGGCGATCAGCGTCTCTCCGGGCGCCGGCGCGGTCCAGTCGATGGCGACCGGGCTGAACCACGGTCTGCGGCGGGGTTGGTGGAGTGTGGCAGGGCTGCAGTTGGGCCTGATGAGCCAACTGGCGGTGGTCGCGGTCGGCCTCGGCGCCGCTGTGGCCAACTCCCTGCCGGCCTTCACGGTGATCAAGTGGGCCGGCGTCGCCTACCTGCTCTATCTCGCCGTTCGCCAGTGGCGGACGACGGGTGAGGACCTGGGCGCGCACGTCGGCGCTGAAACCGAAGCGGGACGGCTGGGGTTGCTGGTCCGGGGCTTCGCGGTGAACGCCACCAACCCGAAGGGTCTGGTGTTCCTGCTGGCCGTCGTGCCGCAGTTCGTGGTGCCGACCGAGCCACTGCTGGGTCAGTACCTGGCGATCGCGGCCACTATGACCGCTGTCGACGTGGCGGTCATGGGCGCTTACACCGGCCTCGCCGCACGCCTGCTGCACTGGCTGCGAACCCCGGGGCAGCAGACCGCCCTCAATCGAACGCTGTCGGGGATGTTCGCCGCGGCGGCGGTGGCGTTGTCGCTGGTGCGCCGCGGCGCACCGGCATGATGGGGGCGTGAGCACTGTGAACGGCAAGAAGCACCCCAATGACGTCCCCGGCGTGCCGATGAGGTTCCCGGTGTGGTTCGAGAATTTCCAGATCCGCTACATCAACCCGGTCGCCATTCGGCTGGCCCGCTTCACCCCCGGGGTCACCGTGATCTGCCACCGCGGACGCAAGTCCGGGCGTCGGCTGACCACCGCGGTCTCGGCCTACCGCAGGGGCAACGTGGTGGCGATCATGCTGGCCCATGGCAAGACCAACTGGGTCAAGAACGTCCTGGCTGCCGGGGAGGCCGACATCCGGTTGGGCCGCCGGGAGGTGCACCTGGTCAACCCGCGCATCGTTGCCGCCGGTACCGATGATCCGTCACTCCCCGGCATTGCCCGGACGGCCGCGCGACGCGGCGTGGGGGTTTTCGTCGCCGATATCGCCGGCTAGATGTCCAGTCCCTGGATATCCAGGCCTTAGAGGTCCAATCCGAGGTCGAGCACCCGCACCGAGTGGGTCAGCGCCCCTACGGCCAGGTAGTCCACCCCGGTGCCGGCGTACTGCGCCGCGGTGTCCAGCGACAACCCGCCGGAGGACTCCAGCAGCACGCCCGGCGCGCGGGCGTCGCGGCGTTGGACGGCGATCTGGGTCTGCCAGACCGGGAAATTGTCCAGCAGGATCAGCTGGACGTCCTCGCCGAGCACCTCGTCGAGCTGTTCGAGGGTGTCAACCTCCACCTCGCAGGGCAGCCCGGGAGCCGCGGCCCGCACCGCACGCAGCGCGGCCACCACCGACCCGGCCGCGGCGACATGGTTGTCCTTGATCAGGGCGGCATCACCCAGCCCCATCCGGTGGTTCACCCCGCCGCCGACACGGACGGCGTACTTCTGCAGCGCGCGCATGCCCGGCAGGGTCTTTCGGGTGTCGCGGATTCTCGCTGCGGTGCCCTCGACGGCCTCCACCCAGGCCGCCGTGGCCGTGGCGACACCCGAGAGGTGGCAGATCAGGTTGAGCAGAGTGCGCTCGGCGGTGAGCAGGCCGCGGGTGTTGGCCTCCACCCCCAGCAGTGTCTGTCCCGGTTGCACCCGGACTCCGTCGGGAAGCTCCTCGGTCACCCGGTAACCCTCCGGTCCGAGCACCTCATCGAGAACCATCCTCGCCACCGCGACACCCGCCGCCACCCCCGTTTCGCGGGCCACCACCGCGGCACTCGTGGTGGCATCCGCCGGCACCGTCGCCACGGTGGTCACGTCCGGCCCGAACCGGAGGTCCTCGTCCAGACCGCGCCGGATCACCTCGCGCGCCTGTGCCCGCTCGTCGGCCGTCAGCGTCATGGCAGTGGTGCGACGGCGGCGGTGTGCACCGCTCGGCTGACCGCCTGGGCGGGATCGGTCTCGGGGAAGTCGCCTCGATGGTGGCAGCCGCGGCTCTCGGTGCGGGCCAGTGCCGCAGCGGCCAGCACCCGGGCGGTGGCCGTCAGCGCGGCGTCCTCGAAGCCGGCCCGGGAACTCAGCGGCCGCGGCGGCGCTTCCTCGAGGGCGGCCGAAAGTTGACGCAAGCCCTCGTCGTTCCGAACCACCGACGCCCACCGCGTCATGGCCCGTTGCAGGGTCCGTCGGTCCTGAGCATCGCGCCGTGTCATGGTGAAGCCCGCCATCGGGGATCCCGCGGACCCGGCATGGTCCGCGGCGGCCCGTCCGGCGCGCGCACCCACCACCAAACCCTCGAGCAGGCTGTTGGAGGCCAACCGGTTGGCGCCGTGCATCCCGGTGCGGGCCACCTCACCGGCGGCCAGCAGTCCGGGCATTTCGGTACGGCCGTGCACATCGGTGATCACCCCGCCACAGCTGTAGTGCGCGCCCGGCACCACCGGTATCGGCTCCCGGGCCGGCTCGATTCCCGCCCGGCGGCAGGCCGCGGTCACCGTCGGGAACCGCTGCTCGAGACCTTCGACGTGGCGAGCGTCGAGGTAGACGCATTCATCACCGGTCTGCCGCAGTCGAGCGTCGATCGCGGCGGCCACCACATCACGCGGCGCCAGGTCCCCCATCGGGTGCACTCCGGCGGTCACCGGGGCTCCGCGGGCATCACGCAGCCTGGCGCCCTCCCCGCGCAGCGCCTCGGTGATCAGCGGCCGCCTGCCGGTTCCGAGCCGGTCGAACAGCATGGTCGGGTGGAACTGGATGAACTCGACGTCGCTGACCCCGACACCGGCCCACAGCGCCAGAGCGATGCCGTCACCGGTGGAGCCCTCCGGGTTGGTGGTCGCGGCGTAAAGGTGACCCAGCCCGCCGGTGGCCAGGATCACCGAGGGGGCGTGCACGACTCCCAGACCGTCGGCATTGCGAACCAGCACACCGGTCACGGCCCCGCCGTCGTGCAGGATCTGCAGCGCCACATGGTTGCGCCGGATGTCCAGCCGGGCAGCCGCGTGATCCAGGGCGCGCTGGACCTCCGCCCCGGTGGCATCGCCGCCGGCGTGCATGATGCGGCGCCGGGAGTGCCCGCCTTCCCGGGTCAGCGCCCACGTCCCCGGAGCGGTTTCGTCGAATCGGGCGCCGTCGGCGATCAGGTCCGCCACCGCCCGGTAGCCGTCACCCACGATCGACCGGACCGCGTCGGGGTCGCACAGGCCCGCACCGGCGGCCAGGGTGTCGGCGACATGGGACTCCACCGTGTCCTCGGTGAACGGCAGCACCACCGCGATGCCGCCCTGGGCGTAGAAAGTGGCGGTCTCGGCGGCCTTGCTCAGCACCAGGGTGCGGCTGCCTCGCCGGTGCGCGGCCAGGGCTGCGGCGAGCCCGGCCACCCCCGTGCCGATCACCACGACATCGGCGCGCTGATGCCAGTCCGGTCCGGCCGCGCCGCCGCAGGCGAACCGGCGGTTCACTCGCCGCCGCCGGGCTGCCCGATCGCGATCATCCGCGCCACGCTGGCGCGCGCGCGCCGAGCGGTGTCGGGGTCGACGTCGACCTCGTCGGCGCCCTCCACCAGGCAGCGCAGCAGCGCGGCCGGGGTGATCATCTTCATGTACCGGCACGACGCCCGGTCGTTGACCGGCTGGAAGTCGATCTCCGGCGCGGCCCGCCGCAACTGGTGCAACATGCCGACCTCGGTGGCCACCAGCACCTGCTCGGCCCGCGATGCGCGCGCGGCATCCAGCATCCCGCCGGTGGACAGGATCTTGACCCGGTCAGGGGCTACGGCGCCCTCGCCGGCCAGGTACAGCGCCGAGGTGGCGCAGCCGCACTCGGGGTGGACGTAGAGCTCCGCCCCGGGGTGGCTGCGGGCCTGCGCGGCGAGTTCGTCGCCGTTGATGCCGGCGTGGACGTGGCATTCCCCGGCCCAGACGTGCAGGTTCTTTCGCCCGGTCACCCGCCGGACGTGCGCGCCGAGGAACTGGTCGGGCAGGAAGAGCACCTCCCGGTCCTGGGGAATCGACGCGACCACGTCGACGGCGTTAGCCGACGTGCAGCAGATGTCGGTCAGCGCCTTCACCGCCGCGGTGGTGTTGACGTAGGACACCACGACGGCATCGGGGTGTTCGGCCTTCCACGCCGCCAGCTCCTCGGCGGTGATCGAGTCGGCCAGGGAGCACCCCGCACGCTGGTCCGGGATCAGCACGGTTTTGTCCGGACTGAGGATCTTGGCGGTCTCGGCCATGAAGTGCACCCCGCAGAACACGATGGTGTCCTCCGGGGCCTCCGCCGCGATCCGCGACAGCGCCAGCGAATCCCCGACGTGGTCGGCGACGTCCTGGATCTCCGGTGCCTGGTAGTTGTGCGCCAGGATGGTGGCGTTGCGCAGTCCGGCCAGCCGGCGGATCTCTGCCGCCCAGGCGGCGTCCCCGTCGACGCCCTGGTAACCGCCGGTGCCATCGGTGATCCGGGCCGGGTCAACCAAACCGGTGTGATCCGTGACGGTCATCGTCGCCTCCCACATACCTGGTTTTCGACTTATAATCGAAAACATGGTTCACACTAGCAGTGAACACGAGGTGCTGGCCGTGGTATTCCAGGTCCGCGGTCTCGTCGGCGGTGCTCCGCATCTCGATGTGCTGCTCTGGCAGCGGGCCATGGATCCCGAATCCGGCAAGTGGTCGCTGCCCGGTGGGCGGCTGAGCAACGACGAGGACCTGACCACCTCGGTGCGCCGTCAGCTGGCCGAGAAGGTCGACCTGCGGGAGGTCGCCCACCTCGAGCAGTTGGCGGTGTTC
The DNA here is from genome assembly GCA_964447215.1 of uncultured Mycobacterium sp. Classification (GTDB taxonomy): domain Bacteria; phylum Actinomycetota; class Actinomycetes; order Mycobacteriales; family Mycobacteriaceae; genus Mycobacterium. The sequence goes on from CAYURT010000020.1 coordinate 27,501, forward strand.
TCCGACCCGGACCGCATTCCCGGCGACACAAGGGTCATCGCGTCGACGTTCCTCGGGTTGGTGCCCTCCCCCGCGACACCGACACTTCCGCCGGACACCCGGTGGCATCCGGTCATCGACCTTCCGGCGATGGCCTTCGACCACGCTCCGATGGTCGCCTACGCCCGCAGTCGGCTGGTGGCCAAACTGTCCTACACCAACCTCGGTTTCGCGCTGGCACCCCGGGAGTTCACCCTGTCCACGCTGCGGGCGATCTACGGCGCCGCGTTGGACTACCCGGTCGACACCACCAACCTGCAGCGGGTGCTGGCACGGCGCGGGGTGATCACCGCGACCGGCACCACCGCGCACCCGGGCCGCAGCGGTGGCCGTCCGGCAGCGCTGTACCGGTTCACCGATTCGAGGCTGAGGGTGACCGACGAATTCGCCGCATTACGTCCGCCGGGGTGGTCGGCGGTATCCTTAGAGTCTTCTCAGTGATGGATGGGTGTGATGACGAGCGCGAGCGAAGCGGCCCGGCCCGAGTGGATCGGCCGCGAACCCCACGAGGAACTGCAGCGCGGCCACCGGCCGCTGCTGCCCGCCAAGGACCCCTTCCACCAGCCTCCAGCCGGGTTCGAGCACGCCGAGCCGGGCACCGTGCTGCGCTCCCGCGACGTGCAACTGGGTTTCCTCGGCCTGATCCCCCAGCGGGTTCGGGCCACCCAGCTGCTCTACCGCACCACCAACCGGCACGGTGAAGCGGAGGCCTGCGTCACCACCGTGCTGGTGCCGGCCGGACACACGCACAGCCAGGTCCGCCACGTGGTGTCCTATCAGTGCGCCATCGACGCGGTGACCTCGCGATGTTTCCCGTCCTTCGCGTTGCGTCGCCGTTCCAGGGCGATCGGTTCCCTTTCGCAGTTCGAGTACCTGCTGATGGCCGCCGCGGTGGCCGAGGGATGGGTGGTGTCGGTCCCGGACCACGAGGGCCTCGAGGGCATGTGGGGCACCCCCCATGAGCCCGGCTACCGGGTGCTCGACGGGCTGCGCGCCACGCTGAACTTCGAGCAGTTCGGGCTGGCGGCCGACAGCAAGGTGGGCCTGTGGGGGTACTCCGGCGGCGGACTGGCCAGCGCCTGGGCGGCCGAGGTGCACGCCGACTACGCGCCGGAACTCAACGTCGTCGGCGCGGTTCTGGGTTCTCCGGTGGGCAACCTGGGCAACACCTTTCTGCGCCTCAACGGCTCGAAGTTCGCCGGGCTGCCGGCGCTGGTGATCTCGGCGCTGGCCAAGACCTATCCCGGTCTGGGACAGGTGGTCGAGGAGCACGCGACCGACCACGGCCGTGCGACCCTGCAGCGCCTGGAGCGGATGACGACGCTCGAGGCGATCGTCCGGATGTTCAAGGCCGATATGGACGATCTCGTTCACCCGCCACTGGCCGACGTGGTGGCCCTGCCGGAGGTGCAGGAAGTCTTCGAGGCGATCCGGCTCGGCGGCACCGCCCCGACCCCGCCGGTGCTGCTCGTGCAGGCGGTGCACGACTCGGTGATCGCCGTGGAGGACATCGACGAGCTCGCGCACCTCTACACCCAGGGCGGCGCACCGGTGACCTATCACCGCGACATGTTCAGCGAGCACATGCTGCTGCACCCGATGTCGGCGCCGATGACACTGCGCTGGCTCTCCGACCGGTTCGCCGGGGAACCGCTCAACGCTCACACCATCCGGACCAAGTGGCCCACCCTGCTCAACCCGATCACCTACGCCGGAATGTGGCGTCTCAGCGGGATCGTCGGGCGGGTGCTGGCCGGCGGACGGGTTCCGTTCCGGCCCCTGTGAGCCACCCTCAGGCGAACGGCGCTACCGGTGCCCCGACCGGATGGCCGGAGGCGCGGTCCGGCGGCCAGCCGCCGAGGTCGTCGCGCGGGTTCGCGATCGCCATCAGCGCATAGACCAGAGCCGCTGTCGCGGCCGGCAGCAGCAGTGTGACCGCGACCTGAACAGGGTTGTGCGCCAGGAAAACCGGCGGAGCCTCGGTGAAATAGGCGACTCGGTTCTGCGGGCTCAAAGCCAGCCCCTCCCGATCCGGCGTCCCGTAGCGCCAGTGCACCAGGGCGGCACCCACCCCGGCCGCCGCCCCGCCGGCCGCGACCTGGCCGATCCACAGCGCGGCGGCCAGCACCGGCCCGCGGTGGACGCGCCACTGCCAGACCAGCACCGCGGAAACCACCGCCAGGGTCATCAGCATCCCGATGAGCATCGCCGCGGCGACGAACAGATTGTCGGCTTCCCTGCCCAGGAAGGCCTCCACCTGCTCGCCGGAACGCGTCAGGGCCGTGATGGTGTGGATCGGCGGAGCGATCAGCGACCAGGCCGCGCCCACTGCCGCACCGGCGCCCGTCAGCCCCGTCACGACGGCGGCGGCCGCCGCCGGCCGGGAGAGCCGGGACCGTGCCGTCATCGCCGTGGCTCCAGGTCCTCGGAGTCGACCCGGCCGTGCCGCGAGCATTCCGACCACCAGCCGTCGGGCCGGACCTGCACGACCATCCGGCGGCCGCACGTCGCGCAGAACCGCGGGGGCTCCAGTCCGGCGTGCACCGGGGCCGGGACCTGCCCGGCATCTCCAGTCCGCATCTGGCCGGTGTGGACGTCATAGACACCCCCGCCCACCGGGGCCGGCAGTTGTTCGGACATCGCTACAGGCTCGCGTTGAGCGCCTTGATCGGCATCCGCAGATCGGTGAGGAGTTCCAGGTCCGCCTCGGCCGGCCGGCCCAGCGTCGTCAGGTAGTTCCCGACGATCACGGCATTGATGCCGCCCAGGATGCCCTGCTTCGCGCCGAGGTCGCCCAGGGTGATCTCGCGGCCGCCCGCGAAACGCAACATCGTCCGCGGCAGCGCCAGCCGGAAGGCCGCGACGGCGCGCAGAGCGTCGTCGGCCGACATCACCTCCAGGTCGCCGAACGGGGTGCCGGGGCGGGGATTGAGGAAGTTCAGCGGCACCTCGTGAGGATCCAGGTCGGCCAGCTCGGAGGCGAACTCGGCACGCTGCTCGAGTGTCTCCCCCATCCCCAGGATGCCGCCGCAACAGACCTGCATCCCCGCGTCGCGCACCATGCGCAGGGTTTCCCAGCGCTCTTCCCAGGTGTGGGTGGTGACAACGTTGGGGAAGAAGGACCGCGCGGTCTCCAGATTGTGGTTGTAGCGGTGGACGCCCATCCCGGCGAGCTGATCGACCTGTGCGGCTGTCAGCATTCCCAGCGAGCAGGCGATGTGGATCTCGACCTCATCGCGAATCGCCTCGATACCGGCGGCGACCTGGGCCAGCAGCCGTTCGTCGGGCCCCCGGACGGCGGCCACGATGCAGAACTCGGTGGCTCCGGTCTTGGCCGTCTGTTTGGCGGCCTCCACCAGGCTGGGCACATCGAGCCATGCACTGCGGACCGGTGAGGCGAACAGACCGGACTGGGCGCAGAAGTGGCAGTCCTCGGGGCAGCCGCCGGTCTTGAGGCTGATGATGCCCTCGACCTCGACCTCCGGCCCGCACCAGCGCATCCGCACCTCGTGGGCCAGCGCCAGCAGATCGGGGAGCCGGTCGTCGGGCAGCCGGAGCACCTCGAGCACCTGCTCGCGGGAGAGACCTTCGCCACGCCCGAGAACCTGTTCACGGGCCCGGTTCAGGACGTCGGAGTGAGTGGGCTCGGGGTGGGTAGAGGCGGGGGCCTGAGTCACCCAGCACACGTTAGTGCACGACCACGGCCACCAGGCCGGTGGGCAATTGGGCCGATCAGCTCACCAGCAGATGCTCGACGCGCCGGTCACCGTCCCATCTGCGCAGGCCGGTGATCTGGATCTGCAGGTCGGCGACGGCCTCACCGAGGCAGGCCAGCGCGGCGCCGACATCGGTGCCGGCGAGGCGGCGCCCGAGGGTGGCGTGCGGTGTCCAGCATCCCGGCCGGCAGTGGGCGAACACCTCCCCGGTGACCTGCCCAAGTGCCAGCCGGTAGACCTCGGCGTGCAGCTCGAGCAGCTGTGCTGAGGGGACGACGAGCCGGGCCAGGGTGTGGCGTGGCCCCCCGAACACCAGGGGCGCGCCGAGGACACCAGCGAACGGGAGCCGGGCCGCCAGCCCGCGCAGCGGATCGTCGGCGCCGGCGCCGATGCCCGCCGCCGCCAGCAGCGTGATGTGGGGGCGGTTCGTCGCGGCGCCGACGCGGGCCTGGCTGGGCAGTCCGGCGTCGGCCAGCGCCTGCCAGGCGGACCGGATCGCCGCGTCGCCGCTGTCGTCGAGCAGCATCTCGATGGAGTGCGCCATCTCAGAGCAGCCGGCCGACCCAGGGCGGCGCGAAAGCGTGCCTGCTCATCGTCACGAAATCGGCCCGCGACAGCCGGCCGGCTCCTTCGGGCAGGACCGCGCGGACCGGGGCCAGCCGTTCCAGGGCGCCGCGATTGTAGGTTTCGGCCGCGCCCGGCTGGTCCGGCCAGGACCCGATCACCAGTCCGGCACACGGGATGTTCTGACGTTCAAGGGCTTCCAGGGTCAGTGCGGTGTGGTTGAGCGTGCCCAACCCGGCCTGGCAGACCACCAGCGCCGGAGCGCGGAGGTCGGCGGCCAGATCGCGCAGGGTCTCACCCGCTGCGGCGAGTTCGACCAGCAGGCCGCCGGCCCCCTCGACCAGAGTGAGCCGGCCGGGGCGGTCCGCCGAACGGACCGCCGCCAGGATCTCGCCGGCCGGCGGGAGCTTTCGGCCGGCCGCCTCGGCAGCGGCGGCCGGGGCCAGTGGTTCGGGGTAGCGGGCGACCGAGATCAGTTCGCCGGCCCCCGAAAGCCTGGCGACCTCGCCGAGGTCGTCATCGGGGGTGCCGGTCTGCACCGGCTTGCACACCGCCACTCCGATGCCGGCGCCCAGCGCAGCGGCGGCGAGTGCGGCGGTGGCGATTGTCTTGCCGACACCGGTGCCGGTGCCGGTGACGACGATGACGCTCATGCGGGGTTTTCGGCCAGCGCCGCGGTCAGCGCCCGGCCGGCCCAGCCCAGCTCCTCGGCGGTCAGCGACGCCCGGGCGGTGAGCCGGAGCCGCGAGGTGCCGGGCGCGACGGAGGGCGGGCGGAAGCAGCCCACCCGGACGCCGGCCCGCAGGCAGGCCGCTGCGGCGGCCACGGCCCTGTCCGGCTCACCGAGGACCACCGAGACCACCGCCGACTGCGGCTTGCCGGCCACACCGCAGATCTCGGCGAGGGTCGCGGCGTTGTCGAGCACCGCCCGGACACGTTCCGGCTCGGCGGCCAGTATCCGCAGCGCAGCCGCGGCCGCGCCTACCGCCGCGGGAGCCAGACCGGTGTCGAAGATGAAGGTGCGCGCGGTGTCGATCAGGTGGTCGCGCACCATCTCCGAGCCGAGCACCGCCCCGCCCTGACTGCCCAGTGCCTTGGACAGCGTCGTGGTCATCACCACATCGGGCGCCCCGGCCAGACCGGCCTCGTGCAGTAGGCCGCGGCCTCCGGCGCCGCGCACCCCGAGCCCGTGCGCCTCGTCGACGAGGAGTAGCGCCCGGTGCGCCCGGCAGATCTCGTGCAGTTCGGGCAGGGGCGCCAGCGCGCCGTCGGTGCTGAACACCGAGTCGGTGACGACCAGGGCTCGCTCCTCGTCGCGGGCGGAGAGTGCCGCCGCGACCGCCCGGGTGTCCCGGTGTGGCACCACCACCACCCGGGCCCGGGACAGCCGGCAGGCATCCACCAGCGAGGCGTGCGCGCCCGCGTCGGAGACCACCAGCGACCCGGGTCCGGACAGGCTGCACACCGCGCCGAGGTTCGCGGTGTATCCCGACGAGAAGACCAGTGCCGTCGGCGCGCCCACGAAGGCGGCCAGCGCGGACTCGAACTCTTCGTGCAGTTCGGTGTTCCCGGTGACCAGACGGGATCCCGTCGAGCCCGCACCCCAGGTGCGCAGCGCGGCGACCCCGGCCTCGACGACCTCCGGATGCCGGGACAGGCTCAGATAGTCGTTGGAGGCCAGGTCGACCTCGCCGACGCCGGCCGTGCGGGTCCGCAGTGATCGGCGCAGCCCGGCCTGCCGGCGCCGGCTTTCGACGTCGTCGAGCCAGGCCAGCGGCGAGGTGTCCGACCGCGGGTTCATCAGGCACTCAGATTAGGGCCCGGGCGGCCGCCAGCATCGCCGAGGTGATCTGCTCGACCTCGGCCGGCGTGCAGATGAACGGCGGCATCGCGTAGATCAGGTTGCGGAACGGGCGTAACCAGACCCCGTGGTCCAGGGCCGCCTCGGTGGCCGCCGCGAGGTCCACCACCCGTTGGGTCTCGATGACCCCGATCGCCCCGCAAACCCGGACATCGGCGACCGAGGGCAGTGCGCGGGCCGGTTCCAGTCCCCGGGCCAGATCCTGGCCGATCTCGGCGACGCGGGCCTTCCAGTCCTGGCGCAGCAGCACCTCAATGGAGGCCACCGCCACAGCACAGGCCAGCGGGTTGGCCATGAACGTCGGGCCGTGCATCAGCGCTCCGGCCTCCCCGCCGCTGATCGCCTCGGCGACCCCGGCGGTGCACAGTGTCGCCGCCAGCGTGATGTATCCACCGGTCAGGGCCTTGCCCACGCACATGATGTCCGGTGTGACACCGGCGTGGTCGGCGGCGAACATCTCGCCGGTCCGCCCGAACCCGGTGGCGATCTCGTCGAAGATCAGCAGCACGTCGTGGCGGTCGCACAACGCCCGCAGGTCGGCCAGGTACCGGGGGTCGTGAAAGCGCATCCCACCGGCGCCCTGCACCATCGGCTCGACGATGACGGCGGCCAGTTCATCGGCGTGCCGGCGCAGCTGGTCCTCGAAGGCGGCGACGTAGCCCGGGTCATAGCCGGCGGGAACCGCGGGTGCGAACACCTGCTCGGTCAGCACGTCACGCCACAGAGAGTGCATCCCGCCGTCGGGGTCGCAGATGCTCATCGGGGTGAAGGTGTCTCCGTGGTAGCCGCCGCGCCAGGTCATCAGCCGGTGCTTGCCGACCCGGCCCAGCCCCCGCCAGTGCTGCAGCGCCATCTTCACCGCGACCTCGATGCTCACCGAGCCGGAGTCGGAGAAGAACACCGTCTCCAGGCCGACCGGGGTGATGTCCACCAGCAGCTGGGCCAGCCGGGCGGCCGGCTCATGGGTGAGACCGCCGAACATGACGTGGTTCAGCGCCGAGATCTGGCGGACGACGGCGGCGTCGAGGGCGGGATGGCCGTGGCCGTGGATCGCCGTCCACCAGGAGGCCATCGCGTCGAGCGCACGGACCGGTTCGCCGTCACGGATGAGCGTCAGCCAGGCGCCCTCAGCGCCGACCGCGACGAACGGGGGGAACGGCCCGGCGCCGACGGCACTGTACGGGTGCCAGACGTGTGCGGCGTCGATGGCGCTGATCTGCTGGGGAGTCAACGCCGACACGCTGTCCGAGCGTAGTGCAGGGGGTGCACCCCCGAACCCCTCCGCCGACCCTTCTGCGCAGGTTGGGGCTGCCGCGGGTTGGTAAATTGTGGGCAGTCATGTCAGCACCCACCCTGACCCGGCCGTCGCCCTCGACTCTCCCGGGCCTCACCCAGCACGCCGTCGACACGGCGGGGCGTGCTCCTGCGTACCGCCATGACCTCGATGGATTGCGGGGCATCGCCATCGCGCTGGTCGCGGTGTTCCACGTCTGGTTCGGGAGGGTCTCCGGCGGTGTCGACGTCTTCCTGGCCCTCTCGGGCTTCTTCTTCGGCAGTTCGCTGCTGCGGTCGGCCCTGCGCCCCGGGGCGTCGCTGTCGCCGTGGCCCCGCATCGCCAGACTGGCCCGGAGGCTGCTGCCGGCGCTGATCGTGGTGCTCGCCGCCTCCGCGGTGCTCACCGTCCTGGTGCAGCCCCAGACCCGCTGGGAGACCTTCGCCGACCAGAGCCTGGCGAGCCTGGGCTACTACCAGAACTGGCTGCTGGCCGCGACGGCCTCCGACTATCTTCAGGCCGGCGAAACGGTGTCACCGCTGCAGCACATCTGGTCGATGTCGGTGCAGGGCCAGTTCTACATCGCGCTGATGATCCTGGTCCTCGGGATCACCGTGCTGCTGCGGAGGCGGTTCGGCACACGTCTGCGTCCGGTGTTCCTCACGCTGATCTCGGCGCTGACGGTGGCCTCCTTCGTCTACGCGATCATCGCCCACCACAGCGACCAGTCCACCGCGTACTACAACAGCTTCGCCCGGGCCTGGGAACTGCTGCTGGGCGTGCTGGTCGGAGCGCTTGTCCCGCTCATCCGCTGGCCGATGTGGCTGCGGACCCTGCTGGCCACGATCGCACTGGCCGCGATCCTGTCCTGCGGGGCACTGATCGACGGGGTGCGGGAGTTCCCCGGCCCCTACGCGCTGGTTCCGGTGGCCGCGACCATGTTTCTCATCCTTGCGGGCGCGAACCTGGGCGCACGTGCGTCCACCCGTGGACGGTTGCCGCTGCCCAACAGGATGCTGGCCGCGGCCCCGCTGGTGACGTTGGGAGCCATGGCCTACTCCTTGTATTTATGGCATTGGCCGCTGTTGATCTTCTGGCTGGCCCACACCGGCGGAGAGCACGCCGGCCTCGTCGACGGTCTGGCGGTACTGCTGGTCTCCGCGGCCCTGGCCTATCTGACCATGCGCTTCATCGAGGAGCCCCTGCGCCAGGGCCGGTCAGCACCGGCCACGCCCGCGGCGCTGTCATCGCGGTGGGCGAGGCTGCGGCGGCCCACGATGGTGACCGGCACCGCGGTCGTGCTGCTCGGTGTGGCGTTGACGGCCACCTCGTTCACCTGGCGTGAGCACGTCGCCGAACAGCGCGCCAGCGGGAACGAACTGGCCGCCCTGACCTCCGGTGACTACCCCGGCGCCCGGGCCCTGGTCGAGGGCGATCGGGTTCCTCGGCTGCCGTTCCGGCCGACGGTGCTCGAGGCCAGCAAGGATCTCCCGCCGTCCACCGACGACGGCTGCATCAGCACCTTCTCGAACGTGGAGGTCATCAACTGCACCTACGGCGACCCGAACGCCGCCCGCACCATCGCTCTGGCGGGCGGTTCCCACGCCGAGCACTGGATCACCGCCCTGGACATTCTGGGGAAGCAGCACAACTTCAAGGTGGTCACCTACCTGAAGATGGGCTGCCCGCTGACCACTGAGGAAACTCCCCGGATCATGGGCGACAACCGCCCCTATCCCAAGTGCCGGGAGTGGAACGACCGGGTTATGGCCAAGCTGCTTGCCGACCGCCCCGACTATGTCTTCACCACCTCGACCCGCCCGTGGAACATCAAGCCCGGTGACGTCATGCCGGCGAACTACCTCGGAATTTGGAAAACGTTCAACGACAACAAGATTCCGGTACTGGCAATGCGGGACACGCCATGGCTGGTGCGCGACGGCAAGGCGTTCCGGCCCGCGGACTGCCTGGCCGCCGGCGGTGACGCGGACTCCTGTTCGGTCAAGCGGTCTCAGGTGCTGTCCAAGCGGAACCAGACCCTGGATTTCACCACCCGCTTCCCGCTGATGAAGGTGCTCGACCTCAGCGACGCCGTGTGCCGGGCCGATGTCTGCCGGGCGGTGGAGGGCAATGTGCTGGTCTACCACGACACCCACCACCTCTCGGCCAGTTACATGCGCACCATGGCCCCGGAACTGGGCCGCCAGCTCGCCGCCGCGACCGGGTGGTGGTGAGCCCGCCATCGCGGCCGCACACCGGCGGCGGTGTGGTTACAGTGCTCTAGTGGACTCCGGCCCAGTCCCCCGGCCAGTGGTCTGGCCGGGAACCCCCTATCCGCTCGGGGCGACCTACGACGGGGCGGGAACCAACTTCTCGGTCTTCTCCGAGGTCGCCCAGCGGGTCCAGTTGTGCCTGATCGACGATCACGGCGCGGAGACCCGGGTCGACATGGACGAGGTGGACGGCTTCGTCTGGCACGCCTACCTCCCGGCCGTCGCCCCCGGCCAGCGCTACGGATTCCGGGTGCACGGGCCCTGGGACCCCGCGGCCGGTCAGCGCTGCGACTCCAGCAAGCTGCTGCTGGACCCCTACGGCAAGTCCTTCGACGGCGATTTCGAATTCACCCAGGCGTTGTATTCCTATGACCTCCGGGCCGAGGATCCGGCAACCGGCGGGGTCCCTCCGGGGTTGGACTCACTCGGACACACCATGACCAGCGTGGTGATCAACCCGTTCTTCCAGTGGGGCAACGACCATCCGCCGCGAACCCCCTACCACGAGACGATCATCTACGAGGCCCACGTCAAGGGCATGACACAGACCCACCCGGGGGTGCCCGAGCATCTGCGCGGCACCTACGCCGGTCTGGCCCACCCGGCGGTGATCGAGCATCTGCACTCACTGCACGTCACCGCCGTCGAGCTGATGCCGGTGCACCAGTTCATGCACGACAAGCGGCTGCTGGACCTCGGCCTTCGCAACTACTGGGGCTACAACACGTTTGGTTATTTCGCCCCGCACTGCCAGTACGCCGCCAACCATCAGGCCGGCGGCGCGGTCGGTGAGTTCAAGACGATGGTCCGGCTGCTCCACGAGGCGGGAATCGAGGTGATTCTCGACGTCGTCTACAACCACACCGCGGAAGGCGACCACCTCGGCCCGACGATCAACTTCCGCGGCATCGACAACGCCGCCTACTACCGGCTGCTGGACTCCGACCTCCGGCTCTACAAGGATTTCACCGGCACCGGCAACAGTCTCAACGCCCGCCACCCGCACACCCTGCAACTCATCATGGACTCGCTGCGCTACTGGGTGCTGGAGATGCACGTCGACGGGTTCCGCTTCGACCTCGCCTCCACCCTGGCCAGGGAGTTCTACGACGTCGACCGCTTGAGCGCGTTCTTCGACCTGGTGCAGCAGGATCCGGTGGTCAGCCAGGTCAAGCTGATCGCCGAACCGTGGGATATCGGTGAGGGCGGCTATCAGGTGGGCAACTTCCCCGGACTGTGGACGGAGTGGAACGGGAAGTACCGAGACACCGTCCGCGACTTCTGGCGCGGCGAGCCGGCGACACTGGGCGAATTCGCCTCCCGGCTGACCGGGTCCTCGGACCTCTACGAGGCCAACGGACGCCGGCCCATCGCCAGCATCAACTTCGTCACCTGCCATGACGGCTTCACCCTGGCCGACCTGGTGTCCTACGACCACAAACACAACGAGGCCAACGGCGAACACAACCGCGACGGTGAGAATCACAACCGATCCTGGAACTGCGGAGTGGAGGGCCCCACCGCGGACCCCCATATCCTGGGCCTGCGGCACCGTCAGATGCGCAACATCCTGGCCACCCTGCTGGTCTCGCAGGGAACACCCATGATCAGCCACGGTGACGAGATCGGCCGGACCCAGCACGGCAACAACAACGGCTACTGCCAGGACTCGCCGCTGACCTGGATGGACTGGGAGCGCGCCGGCGACTACGCGGACATCCTTGAGTTCGCCCGCCGGGTCACCGCACTGCGCGCCGGCCACCCGGTGTTCCGGCGGCGGCGCTTCTTCGACGGCAAGCCGGTTTGCGGTGGCGACGAGGTGCGCGACATCGCCTGGCTCACCCCGGACGGCGCCGCGATGACCCCGGAGGACTGGAACGCGGGTTTCAAGAGGGTCGCGGTATTCCTCAATGGCGAGGCGATCTTCGAGCCCGATACCCGTGGCGAGCGGGTCGTCGACGACTCATTCCTGCTGTGCTTCAACGCCCACGCCGAACCGCATCATTTCCAGACCCCGGACGGTGACTACGCGCAGCAGTGGCAGGTGGTGCTCGACACCTCCGAACCTGGAGGGATCTCGGACCTGATGTTGACCGCGGGCGAGAAGGTCGCCGTTCCCGCCCGCGCACTCCTGGTGCTGCAGAAGGCCGGCTGACGGCTCAGGTCAGGTAACGGTAGGCCGGCGAACCGGGTTCGAGGGCCTCGACGTGGATGCCGGAGTCATCCATCCGGGCCCTCAGCCCGTCGTAGCCGGCGGCGGAGCCGAGTTCGATGCCGACCAGCGCCTCCCCGGTCTCCCTGTTGTTGCGTTTGACGTACTCGAACAGGGTGATGTCGTCGCCGGGGCCGAGGATCTCGTCAAGGAAACGCCGCAGCGCACCGGGTTCCTGGGGGAAGTCCACCAGGAAGTAGTGCTTGAGCCCCAGGTGCACCAGCGAGCGCTCGATGACCTCCCCGTAACGGGACACATCGTTGTTGCCGCCTGAGATCAGGCACACCACGGTGGAACCGGGCCGCACCTCGGTCTCCAGCAGCCCGGCAACTGCCAGCGCACCGGCCGGTTCGGCGATGATCCCCTCGTTCTGGTACAGGTCCAGCATCGCCGTGCACACCGCGCCCTCGTCGACGGTGGTGACCGACACCATGTCGCCCGCAGCCGAAAGCGCCTGGTAGGTCAGCGTCCCGGCGCGCTTGACCGCTGCACCGTCGACGAACTGGTCGACATGGTCGAGGGTGACCGGCCCGCCGGCGGCCAGCGCGGCGATCATCGATGCCGCACCGGCCGGCTCGACACCCAGCACCGCGGTGTTGGCGGTGCGCTCGGCCAGGTAGGTGGTGATCCCGGCGATGCAACCGCCACCGCCGACGCCGACGATCACCAGGTCGGGTTCGGTCTCAAGCTGGCTGAGCAGTTCCACGGCGATGGTGCCCTGGCCGGCCATCGTCCGGGGATCGTCGTAGGGCGGCACCAGTGTGGCGCCCGTGCGCGCCACATCCTCCAGCGCGGCGGCGGCGGCTTCGTCGTAGGTGTGCCCGGCCACGATCAGTTCGATGAACTCCCCCCCGTGATAACGAATCCGGTCCCGCTTCTGCTTGGGGGTCTTGCCGGGAACGTAGACCCGGCCGTGCACTTGCATCGAACGGCAGGCCAGCGCGAAGCCCTGGGCGTGGTTGCCCGCCGAGGAGCACACGACACCGCTGCTCAGCTCCTTCTGACTGAGTTGCTTGAGCAGGTTGAAGGCGCCGCGCAGCTTGTAGGAGCGCACGGACTGAAGATCCTCGCGCTTGAGGTACACCTCGGCACCGGTGATGGCCGAGAGCCGGTCACTGTGCTGAAGCGGGCTGCACTGAACGACGTCGGCGATACGCTGAGCGGCCTGGTCGATGTCGGCGGCCGACAACGGCGGCAACAGACGACGAGGGCTCAGTTCAGCGGTCACCGGTCAATGGTGCCACCGCCCCGGGCGTTTCAGGGAATCGGGGTCAACACGAACACAGGGATGTCGCGTTCGGTTTTCCGCTGGTAGTCGGCATAGTCGGGCCAGACCTCCACCGCCCGCCGCCACCACCGAGCCTTCTCCTCGCCGAACACCTCCCTGGCCTGGTAGTCGCCCGAACGGGTGCCGTCCTGCAGTTCCACCCTGGGGTGCTTGGTGATGTTGTGGTACCAGACCGGGTGCTTGGGGGCACCGCCAAGGGACGCCACGACGGCGTATTCGCCGTTGTGCTCCACCCGCATCAGCGGGGTCTTGCGGATCTTGCCGGTTCGGGCGCCGACGGTGGTCAGCAGAACGACGGGCCTGCCCTTGAGTTCGGTGCCCTGCGTACCGCCCGAGGACATGTAGAGTTCGGCGTTCTCACGAGCCCAGTCCGAGGTGCTGGGCTCATAATCTCCCGTCAGCGGCATGGCTCGAGCCTATCGTCGGCCCGACGGACCGGGGTAACGTCGACCGGGCCCGGTCCGAAAGACTTCAGGAAAGATGTATTCGGGTAGGAATCAGTCCGAGTCGCTTGCTCGGACTCGGTCAGGAGGTTAGGTACACATGCGCGATTCTCTACTGATCGGTGCCGCTGTCGCGGCGGCGATGATGTTCGGAACGACCGGAATCGCCTCCGCGGATGATCAGTACGTGGGCCAGACCTATGACGAGGCGAAGAAGGCGCTCAGCAATGCCGGCATGACCAGCCAGATCGGCAGTGTCATAGGTGGCACCCTGCCCACCGCGCAGTGCATCGTCACCGGATCACGGACCGAACCGGTGCTGGGCCTCAGTGGACCTACCGGGGGCACCCAGGTCGTACTCGATCTGAACTGCGGTACCCCGGCGGCAACGCAGGGCCAGCAGGAACAGCCAGCCGCGGCCGGCGACAACGCCGATACCGACGCCGACCTGCAATCGACCATGGACCAGCAGATCCCGGGCGAGAACGGTTAGCTCAGCCGCCCAGGCAGCCCGGACCGAGCAGGGCCTTCAAGTCCCCCATCAGCGCCGAGGACGGGGTCACCCGCAGCGACTGGTCGAGTTCTAGAGTGGTGACCCGGTCCCCACTGATCAGCCGCAGATGGACCTGGGCGGTGCCCGGATGCCGGGCCAGCACCTGCTTGAGCGCGGTCACCTTGTCCAAGGTGCACTGCCGGGTCGGCAGGCTCACCGCCAGCGGACGGTCCGCCATGGCGTTGGAGAAGTCGGGCACGACGAGATCATTGGCGATCAGGGCGATCCGGTCGTCCTGGATCCGGACCTTGGCACCGACTATGACGACGGCGTCGTCGGCGATCTCGGCGCCGAACAGCGAGTAGGTCTGGGGGAAGAACATCACCTCGATCCCGCCGGTGAGATCCTCCAACTGTGCTGAAGCCCAGGGCATCCCGTTCTTGTTGACCCTGCGGTTCACCGCCGCGAGGATGCCCCCAACCCGGACCTGGGTGTCATTGGCGACATCCCCGTCGAGAATCGCGGGCAGGGCTGTGTCGACCTGTGCGGCCAGCAGATGCGCCACCCCGTTGAGCGGGTGGCCCGAGACGTAGAGGCCCAGCATCTCGCGCTCCAGCGCCAGCTTGTGCTTGTCGTCCCACTCCTCGTCGGGCACCTTGATGGTGAACACCGGCTCCCGATCGGCGTCGTCACCGGACCCGAAGAGGTCGAACTGGCCCATCGCCTCGGCCTTCTTGGTGCCCAGCACCGATTCCACGGCGTCGCTGTGCACCAGGAACAAGCCCTTGCGTGCGTGTTTGAGCGAGTCGAAGGCACCTGCCTTGATCAGCGACTCGGTGACCTTCTTGTTGCAGGCGCCGATGTCGATCTTGTTCAGGTAGTCCGAGAAGTCGGTGAACCGGCCCTTGGCCGCCCGCGTGGCGATCAGGGAGCCGACCACGTTGGCGCCGACGTTGCGGACCGCGCCGAGCCCGAAGCGGATGTCGGTGCCCACCGTGGCGAAGTTGAGTTCGGACTCGTTGACGTCCGGGGGCAGCACCGTGATGCCCAGCTTGCGGCAGTCGGCCAGATAGACCGCGGCCTTGTCCTTGTCGTCACCGACCGAGGTCAGCAGGCCGGCCATGTACTCGCCGGGATAGTTGGCCTTGAGGTAGGCCGTCCAGTAGGACACCAGGCCGTATCCGGCGGCGTGGGACTTGTTGAACGCGTAGTCGGCGAACGGCAGGATCGTGTCCCACAGCACCTTGATGGCCCCGGCGGAGAAGCCGTTGGCCTTCATCCCCTCGGAGAACCCCTCGTATTCCTTGTCGAGGACCTCACGCTTCTTCTTGCCCATCGCCTTGCGCAGGATGTCGGCTCGGGCCAGCGAGTAGCCCGCCACCCGTTGCGCGATCCGCATGATCTGTTCCTGATAGACGATCAGGCCGTAGGTCTCGGCGAGGATGTCCCCCAGCGGCTCGGCGAGCTCGGGGTGGATGGGGGTGATCGGCTGGCGGCCGTTCTTGCGGTCGGCGTAGTCGTTGTGGGCGTTGACTCCCATCGGACCCGGGCGGTATAGAGCCAGCACCGCCACGATGTCCTCGAAGCCGGTGGGCTGCATCCGGCGCAGCAGA
Source organism: uncultured Mycobacterium sp. (assembly GCA_964447215.1). Lineage (GTDB taxonomy): Bacteria > Actinomycetota > Actinomycetes > Mycobacteriales > Mycobacteriaceae > Mycobacterium. The sequence continues at coordinate 43,276 of CAYURT010000020.1, forward strand.
TCGCGCATCGGCCCGCCGTCGAGTTGGAACACCCCCAGCGTCTCGCCGCGCGAGAGCAGCGCGTAGGTGGCCGGATCATCCAGTGGCAGCGACTCCAGTTCCACCTCGACACCGCGGTTGGACCTGATGTTCTCGATCGCGTCGCCGATGATCGTCAGGTTCCGCAGACCGAGGAAGTCCATCTTGAGCAGGCCGATGGCCTCACACGACGGGTAGTCCCAGCCGGTGATGATCGCCCCGTCCTGCGGGCGTCTCCACAGCGGAATGGACTCCATCAGCGGCTCGGAGCTCATGATCACCGCGCAGGCGTGAACACCGGCGTTGCGGACCAGCCCCTCCAGGCCTCGTGCGGTCTCGTAGATGGTCCTCACGTCTGGGTCGGTGTCGATCAGCCCGCGGACCTCGGCGGCCTCCTTGTACCGCTCGTGGCCCGGATCGGTGATCCCGGCCAACGGGATGTCCTTGGCCATGATGGGCGGTGGCAGCGCCTTGGTGATCCGGTCTGCGATCGCGAATCCGGGCTGGCCGTAGTGCACCCGGGCGGCATCCTTGAGGGCCGCCTTGGTCTTGATGGTGCCGAAGGTGATCACCTGAGCGACCCTGTCGCTGCCCCACTTCTCGGCGGCGTAGCGGACCATCTCGCCGCGGCGGCGGTCATCGAAGTCGATGTCGATGTCGGGCATCGAGGCGCGTTCGGGATTGAGGAAACGCTCGAAGAGCAGCCCGTGCTCGATCGGGTCGATATCAGTGATCCGCAGCGCGTAGGCCACCAGCGAGCCGGCCGCCGAACCGCGGCCCGGGCCGACCCGGATGCTGACCGAGCGCGCGTGGTTGATCAGGTCGGCGACGATGAGGAAGTAGGAGGGGTAACCCTTCTTGCAGATGACGTCGATCTCATAGGCGGCCCGATCGACGTACTCAACGGGCACACCGGCAGGGAAACGCCGGGCCAGCCCGGCGTCGACCTCGTGGCGCAACCAGCTGGCCTGGTCATGGCCCGCGGGTACCGGGAAGACCGGCATCCGGTCGCGCGGTGTCCACACGTCGGCGTAGGACTGCACCCGCTCGGCGATCAGCAGAGTGGAGTCGCAGGCCTGCGGGATCTCGTCATCCCACAGCGCCCGCATCTCCGCCGCCGATTTCAGGTAGTAGCCGTCTCCGTCGAACTTGAACCGGTTGGGATCGGACAGCGTCTTACCGGTCTGCACGCACAGCAGGGCCTCGTGGCTGTGCGCGGCGTCCCGGGTGACGTAGTGGCAGTCGTTGGTGGCCAGCGGCGGGATGCCGAGCTTGCGGCCGACCTCCAGCAGACCCTCGCGGACCCTTCGCTCGATGGACAGACCGTGATCCATCAGTTCCAGGAAGTAGTTGTCGGGGCCGAAGATCTCCCGCCACTTGGCGGCCGACTCCAGCGCTGCGGCGTCCTGGCCCAGCCGCAGGCGGGTCTGCACCTCCCCCGACGGACACCCGGTGGTGGCGATGATCCCCTCGGCATGCTCGGCGATCAGTTCGGCGTCCATCCGCCACCACTTGCCGAGTTGACCCTCGAATGAGGCCAGCGAGGTCAGTGTGAACAGGTTACGCAGGCCGGTGGCGTTCTCGGCGACCATCGTCAGGTGGGTGTAGGCGCCGCCGCCGGACACGTCGTCGGAGCGCTGACCGGGGTCACCCCACAGAATGCGGCGGGTATCGAGCCTAGACCCCGGTGCCACGTAGGCCTCGACGCCGATGATCGGTGTGATGCCCGCCGCGGTGGCCGCGTTGTAGAACTCGCTGGCCCCGAACATGTTGCCGTGGTCGGTCATACCGATCGCGGGCATCTCCAACCGTTGCGCCTCGGCGAGCATGGGCGAGATCTTGGCGGCGCCGTCGAGCATGGAGTACTCGGTGTGGTTGTGCAGGTGCACAAAGCCTCGGCCGCCGCGGCCGCTGTGGATCCCCATAGGCTCGTCAGTCTAGGGCCGCCCGGGGACACCGTCGGCGTGTCGTCCGACCGTGTCCCTCCTCAGTCCTCGTCGCGCAGCATCTCCGCCACCTCGGTGGCCTGCTCGGGTGTCAGCTCACCGGAAAGCTGCAGAACCGTGCCGTTGATCGGGGAGGTGATCTTGGGACCCCAGACCACGGTGCCGGCGCGGACGAAGGCGACCTGCTCCCCGACCTTCTCGGCGGTGAACTTCGCGAACTCGTCGGAGGACTCGTTGGTCATCGACAGCTGGACAACCTCCACGCCCGTGAGCGGGTTGCGGAAGTTGTCGACGTTGGTCAGCTGCAGCCGCAGCGCTTCCGGGCCGAGCTCGTAGACCGCGGTCTTGGTGATGTCACAGATCCGGGTCGGCTGGTCCGGCGGCGTCTCAGCCGGCTTCGGGCACTGAGCCGGGGTGGTGACGAACGCGCTCTCCACCGGCCGCACCGCCAGCGGCTTGATCGTCAGCGCCGGTGCCGCCGTCGTCGACGGGGCGACCTCCACCTCCTGGTTGATCTTCGGCGACATCAGCACCCCGCTCGTCGGGATCACGATCGCCATGGTGGCGATGGCTGCCAGCAGTCCGACCCAGATGCGGCGTCGTTTGCTCATCGTCATGGTTGGCACAGGCTCCTCGGCGCGACCGGAATGCGCGAGACAGCGCATCGACGCTGAATACTGCCAGTGCCAGCCATATCAATGCGAACCCGGTCCATCGAGCGGCCGACATTTCCTCACCGCCGACCACCAGTCCGTAGACCATCTGCATCGACGGCGTCAGGTACTGCAGCAGCCCGATGGTGACCAATGGCAGCCGCTGCGCGGCCGCGGCGAAGAACAGCAGCGGCAGAGCGGTCAGTGGTCCGCTCAACATCAGCAGCGCCCCGTGTCCGGGACCCTCGCCGGTCAGGGTGTCCACGCCGCTGACCTGCAGTCCGATCAGATAGACCGCGGCGAAGGGCGCGGCGATCGCGGTCTCCACTCCGACGCTGACCCGCGGATCGGCACGCACCACTTTCTTCACCGAGCCGTACAACCCGAAGGACACCGCGAGCGCCAGGGCGATGACGGGGGTTCCGCCCACGTCGGAGGACAGCAGAGCGACCGCGCCGACGGCCATCGCCACCGCGGCGAGCTGGGCGCGGTTGAGCCGCTCGCCGAACAGCGCCATCCCCAACACCACGCTGACCAGCGGGTTGATGAAGTAGCCGAGTGCCGCGTCGACGACGCGGCCTGAGGCCACCGCGTAGATGTAGATGAACCAGTTCAGCGAGATCAGGGCCGAGGCGGTGGCCAGCAGCAGCCAGGTCCGCGCCCTGATCCGGGCCAGGTCGCCCAGCCTGCCGACCACGACGAGGACGATGGCCATGAATACCAGGGTCCACAGGATCCGGTGGGCCAGGATCACGGTCGGCCGGGCGGGCTCCAGCAGCACGAAGAACGCCGGGAACAGCCCCCACATGCCGTAGGCGCCCAGGCCGAAGAGCAATCCGGCTGAATCGGCCGGACGCTCGGGGCGTCGAGTCACCGATCCCGGTGCGGCACGGCGGGAGCTCGCACCGGGCCCGGCTTGCGGATCATATGGGCAGCGGCGCGAGGAAGGCGGGGACTATGCCCACCGGAAAGAGGGCCAACGCGATCGTGGTCGCCACGAAGGCCCGCGTGGAACGTCGCGTCGGTGGCTCGTCGACCTCCGGTTGCCGGCTCGCGTACAGCAGATACACCGCGCCGATGTCGAGGGCGATCACCACCCACCACCGAACCCAGTCGACGCCGGTCATGAACACGGGCACCAGCAGCAGGATTCCGACGATGACGGCCGTCCGGCGGCGTTCCAGCAGCGTCCGCATCCTGGTGAACGGGACACCGGAAACCCAACCGATGGCCAGGATGGTGATTGCGAAAACTCCCAGGCCGAAGAGGGTGTTGACCACCATCCCGTCGGGGCCGAGCCTGCCCACGTAGTGAACAGCGTCGATCAGATCCCGATCGTAGAACGGGGTGATGTTCCTGCACGCCCAGTCCTGGTAATCGACGTAGAACTTGTAGCCCCGCAGCAGCTCGCCGCTGGTGGGTTTGCCGGCCAGTGGATTGTTCACCATCCCATTGGGGATCAATGCGCACAGCTCAGCCGACACCCCCCGCTTCCCGAATGCGGCTATCACCAGCGCGGTGATCATTCCCGGGCCGAGCGCGAGCCCGAGGCTGGCCCAAAACGCCTTCGTCGTAAGCCGGTTCGCCAATACGGCCAGGGCCGCTATCACGCCGAGTCCGAACAGCAGCGGGATCGCTTCGTGCATGAGGGTCGCAACGATGGCCGCAAGGCCGAACGCGGCACTGGCGACGAGCACCGAACGACTGGAGTCCGACGCCGCCAGGGCAATCGCGTAGAGCACCAGTAAGGCCCCGCCGAACAGGGTGGAACCCGCCTGCAAGAGTCCGAACGCGAATCCGAACGGCAGCATCACAACCAGAAAAGCCAGCTGCAGCCTGCGCTCTGACCGACCCGACCTGAACGCCACCCACCAGGCGAGGCACGCGAGGGCAGCGATGAATACCCCGCTTGACACCCAGCGTCCGATCCGCTGTTCGACGAATTGGTTCTGTCCGGGCAGCCAACTGAGAATCTCCCCCGCGAGCCCTCGCCGCAGGAATCCGATCGTGTAGTCGACCGCGTAGTAGGAGTACCAGTAGAGATCCGGGATCAACGTCACGGTGAGCGCGAACAGCGCGACCGCCCACAGCGCAAGGAACGCGGCGAGGAAGACGTACATCCGCCGGCGGCCGGTACCTGTGTCGGTGCTGGTCATTGGACCTCCGATGACTGGAACTTGGGGAACGAACGGCGCCACGCCGAGACAGACATGCCGAGACAAACATATCGCCGGCATGTCGCTGGGCCGGAACGCGCGGTCAGCCCCGCACCATCAAGATTCGCGGCGCAACACGTCGATGGCGTGCTCCAGATCGGCCGGGTAGGGGCTGGTGATCTCGAGGCGCCGGCCGTCGGCCGGGTGTGAGAAAG
>CAYURT010000021.1:0-45509 GCA_964447215.1 uncultured Mycobacterium sp.
CAGCATGTTGCGCAGCACGTACTGCAGAATCCCGCCGTTGCGGTAGTAGTCGGCCTCGCCGGGGGTGTCGATGCGAACGACCGCGTCGAACTCGACCTTCGAGCCGTCGCCCTTGGTCGCCGTGACGTGCACGGTCTTCGGGGTCTTGCCGGTGTTGAGTTCGGTGATCCCGGTGATGTCGAACACCTCCGTGCCGTCCAGCTTCAGCGATGCCGCCGATTCCCCGGCCGGGAACTGCAGCGGGATCACGCCCATGCCAATCAGGTTGGAGCGGTGGATACGCTCGAAGGACTCGGTGATCACCGCCCGTACACCGAGCAGGCTGGTGCCCTTGGCCGCCCAGTCGCGCGACGAGCCGGAGCCGTACTCCTTACCGCCCAGGACCACCAGCGGGGTGCCCGCCGCCGCGTAGTTCTGAGCCGCGTCGTAGATGAACGCCTGCGGCCCGCCCGGCTGGGTGAAATCGCGGGTGTAGCCGCCGGACACGTCGTCGAGGAGCTGGTTGCGCAGCCGGATGTTGGCGAACGTGCCCCGGATCATCACCTCGTGGTTGCCGCGCCGCGACCCCAGCGAGTTGAAGTCGGCCGGCTGCACGCCGTTGGCCTCCAGGTACTGCGCGGCCGGGGTGCCCTTCTTGATGGCGCCGGCCGGGGAGATGTGGTCGGTGGTCACCGAATCTCCCAGCAGCGCCAGAACTCTGGCGCCGGTGATGTCGGTGACCGGCGTCGGCTCGGCCGGCATGCCGTCGAAGTAGGGGGCCTTGCGCACGTAGGTGGACTTGGGATCCCATGCGAAAGTGTTGCCCGACGGGGTGGGCAGGTTCCGCCAGTGCTCATCGCCCTTGAACACATCGGCGTAGCTCTCGGCGAACATGTCCCGGTTGATCGACGAGGCGATCGTCTCCTCGATCTCCTTCTGGGTGGGCCAGATGTCCTTGAGGAACACCGGATTGCCGTCGGAATCGTGGCCGAGGGGGTCGGACTCGAAGTCGAAGTCCATGGTGCCGGCGATGCCGTAGGCGATCACCAGCGGCGGGGAGGCCAGGTAGTTCATCTTGACGTCGGGGGAGATGCGTCCCTCGAAGTTGCGGTTACCCGAGAGCACCGCGGTCACGGCCAGATCGTTGTCGTTGACGGCCCTGGAAATCTCTTCGGGCAGCGGACCGGTGTTGCCGATGCAGGTGGTGCACCCGTAGCCGCCCAGGTAGTAGCCCAGCTTCTCCAGATAGGGCCACAACCCGGCCTTCTCGTAGTAGTCGGTGACGACCTGGGATCCCGGCGCCATGTTGGTCTTGACCCACGGCTTGCTGGTCAGCCCCTTCTCGACCGCCTTCTTGGCCAGCAGCGCTGCGCCGAGCATCACCGACGGGTTGGAGGTGTTGGTGCACGAGGTGATCCCGGCGACCACGACCGCACCGTGGTCGAGGATGAACTCGCCCCGGTCGGCAGACTTCACCAGTACCGGCTTGCTCGGCCGGCCCTGCGAGCCGTTGGACGCCGAGGGGCGCATGTCGACCGCGCCGTTGTCGGCGAAGGACAGCGCGGCCGGGTCGCTGGCCGGGAAGGACTCCTCGTCGGCCTCGTCGAGCTTGGTGTGCGGCGTGGGGAGGTTCTCCTCGACGTAGTTGTGGATGTCCTTGCGGAACGCGGTCTTGGCGTCGGAGAGTTCGATGCGGTCCTGCGGCCGCTTCGGCCCGGCGATGGACGGCACCACCGTGGACAGGTCAAGTTCGAGGTACTCGGAGAACTTCGGCTCGTGCTCGGGGTCGTGCCACATGCCCTGGGTCCTCGCGTAGGCCTCCACCAGTGCGATCTGCTGCTCGCTGCGGCCGGTCAGCCGCAGATAGTCCAGGGTGACCTCGTCGATCGGGAACATCGCCGCGGTGGAGCCGAACTCCGGGCTCATATTGCCCAGCGTGGCGCGGTTGGCAAGGGGCACCTCGGCCACGCCCTTGCCGTAGAACTCCACGAACTTGCCGACCACGCCGTGCTTGCGCAGCATGTCGGTGACGGTCAGAACGACGTCGGTGGCGGTGACGCCGGGCTTGATCTCGCCGGTCAGCTTGAACCCGACGACCCGGGGGATCAGCATCGAGACCGGCTGGCCCAGCATGGCGGCTTCGGCCTCGATTCCGCCCACACCCCAGCCCAGCACGCCCAGCCCGTTGACCATGGTGGTGTGGCTGTCGGTGCCCACACAGGTGTCTGGATAAGCCACTCCGTCGCGCACCATGGTGACCCGCGCCAGGTACTCGATGTTCACCTGGTGGACGATCCCGGTGCCCGGCGGGACAACCTTGAAGTCATCGAAGGCGCCCTGCCCCCAGCGCAGGAACTGATACCGTTCCCCGTTGCGCTGATACTCCAGGTCGACGTTGCGGGTGAAGGCGTTGGCGGTTCCGAAGAAGTCCAGGATCACCGAGTGGTCGATGACCAGTTCGGCGGGCGCCAGTGGGTTGACCTTCTCCGGGTCGCCGCCGAGTGCTGTCACCGCCTCGCGCATGGTGGCCAGGTCGACGATGCACGGGACGCCGGTGAAGTCCTGCATGATCACCCGGGCCGGAGTGAATTGGATCTCGACGCTGGGCTCCGCGGCGGGATCCCAGTCGGCGATCGCCCGGATGTGGTCGGCGGTGATGTTGGCGCCGTCCTCGGTGCGCAGCAGGTTCTCGGCGAGCACTTTCAGGCTGTAGGGAAGCTTCCCGGTTCCCGGGACCGCGTCCAGCCGGAAGATCTCGTAACTGTCCTCGCCGACCTTCAGGGTGTCGCGGGCCCCGAAGGAATTCAGGGACTGACTAGAGGAAACGTTGCTCACATGAACTCCCGGCTTCGGTGATCCCGCCATCGTCACCACAAATCCTATGAGGCCCCGACATCACCGCCGAAGCCGACCCCGCGTGACCAGGTCTGCTCACCGTCGGCGCGTGGCGCCGCCATCGGCGCGCCGTCGCGGTACGGTCGTCAACCGTGACGACCGCCCATCCGCCGACCTACATCCCGGTCGAGGTGTGCACTGCTGTCGGGCTGGACGTGAGCACACCCCACGAGGAGTGCATGGCCCAGGTCAAGGCCGATGTGGCGGCCGACGGGGTGGCTGCGCCCGCGCCGGATGTCGCGGGACTGCGCGAGGTCGTCGCCGACGCCGGCGTTCACGGCATCGACCTCAAGGTGGTTGTCTTGTCGGCCAGTCCGCCCATCGACACCCCACTGCGTGACATCGCCACCGAAGTGGGGCAGTCCCTGCCCGGTTCGACTGTCCTGGTCTTGAGTCCCGGATGGGCCGGCTCGTACAGCCCGAGCTACGACCGGGTGCTGCTCGAAGCCGGTCAGGACGTCGCGAAAACGGCGCCCAATCCGGTTCAGGGCGCCCAGAATTTCGTGGACCAGTTGGAGACGCCGATTTTCCCGTGGACGGCATTCACAATCGTCCTGCTAATTGCGGTCGGGGGAGCTGCCGTGGCGACTCGAGTTCTGCAACGACTAGCAAATTCGCGGACCGCTGCCGAAACCGCATCCAAGCAGGATAAATAGCCTTTCTTGGCAACTGTCTAAGATCACTTTCCGGTCACATAATCGAAATTACAAACATGTAATTCTTGCCTCCAGTTTCTCGTGCGACAAGTGTGACGTACGGTGCAACTGTCGCCATTGTTGCTGATGTGACAAATGTGACTTCAGTTACAACTGTGACTACATGTGGAGCAGAGGAGTCGGACTCGAATGAGCAACTGGGTGAGATCCTTCCGTCGCCCCCGTCACGACGCCGAGGTGCGGCCTGCCATCCGGCTCACCCGGACGGTGTGCCCCCTGACCCTGACCGTCGCGATGACGTTGACCATCCCCGGTCTGGCCCAGGCCGACCCGGCAGATCCGCCCTCGGGACTGGGCGGGCTGATCGCCGACTTCGCCGAGGCCAACCAGCGCCTGCAGGAGGTCGGGGCCCGGGTTCAGGCCGAGCAGGAGGGCGTCAACAAGGCGATCCTGGAGGTCCAGGAGGCCCGCGACGCGGCCGCCCTGGCTCAGCAGCAGGTCGACGCCAGCCGGCAGGCGGTCGAGGAGGCTAACTCGGCGATCGTCGAGGCGCAGCGCAAGTTCGACACGTTCGCGGCGGCTACCTATGTCAACGGGCCGTCGGGCTCGCTGGTGATGGCCCGCACGCCCGAGGAGATCATCGCCAGCGCCAGCGCCGGCCAAGCCGTCACAGCGAGTTCACGGCAGGTGATCAATGGTCTCAAGCGGGCCCGCACCGAGGTGGTCAATCGGGACGCCGCCGCCCGGCAGGCCAAGCAGAAGGCCGATGAGGCCGTGGTCAGCGCACAGAGCAGCCAGGACGCCGCGGTGGCGGCACTGACCGAGGCACAGCAGACGTTCCGGGAGCAGCAGGTAGAGATCGACCGACTGGCCGCCGAGCGCAATGCCGCCAAGCGCAAACTCGACGCCGCCAGGGCCGGCGCGGCTCCGGAGGCGGTGCCGGCGGGAACTCTGGGTCCGGCCGTTCGCCAGGGCGCGGCCCCGTCCACGGCCGGCGGCACGATCGCCGCAGCCGCGCCGGACGCCGTCGCGGGCGACCAGTGGGACAAGGGCCCGGCACGGTCGGGAGCGGGCGCGGTCGAGGTTCCCTACGGCGATCCCTCGGAGTGGGATCTCACCCTGCCGGCGATCCCCAGCGCCTTCCTGTCCGGTGACCCGGTCGCGATCATCAACGCAGTGCTGCAGATTGCGATGAGCTCGATGGAGGTCACCCAGAACCTTGGCAAGCAGTTCCTGCAGAAGCTGGGCATCCTCAAGCCCACCGACACCGGGATCACGAACGGTGCCATCCCGTTCGTGTACGGCAACGCCGCCACCGAGCACGTCATCAAGCGGGCGATGTCCCAGATGGGCGTGCCCTACTCCTGGGGCGGCGGAAACGCGGCGGGTCCGAGCCGGGGTATCGACTCCGGCGCCAACACCGTCGGCTTCGACTGCTCGGGGCTGGTGCTCTACGCCTTCGCCGGCGTCGGGGTCAAGTTGCCGCACTATTCGGGTTCGCAGTACAACATGGGCCGCAAGATCCCGGCGGCGCAGATGCGCCGCGGCGACGTGATCTTCTACGGTCCCGGCGGCAGTCAGCACGTGACGATCTACCTCGGCAACAACCAGATGATCGAGGCGCCCTACACCGGATCGGTGGTCAAGATCTCCCCGGTCCGGACCAGTGGAATGACGCCCTTCGTCGTTCGCTACATCGAGGGGTGAACACAGCGATGATCACGTCTGTCAAGGTCCGCGCGCTGAGGGCCGGCGCTGCCGCTCTGACCGCGGTCGCGCTCGGGCTGGGCCTCGCCGCGCCCGCCGCGGCCGAGCCGCAGTGGGACCCCACCCTGCCGAAGATTCTCAGCGCCGGGGCTCCCGGTGACCCCGTCGCGATGGCCCAGGCCTCGCTGGCCTTCACCAAACAGGCCACGCAGGCGACGATGGATCTGGGCCGCAAGTTCCTGGCCGGCCTGGGCATCGGCGGATCCCCCACCGCGCTGCCCGGTGGTCGGGTCAGCGGCCCGCAGGCGATCGAGTACGTGATCAGCCGGGGCGGCGCCCAGCGCGGCGTGCCCTACTCCTGGGGCGGCGGTGCCATCAACGGCCCGAGCGCCGGCGTGGACCACGACGCCGGGAAGCTCGGGTACGACTGCTCGGGCTTCACCCGCTACGCGTTCGCCGGAGTCGGGGTCCTGCTGCCCAAATACTCCGGAGACCAGTACACCGCCGGCCGGCACGTCTCGCCGTCCCAGGCCAAGCGGGGCGACCTGATCTTCTACGGCCCCGGCGGCAGCCAGCACGTCGCGATCTACCTGGGCAACGGACAGATGCTGGAGTCGTCGTCGGCGGCCGGGCAGGTGACCGTCGGGCCGGTGCGCACCGAGGGTATGACCCCCTACCTGACCCGGGTGATCGAGACCTGATCGCGCTGATCGGCCAGGTCCTCGACGCGCCAGCGAACAGCCCACGTCGACGGATTCAGATACGCCTGGAATAGTTGTCAGCGGGCGCGGGTCGCCCGCCGACGATGACAGGCCGCCCCCATGGCGGCCGTCAGGTCAATGATGTGGAGGCACTCGATGACGTCACCAGGTGGTTCGACCGCGGGACCGGGCGGTTTCTCCGTCCCCAGCGGATCCGCCGCCCCGCCCCCGTCCAGCGGTAACGGCCTGGCCGGGGAGGTGAACACCCTCGAGCGGGCCATCTTCGAGGTCAAGCGGGTCATCGTGGGTCAGGACCAGCTCGTCGAGCGGATCCTGGTCGGCCTGCTGGCCAAGGGCCACGTCCTGCTCGAAGGCGTCCCGGGGGTGGCCAAGACCCTGGCGGTGGAGACCTTCGCCCGGGTGGTGGGGGGAACCTTCTCCCGCATCCAGTTCACCCCCGACCTGGTGCCCACCGACATCATCGGGACCAGGATCTACCGGCAGGGCCGGGAGGAGTTCGACATCGAACTGGGACCGGTGGTGGTCAACTTCCTGCTCGCCGACGAGATCAACCGCGCCCCGGCAAAGGTTCAGTCCGCCCTGCTCGAGGTGATGGCGGAGCGCAAGATCTCGATCGGCGGCAAAACCTATCCGCTGCCCAAACCGTTCCTGGTGATGGCGACCCAGAACCCGATCGAGAACGAGGGCGTCTACCCGCTGCCGGAGGCCCAGCGGGACCGGTTCCTGTTCAAGATCAACGTCGAGTACCCCTCGCCGGAGGAGGAGCGCGAGATCATCTACCGGATGGGGGTCACCCCACCGGAGCCCAAGCAGGTCCTCGACACCGGCGATCTGCTGCGTCTGCAGGACGTCGCGGCGAACAACTTCGTCCATCACGCGCTGGTCGACTATGTGGTGCGGGTGGTGACCGCCACCCGGCGGCCCGAGCAGTTCGGGATGCCCGACGTCAAGGCCTGGGTTGCGTTCGGCGCCTCGCCGCGTGCCTCACTGGGCATCATCGCCGCGGCCCGTGCGCTGGCGCTGGTGCGCGGGAGGGACTATGTCGTTCCCCAGGATGTGATCGACGTGATCCCCGATGTGCTGCGCCACCGGCTCGTCCTGACCTACGACGCCCTCGCCGACGATGTCAAACCTGAGATCGTGATCAACCGGATCCTGCAGACGGTGGCGCTGCCCCAGGTCAATGCGGTTCCCCAGCAAGGGCACTCGGTACCGCCGGTCGGCGCGGCCGCACCGGCGGCACCGTCGACGGCCGGCGCCAACGCTCGGTGAGCGAGCCCGACACCATCCACCCGCCCTCCTTCGGCCGGGGTGAGATCGGTGACCCGAAACTCGCTGCCGCGCTGCGCACCCTGGAGCTCACGGTCAAGCGCAAGCTCGACGGCGTGCTGCAGGGCAACCATCTCGGTCTGATTCCGGGTCCCGGGTCGGAGCCGGGGGAATCGCGGCTGTACCAGCCCGGTGACGACGTCCGGCGGATGGACTGGTCGGTGACCGCCCGAACCACCCACCCGCACGTCCGTCAGATGATCGCCGACCGGGAGCTGGAGACCTGGATGGTGGTCGACATGTCGGCGAGTCTCGACTTCGGTACGGCCGGGTGCGAGAAGCGCGACCTCGCCGTCGCCGCGGCGGCGGCGATCACCTTCCTCAACAGCGGCGGGGGAAACCGGATCGGTGCGCTGATCGCCAACGGACAGGATGTCGTCCGGGTACCGGCCCGGTCCGGGAGGCAGCACGAGCAGACGCTGCTGCGGGCCATCGCCACCGCCCCGCGGGCGCCGTTGGGTGTGCGGGGGGACCTCGCCGCGGCCATCGACGCGTTGCGTCGCCCCGAGCGCCGCCGCGGAATGGCCGTCATCATCAGCGATTTCCTGGGCCCGATCAACTGGATGCGGCCATTGCGGGCGATCGCCGCCCGCCATGAGGTGCTGGGCATCGAAGTCCTCGACCCGCGCGATGTCGAGTTGCCCGACGTCGGGGACGTGATCCTGCAGGACACCGAATCCGGAGTGACCCGGGAGTTCACCATCGACGAGTCCCTGCGTGCCGACTTCGCCCGAGCTGCGGCCGCCCACCGCGCCGAGGTGGCCAGGACGCTGCGACGGTGCGGTGCGCCGCTGATGACCCTCCGAACCGACCGTGACTGGATCGCCGATATCGTCCGCTTCGTCGCCTCGCGGCGGCGCGGCGCGCTGGCGGGGACCCAGTGAACCGGAGCGTGGGCCCCCGATGAGTCTGCCGTTGCTCGGGCCGTTGTCGCTGACCGACTTCGCCCACCCCTGGTTCTTCCTGTTCCTGATCGCCGTCGCCGCACTGGCGGCTCTCTACGTGTTCGTCCAGATTTCCCGCCAGAAGCGGGTCCTGCGGTTCGCCAACATGGAACTGCTGGAAAGTGTCGCGCCCCAGCGGCCCAGCCGGTGGCGGCACCTGCCCGCCAGCCTGCTCATCTGCTCGCTGGTCATGCTGACCATCGCCATGGCCGGACCCCGCAACGACGTCCGGATTCCCCGGAACCGGGCCGTGGTGATGCTGACCATCGACGTGTCGCAGTCGATGCGGGCCACTGACGTCGAGCCGAGCAGGCTGGTCGCCGCCCAGGAGGCCGCCAAGCAGTTCGCCGACCAGCTCACCCCCGGGATCAATCTCGGCCTGATCTCCTACGCCGGCACCGCCACCGTGCTGGTGTCGCCGACGACGAACCGGGAGGCCACCAAGGCCGCCATCGACAAGCTGCAACTGGCGGACCGCACCGCCACCGGCGAGGCCATCTTCACCGCTCTTCAGGCGATCGCGACCGTCGGTGCGGTGATCGGCGGCGGTGACGGGCCGCCGCCGGCCAGGATCGTGCTGATGTCGGACGGCAAGGAGACCGTCCCCTCCAACCCGGACAACCCCAAGGGCGCTTTCACCGCCGCGCGCACCGCCCGGGACCAGGGAGTGCCGATATCCACGGTGTCCTTCGGCACGCCGTACGGCTACGTCGAGATCAACGACCAGCGTCAGCCGGTACCGGTCGACGAGGAGGGTCTGCGCAAGATCGCCGAGTTGTCCGACGGCAACCACTACACGGCCGCGAGTCTGGAGCAACTCAAGGAGGTCTTCACCTCGCTGCAGGACCAGATCGGCTACGAGACCATCAAGGGCGACGCCAGCACCGGGTGGCTGCGGCTGGGCTCCCTGCTTCTTGCGCTGGCCGCCCTCGCCGCGCTGCTGATCAACCGGCGCCTGCCCGGCTGATTTCGGTGCCGCCCGCCACAGGCACTAAGTTGACGGGAATGACTGACTCCGCTTCTTCAGGGACCGCCGCGGGCGGCAAGCCTGCGTTCGTCTCCCGCTCGGTACTGGTCACCGGCGGAAACCGGGGTATCGGCCTGGCGATAGCCCGTCGGCTGGCCGCCGACGGGCACAAGGTGGCGGTGACCCACCGCGGCTCGGGAGCGCCCGAGGGCCTGTTCGGCGTCGAGTGCGACGTCACCGACAGCGAGGCCGTCGACCGTGCGTTCAGCGCCGTCGAGGAGCATCAGGGACCGGTGGAGGTGCTGGTGTCCAACGCCGGCATCACTGCCGACGCGTTCATGATCCGCATGACCGAGGAGCGCTTCCAGAAAGTCATCGACGCCAACCTCACCGGGGCATTCCGGGTGGCCCAACGGGCGGCGCGCAGCATGCAGAAGAACCGTTTCGGCCGGATGATCTTCGTCGGCTCGGTTTCGGGCACCTGGGGCATCGGCAACCAGTCCAACTACGCGGCCTCCAAGGCCGGCCTGATCGGGATGGCCCGCTCCATCTCCCGGGAGATGTCCAAGGCCGGGGTCACCGCCAACGTGGTGGCACCGGGTCTGATCGACACCGACATGACCCAGGCGATGGACGACCGGGTACGCGAGGGGGCGCTGGAGTTCATCCCGGCCAAGCGGATCGGTACCGCCGACGACGTCGCCGGTGCGGTGAGCTTCCTGGCGTCGGAGGATGCCGGTTACATCGCCGGTGCGGTTATCCCGGTCGACGGCGGCATGGGAATGGGCCACTAGCACCGGACCCTGGACAACGAAAGGACCTACATGGCAGGCATTCTCGAGGGCAAGCGCGTCCTGGTCACCGGAATTATCACCGATTCCTCGATCGCCTTTCACATCGCCCGGGTGGCTCAGGAGGCCGGAGCCGAGATCGTCTGCACCGGCTTCGACCGGATGCGGCTGATCCAGCGGATCATCGACCGGCTGCCGAGTCCGGCCCCGCTGCTGGAACTCGATGTGCAGAACTCCGAGCACCTCGAGAGCCTCGCCGATCGGGTCGCCGAGGTGATCGGCTCCGGCAACAAACTCGACGGTGTGGTGCATTCCATCGGTTACATGCCGCCCAGCGGGATGGGCATCAACCCGTTCTTCGACGCGCCCTACGAGGATGTGGCCAAGGGCATCCACATCTCGGCCTTCTCCTACGCCTCATTGGCCAAGGCGGTGCTGCCGATCATGAATCCCGGCGGTGGGATCGTCGGGATGGACTTCGACCCGACCCGGGCGATGCCGGCCTACAACTGGATGACGGTGGCCAAGAGCGCACTGGAGTCGGTGAACCGGTTCGTCGCCCGGGAGGCCGGCAAGGTGGGCGTCCGCTCGAATCTCGTCGCCGCCGGTCCGATCCGCACTCTGGCGATGAGCGCGATCATGGGCGGGGCGCTGGGCGACCAGTTCAAGGACGAGATGGCCATGCTCGAGGAGGGCTGGGATCAGCGGGCACCGCTGGGCTGGGACATGAAGGACCCGACGGCGGTGGCCAAGACGGTGTGCGCTCTGGTCTCCGACTGGTTGCCGGCCACCACCGGGACCGTGATCTACGCCGACGGCGGCGCCAGCACCCAGCTGCTATGACCGGCGATGAGCGCTCGCGCGAAGAGCAGCTGAACCCGGTCGACGCGCTGCTGCTGCTGTCCTTCGGCGGACCCGAAGGACCCGACGAGGTGATGCCGTTCCTGGAGAACGTCACCCGTGGCCGCGGTATCCCCAGGGAGCGGCTGGAGTCGGTCGCGGAGCACTACCTGCATTTCGGTGGGGTCTCGCCGATCAACGCCATCAACCGGGCGCTGATCGACCAGATCACCGTCGAACTCGGTGAGCGCGGGGAGAATCTGCCGGTCTATTTCGGCAACCGGAACTGGCATCCCCTCGTCGAGGACACCGTGGCCCAGATGGCCGCTGACGGTGTCCGGCGGGCGGCGGTGTTCAGCACCTCCGCATGGGGGGGCTACTCGGGGTGCGCTCAGTATCAGGAGGACATCGTTCGGGCCCGTGCGGCAGTCGGCGCCGACGCCCCCGAGCTCGTCAAGCTCAGGCAGTATTTCGACCACCCGCTGCTGGTCGAGATGTTCGCCGATGCGATCGCCGAGGCCGCCGCAGAGCTTCCCGAACCGCTGCGCGAGGAGGCCCGACTGGTCTTCACCGCGCACTCCATTCCGATGCGTGCGGTGGACCGGTGCGCTCCGGGGCTCTATCCGCGCCAGGTCGGCTACAGTTCGGCGCTGGTCGCCTCGGCGGCCGGGTATGCCGACCACGACGTCGTGTGGCAGTCCCGCTCCGGGCCGCCCCAGGTTCCCTGGCTGGAACCTGATGTCGTCGATCATCTTTCGGCGCTGGCAGAGCAGGGCACCAAGGCGGTCGTGGTCTGCCCGATCGGCTTCGTCGCCGACCACATCGAGGTGATCTGGGATCTCGACAATGAGCTCGCCGAACATGCCGCGGAACTCGGCGTCGCCGTCGCCAGGGCAACGACGCCGAACGCGCAGCCCCGATTCGCCCGGTTGGCGCTGGGCCTTCTCGATGAGGCCCGCGGGGGCCTTGCTCCGGCCAGAGTCGTTGGATCCCAACAGGTTCCGGGCTACGGTTCGAGTGTCAACGGACACTACTGCACCCCGGGCTGCGTCGCGAGTGCTGCTGCCGCCGCCGCTCAGCGACGGCCGCCGTCCGCGGGCGCCCAGTAGTTGTACCTAGCCGCGCCAGGCTGACCGCAGAATCTCGCCGACCGCCGCAGTCCTCGCCGTGCGGACCACCGTGGCCAGCGGACGCAGGGTGTCGGCGGCGATCCGCGCTGCTGAGGCGCTGTGGGCGTCGATGATGTTGCTGCCGACAGTGAGGATCGCATCGACGTGGGCCGATGTCGACAGCACCCGGATGGCCCGCTCCGGTGCGTGGTCGGGGGCGCGGTGGTGCACGGCGGCCTCGAGCATCTCCTCGACGAGGGCGCGGGAATCCTGGTTCCCGCCCGCGGCGAGGTCCAGCGAGCTCAGGGTCTCGGCCGCCGTGCGCACCGCCGCCCGCAGGGCGTACTCGGCCTCGCCGAGGTCGGGGGCATCGATGACCGGCCGGTCCGGGAGGGCGTAGACCGACCAGGACATCAGGGTGGGCCAGTCCGGCTCCTCGTCGTCGCCGGTGAACGCCGGAACGACGCCGACGGACTGTCCGTCATCGCCGCTGACCACGACCGCCTCGCCGGCGGCGAGAGCGTCACTGGCGAACTGGGTGCCCGGACTGAGTCCCCTGGTGTCACCCGGCACGGGCAGCAACAGGCCGATCGCCGGTCGGTGCGGCCAACTCGTCCCGGGCCGGGTCCCGCCGGCGGCGCGCACGGTCCGCAGCATCGACGTCAGGCCGGTGTCGTCGATGTCAGGCCAGGGCAGGCCGGTCCGCCCCGCGGCGATCGAGTCGTACGCGGTCACCGAATGATTGGGGGCCCAGGCCGTCAGGGCATCCAACACATCGTCGGGTGCGGCGCAGCCCGCCAGCCAGGCATTGGCCCACACCGACAGCGACACACTCGGACACCACATGATGGGCGTGAGTCTAGTTGCCGATCGCTGGGCCGGGCGGCTGACGCGACGCCCCGGGCTGCCCGTGGAGCGGGCGTATCGTGGGGGCCATGGCCGTGGCGGTGATCTGGCTGGTGTTCGCCCTGGGGCTCGCCGCCGCCGAAGCGCTGACCGGCGACATGTTCCTGATCATGCTCAGCGGGGGAGCGCTGGCCGCGGCCGGCACCAGCTGGCTAATGGGCTGGCCGGTGTGGGCCGACGGCGCGGTGTTCCTGGTGGTGTCGATCCTGCTGCTGGTCCTGGTGCGTCCCGCCGTTCGCCGGCGTCTGACCGCGGGAGACGCAGCGGCTGAACCGGTCCGTGCGCTGGAAGGCAAGTCGGCGGTGGTCCTGGACCAGATCAGCCGGGACCAGGGTCAGGTCAAGCTCGACGGCGAGGTCTGGACAGCGCGCCCCCTCAACGCCGGCGACGTCTACGAGCCGGGTGACCAGGTGACGGTCCTGCATATCGACGGCGCCACCGCTGTGGTCTGGAAGAACCCCTGAGTGACCCTTGAGGAGGTCGTGGCATGGATGGTGCGGTAGCCGGGCTGGTTTTGCTGGCGGTACTGGTGATTTTCGCGGTCATCGTGGTGGCCAAGTCGGTGGCGCTGATCCCGCAGGCCGAAGCGGCGGTGATCGAGCGTCTCGGCCGCTACAGCAAGACGGTCTCCGGGCAGCTGACCTTTCTGATCCCCTTCATCGACCGGATCCGGGCCAAGGTCGATCTGCGCGAACGCGTGGTGTCGTTCCCCCCGCAACCGGTGATCACCGAGGACAACCTCACCGTAAACATCGACACGGTGGTGTACTTCCAGGTCACCAACCCGCAGGCCGCCGTCTACCAGATCAACAACTACATCGTCGGCGTGGAGCAACTCGCCACCACGACACTGCGCAACGTCGTCGGCGGGATGACCTTGGAGCAGACGCTCACCAGCCGTGACCAGATCAACGCACAACTGCGCGGGGTCCTCGACGAGGCGACCGGTCGCTGGGGCCTTCGGGTGGCGCGGGTCGAGTTGCGCAGCATCGATCCGCCGCCCTCGATTCAGGACTCGATGGAGAAGCAGATGCGCGCCGACCGCGAGAAGCGGGCGATGATCCTCACCGCCGAGGGCACCCGCGAGGCCTCGATCAAACAGGCCGAAGGCGCCAAGCAGTCCCAGATCCTGGCGGCTGAGGGGGCGAAACAGGCGGCGATCCTGTCAGCCGAAGCTGATCGGCAGTCCCGCATCCTGCGGGCCCAGGGCGAGCGGGCGGCTTCGTATCTGCAGGCCCAGGGGCAGGCCAAGGCGATCGAGAAGACCTTCGCGGCCATCAAGGCCGGCCGTCCCACCCCCGAACTGCTGGCGTATCAGTACCTGCAGACCTTGCCGGAAATGGCCAAGGGCGAGGCGAACAAGGTGTGGCTGGTACCCAGCGACTTCGGTTCCGCCCTGGAGGGTTTCACGAAGCTACTCGGCGCCCCGGGTGCTGATGGGGTGTTCCGGTACGAACCGCCGCCGGCCGAGAGCGCAACCGCCCCCGTTGACGACTCCGAGGAGGTGGCTGACTGGTTCTCCACCCGAACCGACCCGGCGATCGCCGCCGCGGTCGCCGAAGCCGAGGCGCAGGCCCGCAAGTCGATCCCGGTGATGGGCACGACTCCGGTGCCACCAATCGGTCCCGCCGGCGCGATAACGCGTGACCCGGGTAGTACCGAAGACGCCGGGTAGGTTCGCGCCGGTCTACCAGCCCCACATCCCCCAGCCCCCGTCGGCGAACGCGCCCATGATGCCCAGATCGTTGGGAGTGGCGTCGGTCGACGAGTTGCCGGGGCTTGCGCACTCTATGTCCGAGCCGCCGGTCGCGCCGCCACCTGCGACCCTCTCGCAGCCGGGCAGCAGGGGATTGTTGGCGCTACCGCCGCCGTACTCATCGGCCATGGCGACCGGAGCGGCACTCAGCGCCGCAGCCATGCCGAAGGCCGCCGCGAGGAGGCTCAGTGCGCGTCGCTTGCCTTGCATCAGCGTATCCTTCATCTCGGACGGGGGTGCGTTACCGTGAACTCCGTCCACCACACCCCAGTTGTGTACACCTCAACCCGAGGAGCCGAGTTGACCTCATCCATCCTAGCCGCACGCCGGGTAGCGACCGCACTGCTCGGCACGGGCGCAGCGCTGTTCGTGGGAACCGCCACCGCCGGGGCCAACACCACCCCGGGTTGCACGATCGCCGATGTATTCGCCGTCGAGAGCCAGGTGTCCACGGCGATGGCAGCGTACTTTCTGACCCACCCCGAGGTGAACCTTTTCTACAGCAGCCTGCAGGGCCTGCCCCCCTCGGAGCACCAGGTCAGGTCCGACGCGTATCAGGCAGCCAACCCGCAGGTCGCGGCCGAATTCGACGCAATCCGCAGCCCCATCACCGATCTGCGCAACAGATGCAACATCCCGCTCGATGCCTCTATCGGCGGGGTGCTCTGAACCGGTAGTTCCCGGTCCGGTCGCCGGGGTGCGGGCCAGCCTGGGGGGCGGATCGCTCATTTCGGAACCGACGTGTCTCGCGGACGAGGCCGGCGATACCCAGGGTCGCGGTGCACAGCGACACCAGCAGGAGTAGCGGATCGACGTCGCCGGTCATCGCGTCACCGAGAATGACGACCGCCGTCGTTCCGGGCACCAGCCCGGCCAGGGTCGCCAGCGCGAACGGAGTGACCCGCACCGCTGAGGCTCCGGCCGCATAGTTGAGCACCGAGAACGGGACCGCCGGGATCAGCCGCAGCGACAGCACGGCCGGCCAGCCGCGGGCCTGAAGTCGCGCGTCCAGTGCCGCCGCCCGAGGGATCACCTCGCTCAGCCGCAGGCCCAGCGCGCGGACCGTGAGCATGGCGATGAGCGCGCTCAGCGTGCTGGCTGCTATGGCGAGGGAAACCCCGGTCGCGGGCCCGAACAGCAGGCCCGCCGCAAGGGTGAAAGCGGTCCGCGGAAAGGGCAGGATCGTGATGAGGGAATGCGCGCCCAGGAAGGCCAGCGGAAGCCAGGGGCCGGTGGCGTTCGCCCAGTCCCGCAGTTGCACCGCGGTGGGCATCGGCACGGTCAGCACGACGCCGACGACTACGGCCAGACCGACCGCGGCGGCCACCGCTCGTCGTGTGCCGACCTGCGCCGCGCTGCCCAGGATCGCCGAGCGCACAGCGTCCAGGCTGGTCTGCCCCGCTGATCTCACCCCGCAAGATTACGGGCTCGCGAAGCGTGACCGGCCTCATGACGGCACGCCCGCGGGAACCTCGCCGCCGATCATCTAGCCTGATCAGCAGTCGGTCGTCGACGACCCTGGAGGAGCTGCCGGTGACAGTGTCCGACCCGGACCTTGAGCGGTCTCATTCGCGGTGGCGCGCCTCCGTCGCGAAGGTGCTGGCCAAGACCGCGGGGACCGGCGCCGGCGGTGCCGACGCCCCCGAGCGGCTGCTGGACTCACCGACCTACGAGGGTTTCGCGGTACGCCCGCTCTACACGGCACTCGACGAGCGTCCCGAGCAACCGCTGCCGGGCGAGTGGCCCTTCGTTCGCGGTGCGGATCCGCATCGCGACGTGATCTCCGGTTGGAAAGTCGCCGAGGAGTTTCCCGCACCGGGTTTCACCGGAACCCTCGGGGACGCCAACGCGGCCGTTCTGTCCGCGTTGGCCGATGGGGTCAGTGCGCTGGTGGTGCGGTTGGACCCCCACGGCCTCCGGCCCGCCGACCTGGGCCGCCTGCTCGAGGGTGTCTACCTGGAACTGGCCCCGGTTCTGCTCGACGCCGGACGGGATTTCTTGGCGGTCGCCGATGTCATGCGGGAACTCGTCGCCGGAGCCGACGACACCCATCGGGCCACGATCGCGATCGACCTCGGCGCGGATCCGCTCACCGCCCGGCTGGGCTCCGCCGTGTCGCCCGGTCTCGACGACGTGCTCGCCGTGGCGTCCCAGGTGGCCGGCCGCGGTGCGCTGCGTGTGATCACCGTGGACGGCTGCACGCTGAACAACCGCGGCGCCAATGCCAGCTGGGAACTCGGCGCGGCGCTGGGCGCCGCGGTCGAGTACCTGCGGCTGATGACCGCCGCCGGGATCGCCATCCCCGACGCGTTGGGCCAGATCAGCTTCCGGCTCGTCGCCGACGACGACCAGTTCATGACGATCGCCAAGTTCCGTGCGGCGCGCAGACTTTGGGCGCGGGTCGCCGAGGTGCTCGGACGGCCGGAGAACGGCGGCGCGCGGCTGCACGCCGTCACATCGTGGCCGATGATGACCCAGCGGGACCCCTGGGTGAACATGCTGCGCACGACGGTCGCCGCGTTCAGCGCGGGCATTGGCGGGGCCGACACCGTCCGGGTGCTGCCCTTCGACGCGGCGATCGAAGGTGGATACCCCGGCTTCGCCAAGGATTTCGGGCGGCGAATCGGCCGCAACGCTCAACTGTTGCTGCTCGAGGAGTCCCATATCGGCCGGGTGCTCGACCCGGCAGGTGGATCCTGGTACGTCGAGGATCTCACCGAGACCCTGGCCGGCCAGGCCTGGTCGCATTTCCAGGCCATCGAGTCCGCCGGTGGTTTCAGCGGCGCCGCAGAGTTGATCGTCGAACAGGTCGAACGGACCCGGGCCGCCCGCGCACAGGACATCGCCCGCCGCCGCACCGCGATCACCGGCGTGAGTGAGTTCCCCAACCTCGCCGA
This sequence comes from uncultured Mycobacterium sp., assembly GCA_964447215.1. Lineage (GTDB taxonomy): Bacteria > Actinomycetota > Actinomycetes > Mycobacteriales > Mycobacteriaceae > Mycobacterium. The sequence goes on from CAYURT010000021.1 coordinate 17,499, forward strand.
GGGCGCCCCTGAGCAGGGCGCTGAGGCTGCCCCGCCTCGCTACGCCTCGGAGTTCGAGGCACTGCGCGACCGCTCCGATCGGGAAATGGCGCGGACCGGTCGGCGGCCGCGGGTGGTGCTGCTGCCGTTGGGGTCACTGGCTGAGCACAACATCAGAGTGACCTTCGTGACCAACCTTCTGGCGGCCGGGGGAATCCAGGCCGTCAACCCGGGGTCTGTCGATCCGCCGCGGGTCGCCGCGGCCGTTGCCGAGGCGGACTCCGGGATCGCGGTGATCTGCGGAACCGACCCCAGGTATGCCGACGAAGCGGCCGGGATCGTCGCGGCGGCACATGCCGCCGGCTGTTCGCGGGTCTACCTGGCGGGTCCTGAGGCGGCGGTGTCGAGCATCCCGGCCGCGGACCGGCCCGATGGCTACCTGACCGCGAAAGTCGATGCGGTGGAGACGCTTTCAGCGATACTGGACGGATTGGGGGTGCCCTCGAAGTGACCCCTCCTGATATCGCGGCCGTGACCGTGCCGAGCTTCGCCGATATTCCGCTCGGCGAGCCGCGCGTCCCTGCGCCCACCCCGGCGGCGGTGGCCGCCCGGATCGCCGAGGCGGCGCAGGCCAACGGCTACCGGCCTGAAGACCTCGACTGGGAAACCCCCGAGGGAATCGTCGTCAGACCGCTCTACGCCGGGGTGGACCGGGATGCGCTGGCGGCGGCCGGTTATCCGCTGCACAGTTTCCCGGGCGAACCGCCCTTCATCCGGGGCCCCTATCCGACGATGTACGTCAACCAGCCGTGGACGATCCGTCAGTACGCCGGCTTCTCCACCGCCGCCGACTCCAACGCCTTCTACCGGCGAAACCTCGCGGCCGGCCAGAAAGGTCTGTCGGTGGCCTTCGACCTGGCCACCCACCGCGGATACGACTCGGACCACCCGAGGGTTCAGGGCGATGTCGGCATGGCGGGCGTGGCCATCGACTCGATTCTCGACATGCGGGAACTCTTCGCGGGTATCGACCTGGCCGGGGTGTCGGTGTCGATGACCATGAACGGCGCCGTGCTGCCGATCCTGGCGTTGTACGTGGTCGCCGCCGAGGAGCAGGGCGTGCGGCCCGAACAACTGGCCGGGACCATTCAGAACGACATTCTCAAGGAGTTCATGGTCCGAAACACCTACATCTATCCGCCCGAGCCCTCGATGCGGATCATCTCCGACATCTTCGCCTACACCAGTGCGTTCATGCCGAAGTTCAACTCCATCTCGATTTCGGGGTATCACATCCAAGAGGCCGGCGCCACAGCGGATCTCGAACTCGCCTACACACTGGCCGATGGAGTGGACTACATCAGGGCAGGATTGAAGGCCGGACTGGACATCGACGCTTTCGCCCCGCGGCTGTCCTTCTTCTGGGGCATCGGGATGAACTTCTTCATGGAGGTCGCCAAGCTCCGCGCGGGCCGGCTGCTGTGGAGCGAGCTGGTTGCCGGCTTCGGGGCCACCAACCCCAAGTCGCTGTCACTGCGAACCCACTCCCAGACCTCGGGCTGGTCGCTGACCGCCCAGGACCCGTTCAACAACGTCGCCCGCACCTGTGTGGAGGCGATGGCGGCCACCCAGGGCCACACGCAGTCGCTGCACACCAACGCCCTCGATGAGGCTCTGGCGCTGCCCACTGATTTCTCCGCCCGGATCGCCCGCAACACCCAGTTGCTCCTGCAACAGGAATCCGGCACCACCCGGCCGATCGACCCGTGGGGCGGTTCCTACTACCTGGAATGGCTCACCCACGAACTCGCCCAGCGCGCGCGGGCGCATCTTGCCGAGATCGCCGAACACGGGGGGATGGCCCGGGCGATCAGCGAGGGCATACCCAAGCTGCGCATCGAGGAGGCCGCCGCGCGGACCCAGGCCCGCATCGACTCCGGCCAGCAGCCGGTGATCGGCGTCAACAAGTACCAGGTCGACGAGGAACCCGATATCGAGGTGCTCAAGATCGAGAACTCCCGGGTCCGCGCCGAGCAGCTGGAGAAGCTGCGCAGACTGCGCGCCGAGCGTGACGGCGTGACGGTGGAGGCGGCGCTGAGCGAACTGACGAGGGCGGCCGGTGCGCAGCGGCGGGACGGTGCCGACGGGATGGGCGACAACCTGATGGCGCTGGCGATCGACGCCGCCCGGGCCGGAGCGACCGTCGGGGAGATCTCCGAGGCACTGGAGAAGGTCTATGGTCGCCACCAGGCCGAGATCCGGACGATCTCGGGCGTCTACCGTGACGAAGTGGGGCGCGGGAGCGGAAAACCCGGCAGGGGAGGCAGTATCACCGGCATGTCCGAGGCGACCCGACTGGTGGAGAAGTTCGCCGCGGCCGACGGCAGACGACCCCGCATCCTGGTCGCGAAGATGGGGCAGGACGGTCATGACCGCGGGCAGAAGGTGATCGCCACGGCTTTCGCCGACATCGGTTTCGACGTCGACGTCGGCTCGCTGTTCGCCACCCCCGACGAGGTGGCGCGGCAGGCGGCCGACAACGACGTCCACGTTGTCGGGGTGTCGTCGCTGGCGGCCGGGCATCTGACGCTGGTCCCCGCGCTTCGCGAGGCGCTGGCCGCGGCGGGACGGCCCGACATCATGATCGTCGTCGGCGGCGTGATCCCTCCGGGCGATTACGAGGGGCTCTACGCGGCGGGCGCGACCGCCATCTACCCGCCGGGCACGGTGATCGCCGACGCGGCGGTCAGCCTGCTGCACAAGCTGGCCGAGCGGCTCGGCTACGACCTGAGCCGATGACATCGGGTGATACCGAGGTCGCCGCACTCGCCGACGCCGTCCGCTCCGGTGATCGCGCCGACCTGGCCCGGGCCATCACGCTGGTCGAGTCCACCCGGCCCGACCACCGCGCGAAAGCCCAGCGGCTGCTGCTGGCCCTGATGCCGCACGCGGGCAGCGCGATGCACGTCGGCATCACCGGGGTCCCGGGGGTCGGCAAGTCGACCCTGATCGAGGCGCTCGGGATGAACCTCATCGAGGGGGGCCACCGGGTCGCGGTGCTGGCCGTCGACCCCTCGTCGACACGCACAGGCGGTTCGATCCTCGGCGACAAGACCCGGATGTCGCGCCTGGCGGTGCACCCCCAGGCCTATATCCGTCCCTCACCGACGTCGGGGACCCTCGGTGGAGTCGCCAAGGCGACCCGGGAGACCATCGTCCTGCTCGAAGCCGCCGGATTCGACGTCGTGCTGGTGGAGACGGTGGGGGTGGGGCAGTCCGAAGTCGCTGTGGCCAACATGGTCGACACCTTCGTGTTCCTCACACTGGCCCGGACCGGAGACCAGTTGCAGGGCATCAAGAAAGGTGTGCTGGAGCTCGCCGACATCGTTGTGGTCAACAAGGCCGACGGTGCGCATGAGCCCGAGGCCCGGATCGCGGCCCGGGAACTCTCGGCGGCCATTCGACTGATCTACCCGGGCGACACCCTCTGGCGGCCACCGGTGTTGACGGCGAGCGCATTGGAGGGCAACGGGCTTCGCGAGTTGTGGGCGACCGTCCTGCGACACCGTGCGGTCCTGGTCGAGGCCGGTGAGTTCGAGGCGCGCCGGCGTGCCCAGCAGGTCGACTGGACATGGTCGATGGTGCGCGACGCGGTGCTCGACCGGGTACTCGCCAGCCCGGCGGTCGCGCGGATCCGCGCGGAGGTGGAGCAGCAGGTTCGCGACGGCGAACTCACACCGGCTCTCGGCGCTCAGCGGATCCTCGATGCCGCTGACGGCGGAACTTAACGGATCGGCAACGATTTCGGTTGTGTGCCGCGTCGGACTTGTACATTCGCGGATGTGACCCGTGTGACAGCCGGGAACGGATCCGCCGAACTGCCCCGCGGCGTCAGCGGTCTGGCCGACCCCAGCTTCCGCCACGCCGTCCGCGCGTTCGCCGCGCTGTTCGGGCACCCGAGACTGGGTGGCGGCGCGCTCGCCGTCTACCTGGACGGGCAACCGGTGGTCGACGTGTGGGCCGGCTGGTCGGATCGGCGGGGGCGCGTGCCGTGGACTGCCGACACCGCGCCGATGGTGTTCTCGGCGACCAAGGGAGTCGCATCGACGGTCATCCACCGTCTTGCCGACCGGGGGCTTATCGACTACGACGTGCCGGTGGCCGGGTACTGGCCCGAGTTCGGCGCCAACGGTAAGGCTGAGATCACCGTCCGTGACGTGATGCGCCACCGGGCCGGTCTGTCGCACCTGCGCGGGGTGCGCAAGCGCGAGTTGCTCGATCACCGGCACATGGAGGAGCGGATCGCGGCGGCGCCGGCCGGCCGGCATTTCGGGAGGTCGGCCTACCATGCCTTGACCTACGGGTGGCTGCTGTCCGGTCTGGCCCGCGCGGTGACCGGCAGGGGAATGCGGGAGCTGATCCGGACCGAGATCGCGGTTCCGCTGGGCACCGACGGTATCCACCTGGGCCGCCCCCCGGCCGGGGCCCCGACACGAGTGGCCCGCATCATCGGCCCGCAGCTGAACATCCCCAATCCCGTCTTCAATGCTGTGGCCCCAGCGGTGGCCGCGCTGGAGATCTCGGCTGCCTTCGGGTCCATGTACTTCCCCGGCATGAGGGCCGCGGTCCAGCGGGACATCCCGCTGCTGGACACCGAGTTGCCCTCGGCCAACGGCGTGATCACCGCCCGAGCGCTGGCGCGGATGTATGGAGCCATCGCCAACGGTGGGCAGATCGACGGTCGGCCCTTCCTCTCCGCGGAACGGGTTTCCATGCTCAGCGGACGGCGCGACCTGCGCCCGGACCGGAACCTGCTGCTGCCTCTTGCCTTCCACCTCGGATTCCACAGTGTGCCGGTACCCGGCGTGCTGCCGGGATTCGGACACGTCGGCCTGGGCGGGTGCGTGGGCTGGGCCATTCCGGAGGATGGGCTGTCCTTCGCCATGGTGCACAACCGGCTGCTGACCCCCCTCCTGATGCCCGACCAGGCCGGATTCGTGGCCACGGGCGCCCTGGTGCGACTAGGTGCCGCAGAAGCCCGGCAGCGAGGTTTTTCACCGGTGCCGGCAGCCGGGTCCGACTCCGACGGCGTTTCCGGGGCGGTGGCCGGGTAGGTCTTCGGAGACCGATTCCGCCGCACTGTTCGCCGCCGCATCGGGTGATCCGCGGGTGTTCACTGAGGGAGAAACCGCCCCCGACGCGCCCGGGAAGCGCTCTCCATGTCCGACCGGCCATGTGATCTTGACCTCACAGTCGAGCGAGGTCAGCCTTCCCAGCTAACACCAGCAGGTGCCGTCGGAAAGCTCCGGAAAAGGCTGAAACCTTGCTTTTAGGCCGGGCTTCCATGGCCGGGAAGCCATTCTTTGACAACTCAATAAGCGTTTTTCTGCGATAACTGGCTCAGCGTGATCATCTATTTTGCTCTTAAGGTTGAGCGTTTACCGATCTGGGAGGAAACTGAAGGCACCGCACCGAATATCTGCTCGTCTGCGAGCGATAATTTGAAGACCTCTCAGGACCTCTCAGCCTGCTCTCAGGGTAGTTGCTCAGAATCTGAGGAATAACCTGAAATAGCAGTTCAAAGCCGATCCATGTTCCACAGCAAAGTAGCGGAAGCTCTCAGCTTCTGCGGGCATCTCCGGGGGGTATTTGCCTACTCGGTGTGCGACTTCACCGCAATTCCGGCTGGACTCGTCGGAGTTTTCCGGACCCGGCCTTCGCCTCCGCGGTAACAACCCGCAGAGGGTTTGCCAGACGGGCCCTTAAGCGGTTATTTATTCGTAAATTCTAAAAATTGGCCTCGCAACCCTCTGGTGAACCTGACCGCAGCACGCTCACGTTCAGGTTCTCGGGGCGCCTACGAGGCGCTGTCAACTAAGCAAAAATGGCTTTGATCAGGTGATTAACTGCTATTGAGAGACGGCGGGGACGGGTTTGAAAGTTCGTGTCGGGGTGGCTCCAGCGGTCTGCTCGCTTTGCTGTCAGCAAATATGAAACAGCCCTTCCGGCTGGTCGATGCTGCGCCCTCGGGAAAACGCTCATTCGCCTTTTCTGGACCGGAAAAGAAAACTCGCCATTTTCCACGTTCGGGGTTAGGCTGTGCGCAGCACTGGCAACTTCGGGTTCGCGTTCGACGCACTAGCGTCGCCATCGCAGAAGCCGCGGCAGCCCGGGACGAGAAACGTCTTGCCCCGCCGACGACGAAGAACGAGGTGTGAGCACCGTGCGCGGATCCCTGACCCCAATCGCCGTCATCGGCATGTCCTGTCGTCTCCCCGGTGGAATCGACTCGCCGCAGAAGCTGTGGGATGCGCTCCTCGAGGGCGCTGACATGGTCACCGAGATTCCCCGCGACCGCTGGGACGCCGAGGAGTTCTACGACCCCGAGAAGGGCACACCGGGCCGGTCGGTGTCGAAGTGGGGGGCGTTCATCGACGACGTCACCGGCTTCGACCCGGAGTTCTTCGGGATCAATGAGCGCGAGGCCACCGCCATGGACCCGCAGCACCGGATGCTGATGGAGACCAGCTGGGAGGCCGTCGAGCACGCCGGCCTGCGCCCGGCGGCGATGTCCGGCTCCGCGACCGGCGTGTTCATCGGGATGTCCCACGACGACTACGTGATGGTCACCAACGATGCGGGTCTCTACGACCAGGCCTACGCCTTCACGGGGACGCCCTTCAGCATGGCCTCCGGGCGCATCTCGCACTCGCTGGGCCTGCGGGGGCCGTCGATGACCACGGACACCGCCTGCTCGTCCAGCCTCGTCGCGATTCATCAGGCCTGCCGCAGCCTGCACGAGGGCGAGAGCGACATGGCTCTGGCGGGCGGGGTGATGCTCATGCTCGACCCGCACAACTACTCCTCGGCCTCCGGGCAGGGCATGCTGTCCCCGACGGGGCGCTGCCATTCCTTCGACGAGGCCGCCGACGGGTTCGTCCGGGCCGAGGGCTGCGGCATCGTCATGCTCAAGCGGCTCGAGGACGCCCAGCGCGACGGTGACCGCGTGCTGGCCGTGATCCGCGGCACCGCCTCTAACCAGGACGGGCGCACCAAGAACATCCTGACCCCGTCCAAGGACGCCCAGATCGCCGTCTTCCGGTCCGCACTGGCAGCAGCCGGCGTGGACCCGGCGACGGTCGGCATGGTCGAGGCGCACGGAACCGGTACGCCGGTGGGGGACGGGATCGAGTTCGCCAGCGTGTCAGCGGTCTACGGCTCAGCCGGGCCCTGCGCGCTGACCTCGGTGAAGAGCAACTTCGGTCACGCTGAATCCGCGGCGGGCGTGCTGGGCCTGATGAAGGCAGTGCTGTCGGTGCACCACGGTGTCATCCCGAAGAACCTGCACTTCCACCAGTTGCCGGAACGCTCCGCGGCCATCGAGACCGGCCTGTTCGTCCCCACCGAGGCGACCGGGTGGCCGATCGAGGGTCCGCGCCGGGCCGCGGTCTCCTCCTACGGCATGTCCGGGACCAACGTTCACGCGGTGCTGGAGGAGGCTCCCGCGGCCGAGTCCGCCGGCGCCGGTGGCTGCCGATCCGGCGAAGCGCTCGACGAGGGCCTGCTGGCCTTCCCGATCTCGTCGACCTCGGCCGACGAACTGCGCCGCACCGCCGGCCGGCTCGCCGAATGGGTGCAGGCTTCCGGGGAGGACCTGAGATTGGCCGACCTGGCCTACACCCTGTCGCGGCGCCGCGGATTCCGCCCGGTGCGTACCGCGGCGGTCGCGGGGAACCGTGCGGACCTGGTCGACCGGCTGGCCGAGATCGCCGACGGTGACGAGCCATATCAGCCGGCTGTCGGACACGACGACCGGGGCCCGGTGTGGGTGTTCTCCGGCCAGGGCTCGCAGTGGGCCGCGATGGGCCGGGAGCTCATGACCACCGAGCCGGTCTTCGCCGCCACGATCGCCGAGATCGAACCGCTCATCGCCGCCGAGTCGGACTTCTCGGTGACCGAGGCGATGCTGGACCCGGAGACCGTCACCGGCATCGACCGCATCCAGCCGACCATCTTCGCGATGCAGGTGGCGATGGCCGCTGCGCTGAAATCGCATGGCCTGCGCCCCGGTGCGATCATCGGTCACTCGATGGGGGAGGCTGCGGCCGCCGTCGTGTCCGGCGCGCTGTCGCTGGAGGACGGCGTCAAAGTCATCTGCCAGCGGTCACTGCTGTGCGTGCGGCTCTCGGGCGGCGGCGCGATGGCGGCCGTCGAGCTGCCGGCGCAGAAGGTCCGCGAGGAACTCGACCGACAGGGCGTCGAGGACGTGGTGGTGGCCGTGATGGCCTCCCCGAACTCCACCGTGATCGGCGGAGCCCCGCGCACCGTGCGGCGACTGGTCGCCGAGTGGGAAGAACGTGAGGTAATGGCCCGTGAGGTGGCCGTCGACGTCGCCTCGCACTCGCCGCACGTCGAACCGGTCCTCAACGAGCTCGCCGAGCTGCTGACCGGAATCACGCCGATGTCGCCCGAGGTGCCGTACTACTCCGCGACCCAGTTCGACCCTCGCGAGGAGCCCTACTGCGACGTCGACTACTGGGTCGACAACCTGCGCCATACGGTCCGGTTCTCCGCTGCGGTTCAGGCCGCCCTCGAGGACGGTTACCGGGTGTTCGCCGAGCTGTCTCCGCACCCGCTCCTGGTTCGCGCCGTCGAGCAGAACGCCTCCGCACGGGACGTTCCGGTGGCCGCCCTGGCCGGGATGCGTCGCGGCCAGGAGTTGCCGCAGGGTCTGTGGTCCCTGGTGGCCGACGTCTACGCGGCCGGCGCGTCGGTCGATTTCGCGAGCCTGCTGCCGGAGGGAAGCCTGGTCGACGCCCCGCTGCCCACCTGGACCCATCGCCCGCTGGTGCTCGAGGCCAAGGCCGCCGACCGCGGACGGGGAGCCCATCTGGTGGCCGCGCACCCGCTGCTGGGCTCGCACGTGCGGCTTCTCGAGGAACCCGCCCGCCACGTCTGGCAGGCCGAGGTCGGAACCAGCGCACTGCCGTGGCTGGTCGACCATCAGGTGAACAGCGTTCCGGCGATGCCGGGCGCCGCGTTCTGCGAGATGGCACTGGCCGCCGCCCACGCGACCCTCGGTGACCGCGCTGAGGTGCGCGACATCCGCTTCGAGCGAATGCTGCTGCTGGAGAACGAAACCCCGCTGAGCGCGGAAGCGTCGGAGCAGGCCGCCGGCACGCTGGAGTTCCTGGTCGAAACCGACCAGGACGGGGAGCGGGAGCGGAGGGCCCGTGCTGTGCTCGCCCCGCTGGACGCGGCCACCCCCGCTCCGGCCCGCCACGACCTGGCCGAGCTGAAGGCGGCGTTCCCGATGCGGGCCGACGGCGGCGACGTGCGCGCCTGGTTCGACACCCGAGGCGTTCAGTTCGGGCCGGCGTTCACCGCGCTCACCGCGGTCAACGCCGGCGAGGGTGCCGACGAAAGCCTGCTGGCCGAGATCAGCCTGCCCTCGGTGATCCGCAACCAGCAGAGCCTCTACCGGGTACACCCCGCCCTGCTGGACGCCTGCTTCCAGTCGGTGGCCGCCCACCCCGGCGTGCAGAACAGCGGCAACGGGGGCTTGCTGCTGCCTCTCGGGGTGCGCCGCCTCCGGGCCTTCGGTCCGGCCAACAAGGCTCGCTACTGCCTGACCCGCGTCGTCACACTGGACGGCTCCGGCGTCGAGGCCGACATCCAGATGATCGACGAGGACGGCGCGGTGGTGCTCACCGTCGACGGCCTGTCGATGGGCACCGGTTCCGGCGAGGGCGACCGGGTCCTCAACGAGCGTCTGCTGGCCGTCGAGTGGCGCAAGGAGCAGCTGCCTGACCTGGCCGACAACGTCAGCCCCGGCACCTGGTTGCTGGTCAGCACCTCCGACGCCACCGACCTGCTGGCCTCCGAACTCACCGACTCGCTCAAACTCCGCGACGCCGACGTGACCACCATGTCGTGGCCTCAGCAGGCCGATCACCTGGCCAACGCCGACCGGTTGGCGATGTACTTCGCCGAGGGCGGTTTCGGCAATGTCTGCGTGGTGGCTGCGCCCCGAAACGGCTGCCCGGCCGAGCAACTGGCGTCGCGCGGCGGCGACCACGTCCGCCATCTGGTGCGGATCGTTCGCGAATTGGCGGAGACGCCGGGCGAGCCGCCGCGGCTCTACGTGGTCACCCGCGGTGCGCAGGCGGTACTGCCCGGCGAGCGGCCCAACCTGGAGCAGGCCGGCCTGCGAGGGCTGCTGCGGGTGATCGGCGCCGAGCATCCGCACCTGCGGCCGACGCAGATCGACGTCGACGAGCAGACCGAGGGCGGCTACGTCGCCCACCAGTTGCTGCTCGGCTCTGACCAGGACGAGACCGCGTTCCGGCAGGCGCAGTGGTACACCGCCCGCCTGTACCCGAGTCCGATGCGGCCCGACGAGCGCTACACCACGGTCGTCGACCACAAGCGGGAGGGCATGCGGCTGGAAATCCGCACCCCCGGCGACCTCCAGACCCTGGAGATGACGGCGTTCGAGCGGATCGCCCCCGGACCGGGGCAGATCGAGGTTGCCGTCACCGCCTCGAGCCTCAACTTCGCCGACGTCCTGGTGGCGATGGGCCGCTATCCGAGCTACGCCGGCAAACCTCAACTCGGCATCGACTTCGCGGGCGTGGTCACCGCCGTGGGGCCGGACGTCACCAGCCACCGGGTCGGCGACCATGTAGGCGGCATGTCGCCCAACGGATGCTGGGGCACCTTCGTCACCTGCGACGCCGACGTCGCGGTGACGCTGCCGGCCGGCCTGCGTGACGACCAGGCGGCTGCGGTCGCGACAGCGGCGGCCACCGCCTGGCACGGCCTTCAGGACCTGGCCCGGATCAGGGCCGGCGAGAAGGTGCTGATTCACTCCGCGACCGGCGGTGTCGGGCAGGCGGCCATCGCGATCGCCCGGCTGGCAGGTGCGGAGATCTACGCCACCGCCGGCACCCACGAGCGCCGTGATCTGCTGCGCCGGATGGGTATCAAGCACGTCTACGACTCGCGCAGCGTGGCGTTCGCCGATCAGATCCGCACCGACACCGACGGTTACGGCGTCGACATCGTGCTCAACTCGCTGACCGGTGCCGCCCAGCGGGCCGGGGTGGAGTTGCTGGCCTTCGGCGGGCGGTTCATCGAGATCGGCAAGAAGGACATCTACGGCGACACCCGGATGGGACTGTTCCCGTTCCGGCGGAACCTGTCGTTCTACGGCGTGGACCTGGCCCTGATGTGCTCGACGCACCCGGCCCAGATCCGCGAGCTGCTCGACACCGTCTACCGGCTGACCGCCGACGGTGTCCTGCCGCAACCGGAGACCACCCACTACCCGCTGGCCGAAGCCGCCACCGCGATCCGGGTGATGAGCGCCGCCGAGCACACCGGGAAGCTGATCTTGTCGGTGCCGCGGGTCGGCCACAGCACCGTGGTCGTGCCCCCCGAGCAGGCCCGCGTCTTCCGCGCCGACGGCTCCTACATCGTCACCGGCGGTCTTGGCGGGCTGGGCTTGTTCCTGGCCGCCAAGATGGCCGCGGCAGGGTGCGGGCGGATCGTGCTCAACTCCCGGTCGGCACCGAAGCCGGCAGCCCTGGAGGAGATCGAGCGGATGCGGGCGGCCGGCACCGAGGTCGAGGTCTTCACCGGTGACATCGCCTGCGCGGCCACCGTCGACAGGCTGGTGGCCGAGGCGACCGCGACCGGGCTTCCGGTTCGCGGCGTGCTGCACGCCGCCGCGGTGGTCGAGGATGCGATCCTCACCAACATCACCGACGAACTCGTCGAGCGGGACTGGGCCCCCAAGGTGTATGGGGCCTGGAATCTGCACCGGGCCACCACCACCCAGCCGCTGGACTGGTTCTGCTCGTTCTCCTCGGCGGCGGCGCTACTGGGTTCCCCCGGTCAGGGCGCTTACGCCGCGGCCAACAGCTGGCTGGACGCGTTCACGCACTGGCGCCGGGCGCAGGGACTGCCCGCCAACGCCGTCGCCTGGGCCGCCTGGGATCAGATCGGCGCGGGCAGTCATCTGGCCGCGACCGGCGACACCACGATGATCAGCCCGGACGAGGGTGCCCACGCCTTCGAGGCGCTGTTGCGTCACAACCGGGCTCACACCGGCTATGCACCGGTCGTCGGCACACCCTGGTTGACCGACCTCGCCCAGCGCAGCCCGTTCGCCGAGGCGTTCGCATCCAACGGCGATCGGCCGGCCGATACCAGCAGCTTCCGGGCCGAGTTGCACACACTGCCGCGCGAGGAGTGGCCCAGCCGGGTCCGCCGTATGGTCGGAGAGCAACTCAGCCTGATCCTGCGCCGTGCCGTTGACCCCGACCGGGCGATCTCAGAGTATGGTTTGGATTCGCTGGGCAACCTCGAGCTGCGCACCCGGATCGAGACCGAGACCGGAATCCGTATTCGGTCAATGGACATCACCACCGTTCGTGCGTTGGCGGGGAGCCTGTGCGAGACGCTGGCGGGTGTTCTGACGCCGGCTCGCTGACGCGGCGGATAGGGAGCGGACTGAAGTGGTTGCGCTGACGGCAATCCACGACTGGGTGGATGCGCCGGGCTCGGTGGTTTCGTGGGGCCCGTCACCGGCCTGCCGGAACAAGGTGGCTCTGGCTCCGGTCAGTGAGGTGCCGCCCAGCTACCAGCAGGAGCAGCACCTCCGAGCCTATCGGGAGCACACGGCCAACGAACTGGAGATGGCCCGTCTGCTCATCCCTTCGTGGAAGGTCCCCGGGCGCTGCGACATTCGGGCGATGACCTACGTCATCAACTCGCATCTGCGCCGCCACGACACCTACCACAGCTGGTTCGAGTTCTCCGCCGGAGAGGGCGGGTCCGACCGGGTCGTGCGGCACACCGTCGCCGAGCCGTCGGACATCCAGTTCGTCGCCAGCAGGCATGGCGAGATGAACGCCTCGCAGTGGCGCGAACACGTCCTGGCCACGCCCAGCCCACTGGATTGGGACTGTTTCAGCTTCGGGTTGATTCAACGGGCCGACCACTTCAGCTTCTACGCCTGCATCGATCACGTCCACGCCGACGCGATGTTCATGATCTCGCTCTTCACCGAACTGCAGATGAACTACGCCGCCCTCGTCGAGGGGGAGGCCCCGATCCGGCTGCCGGAGACAGGCAGCTATCTGGACTACTGTCGGCGCCAGCGCGAGTTCACCGCGGGACTGACACTCGAGTCGCCCCAGGTGGCCGAGTGGATTGAATTCCTCCAGGCCAACGACGGCACGCTGCCGAAGTTCCCACTGCCGCTGGGTGATCCGTCGGTGCCCTGCACCGGTGACCTGATCACGGTCCGGTTGATGGATTCCCACGACAGCGACCGCTTCGAGGCCGTGTGCGCCCAGGCCGGCGTGCGTTTCGTGGGCGGTGTGTTCGCGTGCGCCGCGATCGCCGAGCGCGAGCTCAGCGGAGTCGACACCTACAACGTGATCACGCCGACGACAACCAGAAAGTCACCGGCCGACTTCGCGACGACCGGATGGTTCACCGGGATCGTGCCGATCTCCGTGCCACTCGACGGCGTGCCCTTCGCCGGGCTCGCCCGCGCCGCGCAGGCCGCATTCGATGACGGCATGCCGCTGGCCGACGTGCCGATCGAGCGGGTGCTGGAACTCGCCGAAGACGTCCCGGGAATCCGCAAGCCCGAGCCCGGTGTACCCATGCTGTCCTACCTCGACACCGGACTTCCGCCGCTCGATCCGGTCGTCATGGCGCGGTGGCAGGAGCACGACGGAACCCTCTACACCGACCTCGGCGCGGCCAACCAGATCGGCATGTGGGTCTCCCGGGGCGACGGCGGAACCACCGTGACGGTGGCCTACCCGGACAATCCGCAGGCTCGCGAGTCGGTGATGGAGTACGTGGGCCTGATGAAGATGATGTTCCTCCGCGTCGCGGAGGGCCGCCCGGACTCGGTTTCCTCGCCGCGGCTGCCGAGAGCGACGGCGTGACCGGAATGGCCCCAGAAGCACGCGGGACACAGGGTTCCGAACCCGACAACGTGGTGCCCTACGCCGACCAGGCGCTCTTCATCGCACTGCGCGGCACCGGCCAGGAAGCGGTCATGCAGGCGCTCTGGATCTACGAGCACCCCATCGACATGGCCGGACTGAAACAGTTCCACCACAACCTGAGCCACGGTTTACTCGCACGGCGAATCGAGCGGTCTCCACTGCCGTTCGGCCGGCTGCGCTGGATCGCCGCCCCGGCGACCGAGACCAATTTCACTGTCGCCCAACAGCCCCGGGATCGTGCCGAGTTCTACGATTGGGCCGATGAGCAGGTCAATCTGCCGCTGGATCCGGAATGGGGTCCGGCCTGGCGCATCTCAGTGCAGCCGCTCAGCGACGGGGCCACCGCGGTCAGCCTGGTGATCTCGCACTGCATCGCCGACGGCGGAGCCAGCGTCATCGCGGTCCTCGACGCGGTCAACAGCACCAAGCGCGATCTCGGATTGCCCCCGGCGCACTCCCGCACCCGGTCCCGCGCACTTCGCGATGACCTGCGCCGGCTGCGCACCGACCTTCCTGAGATCGCCCGCACCCTGCGCAGGGCGGCTACCGTGGCCCGCAACCGCCGGAAGGATTTGAGCCGCCCGTCGGCCCCGAGTACGGCCGGAGGGATGGGCACGTCAGATATCGTGCTGGTCCCCTCGGCCTCCGTTTTCATCGACGGCGAACTCTGGGACGGCCGGGCGTCGAGCCTGGGCGGCAACAGCTTCTCGCTGGTGGCAGGATTTGCCGGGCGGCTTGCCTTCAACCTCGGCCGGACCCGCGCCTCCGACGGCGCGGTGACCCTGATGATCCCGGTCAGCGTCCGGGAGAGTCTGGAGGACACCGGCGGCAACGTGGTGTCGATCGCCAACGCCGGTTTCGACCCGGGCAAGGTGACCCACGACCTCACCGAACCGCGCACCGCGGTGAGGGAGGGCATCAAGCGGGCCCGGGAGGCCCCCGACGAGATGGTCGAACTGCTGCCACTGATCCCGTTCGTCCCCAAACGGGCCTTCGGCCGCCTGGTCGACGCCACCTTCGGGTTCAGCACCGATCTGCCGGTGTCCTGCTCCAACTTCGGTGATGTGCCCGCCGAACTGACCCTGGCAGACGGGACGCCCGCCGAGTACCTCGCCTTCCGCGGCGTGGACCGCCAGGTTTCCCGGGCCAGCCTGGAGCGCAGGCACGGTCTGCTCACGGTCGCCTCCGCTCGCATCGCCGGGCGTTTCGTGCTGAGCGTGATCAGCTATCAGGTGGGGAGCGAGAACACCCAGAGCTCGCTGCGCGCGGTGATCGCCCAGACCATGGGGGAGTTCGAACTCGAAGGCACGGTCTTGTAGGGATGGAGAAAACAGTGACCGCCTCCGCCGAGCACCGGTTGGAGTTTCTCGACCAGACCGCCCTGGAACTGCTGCGCGCGACCGGCCGCGGCCAGCTCATCCAATGTGTCTGGGTCTACGAGCATCCGCTGGACGCCGGCGGACTCGAGCGTTTCCACGACAATCTCTACGCATCACTGGGCGGTCGGCTCATCGAGCGCTCGCCGCTGCCGTTCGGCCGGCCGCGCTGGGTGCGTCCCGCGGGCGCGGCACCGCCGATCCGGTTCGCTGAGAAACCCTGGCCGCGAAGCGAACTGCTGAGCTGGGCGGACTCGCTGGGAGAACTTCCGATCGATCCGGAAAACGGACCTGGCTGGCACTTGGCGGTGCAGCCACTCGACGACGGCGCCACCGCGGTCAGCATCGTGGCCTCGCATGTGATCGGGGACGGCGTCGGGGCCCTGATGGCCGTGTTCGAGGCGATCACCGGCAATGTCCGCGACATGGGCTACGACCCCGCCGGAACCCGAACCCGCCGCCAGGCGATCCTTGCCGACCTGCGGCGGGCGGTCCGGGACCTCCCCCTTACCGCGCGCACCGCCGCCAAGGCGTTCCGGCTGGCCCGGGAGAAGCGCCAGCACTTCGCTCGCGCGCGGGCGGCCCGCACCGCCGTCGTTCACGGCGCCCACGTCGTGGTGCCCTCGGTGGCGATCTATGTGGACATCCCCGAGTGGGATGCCAAGGCAGAGTCCCTGGGCGGCAACAGCTACTCGCTGCTGGCGGCGTACGCGGCCAAGATGGGGGAGTACCTGGGCCGGCAGCGGGCCTCGGACGGAACGGTCACTCTGGTGATCGCGATCAACCTGCGGGAAAGCCTTGACGACGACCGGGCTCTGGCCATGGCCTTCGCCAACGCCTCGGTCCACCCGGCCGGTCTGACCACCGACCTCACCGAGGCGCGCACCGCCGTCCGGCAGGCTCGCGAGAAGGCCAAGGCCGAAACCGACCCCGCCATGGAACTGATGGCGCTGGTCCCGTGGATGCCGAAGACCGCGGTCAAGAGCATCGTCGAGCTGATGTTCGATTACTCCGAGGGGCTGCCGATCTCCTGCTCGAATCTCGGCGACCTACCTGCGGAGATCGCCCGGGTGGACGGCACAGCGGCCGAGTACGTGCTGATCCGCGCACTGGACACCGATGTCACCGAGGGTGAGCTTCGACGGTCGCACGGTCAGCTCGTGGTGGTCTCCGGCCGGATCAACGGCAAGGTGTCGATTTCGGTCGAGGCCTATCAGCTGGACGCGGAGAACTCCAGGGAGCGACTGCGCGAGCTGGCGTTACGGGCCCTCGACGATTTCGGGCTCCACGGCGTCATCGTCTGACCCCGTCAGAGCCGGCTCCAGCCCACCGCGATCAGCAGGACGCCGATCAGAGCCAGCAGCGCCGCGTACTCGATGAGACTGCGTGATCGGCTCCAGGCCCCGAATCTGCTGAGTATCTCCATTGTCCGCTCCGGAGCGATCAGATAGCCGATCAGTGGAGCCATCACCACCGAACTGCCGATGATCAGAAACGTGACCAGGGCTGAAACCTGCTCGCCCGGGGTGGCTTTGGAGGTGGCGATGATGATGAGCAGGGCCAGAAAGTCAACCGAGGGCAGGCTCAGGGTGCCGCCGACCAGGCCGGCGACCCACGGCGCCTGCCCCTTGCGGAGCAGCGCCTTCATCGACTCGCTGAGGTCACCCGCTCGGCGCGCCAGCCTCGGGCTGCCGGTGGGCGCCTCAGAGGGCCCAGCCGCCGGCGCCGGCTCGCCCGGGCCAGCTGAGTTCACGACGCTGCGCCGGGAGAGGATCCAGCGCACCGCCAACCCCGCGGACAGCGCCAAGGCGAACGCTCCGACGCCGATCTGCACCTTGCCGGCGTCGGACACGGTCGTGCCGAAGGGGTTCTGCTGGAAGACGAACAGGATGAGAAGCCCGAAGCTCAGCGACACCGCCAGACTGGCCGCCAGGAAGGCCAGCAGCTGGGCCAGTGGCCGCGGCCGGGCGAGCAGAAGCGGAACCAGGCCGATCCGGAACGGCTCGAAATTGACCGCGATGGCGAGCACCAGGACGGTCAGCCACATGGGTGTCGACCTTACCTTCGGCGGGGGAGAGGCGATCTGCGGTGGATGCAGCAGAAGACCACGGCACGTGGCGTGACGGTTCGGGATTCGCAGTCAGGAAGCCGCGATGAATGTCCGGGGCCGTCTCCGGTTCAGGGGGAGGGGACTGTCTCGGCCACTGCGGCGGGTCGCGGAACCGCTGCGGGTGTGGGTGGCTGCCATCTCGACGGCCACCAGTTGGCCTTGCCGACCAGCACCGCCATCGCCGGTACGGTCACGGTGCGGACCACGAAGGTGTCCAGCAGGATGCCGACGGAGATGATGAAGCCCATCTGCACCAGCGTGGTGATGCTGGAGAACTGCAGGCCTATCATCGAGGCGGAGAAGATCAGTCCGGCGACGGTGATCACACCGCCGGTCTGGGTGACGGTGCGGATCACTCCCGACTTGATGCCGCGCGGCGACTCGTCGCGGATCCGTGCGATGAGCAGCATGCTGTAGTCCGCACCCATGGCGACCGAGATGATGAACGTCAGCCCGGGCACACTCCAGTGCAAATCCTGGCCGATGATCCCCTGGAAGACGATCACCGACAGACCCAACGAGGAGAGATACGAAAGCACAACCGAGGCAACGAGATACACCGGAGCGACGAGGGCCCGCAAGAGAATGACGAGGATGCCGAGCACCACCAGAATGGTGGTCGTGACGATATGGCGGAGGTCCTGATAGTAATAGTCGCGGGTGTCACGCAGGGTCACGGTGAAGCCGTTCATGGAGATGGTGGCATCGGCGAGTGTGGTGTTCGGCTGGGCGCTGCGCGCCGCCTCGACAATGGCGTTGACCTGATCCATGGCAGGTTCGGTGAAGGGGTCCAGCTTGGTCTGGACCAGGTAGCGCACGGTGCGTCCGTCCGGGGAGATGAAGATGGCCGCCGCACGCCGGAACTCCTGGCCGTTGAGAATTTGCCCGGGAATGTAAAAGCCCGCCATCGACGGCGTGGTGGCGTTGTTCTTCATCGACAGCAGGAAAGAGGACGCCCGGTCCAAGCCGGCCCCCAGGGTTTTGGTCTGATCGACCAGCAGGGCGACGCCGTCGGCCACCTGGCGACTGGCGTCGGCAAGCAGTGTGATGCCCTGCTGGAGTTGGTTCAGCTGGTTTTGCAGGTCAGAGGAGTCGGTGATCCCCGATGCCCGCAGGCTCTCACCAATCGAGTCCAACGCGTCGCTGACACCGGGGGGTTTGGGCTCGGCGGTCGGGGCACCGGGGAGCAGGGCTCCCGGTTCGGGTTTCTCCTTGCCGGGGATCGGTGGGGGGACCAGCGGTTTCTCGGCCGGCAATGCGGTGGGGTCGATCGGTGCCTCATTCAGCGCCTGGCATAGGTCGGAGATCTGGTCGAGGGTCCCGTTCTCTCGTGCCTCGGCCAGCTGCTGCAGACGGGCCCGGGCGGCGACGCAGTCGGGGTCGGCGTCGCAGACCGGGTTGCCCTCCAGGGATTTGAGGACCGGGGCGATGGATTCGTCATAAGCGGCCACGGCATCGCCGGTGTTGACACCCATGCTGCCGCCGAGCCCGTGAATGGTGCTCAGCGGATTGCTGCCGATATCGAAGCCCGGCAGGGCCGGGCCGGTGCCGTATTGGTTCTGCAGAAACGCCAGTGCCTGCACCAGATAGCTGACGGTCTCCAGGGTCTGCGGCAACGCGGTCCGTATGGCGCCGAGCACATCGGCGATCTGGTCGGCGCCGCTGGCCAGCATGTTGAGATTGCCGGTGTTGCTGTTGATCGTGTCCGCGGCCTGATTCAGCGGCGTGCCCACCTCTCCGGCCTGAAACGACAGCTTGGCCTGCTCGAGGCGCTCACCGGTAGGCCTGGTGATACCCCGGACGATGTCGACATCGGCGACCTGACTGACCCGTTGAGCCATCTCCTCCATATCGGCCAGCGCCTCAGGTGTGCGAAGGTCCCGCGGTGAGGTGATCAGGATGTACTGCGGCAGGCTGGCATTGATGGGGAAGTGCTTGCCGATGGCGTCATATCCGCGGATGCTCTCGCTGGCCGCCGGCAAGGCTTTGCGGTCGTCATAGTTGTACTGGGCCAGGGCGGCGATCCCGGCGAGGGTCGCCAGAACCACGAGGCTGGCGACCAGGTTGACCACCGGCCGGCGCACGACCCGGATCCCCGAGCGCCGCCAGAACTGAGTGGTGAGATCACGCCTGGGCTTGGCCCACCCGCGCCGTCCGGCGAGCACCAGCAGGGACGGCAGAAATGTCACTGCGGCGAAACAGCCGACCAGAATGGAGGCCGACAGCGCCGCACCCACGGTGTAGAACACGGTCAGCTTGGTGAACACCATCCCCATGAAGGTCACCGCCACGGTGAACGCCGAGGCGAAGATCACCTTGCCGACCGAGATCAGGGAGTTGCGCACTGCGGTGTCCGGGTGCTGGCCGTCCCGCAGGTAGTCGTGGTAGCGCGCGATCAGGAAGACCGCGTAGTCCACGCCTGCGCCGAACATCATCGCCGTCATCAGCACGATGGTCTGGTTGGAGACACTCAGCCCCACCGTGCCCAGGCCCGCGACCACGCCCTGGGCCGTCATCAGCGCCACCCCGATGGTGATCAGCGGCAGCGTCATGGTCAACGGGTTGCGGTAGACCACCAGCAGGATCACCAGCAGGACCACCACGGTGACGAGCTCGATGGTGACCCGGTCTCGCTCGCCGATGTCGTTGATGTCGTTGATGGTGCCGGCCGGGCCGGTGGTGTAGGCGCTCAGCGTCGTCCCGGCCACCGTTTCATCGACCAGGCCGATCACCTGTTTGGTCGCGGCGCTGGCCTTTGGGGTGCCCAGTTCCCCGATGATGTTGACCGGTAGTAGCCAGGCCTTGTCGTCCTCGCTGGCCAGGATCTCGCGCAGTGGCGGGGTGCTGATGAAGTCCTGCAGCGCCGCGACCGACTCGGTGTCGGCCCGCAACCTGTCCACCAGGACGCTGTAGACCTCCTCATCAGCGGTGGTGAGCCCGTCCTCGTTGACCAGGACCACCATCAGAATGTTTTCCGAACTCGCCTCCTGGAAGGCCTCGGTCATCTGTTTGCCGCTGACCACCGACGGCGCGTCGTCGGGCAGGATGGCCGCCGGCGCCCGCTGCGCGAGCTCGCCGAGCGGAGGGAACAGCTGGGTCAGGCCCAGGCCCAGAGCGATCCATGCCGCGATGACCAGCAACGGCACGCGCACCACGACGGCACCGATCCGCCCGAACAGCCCTCCGCTACCGGCGGTCGTTTCCGTCGCTGGCAAGCGGTCTCGACCCATCCCGGCCATCGTACTGACCTGCGGGGAATACCCCGGGGCGCCACGAGCGCGGGGGCCGTAATCGGGATAGAATGCCCGCCAGCGGCGTGGATCCGGCAATCACCGGGGAGCCTCCGGAAGAAAGGTCCGGCGCACTGCGCCGGGCCCGGTAGAACCGGACGGGTCGGCCCGTTACAGCCTGCAACCGAGCGACGCGCCTGTGCGCGTAAGCGGGGTGGTACCGCGGCGCTCGCGCTCCCGCGCGTCGTCGTCCCCGTGCTGTGACAGCGGCACCGGAGGACGTGGATGGAATGACGTGGATGGAACACAGCATGACCGGGACCGGTTACCCCCGTCCTTCCGGCGGCGCGCCGGACTTCCCCGCGCTAGAGCGTGAGGTGCTCGACTTCTGGGCGGCCGACGACACCTTCCGCGCCAGCGTCGACCGGCGCGACGGGGCACCGGAGTTCGTCTTCTATGACGGCCCCCCGTTCGCCAACGGGTTACCGCATTACGGCCACCTGCTGACCGGATACGTCAAGGACATCGTCCCGCGTTACCGGACGATGCGGGGCTACAAGGTCGAGCGCCGGTTTGGCTGGGACACCCACGGGCTCCCGGCCGAGCTCGAGGTCCAGCGCCAGCTGGGGATCACCGACAAGGCCGAGATCGAGCGGATGGGCATCGGGAAGTTCAACGAGGCCTGCCGGGACTCGGTGCTGCGCTACACCAACGAGTGGCGGGCCTATGTGACCCGGCAGGCGCGCTGGGTGGACTTCGACAACGACTACAAGACGCTGGACCCGTCCTTCATGGAGTCGGTGATCTGGGTGTTCAAACAGCTCTGGGACTCGGGGCTGGCCTACCAGGGCATCCGCGTGCTGCCGTACTGCTGGAACGACGAGACCCCGCTGTCCAGCCACGAGTTGCGGATGGACGACGACGTCTACCAGAGCCGCCAGGACCCGGCCATCACGGTGGGCTTCCCGATCACCGCACCGGGTTCGGAACTCCACGGCGCCCACCTGCTGATCTGGACCACCACGCCGTGGACGCTGCCGTCCAACCAGGCCGTCGCGGTCAACCCCGGCGTCGACTACGTGGTCGTCGAGGTCGACGGCCGGCGCTACATCCTGGCGGCGGCCCGGCTGGCCGCCTATGCCCGCGAGTTGGGCGCAGAACCTGCGGTGCTGGCCACCTACTCGGGCGAACAGTTGCTCGGGTTGCGGTATGCGCCGCCGTTTCCGTACTTCGCCGACTCGGCGAATGCCTTTCAGGTGCTGCGCGGAGACTTCGTCACCACCGAGGACGGCACCGGGATCGTGCACATGGCGCCGGCCTACGGCGAGGACGACAAGGCCACCACCGACACCGTCGGCATCATCCCGGTCACCCCGGTCGACGCCGCGGGCCGTTTTGACTCCAGCGTCGCCGACTACGCCGGACAGCATGTGTTCGACGCCAACCCGCAAATCATCCGCGACCTGAAGAACGGCACCGGCGCCGCGGCGGTCAACTCGCCAGTGCTGATTCGCCACGAAACCTACGATCACCCGTATCCGCACTGCTGGCGGTGCCGCAACCCGCTGATCTACCGGGCGGTGTCGTCGTGGTTCGTCAAGGTCACCGCGTTCCGCGACCGGATGGTTGAACTCAACCAGCAGATCACCTGGTACCCCGAGCACGTCAAGGACGGACAGTTCGGCAAGTGGCTCTCCGGCGCGCGGGATTGGTCGATCTCCCGAAACCGCTACTGGGGCACTCCCATTCCGGTCTGGACCTCCGACGACCCGGCGTATCCGCGAATCGACGTCTACGGCAGCATCGACGAACTCGAACGCGACTTCGGCGTGCGCCCCGACAACCTGCACCGGCCCTTCATCGACGAATTGACCCGGCCCAACCCGGATGACCCGACCGGGAAGTCCACCATGCGCCGGATCGAGGACGTCTTCGACGTCTGGTTCGACTCGGGCTCGATGCCCTACGGGCAGGTGCACTACCCCTTCGAGAACTCCGAGTGGTTCCAGACGCATTTCCCGGGGGACTTCATCGTCGAGTACATCGGGCAGACCCGCGGCTGGTTCTACACCCTGCACGTGCTGGCCACGGCGTTGTTCGACCGCCCGGCATTCAAGACCTGCGTGTCGCACGGCATCGTGCTCGGCAACGACGGGCAGAAGATGAGCAAGTCGCTGCGCAACTACCCCGACGTCAACGAGGTGTTCGACCGCGACGGCTCGGATGCGATGCGCTGGTTCCTGATGGCCTCGCCGATCCTGCGCGGCGGCAATCTGATCGTCACCGAAGAAGGTATCCGCGAAGGCGTGCGCCAGGTGCTGCTGCCGCTGTGGAACGCCTACAGCTTCCTGGCGCTGTACGCAACGAAGGTGGGCACCTGGCGCACCGATTCGACGCATCTCCTGGACCGCTACATTCTGGCAAAACTGTCCGCGCTGCGGGATGACCTGACCGGGGCCATGGACGCCTGTGACATCTCCGGCGCCTGCGAGCAGCTGCGCCGGTTCACCGAGGCGCTGACGAACTGGTACGTGCGCCGTTCACGGGCGCGGTTCTGGGCCGAGGATCCCGACGCCATCGACACGTTGCACACCGTTCTCGAGGTCACCGCCCGGCTGGCCGCCCCCTTACTGCCGATGGCCACCGAGGTGATCTGGCGGGGGATCACCGGGGAACGTTCGGTGCATCTGAGCGACTGGCCGGAACCCGGGGTGGTCCCCGCCGACGCCCAATTGGTGGCCGCAATGGATCGGGTTCGTGACGTGTGCTCGGCGGCGTCATCGCTGCGTAAGGCCAAGAAACTGCGGGTACGGCTTCCGCTCCCGAAACTGACCGTCGCGGTGGAAGATCCGGATCTGCTCACGGGTTTCACCGATCTGATAGCCGACGAGGTCAACGTCAAGGCGGTCGAGCTGACCGACGACGTCCCCGCCCACGGCCGGTTCGAGCTGACCGTCAACGCCCGAGCCGCCGGTCCCCGCCTGGGCAAAGCCGTTCAGGAAGCCATCAAAGCCGTCAAAGCCGGCGACGGCGTCCCCAATCCCGACGGCACCCTGACCGCTGGTTCGGTCGTGCTCAACCCCGGCGAGTACGACTCCAAGCTCGTGGCCGCTGATCCGGGGTCCACCGCCGCATTGCCAGGCGGGGCGGGGCTGGTGATCCTCGATGACACCGTCACACCCGAGCTGGCTGCCGAGGGCTGGGCCAAGGACCGCATCCGCGAACTGCAGGACCTGCGGAAGTCGTCGGGCCTGGAGGTCAGCGACCGGATCAGTGTGGTCATGGCGGTGCCGCCGGAACGCCTTGAGTGGGCGCAGACCCACAGGGACCTCATCGCCCGGGAGATCCTGGCGACCGGCTTCGAGTTCGGTGCGCCGGCCGGCGGGGTGGCGATCGGCGACGGCGTGGAGGTCTCGATCGCCAAGGTCTGATTCCCGCGGGGCCTGACCGTCGAACGTGGGGGCTAAGTCCGCATTCGGGCCGAATTCCGGCCATAGCGCCCACGTTCGACGGAGATACCCTGCGGTGATGTCACGCTGGGTCCTGCACTTCGACATGGATGCGTTCTTCGCCTCCGTCGAACAGTTGACCCGCCCGACGCTGCGTGGCCGCCCTGTCCTCGTCGGCGGTCGCGGCGGACGCGGCGTGGTGGCCGGCGCCAGCTACGAGGCCCGCGCGTTCGGAGCACGGTCGGCGATGCCGGTACATCAGGCGCGTCGGCTCGTCGGCCCGGCGGCGGTGGTGCTGCCACCGCGCGGTGCGGTCTACAGCGTCGCCAGTCGCCGGGTGATGGACACCGTTCGGGCGGTAGTGCCGGTCCTTGAGCAGCTGTCCTTCGACGAGGCGTTCGCCGAGCCCGCCGAACTCGCCGGCACCCCCGCGCAACAGGTGGAGAAGTTCTGCGCCGAGTTGCGGCTGCGGATCCGGGACCGCACCGGACTGATCGCATCGGTCGGCGCCGGCTCGGGAAAACAGATCGCCAAAATCGCCTCGGGTCTCGCCAAGCCCGACGGCGTGCGGGTGGTTCGCCGCGACGAGGAACTCCGACTGCTGGAAAGCCTTCCGGTGCGCAGGCTTTGGGGCATCGGGCCGGTCGCGGAGGCCAGACTCAACCGGCTCGGCATCGAGACGGTCGGACAGTTCGCCGCGCTGGCCGAGACCGAGGTCGTCGGGATCCTGGGCTCGGCGACGGGGATGGCGCTGCACGCGCTGGCCCGCGGTGTCGACGACCGGCCCGTCCTCGAACGGGCGGAAGCCAAACAGATCAGCGCCGAATCCACCTTCGACCATGATCTGATCACCGTCGAGCAACTCCGTGAAGCAGTCGAGCCGATCGCCGGGCACGCCCACCGCAGGCTGACCCGGGACGGCCGCGGGGCGCGCACCGTGACGGTCAAGATCAGGAAGGCCGACATGTCGACGCTGACCCGCTCCGCCACGCTGCCCTACGCCACCGGTGATCCGGTGGCCCTGACCGCGATCGCTCGCCGCCTGCTGCCCGATCCCCGCGAGGTGGGTCCGGTGCGACTGATCGGGGTCGGGTTCTCCGGCCTCAGCGATGTGCGTCAGGAGTCACTGTTCCCCGAGCTCGAGCATCCCGAGATCGCAGCGCCGGCGGGAGGCGGCGCGCCGGAACCGGAGACCCCGGGAAGCGGCTGGCGGGTCGGCGACGATGTCGCCCACCCCGGGTACGGCCACGGCTGGGTGCAGGGCGCCGGGCATGGCGTGGTCAGCGTGCGGTTCGAGACCCGCAGCACCGGCCCGGGCGTGATGCGCACCTTCAGCCTCGGCGACACCGCGCTGAGCAGCGCGGATCCGGTGGACAGCCTGGACTGGCCGGGAGTTGGGGAACCCGCCCTACCCCCAGCGGGAGATGATGTCGCCGACGGGTAGCCCCGCCGCCAGGGTCGCCATCAACAGCACCCGCGCCTGGCTGGTCCGCAGCCGCGGCACCATGACCGCGCCGGCGGCCACCAGGTCGCGGCCGGGTCCGTAGGCGGCCGAGGTGTGCCCGCCCGGCACCCTGGTGGTGACGGCGACGGCCAGCCCCGCCGAGCAGGCCCGCCCCACCGCGTCCACCACCGCAGCGCCGGCGTTTCCCAAGCCCAGTGCCTCCAGCACCACGCCCCGGGCGCCGGCCGCTGCGAACGCGTCGATCGCGGCGCCATCGGCGCCCGGATAGGCCGCGGCGATGTCGACACGGGGCGGAGCCGCGACGGATGCCAGGTAGGGGCGTTCTTTGGCGGCGGTGAGGACGAAGGCCGCGCGATCGACGCTGCCCACCGGTTCGGTCCCCCCGAACATCGACGGACCGCCCACCTTGGTGGTGCCCAGCGGTGCCAGCACCCGCCCGGCGAAGCTGATCAGCACCCCGGCGTCACGCGCCTGCGGGCTGGCCGCGACCGCCAGCGCCTCCCGCAGATTCGCCGGACCGTCGGGCGCGGGGTCATCGGCGGGGCGCGCCGCGCCGGTCAGCACCACCGGCGGCCCTCCGCGATAGGTGAGGTCCAGCCACAGCGCCGTCTCCTCCATCGTGTCGGTGCCGTGGGTGACGACGACGCCATCGGCTCCGGATGCCACCGCGTCCTCGACAGCCGACCCGATCCGCGCCCAGTCGGCCGGGGTCAGCGCCGAGCTGTCCAGCGACAGCAGGTCGACCACCTCGGCGTCGAGCCCGGAGGCCAGTTGCGCCCCGGACCGTGCCGGGCGCAGCACGCCATCGGCGTCCGCGCCGGTGGAGATCGTTCCGCCGGTGCTGATGATGACGAGTCGAGGCATGACCGCCATCATCGCAGCCGCCCCGTTAGGGGATGATGGGGACGTGACCGAGGAGACCGGCGGCCCGCAGCAGGCCCCGGAACAAGCCCTGGCCCCGCCGCCGCGCCGCCGCCTCCGACTGCTGCTCGCGGTCGCCGCGGTCGTGCTGGCCCTCGATGTGATCACCAAAGTCATCGCCGTCGAACTGCTGAGGCCCGGCCAACCCGTCTCGATCATCGGCGACACGGTCACCTGGACCCTGGTCCGCAACTCCGGCGCGGCCTTCTCGATGGCGACCGGCTACACCTGGGTGCTGACGCTGATCGCCATCGGCGTGGTGGTGGGCATCATCTGGATGGGCCGGCGGCTGGTCTCGCCGTGGTGGGCGGTCGGACTGGGGATGATCCTCGGCGGCGCGCTGGGGAACCTCGTCGACCGCTTCTTCCGTTCCCCGGGACCGCTGCGCGGTCATGTCGTCGACTTCTTATCCATCGGATGGTGGCCGGTGTTCAATGTGGCCGACCCGGCCGTGGTAGGGGGCGCGATCCTGCTGGTCGCCCTTTCGCTGTTCGGCTACGACTTCGACGCTTCGGGCCGGCGGGGATCGGAGCGAGACCCCGAACCCGGTACTGGAGCCGCCTGATGACCGAACGGTCGATGCCGGTGCCGGAGGGGCTGGCCGGGATGCGGGTCGACGCCGGGCTGGCGCGGTTGCTGGGGGTGTCCCGCACCTCGGCGGCCGGGATCGCCGAGCGTGGCGGGGTGGAGGCCGACGGCGTGGCGCTCGGCAAGTCCGACCGGCTCGAAGCCGGCAGCTGGCTCACGGTGCAACTACCCGAGCAGCCGCCGCCGGTCGAGAACACACCGACCGCCGTGGAGGCCATGACGATCCTCTACGCCGATGACGATGTCGTCGCGGTGGACAAGCCCCCGGGTGTGGCCGCGCATGCGACCGTCGGCTGGCACGGCCCCACCGTGCTGGGCGGCCTGGCGGCCTTGGGCTACCGGATCAGCACCTCGGGAATCCACGAACGGCAGGGCATCGTGCAACGTCTCGACGTCGGCACCTCGGGGGTCATGGTGGTAGCCCGTTCCGAGCGGGCCTACACGGTGCTCAAACGCGCGTTCAAGCAACGGACCGTCGACAAGCGCTACCACGCTGTGGTGCAGGGGCACCCGGATCCCTCCAGCGGGACGATCGACGCGCCGATCGGGCGCCATCGGGGTCACGACTGGAAATTCGCGGTCACCGAGGGCGGGCGCCACAGCATCACCCACTACGACACCCTGGAGATGTTCCGGGCCGCCAGCCTGCTCGACATCCATCTCGAAACCGGGCGCACCCACCAGATCCGGGTGCACTTCGCGGCGCTTCACCATCCCTGCGTCGGCGACCTGACCTACGGCGCCGACCCGGTCCTGGCCGGCCGGCTCGGACTCGAACGGCAGTGGCTGCACGCCCGATCGCTGGCTTTCTCACACCCGGCCGACGGCCGGCGCCTCGAGATCACCAGCCCCTACCCGGC
>CAYURT010000022.1:0-22162 GCA_964447215.1 uncultured Mycobacterium sp.
AGTGCCTGTCGCACGCCTCCTACCTGATCGGCGACGAGACCACCGGCCGCGCCGTCGTCGTCGACCCGCAGCGTGACGTCAGCGAGTACGTCGCCGACGCCAAGGAACTCGGCATGACCATCGAGCTGGTCATCGAGACCCACTTCCATGCCGACTTCATCTCCGGGCACCTGGAGCTGGCCGAGGCGACCGGCGCGAAGATCGTCTACTCCGCGGTGGCCGAGCCGGAGTTCGACTTCATGGCGGTGGCCGACGGCGAGCGCTACTCGCTGGGCGACGTGCAGCTGGAGTTCCGCCACACCCCCGGGCACACCCCGGAGTCGATGAGCATCGTGATCTACGAGCACGCCGACGACACCGTGCCCTACGGCGTGCTGACCGGCGACACCCTGTTCATCGGCGACGTGGGCCGGCCCGACCTGCTGGCCTCCATCGGCTTCACCCGCGACGAGCTGGCCGACAAGCTCTACGACTCGCTGCACAACAAGCTGATGACCCTGCCCGACGACACCAAGGTCTACCCGGCCCACGGTGCGGGTTCGGCCTGCGGCAAGAACCTGTCCACCGAGCTGTGGTCGACGATGGGCGAGCAGCGCAAGACCAACTACGCGCTGCGGGCCTCGGACAAGGAGACCTTCGTCGAGATGGTCACCGAGGGCCAGCCCCCGGCGCCGAGCTACTTCGTCTACAACGCGATCCTCAACCGCAAGGGCCGCGACCTGATGGACGAGGAGAAGATGCCCCCGGCGATGACCTACGAGGAGGCCAAGGCCGCGCTGGCCGGCGGGGCGGTGCTGGTCGACGGCCGCGACGCCGAGGAGTTCGGCTCCGGACACCTCAAGGGCGCGATCAACATCGGGCTGGAGGGCCGCTACGCCGAGTTCGCCGGATCGGTGGTCAAGCACGACGTCGACATCGTGCTGTTCACCGACCCCGACCGGGTTCTGGAGGGCAAGAACCGACTGGGCCGGATCGGCTTCGACCGGGTGATCGGCTACGTCGCCGACCCCTACGCGGTCATGTTCGAGAACCAGGCCGACGTCGAGGTGGCTTCGCGGCTGACCGTGCCGAATCTCGACGAGCGGATCGCCGACGTGCCCACTCTCCAACTGGTCGACGTGCGCAACCCGGGCGAGGCGGCCGGCGGGATGATCGCCAACGCGGTCAACATCCCGGTGGGCCAGCTGCCCGACCGGCTCGGTGAGCTGGACCCGCGCAAACCGACGGTGGTGTACTGCGCCGGCGGTTACCGCTCCTCGGTGGCGGCCAGCCTGCTGCGTCAGAGCGGCTTCGAGGATGTCAGCGACCTGCTGGGCGGTTACAACGCCTGGGACGCGGTCACCCAGAACGCCTGATTCGGGCCTAGGCTGGAGTGATGACCGTCAAAGCCAAGCACCACATCGTGATCGTCGGCGGCGGCACCGCCGGCATCACGGTGGCGGCGCGGTTGCTGCGCAAGGGTTACTCCGACATCGCGGTGATCGAGCCCTCCGATCAGCACTACTACCAGCCGCTGTGGACTCTGGTCGGCGGAGGTCAGGCGAAAGCCTCGACCTCCGCCCGGCCGGAGGCCAAGGTGATGCCCGCCGAGGCCATCTGGATCCGCAACACGGTGCAGTCGGTGGACCCCGAGGCCAACACCGTCACCTGCGCCGACGACTCCGTCTACGAGTACGACGCGCTGGTGGTCTGCCCCGGCATCCAACTGGACTGGAACAAGACCGAGGGCCTGGAGCAGACCCTCGGACGCGACGGGGTGTCGTCAAACTACCGGTTCGACCTGGCGCCCAAGACCTGGGACTTCATCCAGAAGACCCGGTCGGGGTCGGCGGTGTTCATGATGCCCTCGGGTCCGATCAAGTGCGGCGGCGCGCCGCAGAAGATCGCCTACCTGGCCAGCGACTACTGGCGCAAGCAGGGCGTGCTGAAGGACATCGACGTGCACCTGGTGGTGCCGACCCCGCGGATCTTCGGGATCGGCCCCATCGCCGACAGTCTGGACACGGTGATCGCCGACTACGGCATCCAGCTGCACACCATGTCGGAGGTGACCTCCATCGACGCCGACTCTCGCAAGGTCACCGTCACCGCGGTCGGGGAGGGCGGCACCGACACCACCCTGCCCTTCGACATGCTCCACGCCGTGCCGCGGCAGTCCGCACCCGACTGGATCAAGGCCAGCCCGCTGTCCACGGGGGACGCCAACGGCTACGTCGAGGTGGACAAGTTCACCATGCAGCACGTCCGCTACCCGAACGTGTTCGCCCTCGGCGACGCCGGGTCCACCCCCAACGGCAAGACCGGTGCGGCGGTCCGCAAGCAGGCCCCGGTGGTCGTCGACAACCTCGACGCCCACTTCAAGGGCCGTCCACCGGCGGCGGAGTACCACGGGTACTCGTCGTGCCCGATCGTCACCTCCTCCCACGACATGCTGCTGGCGGAGTTCGACTACGACTTCAACATCACCCCGTCGTGGCCGATCATCGACTCCACCAAGCCGCACCGGCCGTACTGGTACCTCAAGAAGTACGGGTTGCCGTTCCTGTACTGGAACTTCATGCTCAAGGGTCTGGCCTGATCGGCGAAACCCGCCTCCGGCGGTCGCGGTCCGCGTCATGATCTGAGGGTCGATCTCTGCACTGACGCAGTGGGATGAGGAGTGGGATTCGCCAATGCACACCAAGACCGTCGTCGTCGGCTCGGCCGTCGGCCTGCACGCCCGTCCGGCGGCGATCATCGCCGAGGCCGTCACCAACGCCGGGGTGCCGGTGACCCTCGCCCTCGACGGCGGTGAACCGGTGGACGCCGGTTCGGCGCTGATGATCATGACGCTGGGGGCCGGTAACGGGGCGCAGGTGACGGTGGCCGCCGAGGACGAGGCGACACTGGCCGCCATCGTCGAACTGGTCGAGAAGGACCTCGACGCCTGATCTCACCCCGCGGCGACGGCAGCGTTGGCCGCCGCCTCCGCCCTGGGGTTGACGAACTGCTTGGCGGCGATCACCGCCAGCGCGCCGACGACCGTGCCGGCGGCCAAGGCGACCACGAACCACAGCAGGTGGCCGATGGCGAAGAACACGAAGATCCCGCCGTGCGGCGCCTTGAGCGTGACGTCGAAGGCCATGATCAGCGCCCCGGTGACCGCGCCGCCGGCCATCATCGACGGGATCACCCGGAACGGGTCGGCGGCGGCGAAGGGGATCGCGCCCTCGGAGATGAATGACGCGCCCAGCAGCCATGCGGCGCGGCCGTTCTCCCGTTCGGGCTTGCTGAACAGGCCCGGGCGCAGTGTGGTGGCCAGCGCCATCGCCAGCGGGGGCACCATGCCCGCCGCCATCACCGCCGCCATGATCCGCAGACTCGCCGGTTCGGCGATGCTCAGCCCGGCGGTGGCGAACGCGTAGGCCGCCTTGTTCACCGGACCGCCCAGGTCGAAGCACATCATCAGCCCCAGGATGACCCCCAGCAGGATCACCGACCCGCCGGACAGCCCGGCCAGCCAGCTGGTCAGACCCGAGGTGACCGCCGCCAGTGGGCGGCCCAGCAGAAGGAACATCAGCAGGCCCACGATCAGCGAGGCCAGCAGCGGGATCACCACCACCGGCATCAGGCCGCGCGCCCACTGCGGGACGTCGATGCGGCTGACCCACAGCGCGGCGAACCCGGCGATGAGGCCGCCGACGATGCCGCCGATGAACCCGGCGCCGACGAACACCGCCACCGCCCCGGCGGTGAAACCCGGCGCCAGGCCGGGCCGGTCGGCGATCGCGAACGCGATGTAGCCGGCCAGGGCGGGCACCAGGAACCCGAACGCCAGCCCGCCCAGGGTGAACAGCACCGCCCCGAGATACTGCAGCAGGCCCCCGCTGGGCAGGTCGGTCAGCGAGTTGGTGGTGGTGATGATGTGCGCCAGCGAATCCGACTGTCCCTCCGGGGTGTTGGCGATGTCGTAGCCGGCCAGCAGGAATCCCAGCGCGATCAGCAGGCCGCCGGCGGCGACGAACGGGATCATGTAGCTGACCCCGGTCAGCAGGATCTGCCGGATCCGGGTGCCCCAGCCCAGGCTGCCCGCCGCCGCCGCGGCGGACTCCTCGGCCCGCGTGCCGCCTTCGACCCGGGCCGCGTTGGGGTTGTCCACCGCCGCAACGGCTTCGGCGATCATCGTGTCGGGTTCGTTGATCGCCCGCTTCACCCCCGAGGCGATCACCGGCTTGCCGGCGAAGCGGGCCCGGTCCTTGACCCCGACGTCGGTGGCGAAGATGACCGCGTCGGCGGCGGCGATGGTCTCCGGGCTCAGCGGTGTGCTGCCCGAGGATCCCTGGGTCTCCACCGTCAGGTCCACCCCGGCCCGTTCGGCGGCCAGCTTGAGGGCGTCGGCGGCCATGTAGGTGTGGGCGATCCCGGTCGGGCAGGCGGTGATGGCGATGACCGAACGCGCCCGCGCGGCGGCCGCCGGAGCCGCGGCGGGCTCCCCGGCCGGGGCTGCCGGGGCGGGGTTGACCACCCCGTCGACGAGGCCGACCACCTCGGCGGGGGTCGCCGCCGCGCGCAGCGATGCGACGAACTCGGGGCGGACCAGCGCCCGGGCCAGGCTGGACAGCATCCGCATGTGTTCGCTGCCGGCCCCCTCCGGGGCGGCGATCAGGAACACCAGGTCCGAGGGCCCGTCCGGGCCGCCGAAGTCGACGCCGGGCCGCAGCCGGGCGAACGCGATCGAGGCCTCCGACACCGCCCCCGACCGGCAGTGCGGGATCGCGATGCCGCCGGGCAGGCCGGTGGCCGACTGCGCCTCGCGTGCCATCGCGGCCTGCCGGACCGCCTCGGCGTCGCCGGCTCGGCCGTCGGCGGCCAGCAGTCCGGCCAGCCGGGCGATCACCGCCTCGGCGCTGGCGCCGTCGACGTCGAGGACGACGATCTCGGGGCTGATGATCGCGGTCACGGGCTACCTCCGGGCATCGGGACGGATGAGATGACGACATCGTCGAGGTTGAGCTGGGCGGGGGTGGGCATCGCCGAGCCGGGCAGCGCCGCGGCCGCGCTGCCGTAGGCCACCGCCATCTGCAGCCGCGCCGCCGGGTTCTGCCCGAGGGTCTCGGCGCGCACATACCCGGCCAGCGACGAGTCACCGGCGCCGACGGTGCTGCGCGCGGCCACCGGCGGCGGGGTGGCCAGCCAGGCGCCCTCGGCGAGGACCAGCACCGCCCCGGCGGCGCCGAGGGTGGCCAGCACCGCGCCGACCCCACGGCCGACGAGCACGTCCGCCGCGGCCACCACCGGCCCGGCGTCCCCGCGGGCCACCGCGGTCTCCAGGTCCTCCGCGCCGACCCCGGCCAGGCTCGCCAGTTCCTCGGCGTTGGGTTTGATCAGATCCGGAGCGGCGCTGTCCAGGCCGGCGGACAGCGCGGCCAGCGGCGCACCGGAGGTGTCCACGGCGACCCGGCAGCCGCGGGCCGCCAGCGCCGCGGTCATCTCCGAGTACCAGGTGTCGGGCAGCCCGGGCGGCAGCGACCCCGACAGCACCACCCACTGCCCGGCCCCCGCCCGCCCCAGGACCGCCGCGGCCAGGTCCGCCGCCCCGGCCGGTTCCAGCACGGCGCCCGGTTCGTTGATCTTGGTGGTGGTGCCGTCGTGCTCGGTGACCGCCAGGTTGGTGCGCACCGGGTGGGGGACCGGCACGGCGTGGAAGCGGACCTGCTGTGCGCGCAGCCCGTCGAGGATCGGGTCGTGCTCGCCGGCCGGCAGCACCGCGACGGTGTCCAGCCCGGCCAGGGTCAGCGCGCGCGCCACGTTGACGCCCTTGCCGCCCGGTTCGCAGGACACCGACTCGCCGCGGTGCACCGCGCCCCGGACCAGCCGTCCGGGCAGGGTGACGGTGCGGTCGATACTCGGGTTCGGCGTGACGGTGACGATCACAACCACCAGATTGTCGATGTTGTCGGTGCGCGATACCGCGGTTTGCTGTAATCGCTGGCATGGCTGCGACGCAAAACAGGGTGCTCGAGGGGGTTCCGGTGGTGCCGGGTGTCCGGTTCGCGCCGGTCATCCGGGCGGCCCGGCTGCCCACCATCGACGACCTCGACCCGGGTGGTGAGATCGCCGAACCGAAACGTCCCGACGAGGCCGCGCGGTTCACCTCGGCCGCTTCCGCGGTGGCCGACCGGCTGCGGAACCGGGCCGCCTCGGCGACCGGCGCGGCCTCGGAGGTGCTCGGCGCCACCGCCGCGCTGGCCCAGGACCGGGCCTGGCTGGGAGCGGCGGAGAACGCGATCAAGGCCGGCAAGTCCGCGGTGCGCGCGACCGCCGACGCCGCCGCCCAGTTCATCGAGATGTTCACCAAGATGGGCGGACTGATGGCCGAGCGGGTCACCGACCTCAAGGACATCCGCGACCGGGTCATCGCCGAACTGGCCGGGCTTCCCGAACCCGGTGTCCCGGTCCCCGACGTGCCGTCCATCCTCTGCGCCGAGGACCTGGCCCCCGCCGACACCGCCGGGCTGGACCCGCACCTGGTCGTCGGACTGGCCACCACCCTGGGCGGGCCGACCAGCCACACCGCGATCATCGCCCGCCAACTGGGCATCCCCTGCGTGGTCGCCGTGCACGGTCTCGACGACGTCGCCGCCGGGACGGCGGTGCTGCTCGACGGCAGCCGCGGGACGGTCACCGTGGACCCCGACCGGGCCGAGGCCGCCGCCGCGGTCGCCGCCGCCGACGTCGCCGCGGCGGCGATGGCCGGCTGGGCCGGGCCCGGCGCGACCTCCGACGGCCATGCGGTGTCCATCCTGGCCAACGTCGCCGACGGCTCAGCCGCCCGGGCGGCGCGGCAGGCGCCGGTGGAGGGTGTCGGGCTGTTCCGCACCGAACTGTGCTTCCTGGACCGCGACAGCGAGCCGAGCGTGGCCGAGCAGGCGGCGATCTACTCCGAGGTGCTCGACGCGTTCTCCGGGCTGAAGGTGGTGGTGCGCACCCTCGACGCCGGCTCGGACAAGCCGCTGAAGTTCGTCACCAGCCCCGAGGAGCCCAACCCGGCGCTGGGGGTGCGCGGCTTCCGGATCGTGGCGATCGACGCCGAACTGGTGGGCCGCCAACTCGACGCGATCGCCGCCGCCGCCGAGCAGACCGGCAACGCGCCGTGGGTGATGGCCCCGATGATCGCCACCGCCACCGAGGCGCGCCAGTTCGCCGGACTGGCCCGCGAACGGGGTCTGCATCCGGGGGTGATGATCGAGGTGCCCGCCGCCGCGCTGCTGGCCGACAAGATCCTCGAGCATGTCGAGTTCCTCTCCATCGGCACCAACGACCTGGCGCAGTACACGATGGCCGCCGACCGGATGTCGGCGGACCTGGCCACCCTGACCGACCCCTGGCAGCCCGGGGTGGTGTCGCTGGTCGCCGCGACCGCCCGGGCCGGGGCGGCGGCCGGCAAGCCGGTGGGGGTGTGCGGGGAGGCCGCCGCCGACCCGCTGCTGGCCTGCGTGCTGACCGGGCTGGGGGTGACGTCGCTGTCGGCGGCCGCCTCCGCGGTCACCCCGGTCGGCGCCAAGCTGGCCTCGGTGTCGCTGCAGCAGTGCCGCGAGGCGGCCGAGGCGGTGCTGGCCACCGAGAGCCCGGCGCAGGCCCGCGCCGCGGCCCGGGAGATCCTGGGCTGAAGCGGCCGGTCCGGACCGGCTCTCAGGCCGGCACCGGCTCGTCGGGCACTGTCGCCGGGTACAGCAGTTCCAGTTCGGCCAGGTTGGCCGCCACCGTCACCAGTGGCAGCGCGGCCGCGGCCGCCCGGTCGGTGCTCGGTCCGGCCGCGTCGGCCTCCCGGCGCAGCGCGGGCACCAGTTCGTCGCTGATCGGCGCGGCGGGTGCGCTGTCGATCCAGTCCAGCGGGTCGCCCTCCAGTCGGGCGCACAGCGTCAGCGCCCGCGCCTCGATGATCGAACGGGCTTGCCGGTAGGTGGTCAGCGGCGGGGGCACCACGTCGGCGATCAGGTCGGCGGAGAAGCGGACCCGCACCGACCGGTTGTTGGCGTCGGTCAGCCGCGGGTCGATCGCCCCGCCGACCTCGGAGACGTAGTTGCGCATCGCGTCGTTGTGGGTGCGGGCGGTGACCACGCTGTCCTGCCGCAGGGTGAACACCGTGTCGTCGGACTGTTCGGAGGCGCCCCGGGTGACCCGGACCACCGCGGCGGCCAGGTAGCGCGACACCGTGGCCATCGCCGCCGCCGCCGACCGTTCGACCGCTGTGGCCGCCCCCTGCGGCCACAACAGCACCGAGACGACCAGCCCGACCGCGGCCCCCATCAGAACGTCCTCGAGCCGGACCAGCCCGGCCTGCCAGCCGACCGGGGCCACGATGTTGAACATGATCAGCACCATCATGGTGAACATCGCCTGGCTGGCGGTGAACGATCCGACCGCCAGCACATAGGTCGAGCCGAACGCCGCCAGCGGCAACAGCGCCCACAGCACATGGGAGTTCACGCCCAGGAACCAGAACAGCGCCGCGCCGATGGCGAAGCCGATCACGGTGCCGGCCACGGCGCGCAGCAGCGAGGTGCCCGTGCTCAGCAGGCTGCCGCGCAGCACCGACAACGCGCCCAGCACCACCCACACGCCGTGCTGGACCGGGAAGACGACGGTGACCGTGAACGCCAGGGCCAGCGCCAGGCCGACCCGCAGGCTGTGGAACACGGTGACCGCGCGGGTGCTGATGTAGCCGCCGAGGGAGGCCAGCACCGTCCGGTTGGTGTACACCCGGTCGGCCACCCCGGTGTCGGGCAGGCCCCGGCCCAGCAGCCGGTCCAGCGGCGGGCGCGCGTCGGTGGCCTCCGCCGCGGCGATCAGCCTCCCGGTCGCCCCGATGGTGGCGCTGATGACGCGCCGGGTCAGCAGTTCCCCGCCCATCTCCACCGCCGTGGCGTCGTCGGGCGCCTCCAGGATCGCGGCGATATTGCCGTGATAGCTGGAGAAAGCGGTGGCCCTGTGCTGGGCGGTCGCGCCGGCGAGTCGGGCGGTGGCTCCGGGGTTGTCGCGGCTGTCGAGCACCTCCGCGCACCCGCGCAGCACCTGCACCCCGGTCGGGGCCATCGAACCCAGCAACCGGCCGGTGTCGCCGTCGACCCGATCGGCGAGCCAGTCGAGATTGGACACCACCCGCAGCAGCGCCCGGCTGCCCGCGGTGAGGTTGACCGGGCGGTACACGCTGCCCCGGAATGCGGCGTCCAGCGCCTCGGTCGCCGCGGCCAGATTCCGCTGTGCCTGCTCATCATCGAGCCGATCGCCACCGATCCGGTCGGCCAGTGCGGCGCACACCGTGGCGGCGTGGCGGCGCAGTTCGGTGCTGTAGCGCGCCGGGAACAGGAACAGCGCGGCCGGCACGCAGATCACCAGCGCGATCAGCCAGCCCAGCAGTCGGTCCGGCAGCGGCCCGACCGGGACGGTGCACAACGCCAGCAGGAAGGCCGTCAGCACGGCCCGCTGGCCGGCCGCCACGACCTCGCTGAGCAGTCCCAGGAAGCTGACCAGCACGCCGACCGCGAAACACAGCGGGATCGACACCCACGGGATCGGCGCGGCAAGGGTGCCCACCACGATCAGCGCGGCGCCGGTGCCGCCCAGGCCGAGGTAGGCCAGCGCGCGGGTGCGTACGTCGCCGGGAAAGTCGGCCACGATCAGCAGCGCGATCGAGCCGACGATGGTGAACATCGGGGTCTGGGTCAGCCCGGCCACCGCGAAGCTGACCGCCGCGGCGACCGGGATGACGATCGCCGCCCGCAACGCGCGCCGGCCGGCATCGCCCTCGGGGTCGCGCTGGCGAACCCGGGTGACCAGCCCACGGATCATCGCGGCGGCACGGTGGCGAAACGGCCCGAGTCCAGCGCGTCCAGGATCTGGTTGCTGATCCATTGGTAGACGGCGGGATCGCGCTCCAGGCTGGACTGCTCGTAGCCAACCAGCATGTAGACCGCCCAGCTGGCGAACACCTCGGCCTGGCGGGCGTCCCCGACGATCTCCAGGGCGTATTCGCGGCAGACGTCGAAACGTTCCCGGTCCACCTCGATCTGCACCCGGCGCACGTCGGGGTCCACCGAACTCCACACCCTGATCGCGGCTTCGGCGCTGTGCGGGAGGGCCAGCACCTCCCGGATGATCACCGCCATCCGCCGCCGCGGGTCCGGTTCGGTGCTGAACATTTCGCGCAGCCGCACCGTGCGGTCCTGATGCCAGTGCTCGACGAGCTGGCGGGTGTAGTCCGACCAGTTCGGGAAGTAGTGGTAGAAGGATCCGGTCGTCACGCCGAGCCGCCGGCAGACCTCGGCCAGCTTCAGACCGCGGAACCCCCGGTCGGCCAGAATCTCTAGACCGGTCTCGAAGTAGCCCTCCCGATTGGCGACGGTTGCCATGCAGTGACCTTAGATGCTTGCGCATCCGACCTGGCTAGGCTGGCGGCATGAGCCGGTTACGCAGTGACGACGACACCTGGGATATCGCCACCAGCGTCGGGTCGACGGCGGTGATGGTCGCCGCGGCCCGCGCGCAGGAAACCGACCGTCCCGATCCGCTGATCCGCGATCCCTACGCCAAGATCCTGGTCGCCGGCGCCGGAACCGGGATGTGGGAGAGCTTCCTGGACGAGTCGATGGCCGAACGGATGGAGCAGGCCGACCCGGAGGCCGCCGCGGTGTTCACCAACATGCTGGGCTATCAGGCGGTGCGCACACTGTTCTTCGACACCTTCTTCACCGACGCCGCCGCCGCCGGGATCCGCCAGGTGGTCATCCTGGCCTCAGGACTGGACTCCCGGGCCTACCGGCTGGACTGGCCGGCGGGCACCGTCGTCTACGAGGTCGACCAGCCCAAGGTGCTGGAGTACAAGGCCGGCCTGCTGGCCGAGAACGGCGTCAGCCCGGTCGCGGAGGTCCGGGCGGTGCCGATCGACCTGCGCCAGGACTGGCCGGCGGCGCTCAAGGAGGCCGGCTTCGACCCGTCGCGGCCCACGGCCTGGTTGGCCGAGGGTCTGCTGATGTACCTGCCCGCCGAGGCCCAGGACCTGCTCTTCGAGCGGATCACCGCGTTGAGCGCGCCGGGAAGCCGGGTGTCGGCCGAAGCCGTCGGCCACCACGACGAGGACCGCCGGGCGCAGATGCGGGAGCGCTGGGAGAAGATGGCCGACCAGTTGGGGATCGAACGCACCGTCGACATCTCCGACCTGACCTACAACGACCCGCACCGCGCCGACGTCGTCGACTGGCTCGGAGCGCACGGCTGGACGGCGTCGGGGGTGGACTCCACCGAGGAGATGCAGCGGCTGAACCGCTGGGTTGAGGTCCCCGAACTGCTTGACCGGCAAGCTTTTTCGACGTTCGTGGTGGCCGAGCGGCAGTAGCTCAGGCCAGCAGCCCGGGTAACGCCAGCCTGGTGACGTCGGCGACCAGCGGCTGCATCAGCGGGGCTTCGGGGTCGTCGGTGCGGGTGCGGGTCATCACGCCCAGTTGCAGACGTTCGCCGTCGGGTCCTTCCGCGACGCCGAGGTCGTTGGTGCTGGCGTAGCGCGCGCCGCCGGTCTTGTCGGCCACCGTCCAGCCCGGCGGCAGCCCGGCCCTGATCAACCGGTCCCCGGTGACGATGGTGGTCATCCACTCCCGCAGCAGCGCGCGGTGGGACTCGTCGAGGGGGCCGCCGGTGAGCATGGTGGTGAAGCCGGTGCTCATCGCGCGAGGCGTCGTGGTGTCGCGGGGGTCCCCGGGCAGGGCGCTGTTGAGGTCGGGCTCCCAGCGCACCATCCAGGTGCGCTCGTCGCCTACCGCCCGGGCGAAGCCGGTGACCGACTGCGGGCCGCCGAGTGCGGCGAGTAGCAGGTTGGTGGCGGTGTTGTCGCTCTGGCGGACCGCCGCCGCGCACAGATCCCGCACCGTCATCCGGCCGCCCAGGGCGGGCTCGGTGATCGGGGAGTTCGACGGCACGAACGCGGCCGGGTCGACGTCGACGGTGTCGGCCAGGCTCAGCTCGCCGTGCTGGTCGGCGCGCAGCGCCTCCGCCGCCAGGTACGCCTTGAACGTCGATCCGGTGGCGAACAGGTCGTCGGCGTTGTGGGCCAGTTCCCGCCCGGTGCGCAGGTTGCGGCCGTAGAAGCCGACCTTCGCTGTGTAGCGGTCCTCCAGTTCGGCGACGCCGTCGGTGAATTCGGCGCTGAGCAGCCGGATTTCGGGGTCTTGCGGCCTGGCGCAGGCCGCCAGGGCGGTCAGCGCCGCGCACCCGGCGAGCACGCCGCGGCGGGAGATGCTCACCGGGCGCACCTTAGCCGCCGGTCTGCTCGTTACGATGGCCGCACTCGTCGACCATCGCAGAGAGGACCCCCATGCCCGGAGTGCAGGACCGCGTCATCGTCGTCACCGGAGCCGGCGGCGGGCTGGGCCGGGAGTACGCCCTGACCCTGGCCCGCGAGGGCGCCAGCGTGGTGGTCAATGACCTCGGCGGGGCGCGCGACGGCACCGGCGCCGGGCACTCGATGGCCGATGAGGTGGTCGCCGAGATCAAGGCCGCCGGTGGGCGGGCGGTCGCCAACTACGACAGCGTCGCCGACGCCGCCGGTGCGGAGAACATGGTCAAGACCGCGCTGGAGGAGTTCGGGGCGATCCACGGGGTGGTCAGCAACGCCGGCATCCTGCGCGACGGCACCTTCCACAAGATGAGCTTCGACAACTGGGACTCGGTGGTCCAGGTGCACCTCTACGGCGGGTACAACGTGATCCGGGCGGCCTGGCCGCACTTCCGCGAGCAGAGCTACGGGCGGATCGTGGTGGCGACCTCCACCAGTGGGCTGTTCGGCAACTTCGGGCAGGCCAACTACTCGGCGGCCAAGCTGGGCCTGGTCGGGCTGATCAACACCCTCGCCCAGGAGGGCGCGAAGTACAACATCAAGCCCAACGCCGTCGCGCCGATCGCCGCGACCCGGATGACCGAGGACATCATGCCCCCGGAGATCCTGGCCAAGCTCACCCCGGAGTACGTCGCACCGGTGGTGGCCTACCTGTGCACCGAGGAGGTGCCCGACACCGCATCGGTGTTCATCGTCGGCGGCGGCAAGGTGCAGCGCGCCGCACTGTTCCAGAACCCCGGGGTGACCTTCGACCATGTGCCCACCGTCGATGAGGTCGCCGACAACTGGTCGACCATCGACGACCTCTCCAAGGTCGAACCCGCCGCCTTCAAGCTGTAGCTCCCCGCCCCTGCCGCCGCCCCGCGGCCGCGCCCGGCCGCCGCGCCCGGCCCCGCCGAGTGTGCGGTTTCGTACGCAACACGCCGTGGGGGCCGTATCAATCCGCACGCTCAACGGGCCCTCGGCAGTGGTGGGTAGGTTGACGCGGTGAGCACCGGCGGAATCATCCTGGTGGCCCTCGCGATCGCCGTCGGCCTGGCGGGGATCCTGGTGCCGCTGCTGCCCGGAACTCTGCTGATCTGGTTGGCCGTCGGGGTGTGGGCGCTTGCCGAAGGCACCCGCACGGCCTGGGTGGTGCTCGGCGTCGTCACCCTGCTGCTGGGCGCCGGAATCCTGGTCAAGTACCTGTGGCCGGTCAAACGGATGCGGGCCGCCGACGTCAGCGGCAAGACCCTGGCCGTCGGCGGGGTTCTCGGGGTCGTCGGCTTCTTCGTCATCCCGGTCGTCGGCCTCGTCGTGGGTTTCGTCGGTGGGGTCTACCTGGCCGAGTTCGCCCAACGCCGCGACCAGCGCCGGGCCTGGGCTGCCACCGTGCACGCCGTCAAGGGGGTGCTGCTGTCGGTCGGGGTGGAGTTGCTGGCCGGCCTGCTGGCAACCGCGGTGTGGATCGCCGGCGTCCTGAGCTGACCGCCGCGCCGTCGCCGCCGCGGCTCCGCCGCGCTGCCGCCCCCGCCGCCCCCGCCGACTGTGCGGTTTCGTCCCCGACTCGCCGTAGACGCTGTACCAATCCGCACAGTCGAGGGCCGGGCCTGTGGATGGGCGCAGCACGACGAATGCCTCGGCTGCGAGGGTGCGGCCCATGGCGCTCATCAGCGAACCCTTCCGAGCGGCAGAGGCCCTCGACGACGGGCTGCTGACCTTCCGCGAACTCCGACGGTTCCACTCCGCGATCTACCCGGGGGTCTGGGTGGCCCGCGGGACCGACCTCTCGCCGGTCGATCTGGCCAGGGCCGCTTGGCTGTGGTCGGGCCGCAGGGCCGTGATCGCCGGATTGTCGGCCTCGGCTCTGCACGGCGCACGCTGGGTCGAGGCGAACACCTCGGTGGAACTGGTGCACACCAATCGGCGTCCGCCCCGGCTGATCGTGGTCCGCGGCGACCGACTGCTCGACGGCGAAACCCAGTGCGTCGCCGGCCTCCCGGTGACCAGCCCGGCCCGCACCGGTTTCGACCTCGGCCGGCGCCTGAAGCCTCAGGCCGCGGTGCCCAGGATCGACGCACTGATGAACGCCACCGGGGTCACGGCCGCCGAGATCGACGCCGTCATCGCCGGGCACCGGCGGGTGCGCGGGTTGCGAAATCTCCGGATGACGCTGTCGATGGTCGACGGCGGCGCCGAGTCACCTTATGAGTCGATGACGCGAATCCTGCTGTTGAACAACGGCTTCCCCCGACCGCAGACCCAGGTTCGCGTCCTCGACGCGTGCGGATTCGTGGTGGCGCGCCTGGATATGGGATGGCCGCAGTGGCGGGTGGGCGTCGACTTCGAGGGAGCCCACCATTGGACCGACCCGGAGCAGTTCACCAGGGACGTCGAGCGCTACGCGGTGCTCTCGGAGCTGGGCTGGTCGGACATCCGGCTGACAAGCGGCATGCTGCA
Source organism: uncultured Mycobacterium sp. (assembly GCA_964447215.1). Lineage (GTDB taxonomy): Bacteria > Actinomycetota > Actinomycetes > Mycobacteriales > Mycobacteriaceae > Mycobacterium. Next base: position 14,807 of record CAYURT010000022.1, read on the forward strand.
CAACAACCCGCGGAGGTTCCTGCAACGGGTCTCAGACGCACTCCTTGCCCGGGGATGCCCACGCACCTGGTGACGAGCGTGCATCCCGATACGGCCGGCCCGGCGTGTTGCGGATGAAACCGCACACTCGGCGGGCAGGCGGGCAGGCGGGCAGGCGGGCAGGCGGGCAGGCGGGATGCCCGGGTCAGCCCAGCAGGCGGGACCGCAGGGCGGCGACGTCATCGTCGCTCACCCCGGCGGCGGCCAGGTAGCCCGCAAGGCCGCCGTGGGTCTCGTCGAGAACCCGTCGGGCGCTGAACAGGTATTCCTCGCGGACCCCCAGCACCTCCTCGGTCAGCCGGGACTCGGCGAAGGACAGCATCTCATCGGTCATGCCGTCCCGGGTTCGCATGGTCTGCAGGATGCTTCCGCGCAGTCGGCCGACCGCCTGGTTGCTCTGCAGGTAGTCCCCGACGATCGCCGCGCTGTCCACCCCGGCCGCCTCGAGGGCGACCGCGACCGCGAATCCGGTGCGGTCCTTCCCGGCGAAGCAGTGCACCAGCACCGGCCGGCCCGCCCCGATCAGTGTGATGATCTGGCGGACCGCGCGCCGTGCGCCGCCCAGGGTCGGGAAACGCTCGTACTCTCCGGTCATCCAGTGCCGGGCGGCCTGCACCGGATCCTCATCGGAGGGCTCGGTCAGCATCTTGTTCCAGCTGGACTCGTGGGGCGCCTGGGCCTCGTCGTGGTTGTGCGTCACTTCCGGGAACGGAAGATGATGCACCGCAACGGCTTCGGGAACGGCACCCGGTCCGCGGCGCTGAAGCTCGGGTCCCGAGCGTAAGTCGGCGACGTCGGTGACGCCGAGCTCGGTGAAAACCCGACGCCCGGTCTCGTCGAGCCCGCAGAGCTCGCTGGACCTGAACAGCGCGCCCGGGCGAATCCCCGCCGTCTCGGCGACATCACGGAAGTTCCATGCGCCGGAGAGCCGTTCGTGGGCCCCGGTGTTCTCGTCGCTCACCCTCAGATCACCGCGGCAGCCATCGCGTCGGGCTCCCGGCCGAGTTCGGCGCGCGCCACGGTGCGGATGTGAACCTCGTCGGGTCCGTCGAAGATCCGCATCGCGCGCTGCCAGCCGTACATCCGGGCCAGCGGGAAGTCGTCGCTGACGCCGCCGCCGCCGTGGACCTGAATGGCGCGGTCGATCACCGTGCAGGCCATCAGCGGCGCCACCGCCTTGATCTGGGACACCAGGGTGAACGCCGCCCGGTTGCCGTGTTGGTCGATGGTCCACGCGGCCTTCTCGCACAGCAGCCGGGCCTGGTCGATCTCGTTGCGGCTCAGCGCGATCTGCTGCTGCACCATGCCCTGCTCGGCCAGCGGCTTGCCGAAGGCGATCCGGGTCCGGGCGCGCTCGGTCATCAGCGCCAGCGCGCGCTCGGCCACGCCGATCGCCCGCATGCAGTGGTGGATGCGGCCCGGGCCGAGCCGGGCCTGGGCGATGGCGAAGCCCATACCCTCCTCGGCCAGCAGGTTCGTCACCGGCACCCGGACGTTGTCGTAGAACACCTCGGCGTGGCCGTGCTGGTCCTGCCAGCCGAACACCGACGTCGAGCGGACGATGTTCACCCCCGGGGTGTCCACCGGCACCAGGATCATCGACTGCTGCTGATGCGAGGCCGCGTCGGGATTAGTCCGCCCCATCACGATGAGAACCTTGCAGCGGGGGTCGTTGGCGCCAGAGGTCCACCACTTGCGCCCGTTGATGACGTAGTGGTCGCCGTCGCGGACGATCGAGGTCTCGATATTGCGGGCGTCGGAGGAGGCCACCGCCGGCTCGGTCATCGAGAAGGCGCTGCGGATCTCCCCGGCCAGCAGGGGTTCGAGCCACTGCTGCTTCTGCTCGGCGGTGCCGAACATGTGCAGCACCTCCATGTTCCCGGTGTCCGGGGCGGCGCAGTTGATGGCCTCCGGGGCGATCTCGGTGCTCCACCCCGACAGTTCGGCCAGCGGCGCGTACTCCAGGTTGGTCAGCCCGGAGAGCGCCGGCAGGAAGAGGTTCCACAGTCCGCGCTCGCGGGCCTTGGACTTCAACTCCTCGACCACCGGCGGGACGGTGAAGTCGCCCGGGCCGGCGGCCGCGCGATACTCGTCGTAGGACTTCTCGGCTGGGAACACCTCGTCGACCATGAACTCGGTGAGGCGTTTGTGGTAGTCGGTGGCCTTGGCGGACATGGCGAAATCCATATCCGCCACGATAGGCCACCCGCAGCGGCCCCGGTTCGGTGTGACCGTGAGCTAGCGTGAGCGCGAAAAAGGTCGCCGGACATAGGACGAAACATGTGCGCCAACTGCGGTCTCGGTCTCGACCCGATCGTCGACGCCGGGCCGGCCGCCGGGGGCCGGACCCGGCCGAAAGCGGCGGGACGGATCCGCCGGCCCGAGGTTCCGACCGTCTTCCGCGGCGGTGCGGTCTACACGATGAATCCGGCCCAGCCCTGGGCGACGGCCGTGGCGGTGCGGGGCGCGGAGATCATCGCCGTCGGTTCCGACGCCGAGGCGGGCGCCGCGGCCGGGCCGGACGCGGAGGTCGTCGAACTCGACGGCCGGATGGTGCTGCCGGGCTTCATCGAGGGCCATGTCCACCCCCTTCTGGGCAGTTTCTTCACCTCCGGGGCGGATCTGCAGGTTCCCACCAAGGCCGACGCGCTGGCGGCCATCGCCGAGTACGCGCGGTCCAACCCGGAGGGAAACGTGCGCGGTTTCGGGTGGCGGATGGACATGGTCGGCGAGTCGGGACCGCACCGATCCGATCTCGACGCGATCGTGCCGGACCGGCCGGTGCTGCTGTTCGCGATCGACGCGCACAGCATGTGGATGAACACCGCCGCTCTGGAACGGGCCGGCGTCACCCGGGACACGCCCGACCCGGTGCCGGGCTTCAGCGTGTTCGGCCGGGATCCCGACGGTACGCCGACCGGCTTCGTGCTGGAGGCCCCGGCGATGCTGGCGGTGATCAGTGCGGTGGATCCGCTCACCCCGGAGTCGCTGACCGAAGCCTTCGCGCGGTGGGCGTTCAAGGCCTCCGCGGCGGGGATCACCGCTCTGTTCGACGCCGGTATGCCGCCGGTCGGGGGCGACCCCGACGGGCTGGCGGCCATCTACACCGACGCCGAGGCCCGGGGTGAGCTGCCCTGCCGGGTGGTGGTCTCCCACCTGTGCAAGGAGCCGCCGATCGACGGTGTGGTGGCCGCGACGCTCCGGTTGCGCGACCGGCTGAACACCGAACTGGTGCGGGGCGGGGTGCTGAAGATCCTCGGCGACGGGACGCTGGAGGGTCACACCGGCTACCTGTTCGAACCCTACGCGGACCGGCCCGACTCGGTCGGCCAGACGCCTTTCACCGAGGAGCAGTGGCACCGGCTCGTCGCCGAGGCCGACGCCGCGGGGGTCGATGTCCACATCCACTCCATCGGAGACCGCACCGCGCGGATCGCGCTGGACGCCATCGAGGCCGCCATCAACGCGAATCCGCCGCGGGACCGCCGGCACACCATCGCCCATCTGGAACTGGTCGACGAGGCCGACCTGCCGCGGCTGGGACAGCTGGGCGTGATCGGCCAGTTCTCGGCCGGCTGGATGGCCGCCGATCCGTCCAACACCGGGATCACCCTGGAGCGCTGCGGACCCGACCGGTACCGGACGATCTACCGTCCGCGTTCGATGATGGAGGGCGGGGCCACCATCTCCTTCGGCAGCGACTGGCCGGGGGCGAGTTGGTTCTCCACCTACAAACCCCTGGACGCGATTGAGATCGCGGTGACCCGGCAATCCGTCGGCTGTCCGGAGATGCCCGTCCTAGAGCCGGCCGATGAACGCCTCGACCTGGCTTCGGCCCTGCACGCCGCCACCCTGGGCCCGGCCCGGCAGCTGCGGCTGGAGCAGCTCGTGGGTTCGCTGGAACCCGGCAAACGGGCCGACCTGGTCGTCCTGCGGGACAACCTCTTCGAGGTGCCGCCCCATCAGATCGCCGCCACCGCGGTGGAGATGACGATGATGAACGGGCGGTTCACCCACGGCGGGTGAGTCCGCCGTGGGTGAACCGTTGCGCCCCTAGAGGTTGATCGAGTTGGGCAGTGCCGTGATCGCGCCGTCGCCGCCCACGACCACCTCACCGGTGAGGCTGGAGTCGCCGCGGATCTCGGTCAGGTCCCGGTCCAGCACCCATGACTGGTAGGCCGCGTTGACCAGACCCTCGGGCGAGCCGACGGCGTCATTGCTGATGTCCCAGAACATCATTCCGCCCAGACCCAGATCGTCGGCCCACTGGGCCTTCTGGGCGATCGAGGTGGGCGTCTCGAACGAGCTGAACAGCCCCTCCGAGGCGTTGTACACGTAGGCCGCCTGAGCGTTGTCGTCCCAGTACAGCTTCCAGCCGCTGGCCGGGTCCTGGACTTGGGCCAGCAGGTCCTTGTAGTCGTAGACGCCGGCTTCGAAGGAGCCCGGGGCCTTCCCGCTCGCGGTCTCCAGGTAGCCGCCGTCGCCGCCGTCGGCGACCCCGCTCCAGGCGCGGGTGTACAGCGGGGCCCCGATGACGATCTTGCTGGGATCGACGCCGGCGGCCAGGTAGAGACCGACGGCGTTTGCGATGTCATACCCGTCGGGATCGGCGGTCAGCGCCGACTGGTGTCCGGTGGTGCTCTCCCAGGTGCCGTGGAAGTCGTAGGACATCAGGTTGAAGAAGTCCACACTGGGCGCCAGGCCGGCGGCGTTGAAATTCGCGATCTTGTCATAGCCGCCCGGGGCGGCCACCGAGATCTCGTACTCGCGGCCGGTCTGCTGCTCGAGCACGTCGAGCTTCTGACGCAGCGTCGCCAGCAGCGCGGCGTAGTTCTCGCCGTCCTGCGGGCTGACCGAGTTGCTCGCCAGCCCGCCCCCGCCGGGGTACTCCCAGTCGAAGTCGACCCCGTCGAACATCTGGTAGGTCTGCAGGAAGTCGACGATGGAGTCGGTCATCCGCTCCCGGCCCGCCGCCGTGGCAGCGACATCGCTGAAGTTGCCCGACAGCGTCCAGCCGCCGATGGCCGCACTCACCTTCAGGTGCGGGTACTGCTCCTTGAGCTGGGCGAGCTGGTTGAAGTTGCCCCAGACCGTCTGCTCGGCGCGCGGGTCACCCGGCGGGTAGTACCACTGGTCGGCCTCGCCCGACACCGTCTCGGCGGCGCTGAACCGCTTGTCCACGGCGGCGTAGCTGTCGTACAGCACCACATCGCCGTTGCTGGTCAGGTTGAGGAACGAGTAGATGACGTGGGTCAACTGCTCGGCGGGGATGTCGGCGATCTGGAAGTCGCGGCCGTAGATGCCCCACTCCGGGAAGTAGGCGGCCAGCACCTTGTCGTGCGCGGCGATCGCCAGGGCGGACTGGGCCGGGTCGACGTCCCCTCCCGCGGCCGGCGGGTTCACCACCGGCGGTGTCGTGGTGTCCGGGACCGTGGTGTCCGGGACCGTGGTGTCCGGAACCGTGGTGTCCGGGACCGTGCTGTCCGGTGTCGTGGTGTCCGGTGTCGTGTCCTCGGGTGTGGCCGGTTCGGCCGGCGGGGTGACCGCCGGGGGGGTGGTGGCGGTGCCGCCGACGGCGTTCTGCCACTTGGCCAGGGTGTTGGCGTCAAGGGCGATGATGTTGGCGGTGCTCAGCGCGTCCAGGGCGACCCCGTCGAGGGTGTAGCTCTGGTCGTTGCCGACGATGGCGATGCGGGTGGAGCCGGCCTGTTCGCCGATGTCGAAGTTGGTCGGCTGGAACCAGCCGAAGTCCAACCGGTCGGTGACCGGGTCGAAGGCCAGCACCGTGTCGGTACCCCACTTCCAGGTGATCACCGTCGTGGTGCCGCCGGTCGCGGGTGCTCCGCCATCGCCGGTGTCGGGGGTGTCGTCCACCACCGGCGGGGTCACCACCTCTGGCTCAGTGGGCTCAGCCGGCTCGGCGGGCGGGGTCACCACCTCTGGCTCACTGGGCTCAGCTGGCTCAGCGGGCGGGGTGACCGCCGGGGGGGTGGTGGCGGTGCCGCCGACGGCGTTCTGCCACTTGGCCAGGGTGTTGGCGTCAAGGGCGATGATGTTGGCGGTGCTCAGCGCGTCCAGGGCGACCCCGTCGAGGGTGTAGCTCTGGTCGTTGCCGACGATGGCGATGCGGGTGGAGCCGGCCTGTTCGCCGATGTCGAAGTTGGTCGGCTGGAACCAGCCGAAGTCCAACCGGTCGGTGGCCGGGTCGAAGTCCAGCACGGTGTCCGAACCCCACGACCAGGTGATGGTCGTGGTGGTGCCGCCCGGTTCCAGGGTCCCCCCGCCCGGCGTCCCGCCCGGGGTGGAGGCCTCCACCGTGTTCTGGGTGCCGTAGTCGGCGAAGACCCCCGCGAAGCTGCCCGCCGGCGCATCCAGACCGGAGGCGATCGGCGTCGCCTGCCCGAAGGTTCCGGGGTTGTCGCGGGTCACCGACCACATCGACAGCATGCCCAGGCCGTTGGCGCGGGCGAAGTCCTCCAGCGCCTGGGCGTCGGCGACGGTGAACACCTCCGAGAGCACGTCGTTGACCCCGATCATCGGGGTGACGCCCAGCTGGCTGAAGTCGTAGGTCTTGCCGTACCCGGCGTAGAGCGTGGTCAGCTGGTCGTGCGTGGACTCGGCGGCCTCAATCGCATAGGCGCCCATGGTCTTCGCGTTGGGTCCGCTGGTCGGGGCGGCCGACTCGCCGTAGTCCATCGCCATGACGTTGACCCCGGCGAGGTCGACGCCGGCGTTCAGCGCGGAATCGACGACGTTGAGACCATCGGCGGTCAGACCCGTCGGCAGCACCGGCAGGGTGTACCAGACCTGCAGATCGGGTTTGGAGTCCTGCAGCAGCTTCAGCGCCTGGCTGTGCAGGGCGATCGAGGCCGGCTCGGCCACCGCCGCGCCCTCGATGTCGAAGTCGAGATGGCTGATCCGGTAGGTGTCGACCACCCCGGCGTAGGCCTCGGCCAGCTCCTGGGCGCCCAGGCCGCGGGCGTGGTAGTACTGCGCCAGGCTCGTACCAGCGGCACCGCCGAGCGAGACCATCACGTCCCCGCCGGCGTCCTGCAGCGACGTGATCGACCGGTTGATGTTCTCGACCTGTTCGTTACCCGAACCCGGTTCCAGGGCCGGGATGCCCGCCCAGGCCGCCTTGCCGTCGGGGGTGGCCTGCAGGAAGGCGGCGGTGAACAACGTGGCGCCGGTGGCCTCGGAGATCGCCACCAGATCGGGTACCGGCCAGCCGCCCATGTCGACGTACGGGGCGAAGAACGTCTCGCCCCACCGGGCCGCGGTGGCGGGCGTGCCGGTGTCGGGCGCCGTGGTGTCGGG
>CAYURT010000022.1:22262-45446 GCA_964447215.1 uncultured Mycobacterium sp.
GGTGTCGGGCGCCGTGGTGTCGGGGACGCTGGTGTCGGGCGTGCCGGTGTCGGGCGCCGTGGTGTCGGGCGCGCTGGTGTCGGGCACGGTGGTGTCGGGAACCGTGGTATCCGGCGGGCTCGGGTCAGCCGGCGGGGTGACCACCGGAGGCTGCGTCACCGGGCCGGCCGCCTCGATCGCGTCCCGCCACTTGGTCAGCGTGGTCGCCTCGTTGGCGATGATGTTGTCGGTGCTCAGCTGGCCCAGGGCCACACCGTCGAGGGTGTAGCTCTGGTTGTTGCCGGCGATCCCAATCCGGGTGGAGCCCTCCAGCTCGCTGATGTCGAAGTTGTTCGGCTGGAACCAGCCGAAGTCCAACCGGTCGGCGGTCGGGTCGAAGTCCAGCACGGTGTCGGTGCCCCACGCCCAGGTGATGGTCGTCGTCCGGCCCGGAAGCACCGCGGCGGCCGCCGTGGGCGCCACAACGGCTTCGCCCGGATCCGACACGCCCAGCCGCCGGGCGGCGGCCAGCATCAGCAACGACACCGGTGACTCGATCGGCATCAGCGGCCCGGTCCCGAGCAGCGGGCCCAGCACGCTTTCCAGCACCGAGGCCGGCGCGGGCGCCGCAGGGGCGGGCGTCAGCGCAGCGGAAGCCGCCGAAGCCACGGGAGCCGCAGCCGTCGGGACCTCCGTCGGGGCGGTCGCCGCGCTGACGGACTCGGCGGCCGCGGCGGGGAGGCCGGCGAGCGCGGCCGCGCCGCCGCCGGGGACCGGGTCGGTTACGGCGCGGGGCGCGCCGACCGAGCCCGCGACGGGCGCGGTAACAACACGCTCGGGCGCCGCGGCGGGGACGGCCGGGTTCGCGGCCGCCGAGTCGCCCGACCCGGCAAGACCACCCGCACGCTCGGTGGCACCGCGGCCGGCGCCGGCGGTGACGTCGAGCGGTCCGCGCCGGACGCGATCGGCCGCCGGACTGTCGGCGGCCGCCGCACCGGTGGCCCGGGACGGCTGGCGCGAGGCACGCGCGGATCCCTCACCGGCGCGGCTGCGGATACCGCCGGGGGCCGCAGCCGACCGGGAGGATGAGCCCGCCGAGGCGGCCCTCGACTCGGAGTCGGCCGCCTGCGAGGAGTCCGGCGTCTCGGCGACCGCGACCCCCGCGCCGCCCAGCACGCCGCCCACACCCAGCGCCGCGGCGAGCGCGCCGACCCGGCCCACCGCCCGTGCCGCGATGCCGACGCGCGGCGTCCGCGCGGCCGCGACCAGGCTGTTCAGGTGACGCAGGATGGGGTGTTCCACGGTGTGCTCCTCGGGTCGCCGCGCTTGGGGGGCGCGGGTGGTGTGGGTGTATTCCCGCTGGGTGGCGGATTTATCCGCCGTCGACGTTGACTTCGAGCAGGCCCAGCCGGGCGCTGTGGCGCCTGGGGGACTCTGTGCTGGTCAGTGTGGCTGATCCCCCGGCGGCGACACGTCCCCCGAACGGGCAATCCGGTGGATGAACCGCTGTCCTCCGATCGGTGGACAGCGCGGGGACATCCGGTCCGGCTCAGGGCAATCCGGGGCCCGCCGGGCGGGGCGGTAATAGAGTTTAGGACCGGCCGTCAGGAGGCTGCTCAGATGCGGGAATCGGTCAACGACCACAGGGTGCGGGTCGTCGTCGGCGACGACCACCCCCTCTTCCGGGAGGGAGCGGTCCGGGCGTTGGTCGCGAGCGGCCAGATCCAGGTCGTCGGCGAGGCCTCCGACGGCGAGCAGGCGCTGGAGTTGATCAACGCGCTGCGCCCCGACGTCGCCCTGCTCGATCTGCGGATGCCCGGGCTGGACGGAGCCCAGGTCGCCGCCGCGCTGTTGCGGCAGGGCCTGCCGACCCGGGTGTTGCTGCTGTCGGCCTACACCGAGTCCGAAGTGGTCTACCAGGCGCTGCAACTCGGTGCCGCCGGCTACCTGCCCAAGGAGTCCTCCCGCGCGCAGATCGTCGCCGCCGTTCTGGACTGCGCCGCCGGAAAGGACGTGCTGGCGACGGACCTGGCGTCCGGCCTCGCCGCGGAGATCCGCCGCCGCGCCGCGCCGTCCGGCCCGACGCTGAGTGCCCGCGAGCGCGAGGTGCTGCAGCTGATCGCCGCCGGCGAGAGCGTCCCGACCATCGCCAAGGAACTGTTCCTGGCGCCCTCCACGATCAAGACCCACGTGCAACGGCTGTACGAGAAACTCGGAGTTGCCGATCGGGCGGCCGCCGTCGCCGAGGCGATGCGGCGCGGGCTGCTGGAGTAGCGTGCGCCGCCACGTCGAACGGGTTCTGGACTTCCTGACCTCCGAGCCGCTGCGCATCCGGTCCTTCCTGCGGCCGGCGCTGATCGCACTGATCGCCCTGCTGGTGTCGATGGACCACGTCGACCACTGGCACCGCGGTGCCTTCATCACGATCCTGACGCTCTACTTCATCACCTCGGCGGTGTGGCTGGCTTTGGTGCTGCGCGGCCCGGTGCGGCGGCGGCTGGGCTGGGTCTCCACCGGCGTCGACGTGCTGTTCGTGCTGGCGCTGTGCATCGCCTCGGGCAACGCCACCATCTGGCTGCTGCCGATCTTCTTCCTGCTGCCGATCTCCACGGTCTTCCTGGACAGCCCGGCCGTGACTGCCGCCCTAGGGTTGAGTGCGACCCTGGGCTACCTGCTCGCCTGGTTCGTCTATGCCGTGCGCGACTCCGAAAACCACATCCCCGCAGTGGTTTTCGTCCAGGCGGGCTGTCTGCTGTGGCTGGCTATCGCGCTGACCGCGCTGTCCTACACCCTCAACCGGCGCGCTGCCCGGGTGCGGAAACTGCTGGAAGTGCGCCGGCGTCTGGTCTCGGAGGTGATGCAGGCCGACGAGCGCAGCGACCGCAGGCTCTCCGAGCAACTCCATGACGGACCGCTGCAGAACCTGCTGGCGGCCCGCCTGGACCTCGACGAACTGCGGGTCAACCCGACACCCGAGGGTTTCGCGTTCCTCGAGTCGGCGCTGCTGGCCGCTGTCGGGGAGATCCGCGCCGCCGTGGCGACCCTGCACCCCCAGGTTCTGACCCGGCTAGGACTGACCGCCGCGGTCCGTGAACTGGTCTCGGCGCAAGAGCAGCGTTACGGAGTGCGGATCGAGGCCGACCTCGAGGAGGTAGGCCGGCCGGCTTGTGAGGAGATGCTCTACCGGGCCGCCCGTGAGTTGCTCGCCAACGCCCAGAAGCACTCCCGGGCCTCACTGATCGGCATCGTCCTGCGCCGCGAGGGGCGCTCGCTGATTCTGGTCGTCAGCGACGATGGCGTCGGGTTCGACACCGAGATCCTCGACCGCCGGGTCGCCGAGGGCCACATCGGTCTCGCCTCGGTGGTCGCCGCGATCGAGGCTCACGGGGGTTCGGTCGATCTTCGGACCGGGCCGGGATCGGGAACCACCGTGACGGTCGCCATCACCGAAAAGGCGGCGCCGGGAACGGCCCCCTCCGAACCGGCGGACACGATGACCGCCGCAGGTTGACGCCCCCGGGCAACGGTTAGGGTGTCACGAACGCCTGGGACCATCCCCGGCCTTCGCCAGAAAGTGCATCGACACCCCATGACAGAGACGAAGACGACGGTCGGAGTCGTCGCCGAGTCCGGCGCGGACGAGCGCCGAGTGGCTTTGGTGCCCAAGGCGGTGGCGACGCTGGTGAACAGCGGCATCGCGGTGGTGGTGGAGTCCGGGGCCGGGGAGCGGGCCCTGCTGCCCGACGACCTCTACACCGTGGCGGGCGCATCCATCGGCGACGCCTGGAGCGCCGACGTCGTGGTCAAGGTCGCCCCGCCGACGCCCGCCGAGACCGCCCGGCTGCGGAGCGGGCAGACCCTCATCGGGTTCCTGGCGCCCCGCAACGCCGACAATCAGATCGCCGCCCTCAAGGCCGCCGGGGTGCAGGCGTTCGCGGTGGAGGCGATCCCGCGGATCTCCCGCGCCCAGGCCATGGATGCGCTGTCCTCCCAGGCCAACGTGGCCGGATACAAGGCGGTGCTGTTGGCCGCCAGCGAGTCCACCCGGTTCTTCCCGATGCTGACCACCGCCGCGGGCACCGTGAAACCGGCCAGCCTGCTGGTCCTGGGTGTCGGTGTGGCAGGCCTGCAGGCCCTGGCCACCGCCAAGCGGCTGGGCGCCCGGACCACCGGTTTCGACGTCCGCCCCGAGGTCGCCGACCAGGTCCGCTCGGTCGGGGCCCAGTGGCTGGATCTGGGGATCTCGGCGGCCGGCGAGGGCGGTTACGCCCGCGAGCTGACCGAGGCCGAGCGCGCCGAGCAGCAGAAGAAGCTCGAGGAGGCGATCGGCAACTTCGACGTGGTGATCACCACCGCGTTGGTGCCCGGCCGCCCCGCCCCCCGGCTGGTGACCGCCGCCGCCGTGCAGGGTATGAAGCCGGGCAGCGTGGTCGTCGACCTGGCCGGTGAGACCGGCGGCAACTGCGAGCTCACCGTCCCCGGGCAGACCGTGGTGCGGCATGGCGTGACCATCGCCTCGCCGCTGAACCTGCCCGCCACGATGCCCGAACACGCCAGCGAGCTGTACTCGAAGAACCTGACCTCGCTGCTCGAACTCCTGGTCACCGACGGCGCGCTGGCGCCGGACTTCTCCGACGAGGTCGTCGCGGCCTCCTGTGTCACCCGCGAGGAGCAGAGCTGATGTACACCCAGTTGTTGGCCAACCTCGCGATCCTGGTGCTGGCCGGGTTCGTCGGTTTCGCGGTGATCTCCAAGGTGCCCAACACCCTGCACACCCCGCTGATGTCGGGCACCAACGCCATCCACGGCATCGTCGTGCTCGGGGCGCTGATCGTGCTCGGGGCGCTGCCGGCCGACGCCGGGTGGGGAGTCCGGATCATCGCCTTCGTGGCGCTCGTGTTCGGCACCCTCAACGTGGTCGGCGGGTTCCTGGTGACCGACCGGATGCTCGGGATGTTCAAGGGCAAGAAGGCACCCGCCAAGGCCCGGGCGGAAGAGACCGCCAAGTGAACAACCTCGTCGCGGTTCTCTACATCCTCGCGTTCGCGTTGTTCATCTATGGCCTGATGGGACTGACGGGCCCCAAGACCGCGGTGCGCGGCAACTGGATCGCCGCCGCCGGCATGGGGATCGCCGTCGCCGCCACCCTGATCAAGGTCCGCGACACCGCGGCGGTCAACTGGATCCTGATCGTCGCCGGCCTGGCCATCGGCGTGATCCTGGGGGTGCCGCCGGCGAAGAAGACCAAGATGACCGCGATGCCGCAACTGGTCGCGCTGTTCAACGGTGTCGGCGGCGGCACGGTGGCGCTGATCGCCTGGGCGGAATTCATTGAGACCAATGGGTTCTCGGAGTTCAAGCCCGAGCAGAACCCGACGGTGGCGCTGGTGGTGGGCTCGCTGTTCGCCGCGATCATCGGGTCGGTGTCGTTCTGGGGTTCGCTGGTCGCGTTCGCCAAGCTGCAGGAGTCGATCCCGAAGAACGTCGAGAAGACGCTGGTCTCGTCGGCGAAGCTGTTCCAGGCCGCCAACGTGGTCCTGCTGGTCGCCGCGGTCGCCGTCGCGGTCTACATCGGCCTGGGCGCCGGAACCGAACCGGGCCGGCCGGCGTGGTCGATCGTCGCGGTGCTGGTGCTGGCGGGTCTGATGGGCCTGTTCGTGGTGTTCCCCATCGGCGGGGCCGACATGCCGGTGGTCATCTCGCTGCTCAACGCGCTGACCGGGCTGTCGGCCGCCGCGGCGGGCCTGGCGCTGAACAACACCGCGATGATCGTCGCGGGCATGATCGTCGGGGCGTCGGGTTCGATCCTGACCAACCTGATGGCGGTGGCGATGAACCGGTCCATCCCGGCGATCGTGTTCGGATCCTTCGGCGGCGGGGCGGCCGCCGGCGGGCCGGCCGGCGCCGAGCAGGGCACCGTCAAGGCGACCTCGGCCGCCGACGCCGCCATCCAGATGGCCTACGCCAACCAGGTGATCGTGGTTCCCGGCTATGGACTGGCGGTCGCCCAGGCCCAGCACGCGGTCAAGGAGATGGCCGACCTGCTCGAGGAGAAAGGGGTGGAGGTCAAGTTCGCCATCCACCCGGTGGCCGGCCGGATGCCCGGTCACATGAACGTGCTGCTGGCCGAGGCCGACGTCGCCTACGACGCCATGAAGGAGATGGACGACATCAACGGCGAGTTCGCCCGTACCGACGTGACGCTGGTGATCGGCGCCAACGACGTGACCAACCCGGCGGCCCGCACCGACCCGTCCAGCCCGATCCACGGGATGCCGATCCTCAACGTCGACCAGTCCCGATCGGTGATCGTGCTCAAACGGTCGATGTCCTCGGGTTACGCCGGGATCGACAACCCGTTGTTCACCGCCGAGCACACCTCGATGCTCTTCGGCGACGCCAAGAAGTCGGTCGGCGAGGTCATCGAGGAACTCAAAGCGCTGTAGCCGCCGGAACGCTGGCGGGTCGGCTTCCCGTCGGGCTTGCCGGACATTCACTAGGCTCGCCGTCTTGTGACCGACTGGACGACGACCGCGCCCCGCCCGCACCCCGCGCGGTTGCGACTGGACACCTACCCCGTCGTCGACGAGGTCGCGGCCCGCTACGGCGACATGGACGCCAACGCCCACCTGAACAACCTGGCGCTGGAGGCCATGCACGAGAACGCGCGGGCCACCATGAACAGGCGGCTGCTTCCGGGGGCCTACCGGGCGGGGGACCGCCGGGTGCGGCTGGTCACCTCGCAGAACGCCGTGCACTTCCTGGCCGAGGCGCACTGGCCGGCGCTGATCACGACCGGGGCCGGGGTCGGGCGGATCGGGCGGACGTCCTTCGTCGCCTCGACCGGGCTGTTCCTGCGGGGCGCCTGCATCGGAGTGTGCGACACCGTCCTGGTGCTACTCGACGACGACGGGCCGACGCCGATTTCCGATGAGTTCCGGGCGGCGCTGGAGACGGTGCGGTTGAACGAGGCTCAGACCGGCGGGTAGGCCGGAGTCCCGGTCCAGTCGGTGCCGCGCAGAGCCCAGGGCAGCCAGCTGAAGAAGTACTCGATCTCGTCGGTCGCGTCGTAGTCGGGATTGGGATCCATCGCAATTCCTCCTTGGCGTCCGACTGGGCATCCAGCTAGCCGGAGTCTATCCCGTCGCGTCCACGGCGGGGGATGAACCAACTCATTGCCTAGACTGTCCAACCAGTTGATAGGGAGGACTCATGCCACCGGAGAACGGGACGAGCCGCCGCGAGGAACTGCTGGCGGTCGCGACCAAGCTGTTCGCCGCGCGCGGCTATCACGGCACCCGGATGGACGATGTGGCCGACGTCATCGGGCTCAACAAGGCCACCGTCTACCACTACTACGCAAGCAAGTCGCTGATCCTCTTCGACATCTACCGGCGTGCCGCGGAGAACACCCTGGCCGCCGTGCACGACGACCCGTCCTGGACCGCCCGGGAGGCGCTCTACCAGTACACGGTTCGGCTGCTGACCAACATCGCCGAGAACCCCGAGGGGGCGGCGGTGTACTTCCAGGAGCAGCCCTACATCACCGAATGGTTCACCGAGGAGCAGGTCGCCGAGGTCCGCGAGAAGGAGACCCAGGTCTACGAGCACGTCGCCGGGCTGATCGACCGGGGCATCGCCAGCGGCGAGTTCTTCGAGTGCGACTCCCACGTGGTGGCGCTGGGCTACATCGGGATGACGATGGGCGCCTACCGTTGGCTGCGGCCCGACGGCCGCCGCAGCGCCGCGGAGATCGCCGCCGAGTTCAGTACCGCGCTGCTGCGTGGGCTGATCCGCGACGAGAAGACCCGGGAGCGTGCTCCGCTGGGCGATGCCAGGGTCGCGGCGCCGGCCGGGAAGGCGCGCCGCTGATGCCGCTGGTGAGCAAGACCGTCGAGGTCAACGCCACTGCCTCGGCCATCCTGGCGATCGTGGCCGACTTCGAGGCCTACCCGCAGTGGAACGAGGAGGTGCGGGCGGTCTACGTGCTGGCCCGCTACCACGACGGCCGACCCAGCCAGTTGCGGGTAGACACGGCCGTCCAGGGCTACGAGGGGACCTTCATCCAGGCCGTCTACTACCCCGGCCCGGCCCAGATCCAGACGGTGCTGCAGCAGGGCGACCTGTTCACCAAGCAGAACCAGCTCTTCTCGGTGGTCGAGATGGGCGCAGCCAGCCTGCTCACCGTCGACCTCGACGTCGAGACCTCGATGGCGGTGCCCGCCATGATGGTCAAGAAGCTGGTCAACGACGCGCTGGACCACCTGGCCGGCAACCTCAAGGCGCGCGCCGAACAACTCGGCGCCGGATGAGCGCCGGCGCGGTGCCGCGAATCACCGTGGCGCCGTTGCGGTTCCGGTGCACCTCCGGTTGACCGCACCTGAAGTCGCCATGCCGGCCGCCGCTGGCCGCGATTCTCGAGTTCCCCGGCGGGCGACTGGCCCACTAGAAGCGCCCCGAGGCTCCGGAAATCGTCGGGGCGCTGCCCCGAAACCCCGCCGGGCAAGGTGCTGAAGACCCAGCTCAGAGCCCTTTTCGGAAGGGTCGGAAAACCGGCGACAGATCAATAGTGCCGTTGCCGCCTAACACCCACGGGGGATCGGGTACATTCCTGTGGACTTCCTCACCAGCACCGGTCGAGGAGGCGTGGATCACTCGGATCAGGGAGGGTACGTGCCGAACGGCTTCTCGTTCCGCGGTGACGTTCCCGTGACCGGTCCGGTGGGGCGGATCTGATGGCCACCGCGACGAGTGGGGCACTGAGCTCCCTGTGGGCCCGGATGCAGTCGCCGCTGTCCTCCGTCGGCGGGTTCTCCCGGATGACCGTGCTCACCGCCAAGGCCACCACCCGGCCGTTCGAGTGGAAAGAGTTCGTCCTGCAGTGCTGGTTCCTGCTGCGGGTGACCTTCCTGCCGACCCTGGCCGTCGCCATCCCGATGACGGTGCTGATCATCTTCAACCTGAACCTGCTGCTCCAGGAGATCGGCGCGGCCGACGTGTCCGGTGCCGGCGCCGCGCTCGGCGCCGTGACCCAGCTCGGGCCCCTGGTGACGGTGCTGGTGGTCGCCGGCGCGGGCTCCACCGCGATCTGCGCCGACCTCGGCGCCCGCACGGTCCGCGAGGAGATCGACGCCCTCGAGGTGCTGGGCATCGACCCGATCCACCGTCTGGTCGTCCCCCGCGTCGCGGCCTCGATCTTCGTGGCGTTCCTGCTCAACGGCGCGGTCATCACGATCGGCCTGGTCGGCGGCTTCATCTTCGGCGTCGGCGTGCAGAACATGTCGCCCGGCGCCTATGTGCAGACCCTGACCCTGGTGACCGGGCTGCCTGAGGTGATGATCTCGCTGACCAAGGCGCTCACCTTCGGGCTGATCGCCGGCCTGGTCGGCTGCTACCGCGGGCTGACCACCGCCGGCGGGTCGAAGGGTGTGGGCACCGCCGTCAACGAGACGCTGGTGCTCTGCATCGTGGCGCTGTTCGCGGTCAACGTGGTGCTGACCACGATCGGCGTTCGGTTCGGGACGGGGAACTAGATGGCGACCGCGACAGAATCGGTGGTGCGGAGCCGTTTTCCGCGCGCCTACGCCAGCCTCAACAAGCTGTCCGGCGCACCGGGCCGGGTGCTGGAGGGCTCCGGCACCGTCGCGCTGTTCGCGATCCAGGCCATCGGGCAGATCCCGCACGCCCTGCGCTACTACCGCAAGGAGACGCTGCGGCTGATCGCCGAGATCGGGCTGGGCACCGGGGCGATGGCGGTCATCGGCGGAACCGTCGCCATCATCGGCTTCGTCACCCTCTCGGCCGGCACGCTGATCGCCATCCAGGGCTACGCCTCGCTGGGCAACCTTGGCGTCGAGGCGGTCACCGCGGGGCTGGCGGCGCTGGTCAACGTCCGCATCGTCGCGCCGGTGGTCACCGGCCAGGCGCTGGCCTCGACGGTCGGCGCGGGAGCCACGGCAACCCTGGGCGCCATGCGGATCTCGGAAGAGGTCGACGCCCTGGAGGTGATGGGCATCAAGTCGATCTCCTACCTGGTGTCGACCCGGATCCTGGCCGGCATGGTGGTCATCATCCCGCTCTACGCGATGGCCATCATCATGAACTTCCTCTCCGCCCAGCTGACCACGACGCTGTTCTACGGCCAGTCCGGCGGCACCTACAACCACTACTTCTTCACGCTGCTGCGCCTCGACGACGTGATGTGGTCGTTCGTGCAGGCGATCGTCATCGCGCTGGTCGTGATGGTCAACCACTGCTACTTCGGGTACAACGCCAGCGGCGGCCCGGTGGGTGTGGGCGAGGCGGTCGGGAAGTCGATGCGCGCCTCGCTGATCATCATCGTGATCGTTGTCCTGTTCGCCTCGCTGGCGCTCTACGGCGCCAACGCCAACTTCAACCTGACCCTTTGATATGGCGGCACTGACATGACGGCACCGCTGAACGTCCAGCGCAAACCCCCGTACAAGCTCGCGGGGCTGATCATGCTGCTGATTTTCGCGCTGATCTCCGCTTTCGTCGTCTTCGCCTACCGCGGTGACCTCACCCCGAAGACGAAGCTGACCATGGAGTCCGGCCGGGCGGGCCTGATGCTCGACCCCGGCTCGAAGGTCGCCCTCAACGGCCTTCCGGTCGGCCGGGTGACCGACGTCGCGGCGGTCCGCCGCGGCGACCGGGAGATCGCCGAGATCAAGATGGAGATCGACAAGCGCTACACGCCGCTGGTCCCGGCCAACGTCGACGCCACCATCGAGGCGACCACCATCTTCGGCACCAAGTACGTCTCGCTGAAGAGCCCCAAGAACCCGACCGCCGCACGCATCACCAGCGCCGACATCATCGACGCGTCCAACGTCACCACCGAGTTCAACACCATCTTCGAGACGGTGACCTCGCTGGCCGAGAAGGTCGACCCGGTCAAGCTCAACCTGACGCTGGCGGCGACCGCGGAGGCCCTCACCGGGATGGGCACCAAGCTGGGCCAGGCGATCGTGAACGCCAACACCGCGCTCGACGAACTCAACCCGCTGTTGCCGACGCTGCGCTACGACGTGCAGCAGCTGGCCGGCTTCGCCGACGTCTACACCGGTGCGGCCCCGGATCTGCTCAGCGCCCTGGACAACATCTCCATCACCGCCCGGACCATCAACGGCCAGCGCGGCGATCTCGACGCCGCCCTGCTGGCCGCCGCCGGCTTCGGCAACACCGCCGCCGGCACCTTCGAGCAGGGTTCGCCGTACCTGGTGCGCGCCCTGTCGGATCTGGTCGCGACGTCGACCCTGCTGGACACCTACAGCCCGGCGATCCTGTGCACGCTGCGCGGTGCCGCCGAGGCCCTTCCGGTCGCCAACGCCACCCTGGGCGGTAACGGCTACTCGCTGAACGTCCTTGCCCCGATCCTGGGCGCTCCGAACCCCTACGTGTATCCGGACAACATGCCCAGGGTCAACGCCCGGGGCGGGCCCGCGGGTGCTCCCGGCTGCTGGCAGGACATCACCAACGATTTCTGGCCCGCGCCGATGATTGTGGCCGACACCGGTGTGTCGATCGCGCCCTACAACCACTTCGAGTTGGGTCAACCTCTGGTCAACGAGTACGTCTGGGGCCGCCAGGTCGGGGAGAACACGATCAACCCATGAGCATCAAAGGCACGGCCATCAAACTCGGCATCGTCTCCGCGGTGCTGCTGCTCTTCACGGCCATCATCGTGGTGGTGTTCGGTCAGTTCCGTTTCGAGCGGACCACCGGGTACCTGGCGATGTTCAGCAATGCCAGCGGTCTGAAGGAGGGCGAGTTCGTCCGGGCCGGCGGCGTCGAGGTCGGCAAGGTCTCCTCGATCAAGCTGACCGACGACGGCCGGCGCGTGCTGGTGGAGATGGACGTCGACAAGGCGCTGCCGATCTACCAGTCGACCACCGCGACCATCCGCTACCTGGACCTGATCGGCAACCGCTACGTCAACCTCGAGCGTGGCTCCGGCGAGGGCGCCAACCAGGTTCTGCCGCCCGGCGGCCTGATCCCGCTGGCCCGCACCCAGCCCGCGCTCGACCTCGACGCTCTCATCGGCGGCTTCAAGCCGCTGTTCAAAGCGCTGGAGCCGGAGAAGGTCAACAACATCGCGACGTCGCTGCTGACCGTCTTCCAGGGGCAGGGCGGCACGATCAGCGACATCCTGGAGCAGACCGGCGAGCTGACCGCCACGCTCGCCGACCGGGACCAGGCCATCGGCGAGGTCATCACCAACCTCAACACCACGCTGGGCACCGTGGTCAAGCATCAGAAAGAGTTCGACCAGACGGTCAACGACCTCGAGGTTCTGATCACCGGTCTGCGTAACCGAGCCGACCCGCTGGCCGATTCGATCGCCGGGATCAGCAACGGCGCGGGCACCCTGGCCGGCCTGCTGCGCGACGACCGCCCGCTGCTGCAGAGCACCATCACGCGCCTTGAGGAGTTCCAGCAGCCCTTGGTCGACAACGCCGCCAGCCTGGAGGACACCCTGATCAAACTGCCGCAGGCGGCCAAGCTGATCGGCCGGATCGGCGGGGTCTACGGGGACTTCATCAACTTCTATGCGTGTGACCTGACGCTCAAGCTCAACGGCCTGCAGCCCGGAGGACCGGTGCGCACCGTCAGGGTCTGGCAGCAGCCCAGCGGAAGGTGCACGCCGCAATGAGAGTCCTCCAAAGTTCCGATCGCGCCCGGGTAGGCCTACTCGGCATCGTGGTGCTGGCGCTCATCGTCGGCGTCGGCCAGAGCTTCGCCAGCGTGCCGCAGCTGTTCGCCACGCCCAAGTACTACGCCGAGTTCACCGACGCGGCCGGGATCATCGCCGGCGACAAGGTCCGCATCTCCGGCTTGCGGGTCGGCGAGGTCAAATCACTGGAGATCAAGGGTGACCGGGTGCTCGTCGGGTTCACCCTGGGCCACAACCGGATCGGCAGCGACAGTCGGTTGTCGATCCGCACCGACACCATCCTGGGCAAACGGGTCGTGGAGATCGAGCCCCGCGGCAACAGCAACCTGCGGCCCAACGCGGTGCTTCCGCTGACCCAGAGCACCACGCCCTACCAGCTCTACGACGCCTTCTCCGACCTGACCCGCACCACCTCGCAGTGGGACACCCAGGTGCTCAAGCGGTCGCTGACCACCCTGGCCGAGACCGTCGACCAGTTCTCCCCGAACCTGAGCGCGGCCCTGGACGGCATCGCGGCATTCTCCGACACCATCGGCAAGCGGGACCAGGAGGTCAAGGATCTGCTGGCCTCGGCCAACAAGGTCGCCGGCGTGCTCGGTGAGCGCAGCGAGCAGGTGGACCGCCTGCTCGTCAACGCCCAGGTGCTGCTGCGGGCGATCAACCAGCGCGGCCAGGCCATCGACTACCTGCTGGCCAACGTCGCCCAGGTCTCCCAGCAGTTCGCCGGTTTCATCGACGACAACCCGAACCTCAACAACGTCCTCGAGCAGTTGCGGACCGTGAGCGGCATCCTGGTCAAGCGCAAGGCCGAGCTGTCCGAGGCGCTGGCGCTGAGCGGCCGGACCGTGACACAGCTCAACGAGACCGTCGCCTCGGGTCCCTACTTCAAGGTGGCCGTGGCCAACATCCTGCCCTACTGGATCCTGCAGCCCTGGGTGGACGCGGCGTTCAAGGAACGTGGGATCGACCCGCAGGAGTTCTGGCGCAACGCCGGCCTGCCGGCCTTCCAGTTCCCCGACCCCAACGGCGTCGGCTTCCCGAACGGCGCCCCGCCGCCGGCTCCACAGGTGCTCGAAGGCACCCCGGAGTTCCCGGGTCCGGCCGTGCCACCGGGTTCGCCGTGCTCCTACACCCCGCCGCCGGACGGCAAGCCCACTCCGGGCAATCCGCTGCCGTGCGCCGGGCTGAGCCAGGGCCCCTACGGCCCCGTCCCGGGCGGCTACGGCCCGCCCAACGTGATGACCTCGGCGCCCAACACCGAGGCCGGACCGATCAACCACGGCGTTCCCGCCGCGGCCATTCCGGGCCAGATGGGACCGTTCGTTCCCGGTGCGCCCGGTCCCGGGTTCGCCCCCGGACCGCCCGGTGCCCGCACCGTTCCGGTGCCGGCCGGGTCCGAGCTCATCGCACCTGTCGATACGGGAGGTGAGTGACAGTGGCGGAGGCACGCTCTTGGCGCCTGGGGAGCCTGACGCGGGGGTCGGCTGTGGTCGGCGCGCTCGTCGTGATCCTCGCCGTGGTGGCGGCACTGGTCGGGTGGAACCTCTACCAGAAGGTCACCACCAAGCGGGTGACGGCCTACTTCAGTGACGCCCTGGCGCTCTACCCGGGCGACAAGGTCCAGATCATGGGCGTGCCGGTCGGCACCGTCGACAGCATCGAGCCGGCCGGCGATCAGATGAAGGTGGTGCTCAGCTACGGCAGCGAGTACGACGTGCCGGCCAACGCGACCGCGTCGATCATCAACCCGACGGTGGTCGCCTCCCGGACCGTGCAGCTCGACCCGCCCTACTCCGGGGGTCCGGTGCTGGCCAACAACGCGGTGATTCCCATCGAGCGGACCCAGACGCCGGTGGAGTGGGATGACATCCGCAACAACCTGGACAAGCTGATCACCGAACTGGGACCGACGCCGGAACAGCCGCAGGGCCCGATCGGCGAGTTCGTGGCCTCGCTGTCCGACGGCCTCAATGGCCGCGGCAAGCAGCTGAACTCCGCCTTCAAGGCGCTCTCGGAGGCGGTCACCGCCCTCAACGAGGGCCGCACCGACCTGTTCGGGGTGACCAAGAGCCTGGCGCTGTTCGTCAACGCCCTGCGTCAGAGCGACCAGCAGTTCGTGGCGCTCAACAACGACCTGGCCACCTTCACCAACTCGTTCAACAACTCCGATCAGGAAGTGGCCCAGGCGGTCCGGGACATCGACAGCCTGCTCACCACGGCGCGGAGCTTCGTCGACGAGAACGGCGAGGTGCTGACCGCCAGCATCAACAACCTCTCGGAGGCCACCACGGCCATCGTGCAGCCGGACTCGCTCACCGGCCTCGAGCAGTTGATGCACGTCTACCCGACCGCGGTCGTCAACGCCACCCAGATCTACCACCCCGCCCACGGCGCGATCACCGCCATCCCGGCGATCCCCAGCTTCGCCAACCCGCTGCAGTTCGTCTGCAGCGCCATCCAGGCCGGGAGCCGGCAGGGGTATCAGGACTCGGCCGAACTGTGCGCGCAGTACCTTGCCCCGGTCCTCGACGCCATCAAGTTCAACTTCCTGCCCTTCGGCGTCAACCAGTTCTCCACCGCCGAGACGCTGCCGAAGTACGTTTCCTACAGCGAGGAGCGGCTGCGTCCGCCGGTGGGGTACAAGGACACCACCGTGCCCGGCATCTGGTCGCGGGACACGTTGTTCTCCCACGGCAATCACGAGCCGGGCTGGATCGTCGCCCCGGGCATGCAGGGTGTCGATGTGCAGCCCTTCACCGAGGCCATGCTGACCCCCGACTCGCTCGCCGCACTGATGGGCGGCCCGGATCCGACGTCGATCCCGCCGGCCGGTCCGCGCGGCGGAGCGGCGCCGAACTCCTACGACGGGTTCGGATGGCAGAACAATCCGCTGCCGCCGCCCTGGTACCCGCAGCCCGCGCCGCCGCCTCCGCCCGCGCCGGGCGTGGTGCCCGGCCCGCTGCCGGTATCGCAGCAGATCGGCCCGCCCCCCGCGGCCGTGGCTCCGGCGGCATCGAGTGGTCCGGCCCTGCCGGCTGAGACGGGAGCGGGACAGTGAGATCATTGGCCGCCGGCCTGCGCCGGTTCAGCTGGCGTGGCCTGGTGTTCGGCGTCACCGTGATGACCCTGTCCTCGTGCGGATGGAAGGGCATCGCGGCCGTGCCGCTGCCGGTCGGCCCCGGCACCGGTGAGGACCGGACCACCATCTACGTCCAGGTGCCCGACACCCTCGCGCTCAACGTCAACAGCCGCGTCCGGGTCGCCGACGTCACCGTCGGCACCGTCCGGGCGATCGAGCTGAAGGACTGGATCCCGACCCTGACCGTGGGCCTGCAGCCGGGGATCGAACTCCCGGCGAACGCCACGGCGAAGATCGGCCAGTCCAGCATCCTGGGCACTCAGCATCTCGAGCTCGCCCCGCCGAACAACCCCTCGTCCCAGCCGCTGCGCAACGGGGCGACCATCCCGGTGAAGAACTCCTCGTCGTTCCCGACGGTGGAGCGGACCCTGGCCAGCCTGGCGATCGTGCTGCGCGGTGGCGGGATCTCCAACCTCGAGGTGATCGCCACCGAGGCCAACAACCTGCTCAACGGCAACGCCGAGGCCATCCGGGCGTTCCTCGGCAAGTTCAACACCTTCACCGACCAGCTCAACCAGCAGCGCAACGACATCGCCCGGGCGATCGACTCGACCAACGAGCTGTTCAAGATCGTGGCCAACCAGAACGCCACGGTCGACCGGCTGCTGACCGATCTGCCCCCGCTGGCCAGCTACCTCGCCGACGCCCGCAACCGGATCACCGACGCCATCGAGGCGCTCGGACGGTTCAGCACGGTCACCGCCGACACGCTGGGAACCGCTCAGGCCGACCTGCAGACCAACCTGCGGCTGCTGCAGCGCCCGCTCAAGCAGCTGGCGCTGGGATCGCCGTACCTCCCGGAGGCACTGAAGATCCTCATCACCAACCCGTTCCCGATCGACAACCTGTCCAAGGCGATGCGCGGCGACTTCTTCAACCTGTCGCTGACCCTGGACCTGACGCTGAGCGCGCTGGACAACGGCCTGCTCACCGGAACCGGGTTCTCCGGCATGCTGCGCGCGCTGGAACAGTCGTGGGGCCGGGACCCGGCGACGATGATCCCCGACGTCCGCTACACCCCGCATCCGAACATGAGCGACGGCGGGCCCTACGTCGTGCGCGGCGAATGAGGAGGTGACCACGACATGCTGACTCGGTTCACCCGCATCCAGCTCGTAGTCTTCAGCTTGCTGACCATCGTCGCGCTGCTGGTGCTCGCCCTGTACTACCTGCGGATCCCGTCAGTCGCCGGCATCGGGCAGTACTACCTGAAGGCCGAGCTCCCGGCTTCGGGCGGTCTGTACCGCACCTCCAACGTGACCTACCGCGGCACCACCATCGGCCGGGTCACCGACGTGCAGCCGACCGCCAACGGCGTCGAGGCCACCATGCGGATCAGCAACAAGTACAAGATCCCGATCGACGCCTCGGCCAACGTGCACTCGGTGACCGCGATCGGCGAGCAGTACCTGGACCTGGTGTCGGCCAACGACCCCGACGAGTACTTCAAGAACGGGCAGACGATCACCAAGAGCTCGGTGCCGACCTCGATCGGTCCGGCCCTCGACGCCGCCAACCGAGGGCTCGCGGCGATCCCGGCCGACAAGATCCCCACGCTGCTCACCGAAACCGCTATGGCCGTCGGTGATCTCGGTCCGTCGCTGCAGCGGCTGGTCGACGGCACCCAGGCCCTGGTCGGCGATTTGAAGGTCAACATCAAAGACATCACCGACATCGTCCGCAACACCGGGCCGATCCTGAACAGCCAGGTCACCTCGGCCGACGCGATTGGAGTCTGGGCGGCCAACCTGAACTCGATCTCCGCGCAGGTCGTCCAGGAGGACGCCGCCCTGCGCAGCGGACTTCAGCAGGCCGCACCGACCGCCGAGGCGCTCGAGGTCGTCTTCAGCGGAATCGAGGAGTCCCTGCCGCAGACCCTGGCCAACGTGTCGATCCTGACCGACATGCTCAAGCGCTACAACAAAGGCGTGGAGCAGGTTCTCGTGGTGCTGCCGCAGATCGGCGGTATCGCCAAGACCACCACCTGGCCCGCCGGCGGCTACGCCTACCAGGGCATCGGGTTGTCGATCAACCAGCCGGCGCCCTGCCTGACCGGATTCCTGCCGGCTTCGGAGTGGCGGTCCTTCAGCGACACCAGCGAGGCGCCCGTCCCCAAGGGCCTGTACTGCAAGATCCCGCAGGAGACGCCGTCGAACAGCGTGCGCGGTGCGCGCAACATGCCGTGCGCGGACGTGCCGGGCAAGCGGGCGCCCTCCCCGGAGGAGTGCCGCGGCGAGGAGCCCTACACCCCGCTGGGCACCAACCCCTGGTACGGCGATCCCGAGCAGATCCTGAACTGCCCGGCGCCCGGTGCCCGCTGCGACCAGCCGGTCAACCCCGGTGCCGTCATCCCGGCACCGTCGGTCAACACCGGACTGAACCCGCTGGCCTCGGAGCTGCTGCCGCCGCCGGCGCCGATCATCAGCGACCCGCTGTCGCGGCCGGGATCCGGCTCGGTGCGATGTGCCGGGCCGTGGGAGCCGGGTTGGCCTCAGCCTGACACCTGCACGTACACTCCGGCGGAGGGCGAAGCGGCCACCTACAACCCCGCCAGCGGCGAGGTCACCGGTCCGGACGGGGCCACCTACAGCGTCAACAACTCGAGCAGTACAGGAGACGACGGATGGAAGGAGATGCTGGCTCCGGCCAGCTAGACCCGACCCCGGCGAATCAGGTCCCGCCCGACGGCGACGACGCGGAGCGCATTGTCGCCGAAGAGCCGTTGAACCCGGCCCCCACCGATGACGACGCGGAGAACCGCGACGCCGAACAGCCGGTCGGGGACGCTGAACAGCCGGTGCCTCAGGCAACCCCCGACCCGGACCCCCGGATCAGGCGAGCCGTCGTCGCGCTGTTCGCGGCCAGTGCGGTGGTGGCCGCCGGAGGCGGCCTGGCCCTGTGGGCCGACATCAGCAGCGCTTCGGCCGCGCGGGCGGAGACCGCGGCTCTGGCCGCCGCCGAGGAGTGCGTCGCGGCCACCCAGGCCCCCGACGCCAAGGCCATGACCGCGAGCGCGACGAAGATCGTCGAGTGCTCCACCGGTGATTTCGCGATGCAGGCCCAGCTCTACAGCGGACTCCTGGTCGACGCCTACCGGACGGCGAACGCCCAGGTGGAGGTCTCGCAGATGCGGACCGCCGTGGAGCGTCACAACCCCGACGGCTCGATGGACATCCTGGTCGCGATGCGGGTGAAGCTGACCAACACCGAGAAGCAGGGCGAGGAGCAGGGCTACCGGCTCCGGGTGCGGATGGCGCCGGAGGACGGGACCTACAAAGTCGCCAGGATGGACCAGGTAAGTCAGTGACGGAACTGCTCGAGCAGATCGTCGAGACCGACGAATCGGCCGAGTCGGCCCCGGTCGGCGCGGTGGCGGGCTGGTCCACCCGGGCCGCCGCCTTCGCCGTCGACGTCCTCTGCGGCGCAACGGTTCTGGCGGTCGTTCTGCTGACGCTGTGGGCGGCCCCTCGGCAGGGCTGGCTGTGGTGGTGCTGCGTGGTCCTGGCCGCCCTGCTCATCCTGGCGATGGCCGTCAACCGGATCGTGCTGCCCGCCATCACCGGGCGCAGCCTGGGCCGGTCGATGTTCGGTATCGAGGTGGTCCGAAGGGACGGCGGGCGCCCTGGCGTCGGGCGGCTACTGGCCCGTGAACTGGCTCATCTGATCGACACCATCCCGCCGATCGGCTGGTTCTGGCCGCTGTGGGACGCCCGTGGCCGCACCCTCGCCGACATTGCCACCGGCACCGAGGTCCACCGCCTCGAGGACGCCGCCGGCGTCCCGGTGCCGACCCGGCGCGGGCGGGCAGTGATAGTCGTGGTCGCCGCGGCGGTGCTGGCCGTGGCGGTGGCCGGCGCGGGCTACTTCTCGGTCAACCGCCCGGAGCGGGCGGTGCAGCAGGCCCGCGCGGAGATCGCCGAGCAGGGCCCCAAGATCGTCTCGCAGGTTCTCAGCTACGGGGCGAACAGTGCGAACGAGGATTTCGCCCGCGCCCAGCAGTTGGTGACCGACGACTACCGCCCGCAGTTGGTGACCCAGCAGGAGGCGGTCGCCAAGGCCGGCCCGGTGGACAACGAGTACTGGTCGACCAACAGCGCGGTGCTGTCGGCCGAGGCGGACCGCGCCGAGATGCTGATGCTGATGCACGGCCAGCGCGGCACCGGAAAAGAGCAGCGGCTGATCACCGCGACGCTGCGGGTCAGTTTCGAGAAACGGGCGGACCGCTGGCAGGTGTCCAACATCGTGGTGCTCGCCCAGCCGAACACCGCCAGGGCGGGATCATGAGCCCGGTCCGCAAGGTCGACACCGGCAGCGCGCCCAACTTCCGCATGCCCGACCCCACGCCGCGCCGCTGGGGACTGCCGCTGGTGGCCGCCGCGTCGGCGCTGACCATGGCCGGGGCCGTGGCGCTCAGCGGACTGGTGCTCGTCCAACGGGAAGCCGATCGCCGCGACGCGGTCCGCGACGCTGCGGTGCTGTCCGACGTCAGCTCCTTCATCACCCAGTTCACCTCACCGGATCCGTTCAACGCCAACGACTATGCCGACGGGATCCTCGCTCGCGCGACCGGCCCCTTCGCCGCGCAGTTCACGGAGCGGATGAACGAGATCGTGGTGCAGGTGGCCCAGGCCGAACCCACCAAGGGCACCGTCGAGGCGGTCGGCATCGAACGGTGGAACGACGACGGCAGCGCCGACCTGGTCGCGGCCGCGCGGACCACCACGAAGCTGCCGGACGGCACGAAGATCGACAGCGGCAACCGCTGGGTGCTGACCGCGACCAAGGAGGAGGGGCAGTGGAAGATCAGCAGCCTGCTTCAGGTGATCTGACCGAATCCGAGACCGAGGCCGAGACTCCGGTCGAGGAGACCGCCGCGACCGACGAGGCCGCCCCGGAAGAGGCCACCGCGGCTGAGGAGAACGCCGCGACCGCCGCGGAGGAGAGTGCCGCCCCGGAAGAGGCCACCGCGGCTGAGGACAGCGCCGCCCCGGAAGAGAGCGCCGCCCCGGAGGGCAGCGCCCCAGAAGAGAGTGCCCCTGCCGCCGAGCCGAAGTCCCGCTCCCGCACCAGGACCGCGATCATCGCCGCCGCGGCGACGTTCGTCGTCGCCTGCGCCCTCGCCGCCGCCGCTGTCGAACCCTATGTGGTGTCCCGCGCCGCCGTGGTGACCAAACTGACGATCGCCACGACGGCCGCCGAGGCGATCAACACGTTGTGGACCTACACCCCCGACGATATGGACGCGCTGCCCGACCGCGCGGCGAAGTACCTGTCCGGCGACTTCGAGGACCAGTACCGCAAGTTCGTCGATGCCATCGCCGCGACCAACAAACAAGCCCAGGTCAGCAACAGCACCGAGGTCGTGGCCGCGGCGGTCGAGTCGGTCAGCGGCGACGAGGCCACCGCGCTGGTCTACACCAACTCCTTGTCGAGCACGCCGCAGGCGCCCCTGCCGTCCATGAAATACGTGTCCTACCGCCTGAATCTCAAGCGGGAGGGAACCCGGTGGCTGGTGACCAAGATGACCACTGTGACCTCGCTGGACCTGACCCCCAAGCTGTGAGGTCCCGGGCCGGGATCAGTTGAACGCCAGCCAGCTCGGCAGCGCCCGCTCGCGGGAGTCGCACAGGACCGCGGTGGTGTCGCAGGACCCCCGCGGGGAGCCGGCCCCGGCCCACATGCCGCCGCTGTCCCGCCGGACGACGATCGCCGAGGACCCGCCGCCGTCGAGCATGACGGCGGTGTCGCTACCCAGGCCGCGGAAGAGGTCCTGCATCTGGTCGGGGGTGTAGCTGCCGCCCTGGAAGACGTACAACTCGTCCTTGTCCCGGGCGTAGGCGATCGCGGTCCGCGCCGCGCTGGGACCCGGGTCGTTGAGCTGACCGGTGTCGCCGGGGGAGAGCAGCCCCACACCGCTGACCGCCACGAACCGGGTGCCCGCGGCGACCAGCCGGTTGATCTCCCCGGAGGCGTAGTCGTAGTCGTCCGGCCCGTCGGGGGTGATGACATAGGGCGCCCCCCGCACCGGGATGATCATCGTGCTCAGTGCCGTCCACACCTCGTTACCGCCGGAGAGGGCCTGCTTTCCGGCGTAGGCCAGGGTTCCGGTCACCGCCAGGTTCGTCCGTCCCAGTGACCCGGTGGTGTCGATGTAGGCCCCCAGCGGCGAGCTGCAGCCGGTCGTCTTCCACGAGCCGCCCTGCTGGCCGCGGACGTCGAAGAAGTTCGCGTTGACCGCGATCGTCGGCCGCCCCAGCACCTCCCACGCCTGCAGCGGGGTGTAGGTCTCGGAGGCCTGCATCAGGCCCTCGCGGGTGCGCGCGCCGGGGGTCTGTTCGCAGCGCGCCTGGAACCCCCGGTGGGAGTCGGCCAGCAGCCGGGGCGCCAGCCGCTGGGAGGCCGACTTGACGATCATCAGATGTCCGCCGCCGGAGAGTTCGTAGGCGTTGCCGGCGGCGTTGAGCAGGGGCATCGGATGCCCGGCGCCGAAGTTGTACACCAGATAGCTGCCGCGGGTGTTGGCGATCGCCAGCGCCAGCTTGTCGAGGCCCTCGGCGGCCGAGGCCACCGGGGCGGTCGACGCTCCGACGATCGCGGCCAGACACGCCGCGACGACGCGGCGGACTGTTGCGGCTGGGCTCGGCACGGGCGCCCTTCCTCGGGTGGGATCCGGTGTGGCCAAACAACAATAAACCCAGCAGCACCACTGTCACCACAAAAGTCACGGTAGGGTCTCCGTCGGACCTCGCGCGTATCACGAACGGGCACTGTCGATTTGGCTGAGCTGGGACCGCGAGCGACCTGCCCGTGGGACCCGGGTCCGATGCCGCGGGCGGGGCCGCTACCCTCGGTCCATGGTCACCACCCGCACCGAGCGCACGTTCACCGGCGTCGGCGGTGTCCCCATCGTCTACGACGTGTGGACCCCGGACGTCGCGCCGCGCGGCGTCGTCATCCTCGCGCACGGCTTCGGCGAGCACGCCCGCCGCTACGACCACGTGGCGCAGCACTTCGGCGCGGCCGGACTGGTGACCTACGCGCTGGACCATCGCGGCCACGGCCGGGCCGGCGGCCGGCGGGTGCGGGTGCGCCACATGTCGGAGTTCACCGACGACTACCGCACGCTGGTCGCCACCGCCGCCGCCGACTACCCCGGGATCCCGCGAATCGTTCTCGGGCACAGCATGGGCGGCGCGATCGTCTTCGCCTACGGCAGCGAGAACGTCGGCGACTACGACCTCATGGTGCTCTCGGGCCCGGCGATCGCCGCGCACGCACAGGTGTCGCGGTGGACCGCGCTGCTGGGCAAGACGGTCGGCTCGATGCTGCCCGACCTGCCCATCGAGCCGATCGATCCCGACGCGGTCTCGCG